>NZ_PPUZ01000041.1:0-87385 GCF_004212645.1 Pseudoalteromonas rubra | reverse complement strand
TAAATAGCAAAATTTTTGCCTAGTTATCGAACATATTTTCTCGCCTCAAAATAGAACACTTAATTAAGCAAATTGGTATAATAAACTGTGTTAGAAGTACCCTTGTTAATAAAATCAGGTGGTTAACCCTGCATTTTTGCGGGTACACAGTGGTATAACCCAGGGTAAACGGGATGGAATTCGATGTTTGAAATTGTACACAGTATCGAGAGTTGTACGGTATTGGTAGTTGACGATGCAAAGGTGATCCGCAAGCTGGTAAGCGCCATATTAAAGCCTGTTTGCCGCACGGTGAGTTTTGAAAGTGCCGAAACCGCGTTAAAAGTGTGCCATAAAATTAAACCAGACTTGATCATCATGGATATTCATTTAGAGGGCATGTCCGGCCTTGAGGCGTGTCAGCAGCTTAAATCAGACCCTGAACTGGCCGATATTCCCCTGATTTTTATCACTTCTAATCAAGACCCTAAAACGCAGGAAAAGTGCTGGGATGCCGGGGCTGTGGATTTTATCGAAAAACCTTTAGTTGCCAGTACCCTGGTTAAACGGATCACCACCCACCTCAAATACAAGGTACAGGCCGATATTCTGACTAACCAGTCTTTTGTTGACGGTCTGACAGAACTCTATAACCGGCGCTTTTTTGACATCGAAATTGAGCGACTATTAAAAGACAGTTTGCGCCGTCGTGTGCCGCTGGCATTGCTGCTTATCGATATCGACTTTTTCAAAAAATTCAATGACAGCCTGGGCCACCTCGAAGGGGATCAGGCACTAAAAAGTGTGACCCGGCAGGTATCTTTGTGTGCGCGTCGCCCGGTCGACTTAGTTTGCCGCTATGGCGGCGAGGAAATCGCGGTGTTGTTACCCGACACATCCGTGCACAGCGCCCAGCAGTTTGCCAGTGACATTGTAAAAAGTATATCCGATTTGGCCATTGTCCATCCAATGTCTCCCCATAAACATGTGACTGTGAGTGTGGGCGTATCCTGCACCGGCAGTAGCAAAGCCACAACGCCGGCGCAACTGATAGCACAAGCCGATGACGCTTTGTATCACGCCAAAGAAGCAGGGCGTAACCAGTATCAGGCTTGCGTCGCCCTCGTGTCGTAAGCTTTTTCTATACACGATTACCTGAAATATCTGGCGCTGAGCCGGATACAGAGTGAGCGCGCAGCCTCATCCAGTTTGCTGCCAAATAGTTCGAAAAATGAGATGTTTTTGCGCCTGATATAGCTGATACATGCCAGCAAAAGTGCCAACCAAATGAGTTGATTTTGCCAGGCGTTAAGTGCCCATTGGCCTTGCCAGGTCAAACTGGTATTGCTAAACGGATACAAATACTCGATGGGCCACTGGTAACCATCTGGGCCTTTGGAGCCAATCAAATCAGTGAACAAGTGCAAATGTATCGCAACAAAGGACATCAGCCAGACACGCGCTTGTCTGGTGTGAGCCAATAACCCGGCGCAGGTTGCAATAGCCACGGCAAACACCAGGTTATGGCCGAAGACATGATGCCATTGTTGATAGTATCGGGTGGTCCCTGTGAGCCAGTCTATCAGCAACCCGGCACCGTCCAGATCGGGTGTCAGGCCCGCTAAGGTTATGAGTATGCGTTCACGTTTTGTTACTACAGTGCTGGCGCCGCACAGCCAGCTCATCATCAGGTGTGCACTGGGGGTCATAGGGTCCTTTGATATGTTTGTCTGGTTTACAGCTAACCACTGTTTTTACTCGCAAAGTGGCTTACAACTGTGGGCCCTGATCATCCCACTTTGACTCACTGCTTGTCTATTTTTATCTGTCGGTTTTAGTGTGCTTGATTAACCAGCAGCACCACTACAGGCATGTGCCTCACAACGAGTCACTTCATCGCCCGATTTAGTATAAACTAGCCCTATATTGGATTTAACACAGCAGTAAAAATGATCACAGCGCTACCCATTCAGGCCGTCTACAATGAACTTGTCTCGCAATTAACCACGCAACCTCGTGTGTTGTTACAGGCTCCGCCGGGGGCAGGTAAATCTACCTGGCTGCCGCTACAGCTGATGCTGGATGGGCACTTTAAACGCATCATTATGCTGGAGCCGAGGCGTCTGGCAGCGCGCAATATTGCCAGCTTTTTGGCGACGCAATTAGGCGAGCCTGTTGGTGAGCGGGTGGGGCTTAGGATCCGTCAGGAAGTAAAAGTATCCGCTCGTACTCAGCTGGAGATTGTGACCGAAGGCACATTAACGCGCCTGCTTCAGGCAGATCCTGAATTGCAGGGCGTTGATTTGCTCATTTTTGATGAATTTCACGAGCGCTCTTTGGCGGCCGATACTGCGCTGGCCTTTGCGCTGGAGTCGCAACAGGCATTGCGTGATGACTTGCATGTACTGGTGATGTCGGCAACGCTCGACAGTGAGCGGTATCAAACGTTTTTATCCTGTCCGCTGGTGCGCTCAGATGGACGCAGCTTTGCAATTGACGAAGTGTATGTGCCGCTCAAAGATGAAAGCCGCTGGCTGGAGCAAATCCCGCCAATGGTCCGTCAGGCCTTACACGAGCAGAGCGGTAGTATTCTGGTCTTTTTACCCGGGCAAAAAGAAATTCGCTATGTTGCAGATGCCCTGCAGGATACGCTCTCATCTTACCCCGAACTGATACTGGCAACGCTATCTGGCGATCAGGATAAGCAAGCTCAGCAGGCGGCGATTGAGCCGGCACCTGCTGGTAAGCGCAAAGTGGTGTTGACCACCAACGTCGCCGAAACCTCATTAACGATAGAAGGGATCCGCATCGTTGTTGACAGCGGTAAACGGCGGGCTGCTCAGTATAATTTGCGCACCGGTGTGAGCGAACTGGTGACCCAATCTATTTCGCGTAGCTCTGCGGTACAACGAGCGGGGCGAGCAGGTCGTATCGAAGCTGGGGTGGTATATCGCCTTGGCAGCCAGGCATTGTTCGAACGCCGTGATGCCCATGACCGCCCGGATATTTTGTGCAGTGATCTGAGTGGCTTAATGTTGGAGGCCAAAGTCTGGGGCAGCGAAGTACATGAACTGGCACTGCTGGATACGCCAAGCGAGGCGCAGTTGGCCAAGGCGCAAGCCTTGCTGCTTAGTTTAGAGCTGATTGATGATCGTGACCGGGTTACAGCCCTGGGCAAGCAGGTTCAGGCACTGGGCGCGGATCCCAGATACGGGCATATGCTGTTAAAATCAAAGCAACTTGAAGCTGAATATCCGGGCATTACCCGCCTTGGTTGCTATATGATTGCGCTGTTAGAGAGCCGACTATCATCCAGCCCTGAGCTGAGCATTGCCCTGCAACAGCAAGTAGCAAAACCGCATGGTGCATTTCGTCAGCAGTTATCCTATTGGCTGCGTCGTGCCCAGCTTCAGCAAACTAAAGAAGACCTTGCGATTGAGCACTTGCCAATCGTTATTGCACTCGCGTTTCCGGATCGCCTTGCCAAACGGCGTGGACAGGGCTGGGTGCTGGCCAATGGGGCCGGTGTGAACGCGCACAAGGCATACTGGCTGGATGCCAGCTATCTGGCGATTGCCGAGCTAGGGGGGCACAAAGGTCAGCAGATCTTCAGCGCCACGGCGTTTGAGCCTAAGCAGTTACAAGCGGCTTTGCCCTACCTGTTTTCTGAGCGTGATGTATGTGAGTTTGAGCAAAAATCGGCGCAGTTTATTCATGAGCAACGCACTTACCTCGGTCACTGGGTTTACATGGCTAAGCCCGCGCAGGGACCGGTAGACACAACACTGCGCACTCAGGCCTGGTTGGCTCTGGTGCGCCAGCAAGGTCTGGCGATATTCAATGCCTATTCGGATTGTGAGGATCTTTTAATACGGATGGCACTGGCGCAGCAGTTTTATCCACAGGAGTTTCAGGACCTGGATGAAACCAGCTTACTGGCGCGCCTGGAAACCTGGCTTGCTCCTTATTTAGATGACATGCGGCAATTGCCGCAACTGAAAAAGCTCGATCTCCATACTGCTTTGCTAAGTAACTTGGAGTGGGCACAACAGCAACGCCTTAAAGCGATACTGCCACCGCGCATTACCGTACCCAGCGGTTCCAGTATACGTGTGCAGTATCAGCTGGACGGTCCGGCGCGCTTGTCGGTGCGCATGCAAGAAGTATACGGCATGAGCCACAGCCCGGTCTTGTGTGAAGGGCGAATACCGGTGCTTATGGAGCTACTTTCTCCTGCACAGCGGCCATTGCAGCTGACGCAGGATCTGGCGCACTTCTGGCAGTCCAGCTATCGTGAGGTACAAAAAGAGATGAAAGGGCGCTATCCCAAACATTTCTGGCCTGACGACCCGGCCACGGCTCAGGCGACCAATCGGGTAAAGAGCAGAATGTGATAGCAATCCAGGTGCAACATAACACAGCGAGTGTATACCGTTTTACTGATTGTATCTGCTGGCATAAATTCGCTATTTAGTTGGTTGCATTATTGCTTGGCTCGCAATGTGCTGAGCCTGTGCTATTCTCATTAGATCGCTCAAGCTGTATGACTGGCGCATGTGAAGTTAAAACACCTGCTTATCGCAACCTTTATCTTAGTGACGGCACTGCCGCTCTTTATCGGGCTGTATTCTCTTAACAGCTACATGGGCGTGCAGTATCGGGAGCAGGTGAAGTCCAATCTGAGCGCCATTTCTCAAATTGCTAAACTGCGGATCCTGGCCGGGGTTGAGCGGGCAAACGACAATGTCGCGCAAATTGCCAGCAGAACCCAATTGCGTCGCTCGCTGGTGCTTTGGAATGACACTCGCGACGCGCAATACCAGGCACACATTACCCGGATCATCAATGATGCAGCCTTAGATAGATCTTATCTTAAAAGTATTGGGGTGTTTGACCACCAGGGTCAGTTTGTGACAGCAACGCATGGGTTTGAAAAGCTCAGCAGCCTGGCGTCTGCACAATTTGAAGACCGTCCGATCCGTCTTGAGCAGCATAATGGGGTGGTGCAGCTTAGCCGGGTTGCGCCCTTGCTGCTGGACGGGCGGTTAGTGGGCTATGTTAAGGTTGACTTCTCAACTCAGTTTTTGAATCAGCTGGTCCGGGACCGCACCGGTCTGGGCCAAACCGGAGAGTGGCTGATAGCCATGCAGAACGACAATGGCGATGCGCTGTTTGCGACTCCTTTGAAATACGATCCCAAGGCGGCATTTACGCGCACAGTGGCCTTTACACAAGGCACTGTGCCCATCATACAAGCTCTGTCAGGTAATGAACTGGTGCTTGAGCAATCTCCGGATTATCGCGGTGTCCCCGTGCTGGCATCAACCCGCTATATTGACCAGTTGGGTTGGGGACTGGTGGCCAAGATGGATGAAAGCGAAGTGAATGCCATGGTGTATGCCAATCGCACGGTCATTTATGCTGCGGAACTTGGGATTGTTCTGCTGGCCGTGATTGTTGGTGTTGGCTTGTCGATCTACATTTCTCAACCGATTGAAAACCTGAAGACTTATATTGAGAAAGTCACCCATGAAGGAGAGCTGATCGATCCCCCAAGGGTGACGCGTGGCTGGCAGGAGGTTCGCGAACTGACCGCACATTTTAGTTATATGATGCACACACTCAGGGCACTGAATGAAAACCTGCAGGACAAAATTGATGAGCGCACCGCAGAGCTGACAAAGGCGAATGCCTTGCTGGAAAAAACGGCAAACCAGGATCCGCTGACAAGCCTGTTTAATCGGCGCTTTTTCACCCTGCGTTTTGAGCAGGAACTGGACCGTTCTACACGGTACGGGTGCTTGTTTGCTTTGGTTCTGCTCGATATTGATTACTTTAAAAAGATCAATGATCAGTGGGGCCATGATATGGGTGATGAGGTGCTCAAAGAGGTGGCGCGGTTCTTACTGGCATCCAGCCGTAGTTCTGATTTGGTGGCGCGCATTGGCGGCGAGGAATTCTGTATTTTGATCCCCGAATGTGAGCAGGATAAGGTGCTGGTTTATCTGGAGCGTTTGCGCTGCGACTTGACTGAGTTAAGTTTTACTGCAAAAGATACACTATTTACAATTTCGGCCAGTTTTGGTGTGGCTTTTTATCAGCCAGGCATGAAAAGTGGTAAAGTTCTTTTAAAACAAGCAGATGAAGCGCTGTATGAGGCAAAGCACGCGGGCCGTAACCGAGTGTGTATTTATCAGGGACAATTACCCAGTTAACTGACTACTTATGCTAGTGGTCTGAACACTGGCTATCAGCTCGCTCTTGAATAGTAGTATAAGCTTTTGTTATTTAGACATTTGATTGTAATTCGTCGCAATATATTTTATAACGATGCCTTTCATATTAATATTTTCATGGTAACTTAAGACTGGATGTATCTGTCAAACCAGCTTGGTCATAGCTATTTTAGTTGATTTTTTGTTAAATTAAGATTGAGTGTTTAGTTTCGCTTGTTTAACATCACTATAGCAAGTGGCTGGGCTGCACTATCCAATGAAACATAAGGAAAAAACCATGAAAGCTACTACAAAACAAATTGGTCGCCGTTTAAGTGTGAAATCAAAGAAGCTCAAACAACTGAACGGTTTTAACCTACCGCATGAAAAACTTGCTGAGGTTTTTGGCGGTGGCAGCACCGGTGATGGGCTTCAACCAAAGCAGATGCGTATTTTGAGCGCTGATAACTGCTAGTACGGAGACTTTAAAAGGACTAAACATGAATGAGTTTTATGTAGTAACCGGGTGGGCTCTGCGCTTATTACAACTAATGGTTGTCGTGTATTTGCTATATTATTTTAAGCAGCACAGATTCAGTTTGTTTTTTGGTGGCAGTGCCTCGTTGAAAACGCCCGAAGACCATAAGCTACATTCATGTTTTCTAACGGCAGTTGCTTGTCTGACCTTTTACATAATAAGTAGCCAGGTGGCTGATTTTATCTTGTTATCTGAAATGGAAAGGCTCGCTAAGATTAAAATATATTATTTTACCTTAGTGTGTACCGGCACTGCATTCGCTGCGACTTTGTATTTGTTGCACATCATCAGGGGGTGTCAGTTTTTCCCAGCTGCGCGATACTCTATCTACCTGGTTCTTTTTCTCGTATTACTTAACGCAGCTCAGCTGATGTTGCGTGGTTACTTTAATAATGACTTGCTGTTCGAGGTGTATGGCCCAGCCACCGTTGTGGCGAACCTGCTAGAGTGGCTGATTGTTATTAAATATCCATTTTATAAATTTATGGAATCCCGTATCCGTCAGGAGGCGTAATTATGTTGTTAGTCATTGCTTGTTTGGCGATACTTTTAGTTGTGGGGATCGCGATTGGTGTGTGTATTAAGGGCACCAAGTTGCACAAACCGGAGCAAAAAGTACAGGACTTTTTCATGCGCTTTCGTGCTGAAGAAGACACTAAACAAGAATTATATGATACCGCTTATAGAATAGTGATGGACCTGGGAGAGGCGCTGGACGAGCAAGATATTATCGCCCAGTGTGATGCGGTGCGCAGTGCCCATGACAGAGCGCGGGCTTTCAGAGCCAGGGCGACTGACCAACCTATACCTGAGCCTACAAGAGCCCCCGGTCAGGGCCTTAAGGTAGTCAAATAGCTTTCTTTAAAAGCTGACCTACCAAGGTAAGTCAGCGCTTTTGAATCAGTACAACTAGAAAGTAATAATGGTCGATACCGCCTCTTCTTCGGCAGTTTCTATCGACATTTTGATAGTCCGCTTTTGCCAGTCTATATCCAGCATGCCATAGTTACTGCCAGACTTGTTGATCAGGTGGCGGTTGCTGGTGGTGAGGTTTGCGATGTCTTTACTGACGACACCAACCTGACCGGTCGGGATGCTTGCACCGCTGGCAGCACAGTTACCCCATTCACCTTTCACACCATTGCCAGTCTCATCGACTTCGGTGTAACACCAGGGTTTGTCATGATCCTTGGTAATACATCCCTGGTAAGTCACTGCTGCATATTTAGCGGGGAATTGACATTGTTTGGTGTAGTTGCCATCACCTTTGGTATCGGCATAAACAGGCAAGCGTAACGGATTTTCGATGTGATAGGGCCAGTTTTGTCCAAATCCGGAAGCGGTGACCTCGTAGACTCTGGCCATCTTGCCATGGGCGTTACTGGCGGGAATATCCTTTTGAAGCAACTCACCCCAATGCTGATCCCCTGACAAGAAAATCACCGCTTTGGCGTTACCCGCATTGATAGATTTTTGCACAAGCCTTAGTAGTCGTTCACGCTCCAGCGGCACTTCAGCCCAGGATTCGTAACTGGTGCCCGACATCTCGGATTCTTGCAGGTTGCTCAGCGCTTGTTCGAACTTTTTGCCGTTGCCATAGGCACAGTAACTGCTGCGGCTACGACCCTGATATAAGGGGGGTAAAACCTGGATCCCACTGGCGATCAGTTTAATCTCAGATGGCTTGCTAAGCTCCTTTTCCAGCCATTGCCATTGCTCCTCACCCAAAATCGTGGTGTTGTCACCTTCACATTCCCCATAATTGGAAAAGGTCGGGGAGCGAAAGTAGCGGGCATCCAGCGTGATCACATGCGTTTGCTCGCCTTTTTGCCCTAGCATTTTGGCCTCATAAATTCCTGCCCGGCCATTGAGTCTGGGGTCATCGGTCGGAGCATCAAAGTGGCGCAAGTATTCCAGCTGGCTTTCAGCGCGTTTAGGATAGTGCTTGCCATCGTTGTTACGGCCAAAGTCGTGGTCATCCCAGGTGGCCATAACCGGGATTTTGGCAGCCAGAAATTTTTGGTAGTCAGCGTTACGTTTTTTGTCATCATATTTCTGACGCATGGTACTCATATCTGTGGTATCGGCGTAAATATTGTCGCCCAGCCAGAAAAACAAGTCCGGTTTATGACCTATCAGACGTGCCAGCGCAGCAGGCATATCGCCTTTTGTTTTAAAGCAGGAGCCCAGAGCGACTCGGTCGAGGCGCTTACTCTGTTGCGGGTGCGTGTGACTCAGCAGGGGCTCAGGCGCTTCGGTTGCGCACTCTTCCCAGCTACCTTGCTCGTCAACATAACACCAGGGCGTACTGTGATTGCGCGTAGAGCAACCGTAAAACTGTTCGCCTTGATAGTTGGAAGGGGTATGACAGCTTTTGCCTGTGATGGTGGTAAATTCAGGGATGGTTTCAACCCGAACATTACCCCAGCTGGATCCGTCTATGGCCTGCTTGAGGTAACACCATTGACTACCTGAGTTATTCTTATCCGTTGTGCCCTGATAACTGGCACCCAGATAGCTAAAAGTGCTCTGGCACTGATCATAGTGCACTTCCGGGGCGCTGAACGCGTGAAAAGAGCAAAGTGCAGTACTGATGCTGAGCAATAAAAGTGTTTTTTTCATTATTTTACCTGGTATTCACGCAAGCCGAGCGAGATATCGCACGCATGCGGGTCTGATTTGTTTTTCCTTTGTTAATTCGACCCAGATTATCTTTGCAAATTGCAGAGTTTGTTGCACGGGAAGCCTCTTCCAGCTGAGGAAGGCGCCATTTTAGAGACGAGATGTGAAAGAATGCTTGCAGCTATGTTTCAAAATCAAGTCGCATGGATTGATGTAGATTATTGTTGTGCTTTTTGCTTTCATTTATGTCTAAAATAAATCAATGCGTAATTGTAAAGATTGAAATGGCCTGCAGAGCCTGGTTATTTGTATTCATTATGTTGATATAGATTTTTATTTGTTGAATTTTATTTTATATGAATATTTTCATTGCTAAAAATGAACTTATGACCCTACTGGTGGATTGAGTTAGGCATTGCCCAGTATTCAGGCTGGAAGCAGTTATTAACGGGCGTTTTTGTTTTACAAATTTTTTGTTGCAAAGGTTTTTTTATTGTGGTTAAACTGGTTGTGATTTCAAAAGAAGGAAACTAAAAATGAAACTTGCAGTTAAAAAACAAAAGCTTAAGAACCTAAATGACAGCATGAATATCAATGCTAAGGAAACTATGAAAATCGCCGGTGGTGGTACAGCCACTTCTGCATTGAGTGGTTGTAAAGAAGTGCCTTGTCAACCTCACTAAATTGTACTATCGGTCTGTTTTGTTCACTTCCTTATTAGCTAATGGAAAATAAAACGCCCAGAGATACCTTTTACTTTTATCGGGCCATAAATGTGGCCCGATATATTTTTAAGCTCCCACCTTTACGTTTCCTGTGCGCTCTATTGGTCATACCTGATTGACATCAAAAACCAATCTTATATTACTAGTATCAAAGTATTAAACGGTGTAGGTTATTTAATGTATTTAAATAATTTGAATACCTTTAATAATAATTAATGCATGTCTCAGGCGCGGCTGTTGTGAAAACCTTCTCACCTTAGTTCTGCCCGTTTGTAATACGACATGGTGTATTAGCTACTGTTGGCGCAACGGATCTTTGAGTGCATTGACATCAAGGGGTTCAGGGTCACAGTGGCTGTGGTATGCATTTGCCGCTCCCCATGCCCGGAGCGGGTTTGCTTTGTGCTGTAGGAGTTCACGTGCAATTAAAAAACCGTCTGAGTATCCTTGCTGTTCTGCTTGCTGTTATTCCTTTACTTATTACCTGCTTTGTTATTGGTTTACTGGCGTATCAGGAAGGCAAAGCCGCTGTTACAAAGGAAATTGAAAATAATCTGGTGTCGCGTCGTAATGCGATGCAAACTCAGGTTGAACGTTATTTCAAAACTATCTCAGATCAGGTGGTTACACTGGCCGGCTCTACCATGGTGATTGACGCCAGTCGGGCATTTTCAGATGCATTCGCCCGTTACCCGCATGCAGGTGCCTCAGAGCATGCGTTGAAGCGATTTTATGAAACTCAGTTTCTTGAGCAGTACAAGCAAAAGAATCGTGGCGATAGCCTTAGCGTAAATGCGCTTATGAGCCAGCTGAGCCCGACGGCACGCGCGCTGCAAGCCCAGTACATTGCCGCCAACCCGAACCCGCTGGGCAGTAAAGATCAGTTACTGGATGCCGGGGACAGCAGCCCTTACAGTGCCGTGCACCGTCGTTATCACAAAGCATTACGTGAGTTTCAGGCGCGTTTTGGCTTTTACGATGTCTTTATTACTAACCCTCAGGGCGACGTGGTTTATTCGGTATTCAAAGAGCTGGACTTTGCTACGTCTTTAACCAGCGGTCCGTTTCGGGAGTCAGGTTTGGCACGTGCCTATCAGGCTGCGCGTACTCAGCAGGTACGTGAAGGGCACTTTATCGATTTTAGTCCTTACATGCCCTCTTATAACGCGGCGGCAGGATTTATCAGTTCCGCTATTCTGGCCGACGATGGTAGCTTGCTTGGCACTTTGATCTTTCAACTGCCAGTGGACGAGATTAATCGGATGCTGACGCTGGATGGCCAATGGCGTGAACAGGGGCTTGGTGACAGTGGCGAGCTTTATCTGGTGAATCAGAACAAGTTGCTGCTGAACAACAGCCGGTTTTTTGTGGAAGACTCGGATGGTTTTATTGCTCAGCTTAGAACATTTAATGTTGATAAAGCCATGGTGGATAACATTGAACAGCAGCAATCCACCATAGGTACTTTGCGGATTGACTCGCCGGGTACGCGCGCGGCGTTGGCCGGGCAAAGTGGTTTTGCCATCTTTCCCGACTATCGGTCGGTGTCGGTGGCGTCGGCCTTTGCGCCGCTCGATATTGACGGCTTGCACTGGGCCATTATCAGTGAAATTGATGAAAGCGAAGCCTTTGCGATGATTTCACAGCTGAAGTATTCCGTACTTCGCTCTTCGGTTTTATTTGTGTCTGTGGCAGCCATTATCGCCAGCCTGGTGGGCTTTTTTGTGGCGAACCGGGTAACACGCCCAGTGATAGCCGCCAGCAAAGCGATCCGTGGCATTGCAGATAACAACGACTTCAGGCTACGTGCGCCTGACGAAGGCGATGATGAGATCCGCGATTTAAGCCGTTCGGTCAACAACCTGGTCGAGCGCTTACAACAAAACTTTGCTGACTTATTACACAGTGCCCATACGCTTAAAGAAATGTCGACGGCCTTGTCTGAGCGGGTAGCGGGTCTGATTGATGGCGTGAATAAACAGTCGCTCGACTGTGAGCAATCGGCCACTGCCGGTCAGCAAATGCAACATACAGTGCAAGAAGTGGCAAGCAGTGCACTGAATACCTCAGAGCAAACTCAGCAAGTCAGCTCGCTGACCAGTCAGACTAATCAGCTGGTGGAACACTGTGCCGAAATCTCCGAGCAATTGGCAGAAGAGATGGATAAAGTCGGCGGCGTTATGAACGGGCTATCGTCGCAGAGTGAGCAGATAGGCAGTGTGCTGGATGTGATCCAGTCCATCGCCGAACAAACCAATTTGCTGGCGCTGAATGCGGCCATTGAAGCGGCGCGGGCAGGAGAGTCGGGACGTGGCTTTGCGGTCGTGGCAGATGAAGTACGGGGCCTGGCACAGCGCACCCAGCAAGCAACAGAAGAAATTGAACAGATGATCAACGCCCTGCAAAGCGGTGTTGTTGAGGCGCGTCAGTCGGTGCAGCAAAGTCGCGAGCGCTCTGTCGATAATGCGCAAACGTCCGAGCGGGCTAAGGACTCATTGATGGAGGTGTCTGGTGCGATTGAGCAGATTGTGGCAATGAATACTCAGGTTGCGACCGCCGCGGAAGAGCAGTCGGCGGTAGTTGCACAGATCAGTCAGGCCATTAGTGCCATCAGTGAAGAGGCCAATGGTAACCTGGGACGCAGTCAGGATATTGATGACCGCTCACAGCATCTTGCTAAATTGGCGGTACAACTGGACGATATCCTGGCCCGTTATCAGGTTTAGCTTTGTCCTGTCGCCACGCATCACATCAAACCGCGATGCGAGCGACAGGGTTGCTCAGTTCACACTCTGTTACGGGGCGGATCTTTGGCGATATAAGTGATCTCACTTACAGGGTGATGCTGGCTGGGCTTGTCTATCTGAACAGCAGCCAGACGCTGATAGAGGTGCGGGATCAGCAAATGCGTAAAGCGCCCGCCATCGTGTTGTGTGCTGTCCAGCCAGGCGTCGAGTTCAGCTGAGTTGGGTGGCAGGATCAGCGGGCTGGCTTTATCGTGATAACGGCGTAGCTTAGGGTGTGCCGGCAGCGTGATCACAGAGCAGGAGTAGTGCTTTTGCCCGCTGTCCGGATGGTGCCATACCTTATATAACCCGCCTAAACACAAAGCCCCGTCTGCGGCGATAAAGTCGTAATAATGGTGTGGTTTGCCCTGCACAAACTGGGTTTCACCAAACCCTTTTACCACGATAATGCAGCGACTGTAGTGGAAAGGCCGGTAGGCAGCGCTACCCTTGACATGCAGCTTATCGTAGCGGCTGTTAAAAGAGGTGTATTTGGATGGCTTAAACCCCTGTCCTGGTTGCGGGTCCAGTAGCAGCCACCAGGTTGCGTCGCTGAGTTGCCGCTGGCCGTTTTCTTCATGAACAATGCTGATGCTGTCAGTGGCCTTTTTAAAACGGCCAAAGCGCATGTCTGCTCTGGGGTTTGCGATGCCCAGCCCTGTTAAGATCTCGATCACAAAAGGGTCATCGGTGATATTTAATCGTCCACACATACTAGGCTCCCGTTGTCTTTAATCACTTTAGCTAACTTCGCGTGTAACTGCTTGATCTGGATTAACTGTTTGATACTTTCTTGACGCCTGCAAAAGGCTGCCTGGTGCGTACCATGCACAGCATGCTTGCACTTTGCTCAACAGTAATTATACTGTATAAATATACAGTTTGGGGTGTGCTATGAGCAATTTAATTGAACTACTACAGCGCCAGGATCTGGTATGGCAGGGCACCGGGCTTGCAGAGCGCCAGCAGCAAGGCGCATTGACAGCAACGGGGTTCGCTGAATTAGACAAACACCTGCAAGGCGGTTTTCCTGCCGTGGGGGTGGTCGACTTGCATACCGATCTGGGGATCGGCGAGCTAAGACTGTTATTGCCGAGCCTGATGCAGCAAAGCGGTCTGACGGCAGTGATTTCGCCGCCGGCACGGCTAAACGCCGATGCTTTACAGCGTACAGGCATGGATACCAGTAAACTGCTGGAGATCACACCTGAATGCTCACAGGAAGCGCTGTGGGCTGCTGAGCAGTGTCTGAAAAGCGGTGCCTGTAACAGTGTATTGCTCTGGCATGGTGCGTTACAGGTTCATCAGGTTAAGCGCTTGCAACTGGCGGCTCAGACAGGCGAGGCGTGTTTATACTTGTTGCGCCATGCACACCAGGCTCAGGGCACCTTGCCGGTTTCTTTAAGCCTGGGGCTTAGCCCACATGCGCGTGGCCTGAATGTCACCGTTAAAAAGCGTAAAGGCGGCTGGGCGCAGGCTCAGTTTGCATTAGATTTGTCATCGCGCTGGCCGGAACTGACCGAACACTTCCACACTCAGAGCAAAGAGATGCCACAAGCCGCGCGGCAATACCGTACAGGCAGGTAGTTACAGTGACTTTGTGGTTGTATTTACACTTTCCAGCTATTCAGCTCGATAAACTGAAAATGGCTGCACAGGTACAAACCCCCGATGGAGCGCAACCTGGCGATGACCTCAGCGCGTTGTCCCGGCCCTGCATTATTGTCGGAGGCCATGATAACCGAGTGATGCAGCTGGATCAGGCTGCCGCGCAGGCTGGTATTAAGGTGGGCATGGGGCTGGCAGGGGCCGCTGCACGCAGCTGCGAGTTGCTCGTACATCCCTATGATGAAGCTGATGAAAAGCGCACGATACGTGAAATTGCACAGTGGCTGTATTTGATCACTGCTGATATTGCTTTGTTTGCCCCTCAGGGACTGTTGCTGAAGGTCAGCGGTATGCTGGCCATGTATCGGGATTTGTCTCATTATCTGAACACACTGCACGCGCACCTGGATACGCAGTCATTCAGTTATCGTTTTGCCTGTGGCTACTCTCCGGAGGCGGCCCGGCTGCTGGCAGAGCACCATGGTACCTTAGTGAGTCAGGACCCTAAAGTGCTGGAAAGCGCTTTGCTAGGTTTGCCCCTAACGGCGTTGTCGCTGCCAGCCAAGGCGCTTGAACGATTACGCCGGGTTGGCTTTAAGACGGTGGCCGATCTGCTTGCTTTGCCTTTGGTGGAGCTGGGTAAACGCTTTGATTGCGAGCTGGTGCAGTATGTGTCCCGGTTGCGCGGCAAGGTGTCTCACCCGGTGACCTTTTATCAGAGCGAGCCGGAATTTGAGCGCCACCTGCCTTTGCTATACGAGATAGAAAACCTCGACTGGTTGAACAAGCCTTTGCTCAAATTATTGGTGCAGCAGGAACAATTTCTGCGCTTGCGCAATCGCCATGCGACACATCTCACGCTGACCTTGTATCAGCGGGATGCCGAGCCGCTGGTGTTAAGCATTGGCCGGGGAGAGGGCACAGACAGGGCCGACCTCTGGCTGACTTTGTGCGACCTTAAACTGAGTACAGTGACACTGAGTGGCCCGGTACAGGCGATAGGGCTGAAAGTGGCTCAGATGTGTCAACCCGATGAACTGATGACAGACTTATTCGCCGAGCGACGAGGCACCATGACGCCTGCCGGTCTGGTTGCGGTGCTGCAGGCCAGGTTAGGAGAGCAGGCTGTACGGGGCGTGAAAGCCTGTGACGATCTGCGCCCTGAGCGGGCCAGCGCATATTGCACACCACTGAGTGTGTCGGGGACACCCTTGTCGGGGACACCCTTGTCGGGGACACCTCTGTCGGATGATATGATGGCATCGTCTGCAATGGGCTATCTTCGGCCCGCCTTTTTGCTACCGACCATTCAGCCCTTACAGCACAAAGTGACAGTGCACCTGGGGCCTGAGCGGATCTGCACTGGCTGGTGGGATGCCCACGGGATTGAGCGCGACTATTTTGTTGCGCAGGATCAGCAGGGGCGCTGGTTATGGGTATTCAGAGACCGCCAGCAGCGCTGGTTTTGTCATGGGTTTTTCAGCTGATGGCAGTGCATAAGTCGTCCATGTTTACGCTGCCAGCTGCACGCTTGGCGGCAGAGCAATCGGCGAGCCAGGGCAAAGGCGAGCCGCCGGGTGACACTCAGCGGCCGGGTTATGCGGAGCTGTTTTGTCAGACTAACTTCTCGTTCTTACAGGGGGCATCCCGACCTGAAGAGCTGGTGCGACAGGCCGATTTCCTCGCTTACACTGCATTGGCGATCACCGATGAGTGCTCGCTGGCAGGGGTGGTCCGGGCACATACGCTGATCAAAAATCAACAGCTGGACTTACAACTGATAGTGGGCAGCCTGATGCGCTTTGAAGCCCTTGAAGTGGTGCTACTTTGCCCGGACAAAGCCGCCTACAGTGAATTATGCCGGGTGATCACCAATGCCCGGCGGCGCTCTGAAAAAGGCCACTATCAATTAGCTGAGTGGGACTTACTCTCATTGCGCCACTGCCTGCTCATTTGGTTACCGCAAGGCTGCGAGCAGGATGCGCACTGGGGTGCCTGGCTGATGCGCCATCATCAGGGCCGAAGCTGGGTTGGCATTCAGCGTCATCTGGTAAATCAGGAGCAGCGTTTTATCGCCCACTGCGAAGCACTGGCTGCCCGTTATCAGTTGCCTGTTACTGCTTGTGGCGGGGTGCTAATGCATCACAGTGAACGGCTCAGGTTACAACATACACTGACGGCCATTCGGCTTAATCAGCCGATTGAGCAGGTTAAAGGGGAGCTGCTGGTAAACGCTGAGCGGGCCCTGCGCAGCCGCGATAAGCTTGGCAAGTTGTTTAAGGCCCCCTGGCTGGCGGAGTCTTTACGCATTGCCAAGCGCTGTGCGTTTGATCTTGACTCACTGCGTTATCAGTATCCGGCAGAACTGGTTCCTGAGGGGAAAACCGCGATGCAGCATTTGCGCGCTCTGGTACAGGCCGGTCAGCAGCGGCGTTTTCCCCAGGGAGTACCTGTTGAAATTGCCCGGATCATAGACAAAGAGCTGGCATTGATTGAAGAGTTAGACTATCCCTACTTTTTCCTTACCATTCATGATCTGGTGTGCTTTGCTCGCAGTAAAGGCATTTTGTATCAGGGACGGGGCTCGGCGGCCAATTCAGTGGTGTGTTACTGTCTGGAAATTACGGCGGTAGACCCTTGCCAGGTGTCGGTATTGTTCGAGCGCTTTATCAGCAAGGAGCGTAATGAGCCACCGGACATAGATGTCGACTTTGAACACGAAAGACGCGAAGAAGTGATCCAGTACATCTATCACAAATATGGTCGTAAGCGTGCCGCACTGGCTGCAACGGTGATCAGTTATCGTTTTAAAAGTGCGCTCAGGGATGTGGGCAAGGCCCTGGGTATTGAAACCACCCAGCTGGATTACTTTATTCGCAATGTGAACCGCCGCGACCGGGGGCAAAGCTGGCAAACTCAACTGGCAGAGCTGGGCTTGCAGAGCGAGTCGCACAAAGGACAGCAGCTTATTACCCTGGTTGAAGAAATCATGGGCTTTCCCCGTCATCTTTCTCAGCATGTGGGCGGCTTTGTGATCTCGGCAGGCCCGTTGCATGATCTGGTCCCCGTCGAAAATGCCGCGATGGCAGAGCGTACGGTGATCCAGTGGGATAAGGACGACCTGGAAAGCCTCAGGCTACTCAAAGTGGATGTCCTGGCACTGGGGATGCTCAGCGCGATCCGCAAAACATTTGCGCTGATTGCCCGGCACACATCAAGACAGCTGGACCTGGCCGAGTTAACCCGCATGGGTGATGACCCTCAGGTATACAAAATGCTTCAGCGCGCAGATACCGTCGGCGTGTTTCAAATTGAATCGCGGGCACAAATGAGCATGTTACCGCGGCTAAAGCCGGCCTGTTATTACGATTTGGTGATCCAGATAGCCATTGTCAGACCCGGGCCCATTCAGGGGGATATGGTGCATCCTTTTCTGAAACGGCGTAATGGTGAGGAAGCCATTACTTATCCTTCCGAGGAGGTCAAGTCGGTCTTGTCGCGCACTATGGGCGTGCCTATTTTTCAGGAGCAGGTGATCAAACTGGCGATGGTCGCGGCTGGTTTTTCCGGTGGGGAGGCAGATCAGCTGCGCCGGGCAATGGCGTCGTGGAAAAAAAGCGGCGAGCTGATGCAGTTTAAAGAAAAGCTGATCAACGGTATGCAACAGCGCGGTTATGAGGTGAGTTTTGCTGAGCGTATTTTTGAGCAGATCTGTGGCTTTGGCGAATATGGATTCCCGGAAAGTCATTCTGCGTCTTTTGCTGTGCTGGCTTATGCATCAGCCTGGCTAAAATACTACT
Source organism: Pseudoalteromonas rubra (assembly GCF_004212645.1). GTDB lineage: Bacteria > Pseudomonadota > Gammaproteobacteria > Enterobacterales > Alteromonadaceae > Pseudoalteromonas > Pseudoalteromonas rubra_G. The sequence goes on along the minus strand of NZ_PPUZ01000041.1, from coordinate 69,112 downwards.
ATCCGGCCATGTTTTATACTGCCTTGCTTAATAGTCTGCCAATGGGGTTTTACAGCGCCTCTCAACTGATCCAGGACGCCAGGCGCCATCAGATAGAGGTGCTGCCGGTATGTGTTAACGCTTCTGAGTACGACCATCATATTTGTCAGCAGCACGACAAGTTTGCAATTCGCCTGGGCCTGCGTCTGGTTAAAGGGCTACAGCGTCACAGTGCAGAGCAGCTACTGGCTGCCCGGCCAGACACTGGTTTTTCTGATATGTCAGCGTTACAGCGTCTCGGACTGCCTGCTAATACATTGGAAAGCCTGGCATCGGCCAATGCGCTTAAAACGTTGCAGGGCGATCGCTACGCCGCGCGCTGGGCGCTGATGGATAAGGAACACACTTTGCCTTTGTTTGCCGGGCACTCAGTTGCAGAGCCGGCATCTTGTGTGTTCCAGCCGGATGACATGGACGACCTGGTAGAAGACTATGCTGCGCTGGGCCTCACATTGGGTCAGCACCCAGTCACCTTGCTCGACAAGGCCGGTAAACTGGGGCGTTTTACGCGTATGGCGCAGCTCAGTGCCTGTCGACATAAATCTCTGGTGACGGTGGTGGGCATTGTAACTGGCAAGCAGGCACCCGGAACCGCAGGTGGCGTGACCTTTTTTACGCTTGAAGATGATACGGGTAATATCAATGTGGTGGTATGGGCAGGAACGGCACGGGCACAAAAACAGGCGTATCTCAGTGCCAAACTACTGGAAGTAAAAGGGGTTATTGAAAAAGAAGGGGAGGTGATCCATGTTATTGCTGGTCGGTTGATTGACCGCAGCGAGATACTGGGCACGTTACACAGCAAGTCACGGGATTTTCATTGAACGAGTACTGCATGTAGAGCAAGTCGCAGGTAGTGTTATCACACCTAATATGCAGACTTATCACGTTAATACATAGGATGAAACGAGCAAGGGTAGCCATCAGCCTACCCATGCGTATTGAGTACAGTCAGTTGTACATAACTTTAGCTGCGTTTAATGGATACGCTCCAGCGTGACCTTGCCGCCCGCCAAGCCTAACCCACCATTGTAGTCCAGTTTAGCGTAAAGTTTGCCACCATCGACCTTGAACTTGATGCGACCAACTCCCGCTGTGTGATGTACCTTAGCGTACTGACTGGCGCCATTCCAGTTGAAAATAGAGTACTCTTCCAGTACAGGCTCATAGCCATCACGAATACCGGAGATCATGACTTTATAAGCGCTGTTACCAGCTAATGTCATATTAGCTGGTAACGCAACCCAGCTACTGTTTGCTGGTAAGCTGATACTGGCTGTCAGTTTTCCTGGTAAATAGGTTGAGCCTGAGTCTGCGTTGGTTGTGCCGCCTATAGCTGGAACATGACCTTTAACTGTGGTGTTCTTCAGAACCACGTTATGGCTCCACCAGTCCTGGCCTGTCATGCCATTGACTGTGATTATACCGCCGTTATCACCATCAATGACCGTATAGGCACGGTTATTACTCGGTCCGCCCTGAGCAAATACGCCGTTAATGTCCAGGGTTCTTGAGTTTTTGACCTTGAATACGGTTTTTACGCCTTCAGCATAAAAGTTGCTGATTTGGTTGTTCCAGGTACGGTGATCTGCCGGGCCATAGATCTCGACACCGACCTGAGAATTCTGAACGGTTGAATTAGTGATATTGCTGCCCATAGCTGCGAGTTTAAGGCCCGTGTGTGAGCCTTCAACATAGACATTGTCGAACACGTTAACATTGTTAAACCAGCCGTTAGGTTCAATATTCCAGTATGCTGGGTCACTGCCATTACCATGCAAATGAATACCATTATTGACGTTAGCAATAAACAGATCTTCAAAGCGGCTCCAGATCACCCATTTACCGTAAATGCCATTATCAAATCCCGAAATATCCAGCTTAGAAAAATTTGAGCGATAAGAGGCGAAAGGGATATCAATCGCGGTGCCTTGTTTAAAGCTTGCTGTCTGTACCAGGGACAGATCATGTACCTCAACATTATGCGCCACTTTTAGCAGGCTGATATTGGCATTGGTGGTCAGCCTGGACAGGTTGCGCTTTTCCCCATACAGCTTAATCCGTGAGTTATGTGAACCTTTGACGCGTGTTACATCCAGAGTACTGGAAATATTAAATGTACCAGCAGGAATGTAGACACTTTTATCGTTCTGTACTGCGTAATCGATAGCAGCCTGAATTTGTGCAGAATCATCACGATTATCGTTGGCAATGGCACCAAAACGCGTGTCTGTGATTGAAATGGTGTCTGCGTCCAGAGCTGCAGCGGAAGAAGAGATCAGCAAAAGGCTGATCAAAGTCATTTTGTTATTCATAGTGGTCCTTAAGACTTATAAACTTGCCTGAGCAAGGCAGATGGGATTTTCTCGGCTGTTTTGCCGAAAAAGAGAGATAGTGTACCACTGTGGAAACAAAAAATGCATGCCTATATCATCAACCCGCGCTACTTTGAAGGCCAGTTAATGATATAGGACAGTCAATTGAGGGGCGAAAGTATTTAAGTTCTGAGCCTGAACTTGCGCACTAACTGGGCGAGCTGCTCAGCCTGTTTATTCAGCTCCTGTGCCGACAACGCGGCAACCTGAGTATCCTGTAAGGAACTCTGGCTGGATTGCTCTATTTTAGAGATATCCCGCGCCATTTCTCCAGCAACGACTGATTGTTCCTCAGTTGCTGTGGCTATCGACTGGATCATGGCGGCTATTTCAGACGCACCGCGCACAATATCATCCAGCTGGGCACCCGCAGCTTCCGCCATAGAGACACTTTGGTCAACCTGAGACACGCTGTTTTGCATTGAGCTGACGGCATGTTCGGTCTGAGACTGGATTGACTGCACCGTAGAGACCACTTCCTCAGTGGCTTTTGAGGTGCGTTCTGCCAGCGTTCTGACTTCATCGGCAACCACCGCAAAACCACGTCCCTGTTCACCAGCTCGGGCAGCTTCAATAGCAGCGTTTAATGCCAGCAGGTTAGTTTGTTCCGCTATGCTGCCAATCACGCCAATCACATTACCTATTTGGCTACTCAGCTCACCCAGGTGGGTCACGTTTTCAGCGGTTTTCTGTACGTTCTGCGAAGCGGTTTTGATCTTACTAACGGTCTGCCCAACGGTATCTCCACCTCCGGACGCCAGTGTACGTGCTTGATCGGCATGGCTGGCTGCAACTTGACTTTGCGACGCCACTTCTGAGACCGTTGCGCTCATCTCCTCAATGGCCGTGGCAACCTGAGTTGATTGGTCGGCCGACGAGCGGCTGCGCGAGGCGATTTGGTCATTGGCCTCGGCAATGTCGTGGCTTGAAGTACGAACATCGTCCACCACTTTGGCAATAGCATGCAGCAGCTCGTTCAAAGAGCGTGCCATTTTATTGGTGGCCTCGGCCAGCCCGTCAATTTCGTCCTGCCCCTTATGGGCAATGTCTCTGTCTGAGATATCACCGGCACTGATCCGCTCAGCCACTCCCAGCACCTGATTAAGTCGTGACACAATTGAGCTGCTGATCAGGTAGGCAATGGCCATACCAAGCACGGCAGCAATCAAAGTGATCACTATGATCACAATTGAGATGGCACTCAGGCCCTCTACGAGCAAGGCAAGGGCGCTGGAGGCATCGTCAATTTCTTCCTGGGCGGAGACATCCAAGATCTTCGCCACATCCTGAATATACTTTTTGTTTAGCTCATTGAGCGTGCTCGTTGCTTGCTTGTATGCCTGAGGGTCATAACTTTTGAACACGGTTGCCGCTTCGTCCTGGATGGTTTTATACATCCGCTTTATCGTCGCAATATCCTGCAATTCATTGGGCTTTTGCTCCAGTGGAATTAGCAAATTTAAATATTCCTCAAAGCTGGCAGCATCATCTTTAAAGTCAGCCTCAGCATTGGCGTTACCTGTGGTGTGAGAGATAACCGCGGCTATCATATCGCCGGCTTCGTCAACCAGCTCCAGGTAATAGCGTACGCCTGGCAGGTCGTCATTAAGTGATTCCTGTAAATCCGTTGATTGCAAGGCATCGTTAAACTCCTGCTCTTTAAGCTGATCGAGCAGAGACTCTAATTGTTCTCCAGTGGTTGATTCCAGGTGGTCAACCCGGGTTTTAATACGCTGATAAGCATCGGGGTCATATCGACCAAACACATCCTGGTTCACACGCTGGTGGTATGTGGTAATGCTTTTGAGGATATGGGCCATTTTCTCGCGGTCGGCCTGTTTGGCAGACTCATAGCGGTACAGTTCTGTATGCACTTCCTTGAATTTGCGAAATACCTCGTTGAATAGGGACTTTTTACTGACATCGCCATTCATATATTCGAGCGCGGCACTTTTGAGCTGGTGCTCGGTGTCCAGTAGCCGACTGTAGAGGATCATGCCGGGTAAGTCGTCCCCTGTGACCTCCTGTGCCCGAGCGGTTTCTGTTGAGACCTTAAACCAAACCAAAGTACTGGACATCACCATCAGTACAATGAGAACACCAAAGGCTGAGTAGAGTTTATTGCTGAGTTTCATAGGATCACCAAGTTTGAAAGAGGCGTCATCCATGGCGTACTTTTCATTGTGTTATCGTTCATAATTAAAGTCGTTAAAGGCAAAAAGGGGCAAATTTTATCTTGTGTCTGGCGTAAAATTGGCACTATCACGATAGTTATCCGGGCCTGATGTACTTATCTCTAGATCGTTCCAAATATTCAGTTAACGTGTACCCTCCTATTACTCTGGCTTACTCTAGTAAGATGTGCGTTTAGGTAATACTGAGGTTTCGGGTAAGTGCATAGAAGAGCCTGGATTAACTTATGTCTATGTTTTTGTGAGTATATCTTTTGGCGCTATGAGATATTTAATTTGAGGAATTAAATATTTCATGACGTGGTTTGTCCTCTATAGGGTTTTTTAAAATAGGGCTACCTTTTACGTCTTAACCGGGCATGGCATTTAGCCACAGAACCCTGCAGAACCAGCAGACAATTGGGGTAAGGAAATGCAATAAAGTATCTGACTTTTAAAATTTTTAGCTGTCAATATTTGCGCATTTATAACAATGGCTTCACTGTATACGCTATCGGCAATTGAACAAGTAAGTCACACTCAAAATTAAAATGGGGTGTAGCGTCACCATTGGCTGAACTGGTCAGATGTGTTAGGGTTGGGTGTTATTTCATTCAACAGGTTAAGCGTTATGGCAACACCCTTATTAAAAACCTATAAGAAGTTTAAATGGTTGCCCTTTGGCAACTGGCTATTCAGCAAAGCGGTCTGTAAGCGAGCGCCTTATTTCGGCACCATTAAGCCTAAGATCACTCACCTTAGTGAGGGGCGGATCACGGCACAAATGCCCAACAGAAAGGCGGTGCACAATCACATTGGCACTGTGCATGCGATTGCACAGTGTAACCTTGCAGAGTTATGCGCAGGGGTGGTCACAGACGCCAGTATTCCATCTAAAACGCATCGCTGGATCCCCAAAGGGATGACGGTGCAGTACCTGAAAAAAGCCGATACCGATTTACGTGCAGAAGCGACGATCCCACTCCCGCGCCAGTGGCAGGATAAAGAAGAGCTGATAGTGCCGGTTGAGGTGTTCAACAGTGACGGGGTGAAGGTATTTCATGCCGATGTCACTATGTATATTTCGGCGAAGAAGTAATGTGTAAAAAGGCCCAGCTAATATGGGCCTTTATACAGCGGCGTGGCATTAAAAGCTGTAGCGGTATTTGACTTCCGTTTGCGTGTATTCCACACCATTGGTGTATTCCAGCACCACAGCGGAGCGCTGCGTAAAGTCAAAGCGCAGGCCGACATTAATAAAAACACCATCGTCATCATCTGTAGAGTTATCCAGTAACTCATAACCTGCCTGACCATAGGCGCTAATGCGTTTGGAAAAAGCGTGTTCGTACTCACCATAAATACGGCGTGTATCTATCGTTGAGTTAGTCCGTTTAGTTGACACTTCAAACTCACCAACCTGAGCCCCCACTGCCAGGCGTCCACTACCTGTCGCACGCAGAATGTAGCCCAGATTAAAGGTGGTTTCATCAACGTCGTAATCATCTCCGAACAGGTCGTCGAACACATTCAGGCTGTCTGAGTGTTGATCGATTTTGAGCCCCATAAAGATGCCGTTAGCAAATTCATAGCTGCCTGCAATAATGAACCCCTGGGGATCTACAGAGCTTGGCGTACCTTCCAGACTGGTCTCACCATACCCTATTTCAAGGTAGCTTTTGCTCAGCTCTGCTGCCTGAGCGCCTAGAGATGCGGTAGCCAGCACTAGTCCTATTACTGCTTTATTCACTTTATATCCTTTTAATTGTTCTAATGAAATCTTATGCGTGAAATGTATCACTATTGGATACATAAGTGAAAGGCTAAGTCTATGTTTTATGTTATTAAGTGTTACTTTCTGATAACGATTGAAAGGAGAATCAGCCTTCGCTGGCCTTATCCAGTGGGGTGACATTAGATGGCTCTGCGCGATGATTAAGCTGGCCCTGGATGTGCGCGCCGGCCTGAATACTCAGCGTATCGTGTTCAATATCACCAGTTACTCTGGCGCTGGGCTCCAGCGTTACACTGTCGGCGTTGATCCCGCCCTGAACTTGGCCACGCACCTGTACTTGTTTAGCGATAATATTGCCTTCCACAAGCCCAGATTCGCCGATGATCAGTTGAGCGACATTGAGGTCACCCGTTACTTTGCCATCGATCTGAAGTTCACCATCGCAGTGGATGTTGCCTGTGATTTCGGTGTCGGGAGAAATAAGCGAGAAAGGAAATGAATTTTTCTTTTTATTGAACACGTTTGAGCACTCTTGCCAGTTTTACAGGATTTATATGCTTTTTATCCTGTAACACCTCATAATGCAAGTGTGTACTGGTACTACGACCTGTGCTGCCCATCAGTGCAATCACGTCTGACTGTTTGACTGTCTGGCCTTTTTTCACTTTGATGGTGTGTAAATGACCATAACGTGTGACGATACCGTTCGCATGTTGAATTTCAATAAACTTACCGTATCCGCCATTTTTACCCGCTCTACTGATCACCCCATCTGCCGGCGCAATGATCTGGGTTTTATGCCAGCCCGCCATATCGACCCCTTTGTGGTAGGCTCGGCGGCCCGTGATAGGGTCTTTACGAAAGCCAAACGCGCTGGAAATATAATATTTGTCGTGCGCGACGGGCATCATTTTGGGGGTGGAGTGTAATAGGTTCTCTAACTGATTGAGTTGCACTGAGTCATCGATTAGCTGGGTGTAATGTGCACTTAACAGCGTTGCATCAACCTGATGATAAGGACCACCCTGTGCGGTGTTATTGTCGCTGCTCAAAGAGAGACCCGCTTCGTTAAATCCGGCCATCAACTGGCTATGGCGCGCCGAAATAATCGCTTGCAATGTCTCAAGCAAGGCGGCCTGGGCATCGTCCAGCTCAGCGCTGTGCGTCTCGAACTCATCGCTGTCATTGATATCCCCAGCACCAGGTTGCGCATCAATGGGCTGTTGGCTTTCTGGCAGAGGCACTGCTGCGTCTGCCTGCTCTGTGATGGATGTCGGCAGGGCACTGACAATTTCACTGAGTACTGTGTGTTGCTCGTTCAAAGTAGCAAGCTGAGTTTGCTGCTGTGACAGACGTTCAGCCAGTTGTTGTTTCTCTTGTGCCCAGGCTTGTTGCTGTGTCTGAAGCTGGGCTTGCAGCGCACTGACGGTGTCTTGTTGCTTAAAAAACGCTGATGTACTGATAACTAACCAGGTAAGAGCACTACAAACCAGCACTAGCGCAATAAATTGCAACCAGCCAGGCACAACCATCAGACTAACCTGGCCATTCTGGCGCAGCATTAGCTGTTTAGGTTGAAATAATGATGTGATCAGGCGTTTGATATAGCGAAACATAACACGTAAAAATTAAAAATAACGACTCACTCTAACAATTTTTATGCAAAAAGCCAGTATTTACTTACAAAAAAAAGGTGTACTTAAGCACACCTTTGTTTTCTATAGAAAAGCTTTTGCGTTTGCGATTACTTCGCTGGCAGGATAGTGCCTTCGACAGAACCGAAGCCAATACGTGCAAAGCCGTTCGCTTCACACCAGCCACGCATAATGACCTTGTCACCGTCTTCCAGGAACTTACGCTCTTCACCATTGTCAAGAGTAATGGTCTCTTTGCCGCCACGAGACAGCTCAAGTAGCGAACCCGCTTCTTCGTGCTCAGGACCAGACTGAGTACCTGAGCCCAGCATGTCGCCCGGCAGGAAGTTACAGCCATTTACCGTGTGGTGAGTGACCATTTGTGCCACAGTCCAGTAGCTGTGCTTGAAGCTAGACTCAGACAGCTTGCTTGGCGCTGCATTGGCTTCACGCATTTTTGCGGTTTCAAGCAGTACGTCCATCTGGATATCGAAAGCACCCGATTCACGGTTTTGTGCAGACTCAAGGTAGTCCAGTGGCTGAGGATCTTGCTCGTCACGGTGCCAGTTGGTGCGGTACGGCGCCAGCGCTTCTGTAGTGACAATCCACGGCGATACCGTTGAGGCAAAGTTTTTCGCCAGGAACGGACCTAACGGCTGGTATTCCCAGGCTTGCAGATCACGGGCCGACCAGTCGTTGAACAGGCAGAAGCCAAAGACATGGCTTTCGGCATCTTCAATCGAGATTGAATCGCCCAGCTCATTCCCTTTACCCAGGTAGATACCCAGCTCCAGCTCATAGTCCAGGCGCTTACAAGGACCAAAAGACGGTGTATCCGCATCTGGCGCTTTAGTCTGGCCTTTCGGGCGCGGGAAGCTCTGACCAGATACATCGATTGATGAAGCACGGCCATGGTAACCGATTGGCACCCACTTGTAGTTAGGCAGCAAAGGGTTGTCCGGACGGAACAAGCTACCTACCGCTGTGGCGTGGTAGATTGAAGTATAGAAATCGGTGTAATCACCAATGTGACAAGGCAATGCATATTCAACGTCAGATTGTGCAACCAACGCAGCTTCTAGTGTACCCTGGTGCTCTGAGCCTTCACGAAGAGCACGAGACAGTGCCAGGCGCAGGGCTGACCAGTAGTTCTGACCCATTCCCATAAACTCATTCAGTTTAGGTGCATTGGCCGCTTCTACTGCGTCCTGTGCTTCGCCACTGAAGATGCCTGCTGCGGCAACCACAGCCAGATCCAGTACTTGATCGCCAATGGCAACGCCGCCACGGAACTCTTCAGCGCTGTCTTTGCGGCGGAATGACGCAAATGGCAGGTTTTGAATAGGGAAATCAGTCCCGGCCTGGTTAGCGCTGGCAACCCAGCTCTTCAAATTAATGTCGTGCGTTTCGTTGATAAAAGACATGGTCTTTCCTTTTTGCAAGTTTGAGGCTGTTCTCAGATGTGGTGATAGCGTTCTGATTTTTCAATGCAACACCTGAGTTTCAGCCAAATTAAACGGCAAAAGCAGCCACAAGGCATTGCCCCAAGCTGCTTTTAAATTTCTACTCTCAAAGGAGAATTAGATCACGCCGCGGCGTTCCTGATCACGCTCGATAGACTCGAACAGTGCCTGGAAGTTACCTTCACCGAAACCACCGTCGTCAACACGCTGGATCATTTCGATAAAGATAGGGCCAAACAGGTTCTTAGTGAAGATCTGTAGCAGGTAGCAATCTTCGCTCTGGCTGTCTACCAGGATCTGATGCTCTTTGATCTTTTCACGGTCTTCTTTAACCCAAGGCACACGGTCAAAGATGGTGTCGTAGTAGTGATCAACAATGTCTAATGTTGCAATGTTAGTCTGATCAAGTTTGTCCAGTGATGCAACCAGGTCGTTGGTCAAAAACGCCAGGTGCTGTACGCCCGGGCCATTGTACTCGTCCAGGTACTCATCGATCTGGTTGTTGTTGTCGTCTTTACCTTCGTTAATTGGAATAGAGAAGGTGCCACACGGAGATTTCAGTGCGTATGACAACAGGGCTGTCTTCTGACCTTTGATGTCGAAGTAGCGTACTTCTGTAAAGCCGAATACGTCTTTGTAGAAGTTTGCCCATGTTTCCATGGTGCCTTTGTATACGTTGTTAGTCAGGTGGTCGATACGCAGGAAGCCTTTGTCCTCAACAACCACTTGCTCTTCCAAGTCAACAAAGTCTTGCTCATAGATAGACCCTTTGTCACCGAATACGTCGATGAAGTAGATCAGGCTGTCACCGATGCCGTAGATGGCCGGGTAAGGCAAGTCTTTGTGGGTTGAATCAGTGGCAGGCTTTGCACCGCGCTCAACCGCGATTTCAAACGCTTTTTGCGCGTCTTCTACACGCCAGCCCATAGAGCAGATAGCCGGGCCGTGGCTCTTAGCGAACTCAGCAGAGAAACCGCCGCGCTCTTTGTTCAGCAGGAAGTGAATGTCATGCTGGTTGTAGTACAGGATGTCTTTGTCTTTAAACTTTTTCAGTTTAGAAAAACCAAAATCGGCAAAAATCTTTTCCATGTAGTCCGCATCTGGTGTTGCGTACTCGGTAAACTCAATGCCAACTAGGCCTAGAGGATTTGTTACTTCACTCATTGTCTTACTCCCGCTTAAAAGCACTGGATCGCTATTTGTTTTGTGCTGTGGATGATTAATCAAAATGGCAAAAAGGGGAAGCTATGGGCATGATTTAGCAAGTGGGTAAAATGTAAATTCTGTCGTACAAATTGTCTGGATTATACAGATTGCGTGAACAGGATAAATTTATCGATTAAAAGGCCTTATTTGTTCTTTAAAATGGATTGAATCCCGGGTGGTTTTTCAGCGGAGTTTTATTTATCTATTTGAAAAATATAAACTTTAAAGTTTGGTGTTGACAGCGATATCACCTTGTTTGCGATACGGGTACGGGTGCGGGTGAGGCAAAATTTCGCGTTGCTGTATTGATATGTTTACAATCGAGGGCTGGAAACAGAAAAGCCGCACAAATTTAGTGCGGCTTTTACACGAGTCAGGAATTAGAAATTACTGTCTTTCGCCAGAGATCTCTAGCTCTTTCTCAAGATAGTGCTCCTGAGTATGCGGCTCATCAGTGGTTCCTTCAGCGCCGTGCATCCAGTCAACCAGCTTGTTGCTAAGCAGGTACATTGCCAGTGCAGACAACAGCGCTGTTGCTCCCAGACCAATGAAGATGCTCATGGCATTGTTCATTGCTTCCTGGCCTTCGCCGATGAAAGAACCAACAAAGCCCGCGATTTTGTTCGCAACCGCTGTACACAGGAACCACAGACCCATTAATAATGAAGCCAGGCGCAGTGGTGCCAGTTTACTCACCATAGATAAACCAATTGGCGACAGACACAGTTCACCCAGCGTGTGGAACAGGTAGAAAAGTACCAGCCACATCATACTGATCTGCAGGTTGCCCGCATCACTGCCTTCGGTGATAAGCGCCATCATCATTGTCAAAAAGCCCAGCGCCAGGAATACCAACGCGATGGCGAACTTAACCGGAGAGTTAGGCTCACGCTTGTCCAGTTTCAGCCAGATCATGGCCACCAGTGGCGCGAAGATGATAATAAAGATAGAGTTCAGAGACTGGAACCATGACGCCGGAATTTCAAAACCCATCAGCATACGGTCGGTATAATCAGCGGCAAACAGGTTCATCAGACCACCGGCCTGCTCAAAGCCCATCCAGAAGATGATACTGAATACACTCATAGTGAAGATAACGCGGATACGGTCTTTTTCCTGACTGGTAAGTGGCTCTTTGGTGTTGCTGGCCGATTGCTGCTGAGACAGCTTAGCAGCAGGTACTACACCGATGTCGCCCAGATATTTCTGGCTTAACAGTAGTTGCATTACAACGGAGATCACCATGCCGATACCTGCCGCGATGAAACCAGCTTGCCAGTTAATTTGTGCTGCCACATAACCTGCGATAAGTGGACCCAAGGCACCACCTAAGTTGATACCCATATAGAAAATCGTGAAGGCACCGTCACGGCGCTTATCACCTTCCTGGTACAAGTCACCAACCATAGTCGAGATGTTTGGCTTAAACAGACCGTTACCGGCACATAATAATGCCAGACCGATATAGAAAACCTGTTCTTCCATACCAGCAACCAGACTATGTGGAATACCCATAGTAAAGTGGCCTGCGGCCATCAGGATACCACCAATGATGATGGCTTTGCGCTGACCTAATACGTTATCGGCTAACCAACCACCGATCAACGGGGTCAGGTAGACCGCCATGGTAAAGGTACCGTAAAGGCTCAGCGCGTCGGCGTTGGTCCAGCCGAAGCCGCCGTTTTGCACCTGAGCAACCAGATAAAGAACCAAGATTGCACGCATTCCGTAGTAGCCAAAGCGCTCCCACATTTCCGTGCCGAAGAGTAAGAACAGGCCTTTTGGATGGCCCAGAAACTCACCGCGATTAGGTAATGAATTCATATTATTCCCATTTCAATCAAATGTGTTGTTTTGGCCTTAATATTATCGATGCCGAAGGTACTGTTGATGACAGTATTCAGCGGCATACTTTGAACGGGTGGCCAGTCCCCAAATGATTTCCAAGTTAAGTCAGTGTTGACTAACTATTCATTAAAAGCGCGTCAGTATACCTAGTGGGATGGCGATGGGGAAGCCTTACCAGCTGGGTTAGGCGCTTTTTGTATACAAAAAAACCAGCCTGTCTGGCTGGTTTTTGCGCATATAGAGCGAATGTTCCGGTTATCGGCAGAAATTGTCGACAAAGGTCAGGTCGTTAATATGCTCAGGACCTTCCATGACTAAAGTGGCAACCGCTGTGTCTGGATTCATTTGCCAGATCTGCGCATTGCTGTTGGCTTCACGACCAGAAACATACAGTTTGCCATCAGCCGTAATCGCCAGGCCAGATGCCCAGTTCACGCCGTGCTCGCCAATCTTAGTCAGCTCCATATTGCCTTCATCCAGGGTATACAGCGCCTTGCCGGTTAAAACGTAAAGGACGTTACCGTCTGCTGAGTAAGCAATATCGCCATGACTGAAGTCATCACCCGGGTATGATAATTTACCCAGCACAGTTTTTTCACCGCTGGTCATGTCGAAATCGTACATGTAGGTTTTACTGGTGCTGCGTAAAGACACGCCATCCGGTGTAACCGCAGAGCGGTACAAAGGCCATGACTTCGTATTGGTAATGCTGTACTGCTGGTTGCCATTCAGGTCCAGCGCCCACAAAGTAGATGCTTTGGTTTTACTGTTGGTTTGCTCCATAAAGTAAAGCACACCGTCTTTGCTGGCGATGTTCGACGCAGTGTGAGTCACACCTGATACTTTGCTGTACTGACCGGCGTCAATGTCAAAGTAATAGACATAGCCACCTTCAGCCGAGCCATAATTATTAATCCCGAACAAACCTGTGACGCAGTCAGCACTAACGGAAACGTTATCCAGTAGTGCACCGTATGAGTCTGAGTTACCCGCACCGACAAATTTCAGGGTACTTTCGTTGCTGCTTGCAGTGACGTTAATTGTGTAGTGCTGCCAGCCACGTTGTGTGCCGTTTAGCTCTGCGATTACCTGATCGTCCCAGTAAACGGTTGCTTTATTGGTGGTGGCATTGTTGCTAACACGTGGTGAGTAATAAAAGCTCACAACATACTGCTTGCCCGCTTCAGTGGCAACGCTCTGGTAAGCGCTGTAGTTGCGGGTTGAATCAAGCTCCAGGTATTGCTCGCCATCCTGAGCCTGAATAAGGCCAAGACGGTTAGTCTGAATTTCAAACTTAGCAGAGCTGCGGTTCCAGCCGGGCAAGGTTTTAAACAGGCTCCATGAACCGTTGACCGTGTTTGACTGCTCAAAAGAACCGTTGGTGATGAGGTTTTCACTGGCATTTGCAGCAAAGCTGCTGATTAGGGCGGCGCTGAGGCCAAGCGCAAGAACTGATAATTTCATAGATATACTCCAGGGTGCGATTCTATTTGTGTAAATAAAATGTTATCCCTAATCAATTTTAACTAATCCCATTTTCTTACTTTTACACAGCTTGGTCAATTAGAAATCAAAAAATGACTGTTAGTTCCGATTTATGCCTCAAGACAGGGTGATAAAAACAATCCCAAAGTATTGGTTTTTAAGTGCTGTGTACCTAATACTTTTACATGTCATCTGAGGCATTTATAGATGATCAGAGCAAGGAGTATGCCCACATTAAGTGATTCACATTAAGCGATTGTGGGCCTGAGAGTCTGTCCGTCCTAATTCTGGTTGCGGTTCAGCCAGCGCTCGGTCAACCAGCCGGGCTTTTGTCCCCGGTTCAGTGCACCCAGAACCGAAATAGCGCGCTCCGGGGTGATCCGCTGGGTAGCAATATCCAGATAAACCTGTTGCGCCGTTTTTTTCCGTTTCACGGCCGCACCGGCATCCAGAAACGACTCGACCACTTGCAACACAAAGCGGGTGAAGCCCGAGAGGTTTTGCCGGTCAGTGTCCTGCTCATCTTTGGCATTTTGCTGAGTGAGCCGCTCGGCCAGATGGCTAAGCTCGGCCTGAGCAAACTCACTTTGCGCCTGCGGCAGTTTGCTCAGGGTGTGCAGCATCTTAGTGAAATAATCACGCTCAATGCGATTGACCTTATCAAGTTGCGTGAGCTTGTTCAGATCGCGACGGAACTGAGCGTGGCTTATCTGAGGTTCAAGCAGGCGCTCGCAGCTGGCGTGCAAAGTATGCCAGTGCTGCCAGGCATAAACATAATTAAGCCCCGGGCCTTTGATATTCTGCATGCCCACAATTAGCTGATGTTGCCCGGCAAGGCCCACACTGGCGATGCGGTTGGTGAGCTCGTCTGCGGTGATATGCGGGTTATCCAGCAGCAGTAATTTACTGTGCAGGATACTGCTCAGAACACGTTCCAGCTGTTTCTGGTGATCTGTCAGGTCTTCAAGACTCAGCAGCGATTGAGCCAGTTGCCAGTTTTGAACGCGCAGCCGGACCAGGCGCTGCTGTGCTTTATCGTCAATATGCTCAGTCAGTGCAATCCCCAGCAGATCCTCATCATCGAGGTGAGCGGCTTCGAGCCAGGGGCTGTCAAACAGGGCATTGACCTGCTCGACAAACTGCGCAGCGTCGCTGCCACATTTCCACTGTGCCAGCAGGCGCAGCAAATCCTGCTTGTCGTTATTGTCAATCAAACGGTTGATCCGGGTATCCAGCGCCTGATCCAGATACGCTTCAAAACCATCGACATTGCTCCCAACCACAACGATATGATCGAAGCTGAGATCTTCAATCAGTACCTGAGCGAACACTTTGGAGCGCGCGACCCGGTCGTTGCGGTTATTGAGCAGGGCAATGGTTTGTGTCTCTGGTTTGTCGTTAAGCTCAAAGAGTCCGAGGCGGCGCCAGTTTTCCAGCGTGGCAAGGCGCTCATTGGCCGACATACTGTTGACGAAAGACTGAGTCACATGATCCACCGGGGCCGGCGTAAAGTGCTGTAATACGCCCACATCCGGCACAATGCGCTCAGCGGTTTCTTTGTACACATAGTCTTTGTCGATACCAATGTACTGCGCCATTTTGCATACCAGCGCGATGTTGTCCGGGTGCTCCTCATAGGGATATAAGGCGCGGATATCCGGGGTGATCTGAAACCCGTCTCCCCAGTGCAACTGGATCAGGGTAGACTGCTTGTGATCTGCCGCACGGTTGAGGATCGGGGCCATGGTTTGTTCTGCGGTAAATATCTGGGTACGGCTGCCAATAAACGCGGCCATTTCTTGCGCGACGTCGACGCCGGTCGGGCCGAGAATATCTTCATGATCCGGGTACGTGTTGGTAATGGTGGTGAAATTATCGCGCATCCAGCGACGCAGGATGCGTACATATCTGGGCGTCAGGCCCATACATTCCCATAAAAAAACATCTGCACGCACCGAGCGTGCAAAATCCAGTACATCGCTTTGCTCCCAAATACTCGCTTTGTCGAATGGCCGGAACAGGGGGAGCTCATATTGCTCTCCCGAGCTGCGGGCGAATATCATCATGGCTTCACAGCCTGTCGTTTTCGTGACCACGCGCAGAGCCAGGCTACTGAATAAGGCGGCTTTGAGTCGCTCGGTACCCGACTTACCACGTGTGCCCCAGCCGCCTATAGTGACGGGGATTTTTGCGCGGTTGGTGCGGATTTTGCGGTTGAGACGAATGTGCCTCAGCCAGAAATAGGCAATAAAGGTTGAGACAAAAAACACCAGCTGGCCGATGCTATTTTGATAAATGGAGTAAAGATACTCTTTAAAGCTGTAACCCAGATTGACCAGCACACCCGGTACACCGGCGCGGGCAAACAACTTGCTAATGCCTGCTTCAAGCGGAAACTCACAGTCCAGTTCACTGCCATACGGTTTAAACTCCAGAGCAAACCCGAGTTTACGTATGCGTGCCAGGTAGTTTTGCTGCTCCAGTTCATTACCTTTGCGCAGGCCATCAATTTCGGCATAGTTCACCGACAGCTGCCAGTAAGCCCGCACACGTTGCCAGAGGTGCTTTGGCGGGGTGACCACTAAAATGCCATCGGGCGTATAGTTTTTGCAGCTGGTTTTAAGGTGATCCTGGCTCAGAACGGACAGCAGATAGTCGGGCAGCGGCAAATGAGGACGAGCGCTTGCTTCTTTCAGGTGGTAGAGCGCTTCGCCGGGGACGTTGGTGGCGCTGATCTCGGCGGTTGTGCAGCTGGGCACATGTAACTGCGCCGAGGGGATTTTCGCACTGGTGTGGCTAAAGCTTTGACGTTTGTCGGTACTTGGGCTGAAAAACTCATGCCATACCCGCCAGAATCTGCGCCGGCGTTTATAGCCAACGATGACTCGCCAGCCTTGCTTATCACGATACGCATTGAAGCTTTGTTCATGCTGAGCCAACATGCTGAGCGCCCGACCCAAAGTGTCCTGGTCGATATCCCCCGGCAGGTAAATGGTCTCCTGCTCTGCTAATTGCTGGGCAAGCTGGGCATGTAAACTTTGTTGAGTGAAGCTTATCAGCTGCTCCCGGGTGCGGGTAATATAGCGCCGCACGGCCAGGCTGGGTTCACAGCTCAATGCCTGATTCAGAACCTCGATATAGTTTTGTACCAGCGCGGAGTCCTGACTGACAGCATCATCGTCGAGTGGTGTTTCGACCGCTTGGTTGAGCATCAGCCTGGGGCTTTGCTCTAATAACATGCGTTTAACCTCAAGGCATTCTTTGCCAAGCAAAAGTGAGCGCCATAAGTTAAACGCGTAACCATCGGTGGCAAAGCGCGCGGCGGTCAGCTGTTTGACCAACGTGAAGCGCACGGCATCGACCGTTTCATCGGCAAAGCGTTGTTCAAGCAATGTTTTGGCGATCTTATCCGGCAGATTGGGGAGTTGCTCTATGCACACTTGCCTCACTCGGGCAAACGGGTGCTGGGCTAACTCGTGCAGCAAAGGAATGTCTCGCTCTGCCAATGGGTATTTGTTGGCCAGAATGCGCGGCATCGCGGCGACAATAAACAGCTGGTCGTTACGCTTTTGCGCAGGCGTGCTGTCGCGCTCGCTGGTTTCCACATAGGCCCACATGTAGCTGCGCACAAAGGTCGGACGCTGGTGGATCAAAATCTCCAGGATGTCCACCACGGCCTGATAGGGGGTGTTTTCGGCATCCAGCAGCTCAATCAACTCAGCAACCAGCTCACTGTCCAGTTCCGGATCGGCTTTGAATTCGTTGATCAAAGACACCTGGTTGACCAAGGCGCGGATCATACCGTGGCGCACATGAGCATTGTTACTGGTGGCCATCAGGCGCAGGAAAAACGGTTGCAGATCCAGTTTCTTCCAGGCTTGATCCAGGTTGTCTTCCGACAGCCTGAGATAGCGGTTGGTCAGTGCGCCCAGTTTGGCAATAAAAAAACGCAGCTCCTGCTCTAAGTCAGCAACCAGGGTCTGATAGCGGCCTATCACGGCCCCTTCATCAAACCACCGGGAGAAAGCCTGTTTATCTTGTTGCAGCTGGGTACCCGAGGCGCCCAGTGTTTCTGCATATTTGAGGATATGCAGTTGTTTCTCGGTGGCCAGCTCAGCCTTACCGAGCCTTTCAACAAACGACTGATAATCGGCATCATGGCCCTCGAGCTGCTCATGCAATCGCTCAATTTTATGGCGCAAAAACGCAATGGTCTGCAGCAACTGCCAGTAGTCCAGCTGCTCGTCTTTTGGTTGGTTTTGTAATAGCTCCCAGCCGGCCAGCTCTTCGAGCAGCTGATGGTATTTGTGACGGTGCAGGTTTAGCCAGAACTTTTCCGTATCGGCGAATAAAATGGCCTGAAGCTGGGATTTTAATTGATTATCTGCCATACAGGTCCTGCTCTAAAAAATGCGTCAGTTGCAGTGATTCAAAAATGATCTCGTCGTGGGCAAATGGCCCAAAGCCACTGCGTTGCAAGTTGCCCAGAGTGACTTCTAAGCGAACGCTGTGATTATTTCTGAACCAGTCCTGTGTCCAGCTCAGGCTTACCCAGCCACCGGTGTGCTCAGTGAAGTCAAACAGCGTTTGCCAGCCTACCGTGCTCAGGTATTGCCAGGTTGCGTTAGGTCTGTGGTCATCGGCAAACACGTAGCTGCTGCTCAGGCCAGCCGAGAAAATATGGCCCTGATAATATTGCTGCCAGACGCCACTTAATGAGGCCACATCCAGCGAGGTCCAGTCCGAGTTAGACGTCGTCGTGAGCTGAGCACTGAGCTGGCTGTCCACCCGACTCTGGTGACGAATACGATAGCCGCCGCGCCAGCCGTCACTGTGGTTGTGGCGATAAAAGTTAAACATGGCATTGCTAATGGTTTCATCCGCCAGGTATTCGGCTTTGTCTATGCTGGTATAGTAATAAAAAGGCTGCCACCACCACTGATGACGCCAGTGCTGATCTTCTCGCCAGATCTCGCCTATTGCCACCGTCCACTGACTGGTCAGGTGGGTTTCCCGGCTCAACGGAGACTCCTGCCAGCGGTTATACCACTGCGCTTTGGCAAACCAGTCGTCCTCATCATCGAGCCAGTCGTACAAACCGTTAATGCTGAACGAGGGTTCGCTGGTGTTGTTCAGACGAAAAAAACTCTCGAGCCGATACCAGTGCTGTTTATAGCGGTTACGCAGTCGAATGCCAAGGTCCAGCGTATGCTCCGAGCCCAGCGGTTCACTGCTTTGATAGATCCCATCACGGTTATATTGCATTACGCCTTCCACATGGGTCAGGTTGCCATTGGCCTGCATAACGGGCTCGTGATAGGTGTGCTCAGTCTGGGTATATACCAGCTCAGGTTCTGCCACTCGGTAAGGCACGACGGGCGGTGCCACAGCCAGCTTATGGCGATTGGGGTCCAGCTGCCAGCGATAGAGCCTGGCCAGGCTCGCCGTTTGTGGCGCCAGAGTGATCAGGCCGGCGGGGTAGAATCCCGACTGCTCGCGTCGCGCATTGTGCTCGACATATTCCAGCTTGAGCACCGCATCCTTACTGAGTTTTGCGGTGATGGGGTTTGCTTCATCGCCATAATAGAACAGCTGCTCAGCGGCTAATTCTATGGCCTGCCAGCGACCCTGCTGATAGGCCTCGACTTCCACACTCAGCAATTGCGCGGCAAATGGGTTAAGCCAGCGCACTATCAGGCTGCCAGCGTCGAGATCCGCGCGAGTCAGGCCCAGCTCACTGCGGGTGTCATCAAGCGGCCAGTTAATCGTGCCTTCTGCGCGCTCAATACTGACCTGTGGACGCTCTTGTAGTTGCAGTAACTCGGCGTTCGAGAAGTGGAAAACCAGTCTCACCTGCAAAGCGGCAAGCTCGCGCAAGTCCAGCGCCAGGCTATGATTGGGGCGTAAGATCAGCCCGGGTAGCGCATCATTACGACTGGTATGACGGCTAAACTGTTCAGCGCTGCTGCGCTTTAACAGCGCAGATAAATCGACCAGCTGAGTGCCAGCATAATTCTGATAAGTGTCAAACGCTTGCCAGTGCCCAAAGCTCTGAATGCGGCTATACAGAATATCCAGTGGTGCCACCTCACTGCGCTGCATCAACTTGGCTGACAGGGCGGTGAATTCATGCTCACTGAGCGACTGGGATTCAAGCCTTAGCAGGGCATTGAGCAGTAAAGTGCGCTGTGCGGCGACCGACTGCTCACCACTGACCGGTGTTTGATAGAGCAGGGACATGAAGTCTTGTTGCCAAAGTACACCTGCCAGGTCCTGGCTGTGAGTGAGGCTGTGAGTCGGGGGCAGGGCATCAAATTGCAATAGGAGTAACTGAGTGCTGCTGAGGGTTAATTGCTCCCCGCCACGCAGTTTGAAATAGCCGCTACTGGCAATAGACAGGCGTGGCTGGTTGTCGTCATCGATATGCAGCACGCTGGACGCCGGTACATCGTCAAAAACAGGCATGATTTTACGCAGCTCACCCTGATGTGCATGTAACCAGGAGATCTGACCCTGCTCAGTGTCGGCCGCCTTTGCCCGGGCGCTGACCTTGAGTATCATAGGCTGATGCGCGGTGATAGTAAGTGGCTGATCAGCAAGCGGGTAGGCACTTGTGTTGCTGGTCTCACTGAGCACGGTGCTAACGCCAAAGTGGCGCACTGAATAATCAAGTACGGGTGGGTCGCTCGCCGGCTGCGTATAACCGAGTTGCTCTCTGAGCACTTGTAGGGTGTCATCCTCAGTGCGCAAATCATGGCCCAGCCACAAAGCAAAGAGGTTTTGCTGAAGCTCTGCAAAGCTTTCGATCAGAGCGTCTCGACAGTCAGGTAAGGCGGTGTACCACAGACTGCATAATCCCTGAATACTGTGGATGGCCTGGGTGTTTTGATAGTGTTGCAACAGTTGCTGCGCCGCATAACGTTGTAGCGCCTGATAGGGATGGCGCAGCAATGCTCCCAGGTAACGCTCCGCAGTGTTGTGCTCGCCCAGCGCCCGAAAGGCTGTAATGCGCAGTTGCCAGGCTCGGATCACCACTTCTTTATTCGGGCTGTCAATCAGGGCTTTGAGCATCGGCAGAGCTTGCTGTGGATCTTGCTGAACCTGCATTTCGGCTTCGCCAAGGCGGTAGTGCCAATGGCTGGCGCTGAGGCTATCCGGGCTGTGCATATGGTTTGTGTGGGTAAGAGAAAAACGAGACAGGCCCTGCTGATAGCTGTGAGCAAGGCGTTGCAGTTGTTGTTCCAGGCGATAGGCAATGGCCGGGCTTTTATCCCGAAGCAGTCCCGGGCGCTGATACAACAGCGCATTATTTGGTAAAGATTGCAACTCCCTGATACGCAGGGCCAGGTCAACCTGTCCATCATCACTGACGGCTACACTGAGCTGCTCGGCATCCAGGGGCAGCGGCAGTGACAGCATGGCAAAGTGCTCGGAGGGCAGCAGGTTGATGGTGTGGCGGTAACTGTCAATGACCAGCGTCAGCTCCGTGGCTGAAGCTGTGCGTGCATACAACCGCAGCCTTGGAGACAGGCGCTGTTGAGCGGGTAACTCAAACTGCACCGCGCCGGATAGCCTGTGATAATGCAAAGTCTGGTCTTGCACAGTGGCATACAGGCGGTCTATGGCTGGCCGGTAGGCATGAATAACCGGCTGCTCGCTGACATGGCTGGTGTATGGTTGCTCGGACTTTTTGGGCAGTAAGAAACGCACTGTCGCTAACGTGTCTTGCAGTTCTGACAGGCGCTGTCGTCCCAGCGCGCTGGCCCTCGCAATATCCGCCGACTGCAGCGCTGAAATATCATGGTGCTGATAGACCTGCTCCAGTTGCCACTGCAAGTTATCGGTCCAGTAGGGGTTAAACAGCGACTCCGGCCAGGTTTGCGCGGCATCGGTATCGTATAAGCCCCGCTCCATTTGGATTAGGTTAAGCAAGGTATCGCCTTGCGCCGTAATGCGCAGGTAGCCCCCGGCAGGCACCGCGATATAGTCACTGCTGCTCAAACCAATAACCTGATCATCATCGAAAGTAATATCATGCCCAAGCCGGTGTTTGCGCAGTTGCGGGGTAAACTCATCGGCAGGCGTGTCGCTCAGTGAGAGCTGACTGATCAGCGCATCATCCAGCCTGGCTGTCACTATGCCACGCTGAGCTTGCGGCTGAGCCTGGCTCTGCAGAATACGTCGGGCATTCAACCTGAGCTTGATGGCCTTGGCAAAAAACAGTTGCACACTCTGGCCGTCGTTCAGGCGATACAAGGTGGTATGCGTTTGTGCTTCATAGACTTGCATGGCTGGCAGGGCCAGCTTGACCGGAATACGAAAGGGGTCTCTGTGACTGTGAAACTGACCCTGCCAGGCCGACACTGGCTGGATCTCATCGGTGGGATTATAAAAGCGCAGCAGCCGGGTTGTCGCGGTTGCAGGCAACTGGCATTGATGTTGTTCACAGTGTAACTCCGCGCGGGTAACGCGCTGCATGGCAGAAGGAGATTGCCCCTGAAACACCTGCACGGTGTGCGGTGAGCTTTCCAGGCTCAGCCAGTTTCCGGCGGGTAGCAAAATAAAGCGCGACCGTCTGGGCTCCAGATTGATATCCGCTGCACTGTGGCGCAACTGCAGTGTGTCAGGTGCATACCAGTCGGGGGCGCTGTGCAGTGCGGCAGGTTTTGCCTGCACAGGCAACAGAAAGCTTATCAGAATCAACACAATCAAATAAGGCATAGAGCAAACTGTTCCAGAGTATCGGGCTGCGCGACCAGCCGCTCGCGCATCGGGCGACTGATCTCAATATGAATAAAATAGCCTGCCGGTAATCCCAGGCGATGCATAACATTGCGCGTACCACCGAGTTCAGACACCTGCTGCGGGTACTGATAGGTGTGTACGCTCAGCTTTGACAGGCACAGGCGCAATTGTGACAAAGCAGCGGTGCTTTGTCTGCCCTGACTGATAATGAAATCGGCCTGACGGGCTTGCAGTGTGCGGCGTTTATCCTGAGCAAAGCCATGTAACTGGTACAGATGACCAGCTGGGTAACGCCTGGCAAACGCCTGCGCGGCCGCTGCATGCAGCCCGCTTGGGCGGTGTGAGTAGTCCATACTATACAAGTCGGGGCTGGGCGCGTTGCGATGTTCGGTATTGATCACCATCACCTGACATTGGGTCGCAAAGACTGCCTTACCTATTTCTCCGGTCAGCATATCGTGAAACTGGTGCGGTATGGACAACATGCAAGCCGAGCCTTGTGGGCGATAATACAAATCACCGCCGCCAAAGTGCGCTGAACTGGCCTCTAGTTTGACCAGGCCCGATTGGCTGCGTAATTGCCAGGGTGGCAGAGCGGCAGGCTGTGCAAACCAGTTGTACAGCATTTGCCAGCTGGGGCTTTGCAGCTCAGTCGTATCGCTGGCCAGCCCCTTATCAGCCAGCAGTAATAATGCTAAAAACAGCAGTTTTTTAATATTCATGTTGCCACCATTGAGGTTGGGGAGGCGGTGTTGCATATTCTTCGAGCAGGGCAAACCACAGGGTCTGCTCTGCGGACACACTCAGCTCATTGAGCGCGTCAATATCCGAGCCGATTGTCAGCGTAACAGAGGGATAAGCCGTCAATGCCGGGTTTTTCGGGTGCAGTAAAAAGGCTGGCAACCCGTGCTCGGGGGCCAGTGCATAACGCTTACGGGCAATGCTGTACTCATCGGTGACACTTTGGCTGAAACGGCCGTCCAGCTGAGTCTGGATGAGCAGCGGATCTGCCGCGTGTGTGCCTCGGGTAAAGGGTTTTATCACAATCGCCATCGGTTTGTCCTTGCCCCGGTAGTCCTGCTTCAGAGTCTGGCCCGGCTGAAGCTGAAACAAACGCACTTTCCAGTAGTCACGTGGTTTGCCCAGATTGATAAAATACCGAGAAGACGGGTCCGACAAATCGGGCAGGGGATCAAGCTGGGTGATGTCCTGCTCAGTGTAGCGGATCCCGTTATCACTGAGGGTTATGACTCTGGGAATAGGCGCAGTCAAACTTCCCGATCCCTGGATGCTGCGTTGAGCCCTGTGCAATGTCGTCAGGCTAGTCAGCGGCGCATACTGAAACGGCGCTGGGGGCTCTGGCGGAGCAAAGTACTTGGGCGGACTGTAAACCAGCGCGGTATTGGATACCGGCAGGCGCACAAACAGCGCTTGAGACAAGTAGCCCGTTTGCTTTTCCTCAAGCGGTGGTGGCGCACTGAACAAGCGTACTTTGAGGATCTTTTGCTGTTCAATAAAATCAAATTCATTGTCGGCACTTTGACTGAACCAGGCCCCGACCTCAGTAAAGCCGGTTTGTGGCACATCGCACAAAGTGGCACACACATAATTCTGATGATGCATGGCGCTGTGCCGGCTTTGCAGTTTCACGGCGACCGCACTGGTGCTGCTGAGCGTAATTCTGTGTGCCTGCGGGTTTAGGCGCAAAAAGCGCTTTTCGCTATCGGTAATGACTTCCCGCCGGGTTTCCGGGGTAATTAAACGATCGAACCCACCGCTCAGGCCCGACAGAGTCAGGGTCTCTGTGCGCAAGAGTTGCAGCTGGCTATCATAAACGTTCAGCTGCATGGTGCTGCCGGCCGGGCCTCGCATATCCAACTGGATATCACTGCCACCTTGTACTGTGTAGGCAACCTGACTGGCTTCATCGAGCTGATAATAGTAGCTGTGTAAGGGCGCAATGATCTGATCCTGTTGGTCACGCCAGGTGGTGATCATCTCCGTTTGGGAGTGGATCACTAATAGTCCGGGTTGTAACTCGGGGAGTAAAAAGCGCGTCGGGTCGTCAGTCTCTGTCAGGTTAAGAGTTTGCGGTGCCTGGCGCTGTGTGAGGTCGTGCCATATCAGCTGTAAGTCGCTAACATCCCCCTGTGTTTGTACGCTTAAACTACTGGTGTTGGTCAGGCGAATTGAGGCGGACAGACCCGCTCGGGTATAGTATCCATCCAAATCAAATTGCTCGGCAGAAAAATCGTAAGTGATCACATTGTAAGGCAGAGATTCATACAGAATATCGGCGTCAAAATCGATCCCCGGGATCCCTTGCGGGGCGAGTTTTCGCCAGTCGTAGGAGACGGCGTTGGCAACTTGCTGAGGCTGCAAACCGCTGCTGCCCAGTGTGTGGTAGCTGGTCATCCGCTCCCGCCACTGCTCGGGCAACTTCAGCCAGGTGCGGGTAACATCATCCGCATTGGTAGGGGTTTTACCATGAATACGCACCACTACACCGCGCAGGCTGGGTTCTTCGGGAATTAATCGCAGGGAAATTTTACTGGCCCGGGTTAGCTGCTGCCAGTCGACGTAAAATGACTGGCCAGATGTCACGGCCAGTGCCTGCCTGTCTTCAATCAGTTGTTTAACCTGCTGCTGACCTTCTTCCAGTGCAAGCTTAGAGGCGTGATGATAAACATGCTTTTCCAGCTCGTTGTCCTGACTGTCCAGCAAGCGATATTCAATGGCATAATTGATAGGCCGATCAAACACGGTCTGGCTGGCAAAAATGGCATTCGACAACACCCGGATAGCAACGGTCCTGGAAGTGGGGAATGTATAAATGAGCGGGCGGTCCGGGCTGAGCCAGTGCACCACCGAGCGGGTTTCCTCTTCACTGCGCGCCGCAATGCGCTCAGCCGAATTCAGCCAGACGTATACATGTAGTGCAACACGGTATCCTGCCAGCAATAACATGATCAACAGCAGGGCTTGCAGCAGACGTTTAATCCAGTACATTTGGCCCTCCCTGCATCATGTTTTCAAGCGTCTCCAGGGTGATCAATCGGTTACGCTGAGCAAGGTACACGGCCGCGGTTTTGCCGGCCAGTTGCACGTGCAAGCCGAGTAATTGGTTGTCAGACAGGCGGATAGCCTGCAACTGGCAGCGCGGCAGCTCATCACAGAGTGCGCTTAGCCAGGGCAGATGCTGGGTTTGTGCGTAGCGTCCTATGTTACTGTCGAGCTTTTGCATTTGCTCTTCTGATAGTTTAATCCAGTCATCCGGTCCGGTTGCTGCAAGGCGCAGTGGGATAAATCGGGGCAAGGCGGATACGGCGAGTAACCTTTCCTGCAGCGCTTGTTCAGAAACGGCATAGTGTTGCTTAAAGTCTGAGGCCAGCCACAGGGTGGCCAGTTCACTGTCGGGACTAAACAGGCGATAGCCCGATTGCGGGGATGAGCCAATCTCCAGCCCTCGGGTGGCAACCTGGCCCGACACTTTTTCGACACTAATACCCAATCGCGCCATGGCCTTGCGCAGAGCATTTATGGTGGAGGTATGACGAAAGTCAGGCTGGGTAAATTGATACGCAAGGGCGCTTGGACGGATCTGTGACGGCGCACTGTGGCTGCGAACCTGCAAGCTTAATACCGGCATGCCTGGGTTATGACGCACCGCACTTTGGTGCACCACATTATATAGCGTTCGTGTATTGGTAGGTGCCATCACGTTTGCCTCTTCACTGGCATAAGGGTGAGCACCGGCAATGAGCAATGCCCGCGCTCCACTGGTTTGAAACAAGTCCGTCGCAAACTGCAAGGTATTGCTTTCGAACAGGGGCCTGGGCACCTGAATGGTCAGCGGCTGGGTCGTATTTAGGTTGATAGCGTAAAACCCCTGGCCTTGCTGATAGTAGTGTATTTCGGGTAAAGGACTGATGACCACCAGGCGATGAGCATTGTTTATGACCAGTTGCAGTCGATAGCCCACCATATTGGCCAGCCGGTTTAGCTGTTCCAGACGATTAAGATCATCTTCATTGATAGCGCGTGAACGCAAGGCATGAGACAGCTTAAAAAGGGGTTCAAGCACTTCGTATTCCCACAGCGCCGCTTCATTTTCTTCGAGCATACGAAAATGACCACTGCCCTTGGCGCTGATATGCTGAGAAAACTGAGTTACCAGTTCGTCCAGTGGCAGGTTAAGCTGCTCAACGGGATATTGCACTGCATTGGCATTGCTTCTTGCCGTATGTGAAAGCAGCGTGGAGTAACTCAGATTGTCAAAAAAGGTTTCGAGCATGGCGCCCTGATAACCTGGATAGGGCAGATTGTTTTCGCTGAGCAGACCAAACTGGCTGCGTTCAAACCCTAGCAACCGTGTGAGCTGGCGCTGTGACAGCGATTCGGGCAGCTGATTGTAGATCCAAAACTGGCTTTGCTCTGCAAAGCGTGTGAGCTTTAACTGTGGCCGGGTATATTGGTTAATGGCCCTCAGCTGAAGCACTTCATTGCTGTTCAGGGCGGCAATAAAGGCCTGATAATAGGCACTTTGAGGACGTGTTTGCTGGCTTGCCACAGAGGGTGTTACCCGGGTGCCGAGCGCCAGGGCTCTGCTGCCTAAAATGGCAAAAAGCTGCCCGGCTGCATCCCCTGCCAGACGTTCACTGGTCGGGTAGGGCACCGTGACTATGTGCTCTCGTACGGGAGATTTAGCAAGGGCAAAAAAGCCTCTTGGGTGCGTTGTCTGGGTGTCTTTGATCACCAAAGTAGCTGGGTTATCAATCAGCGCAAAACCCAGCTCCGCGAGCACCTGCGCGGCGCGCTGCTGAGTATCCGGGTCCTGACGATTTTCATTCAGTAACCTGATTGCGCCTCTGAAGCGTTGCAACTGCTGGGCTTGCTGGTAGTGACTGAGGTTCAGCAAGTCATATCTTGCTGTATAAAGATAGCTTTTGTACTCACTGACATGGTGGCTCAGCGGTGCGCTTTGGACTTTTTCTACCTCGATGGGCTGCGCCGGGGGTTGGATCAGCGACGGCACAAACATGATGGCAAAGCCAATGCCAAATGCCAGTAAGCCGCCGACCATCGAGGTCTGGAAAGTGGCACGCAGCACCAGGCCCAGGGCATTTTTCTGATAAATTTTGAGTGCCAGTAACGTTGATAACATATAGCCAAAGGCAAAGGTATCCGTGGCTTTGAGGGTTGGAAAATAGTCAACCACGAAGTAATTGAGCACGAGTTTGTAGAAAAAGCCGATATTGAAAAACAATAACAACAGCCGCGCCCCTTCAAAATTAGCATGCTTGAGGCGGGTCAGGTTGAGCAAGATGGCACCGAGCGATAAGATCACTGTGGTTTCGATAAAGGTGGTGAGTAGTTTACTGGGCTGCATAAGTTGTAGGGCCAGCAAAGCCGGCAGCATGATGCCATTAAACTCCCAGCCGTAGCGGATATTAGCCCGGGAGGCCAAAAAGGCGGTGATCACCAGAATGATGTAGGCTTTGGGCGCAGCCAGTATAGAGGCGGCGACGGCTTCATACATGATGGCCAGGTTCGCAATACTGAAATTGGTAAACGGCATCAGAACAAAGCGCACTAAGATAAAGGTAATGGCCAGCTGTATGAGCGTTACCCGCATACCATAACGAAAACCCCCATTCCACATCACGTTGGCGGTCAGTGCAATGATCACAAGGCCCAGGCTATATAACTGGCCGGCGTAATCAAAGGTAATGTCCCACAGCGCCAGTACCTGGCCAATCTGGGGCCAGAACAGGGTATCCATAAATACCCTGACCAGAATACTGATCAAAATAATGGCAAAGAACCTGTCCCGGCCAAACATTTCGACATACCCGAGCCGCTCCATCGCCACTTTGGCACTGCATCGCATCAGTACATAGACCACTATGGCCTCAAGGATAATGACTACGGCGGAGACCGGGCTGACAATCAGCAAAGGCACCAGATAGCCGGGCACCACCAAACCGGTCAGCGGAAAGCCAAACCGCAGGTTCAGCATACATACCACGGCAATCCCCACCCAGACGGTGGTGATAACAGATTGGCCGAGTCCGCTGCCATCCGGGAAAAGTGGTAACACCCAGTCCATTACAGCGTGTGCTCCTCGTTGCTGTCTTCATTGTTATCGGGGGAGACCGACGTCAGCTGGTTCAGCAGCGCATGTGGGTCTTCCAGTTGCTGTAGCAAGGTGGTGATGTCGATAAATTCAAATAAGATCCCGGCCACCGAAAAGGGTTCGCCTATGGTACTGCTGACCTGGCTGGCTGAGATTGAGCGAATATTCAGAATATAAGTGTCTTTGCCAAGCGTGGCAGGCAGAAACAGCTCACCCTGTTGCAGGGTCAGATAGCGCAGCTTACCTTTGAGCGTTTCCTTTGGCATGGCAATGATTTTGTCCAGCAGATCCAGCGCCGTCATTTCGAACAAGGCGAGATGATGCTTTTTGGCCAGTTGTTCGAGCGGCTGGTTGGTCTGTACCACCTGGCCAAATAAATTAAACAATACTGCGGCGGTGCGGATCTGGTTAAAGACCTGCTCCAGCGTAGACAATTTTTGTTCCATCTCACCGATAGCGGTTTTTACTTTCTGGCTCAGGGGCTTTTCAAGCGTTAGTGTCAGTGCCCGGGTTAAGGGGCTCAAGGTGGCACGTTGCTGGTTTTGCAGCATTCGGTAGTGGAATAAAAGCTCACCGATTTGACTGGCAAAGCGGTTAACGTTTTTGACAAACGCTTTCTCGTCGAAATGCGCGTTAGGGATCACCGTCATGGCCCAAAAGCCGCGAATGTCGCCTGCATACATCAAAGGTACGACAAATTGTCGCTCCTGCTCCTGAAGGCCAGTGAAAAAGGGGCGGGCGGTTTGCACCGCGCCAAACGCTTTAATGGCATCTGAATAGGGCGGACGCTGATAATCCCGGCGCTGCTCTAATATATCTTCGATATTGCAGTTGATAGCGCGGATCTCTTCAAGGCGGTGATCGCCTTCAAGGCGTGCGAGAAAAATCGAGCGGTTTAGTGCAAGCTGCTGATTAACTAAGGTAATGATGGCATCCCAGGGGGTGCTCTCAGTACTGATTGAGCGTGGCAGATAGCGTCCCATCATACGCTGATGGACATTGGCAATGAGTTCCAGCAGCTCGTATTCTTCAAGCCATTTGCGCGAGAAAAACACCCACAACATGGTCATCACATTAATCACCAGAAGCTGGCCGATTGGCAGCAGGTAGTGTGCAAACAGCAATACCAGGTAACTGCTCAGCAGGCCGACGGCGGACAGGCCAAGAGCAATAATGATACTCAAAGTCAGCGTATTTTTTTGATAAATGATCAACAGCAGCGCCAGTAAGCTCAGTTGTAGCGCGACGGATTGCCACTGTGCCAGTCGCGTGACCAATTGTGATTTGGCCAGGCTATCTGCAACATAGGCGTGCAGGTAAACGGGGTTATTGGCACCGTGTAACTTAGGGGCTCGCAGCGGCACGCTAAAGCCTAACTGTTGCTGGGCGATGAGTACCACTTTGCCCGCCAGCTGGCTGATGAGTACATCTTCTTCCAGCAGCCGGGTGCTCGAAAACTTGGGCAGGGCACTGGGTGCCAGAGCGAAGTTGATCAGCTTCCCTGTGTTGTTTTGCTGTGGCCCGTAAATACGCTCCCAGACATTCTGGCATTGTGACTGCGGCTTGCCGAGTACCATATTATACCCCAGCCAGGGTTGCACGGCCGGCAGACAATAACGGGGGTCGGCAAAGGGGAAATACACATTGGCAAAAGACATACTTTGTTTGGAGGCAACGTCGGACAGCACCACGATGGCTTTGACATCCTGGGTGAGCAACTGACTGATAAGGCTTGACTGCTGCTGTTGCAGATTGGCAGACTCAATCACCACAATGTCACTGCTTTGCTGCTCAAATAGTTGATTAAACTGGCTATATACATAGGCATTCAGGCGCGCAAAAGAGCCGTGTATGGCAATCACCAGAACCACCATAAATAGCAGTAAAATCGACCAGAATGGCTTTTGCCGTTTAATCATAAATACTTGTTGTTTGAGCGACACACGCCCCCCGAGTTAGTATGGATACGTCTAGTTGTAAGCAGAAAAATGCAGTGTCAGTGTCACCGAGTTACTGGTCTGTACAGCGATAAAGTCCATCCCATGCATACGTTCTGCCTGCCATAACCCATTGTTTAGACTAAGAGGTTTTTGCCAGGAGATCAATGCGAGCTGGTCCAACATGAGGGTTGCTTCACCTTTTTCCGGTGGTGCCTGCTTGAATGCCAGTTTAACGGCGCGCGCTGGCAGTTGTTCCGATCCCAGGGTCTGGCTATCGTCAGGCAGGCTGATATCGTGTCGGAAGGTTTTCCAGTCGTAGCTGCCTGGTTTAATCAGGCTGACTTCTTCACTGGAAAACTCCAGGTTATCTTCTGCAGTGACTATGGTCAGCTCAGCGCTCACGTCACCCGCGTTATCCCCTTTGGCATAGCCAAACAGGCTCAGTTCGGAGTAAGCCTGAAGTGTAGACTCAGCCGGTGTAATGGGCATAGTCCGCAGTGTTTGTTTAAAGGGCATGCGCAGCGGGCGATTATTAAACTGGGTACGTGACAGGCACATGCCCTGCAATCCGCGCATAGCACCAGTCAGGCAGGGGGTGATGTCATCGCTTTCATGTTCCCAGCGGGTTACTTCATTGGTCTCGTTGTCGTTGTCCCAGTCTTCAAAATCGCCAAACCACATTAAATCCCGGCCAAGGGTCATCTCAGGTTGACCTGTACTACTGATCTTACTCACGAAGGCATGGCTGGGAGCATATTCGCGCAGATCAATGATGTGCTCGCCAGAGGGCAAAGTCAGAGTAACGGTATCAATCTCCTGGGGGGCAGGGGCTTGATGAAAATACACATCGCCAAATCCTGGTCCCGGCACAATCGCAATTTCGGGGCCTGAAAATTCGGCCAGCCGGCGGATCAGATAATCACTTAAAAACCCACCAACCAGTTTGGGTTGATAGTCTTCCAGATACACAGGGTAGGCTCTGGCTGATTGTGTTTTCGGTGTTTGTGTTGGGTCGATGGTGACTGAAACGGCTACGCCTAGCAAGGTCTCGTGACGATTCTGTTCAAACACAAAGTTACCGAGTCCAAGTAACGCGGGCACCCCGTTATAAAGAGCAAAGCCCTGAGCAACGTGCGGGTGGTGGGCTATCATCAGGTCGGGCTCCCGGCGGCTGACAAACTCAAAGCGGTTGTCAATATAACGTGTCGGGGCGTAAGAATACTCGTCACCACCGTGCAGTTGAACGATGGCATAATCACTGTTATCTCTGGCTTGTTCCACTGCGGCTCTGAGTGCCGTACTGTCGGTCAGATCGGCGGCCCCCCCTTTATCGGCAGTGGCAATATAAGTGACAAGGTGGTCGTCGCCGGTAATCGACGTGGCCGACACCAGGCCCAGCGTGGTGTTGCCCACTTCAACCAATCTGGGTGCATAAGCCTCTGCGGTGTTGTTACCGGCACCACTGTGGCTGAAACCCGCTTGCTCGACATATTTTAGGGTGTCTTCCAGCCCTTTTTGCTGATAGTCAAATACGTGGTTATTACCGAGCGCGACATAGTCGATGCCTATCTCTGTTAACCCTTGCAAAGTGTCTGGCAGTGAGAAAAAGGCAAATTCTTTGCTCGGATGTACAGTCGTGGGGGCTGCAAGGACTGGCGATTCCAGATTGACCGAGGCAAAGTCGGCGCTCGCCGTTATAGGCTTGACGAACTGTGTCAACGCAATCGCACTGCTGGCCGCATTGCCGGGCCTGATCATCGCCTCTTCGACATCTGGCAACAGGTTGCCCATGGTGGTCAATGAAGGGTCCATGTAACGCCGACCAAACATGGTATCTCCGCCAAACATCAGCTCACTGCTGGTGGCACTGAGGCGCTTTAACTGAACTGCCAGCGGGTTATCCTGATAATCACGACTATTGACTGTGACTACCGCGCGTTGATAGCCGGGCTTGCTCAGGGTCAGAGTAAGCATGCCAGTGTTGAGATCTGTCAGGGTCAGCTGGCCTTGTTCATCCGTGCGATACTGGTTGCCCAACGCTTCTACGCTGACGTCTGACAGGGCTGCATCGCCCGACCCTTGCAATTGCAGGTTTAAGCCACGCTTTTGGTCTTGCTGTGTTTGTTCTTGTTGCCGTTGCTGCTCTTGCTCTTGTGCCTGCGTCGGGCCGCTCTCGTAAGGGTCTTCCACGGAGCAAGCGCTCAGAGCACACATAACGGGAACAAATGGAAGTAACTTGTAAATATTCAAGGTGGCCCCTTAACCTGTACGGCTTAATAACTAGGTCTTTTGTATTATAAATTGATTGTTAACCTTTCTGCAATCGTTAACTGCGATTATTGCAGCCACCAAAGGTCCGTATTATTACCTATTACTTTATAAGAGTAAGCGGTTATTTTTATTATAGTTGTTTTGGTCAAAATCTCTGTCCAAAAATGTTTACGTTTTGCTAGTCTGAGGTCTATTCTTAGAGTATGATCCCGGCAAAAGGTAGAAAACCGTTTTGAGGAACAAATGCGTTTAGAAATTCACTGTGCCGATCGGATCGGTATTGCGCAGGAAATTTTGAATATCCTGGTTAAGTACCGGGTTGACCTAAAAGGAATAGAAGTTGATTCCGTCAATTGCAGAATGTATGTGAGTTTCCCCCCCATAGAGTTTGAACAGTTTCAGAAAATCATGCCCGAGATCAGGCTGATAGATGGGGTTGAGGATGTCAGAACGACGGCTTTTCTGCCTTCTGAGCGTGAACACAACGAGCTGAATACTTTGCTCAGTGCGCTCCCTGACGGCGTTATTTCGATTGATGCAAAAGGCTGGGTGCGCCACTGTAATGATGCGGCGTGTCGTGACCTGAACCAGCCGGAGCCGGAGATCATCGGGGCAAATATTAATAACCTGCTGAAAGGGTTTAACTTTACTCGCTGGCTGGAAGGCAAAGATGTTCTGGGCCAGACAACCCGGGTTGAAGTGGGTGGTGAAGACTTTATTGCCGACATTTTACCTATTTCTGTACCGCAGGGACCTGAGGGCGATGTACTGGCTGGTGCGGTGATCAATATAAAATCACAAAGTCGGCTCGGTCAGCAGGTCAGTGCGTTTCGTCGCTACGGGCAGGAGAGCTTTGCGGCAATTCACAGTCAGAGTACCGCCATGCGCCGGGTGGTCCGCGAGGCGCGCAAAATGGCTCAACTGGAAGCGCCTATTTTAATTACGGGAGAAACTGGCACGGGTAAAGAGCTGCTGGCCCGCGCCTGTCATTATGCATCCAATCGCTCTTTGAAACCTTTTATTGCCTTGTCGTGTGCTTCACTGCCGGATGATGTCGCAGAATCCGAGCTCTTTGGTTATGCCGGATACGAAGAAAACAGTGCACCTAAACGCGGCGTGCTGGAGCAGGCCGACGGCGGCACGGTGTTCCTCGATGAAGTTGGTGAGATGTCTACGCAGTTGCAAACCAAGTTATTGCGCTTCTTGCAAGATGGTACCTTCCGTAAAGTTGGCGATGAGAATGAAGTGAAGGTCAACGTGCGTATCATTGCTGCGACGCAAAAAGATCTGCCAGCTATGGTTCAGGAAGGCAGTTTCCGTGAAGACCTCTACTACCGCATCAACGTACTGACACTGGAGATAGCCCCATTACGTGACCGTAAGGCCGATATCAAGTCTCTGGCTGAGCATTTTATTTCAAAATATGCGCAGCAAAGTGGTCATTCAACACCCGCGCTGGATGAAGAATGCCTGCAATTTCTGGAGCAATACCCCTGGCCGGGTAACGTCAGACAACTGGAAAATGCCATTTATCGTGCCGTGTCTATGTTAGATGACAACGAGTTGCGGATAGAGCATTTGCAGTTGCCTACCTTTACCCATGACTTGGGTTATCTGGAATCGGATTTTGAGGGCACGCTGGAACAGGCGGTTAAGCGTTTTGAAGCAACATTACTGCGTAAACTCTACCCAGCTTATCCAAGCTCACGCCAACTGGCCAAACGATTAGGGCTGAGCCACACCGCTGTGGCAAACAAGCTCAGAGAATACGGCATCAATCGCAAAACCGTTAAAGTATAAGAGAGGGGCACCACGCCCCTGTCTCTGGGGCTGTTATTGCTTGGTGCCCATATTTTTGGTCACGCCGTCCAGCTTAATATTATCAATGCCTTGTTCGGTAAACTTGATGGTAACGCTGAGGTTATTGCGTACCAGAAAGTAGTCGATGTCATCCAGGCGCAGCACATAGTCCCCTTTAACGGGACTCATAAATTGCTTTTTGAACAGTTCAAGCTTGTGCTCACCAAGCTGCCAGCTGAATCCTTCGATAAAGCCGGGGTTAAACTCCTGAACCCAGACTTTAGAGTCATCTTTGCTGAGCGTTATGGCAATAGAATATGATTCGGGGATCTGAGCCATGTCATAGCTGCGCTCACCGATACGAAATTTTTGTGTATCACTTTGCCAGCCGAAGCCAAAGTTAAACTCTTTTGCTACGCCAGTGGGATAAACCAGCTGACCTTTACCGGGCAAATCGAAATCAGCCCAGACGTGCCCGGCACTGAACAAGGTCAATAAATACACGAGCTTGGTTAAGTATTTCATCAAGTTACACTCTTTTAAGTCTTGCCTAAAAGTTAATGCACAAACGCACTTTTCGCAAGTCATGGGTGCACAGGATGGTTTAATTCCTGCTTGTTGTGAAATCCGGCTGTGCTAAACTCGAGTTTTATGCTAACTGGTTGGACCAATGAGATGAATCTATATTTCCGTTTATTGTGGTTATTCTGGCGGATCCGTCAGAATAGAGCCACGCAACCTTTGCTCGACGTGATTGATATTAATTTCAGAGCACTGCCGAGCGATTGTGATATTAATTTGCACCTGACTAACTCGCGTTATCTGGCCATGATGGATCTGGCGCGTACCTGGATGACTGAGCGGGTTGGGCTGTTTAGTGCGATTATGAAGCGTCGCTGGTTCCCAATCGTGAATGCCACCGCCATTACTTATATTCGTGATATCAAGCCATTGCAGGAGTTTACGGTATCGACCCGGTTAGTTGGCTGGGATCACAAGTACTTTTATATAGAACAGAAGTTTCACTCAGAGCGTGGCCTGCACGCTATTGCCTATGTACGTGGCGTATTCAGAAGTCGCCAGGGTGTGATCAGTGTGGAAGAAATGCTGGAAGTTGCCGGGTTTAAAGGGGAAGCGCCGATTTTGCCAGAAGAAATCGTGCACTGGAAAGCCATGTTGGAGCAGAAAAAAGCACGCAATACGAAAGTGGCATAAAGGGCCAGTGTGATGGCCCCTGGGGATTGAGAAAGTAACTCTGTAGTGTGCCCACACAGTGTGGGCACTTTAAATCGTTAGAACTTGTACTTTACACCAAACATGGCAACAATTGGGTCCAGCTCAACGTCTGACGTAAGCGCTTGCTTACCGTCTGCGTAAACGGTTGCATCGGTATTGATGTCCATCTTAGAAACCATAGCGTGCAGGCCCCACTTGTCATTCAGGTCGTAGTTGAAACCGACCTGAAGCGCAACACCGAATGAGCTGTCCAGGTCCACCTTAACATCGTCAGTACCCAAAACACCTTTAAGTGCTGCGCTGGCTTCTTCATCAAAGAATACGGTGTAGTTCAGGCCTGCCCCGATGAACGGACGGAACTTATCGTTGGCACCAAAAAAGTGGTACTGGGCCATCAATGTAGGTGGCAAGTGCTTAACAGAGGCAATTTCTACGCCGCCCAGTTGTGTGCTCGGGTTACCCGGAATATAGCCTTCACCTTCAACCGTGTGAGAAAACGGAGTGGCTGCAATTAATTCAAATACAATGTTGTCGTTGTACTGGTAGTCAAAGGTAATACCCAGTTGTGTATCTGAGTCAGCGACCAGGCCCGCTGTTTTGATTTCATTTAACGCTGAACCTGTGTCACTTGGGTTTACGTTAATTGCACCCACATTCACACTGAACTGGGCCTGAGCCAGTGGTGCAGTTAACATAAGCGTAGATAGGATAGCGGCAGTAAATTTTTTCATTTTCATCTCCTGAACCTGTGCAAGGTAAATCTTTTTGTTGCAGCTATCATAGGCCGATGGGATTTTTCAAAAGCTGTTCTAGATCAATATTCAAATTGCGAAATTTCAGAAAAAATTGAAAATTTGATTTAGATTAAGTTTTTGACCCCGATTTACCAACTGAGATCACTAATTATCCTGGATAAGCTCGGTTTCGCACCCGCCCAGCTGCTTTAATAGTTCATCAAGGTGACGTTTGGTGGCGTCATTGAGCATGTCGCGGTTAAAGCGCAGTGCCAGTTGACATATTTTGGTGTCAATAAAGCCTTCGACTGCCACAATACGCACAGGCACGGCATACAATGGCGAGATCAACAAATTGCCGCCGTTGAGGTCGAATACGTCCAGCTCCAGTTCATAGGTATTAAACAAGTGCATCTCACGGCTGTAGGGGGATTGCAGCAACATACCAGACTGGCTGATGTTTTTAACCTGACCGGATAAGGTTCGGCTGCCGGTGCGGATCCGCACGCTGTGCTCAGGCAGCCCGGATAAGCGCACTGCGCCGCGACGACTGATGGTGTTCCAGGATTTGTGAACTGTCTCCTCGAGCTTGTCGGCGGTAAAGGGTTTCATCATATATTGCGAGACCCCGTGTTGAATGGCACATACCACATGCTCTCTGTCGCCCAGTGAACTCATCATAATAAAGGGCGTTTTACTGTGTTTTTTTGATTTTCTGACCCTTTTGAGCAGTTCCTCACCATCCAGATTTGGCATTTGCCAGTCGGCAATGATGATGTCGATATGCCGGGCATCCAGTAATTCCAGTGCCTCTTTACCATCTTCTGCGGTGTAGACGTTTTCGGCGCCAAGGCGGTTGACTAAGGTGGTACGTACCAGGTTTCTAACCAGCTGACAGTCGTCGACGACCAAAAAACTGACATCCTGCATTACTAGTTCCTTATCTTGCAGTAAATAGAACGGAGTAGTGATCTGTGGGAACTCCAGATTAGGCTAACAATACTAACCTTCACATACTTAGTTCTAGCATACGCAGGGCAATTGACAACCTGTTATCGAAATTGACCAATATATTACGCTCTGCTCTGCTTTATTGAGTCCTGTGCAATACATGTTTGTCACAAAATTGCCTTGTAGTCGACATGAACTGGTCATGCTCAGGCGCTGTAATCGAGAGCAAATGAGCAACCTCAGGGCATAAAATGTTCAGTCTGCGCCTTAATGCAGTGATGCCTGCTGTTGCTTTTATATCAGAACACAGGAACTGTATGTTATGCCTTCCCCTGCAATAAAACCTTCGGTCAAACACAATACTAATAGTAATAGTAATACGGTAAAAACGCTGCGACGCTTAATCAACGCGCCCTCTGTTACACCGGATGATGCGGGTACCATTGACTATCTGGCTGAACGTCTGGCAGCACTGAGCTTTGAATACACGCATCTCGATTGCAACGGGGTACGTAATCTGGTTGCCTGGCGTGAGTTTGGCCCCGGGCCTGTGATGGCTTTTGCGGGTCATGTTGACGTGGTTCCTGCGAACCCACAGGGCTGGGTTGCGCACCCTTTTGCCGCTGCTGTGATAGATGACGTGATTTACGGGCGAGGCGCTGCCGATATGAAAGGGGGCGTTGCCGCTATGTTGAGTGCAACCGAGCACTTGTGTGAGCGGGCGCAGCAGTGCCAGGGTACCTTATTCTGGCTTATTACCTCTGATGAAGAGGGGGAAGCTGAGTATGGCTCAAAAATTATGGCCGAGTATCTGGCGCAACAGGCAATTGTGCTAGATGCCTGCCTGGTTGGTGAACCCACTTCACATCAGCAAGTAGGCGACACCATTAAAAATGGTCGCCGTGGTGCGATTTCCGGGCGGATACAGATCCGTGGTAAGGCTGGGCATGTCGCTTACCCTGAGCAAACCATCAATGCGGCGCATATTGCCGGTGAGCTGGTGAATGAGCTGGCCAATATCAGTTGGTGGAAAGATGTGCTGGGATCGCAAACCAGTTTGCAGGTAACCGGCCTGACGGTACCTGATATCGTTGACAACCTGGTGCCGGCAAGCTGTGAAATTACCTTTAATGTGCGCTACAGCCATGCCTATAAAAGTCAGGAAATTTATCAGATAGTGGCACAGGCTCTGGCACCCTGGCACGATAATGTCAGTGTGCAGTGGGAACGTCCCTGTGAATCCTATTATACGGGCGGGCGTGAGTCGGCATGTTTTCTCACCCTGGTTGAGCAGGCCATTTTGCGTGTGCGAGGACAGTTTCCGGCACTGAGCACCGCCGGGGGCACATCGGATGGTCGCTTTTTTGCCTCCAGTGAGACTCAGGTGATTGAATGTGGCGTAAAGAACGACTCCATTCATCAGGTGAATGAACATGTGTCGGTGGCAGATCTCCACGCCATTGAGGAGATCTACCGCGCGATTTTATGCGACTACTTTGTTGCTTGAGTGCACTGCATTGCAGCGATTATTGCGCCAGCTCGCGGCGCAATTGCGCCTGCATGACTCTGAGTCCCTGTATTTTGTCCCTTGCTTCTTGCAGCTGCTGTGGCGGCAACTTATGTCTCATGCCTTTTTCAAGTAACGCCTCCAGTCGCTCAACCTTTTTGTCTACCGCGGCAATATAGGCCAGTTTCATCTGAGCTGCGCGAGCGGATTGATCTGCCAGGTAGGCTTGATGATCAGACAAGTCGCCTTCGTATGCAGGCGCAGGCGTAGCGGGCGAAATGGGCGGAATATAGGGCGCGTCATCGCCGACCTCTTGCGACTGCGCAACAGACGATAAATTCGGGGTATCAACGGTGGTTTCGGGTGGCGTGGCATTGACGGCGGGTAGTGCCACATCCGAGGCCGCGGTTACAGACTCGACAGGCCGCGTTTGCAGGCGGTCTTGTTGCGCCTGTTCCGGGTTCACTCGCAACGACGGAAGCGTGTACAAGGTCCACAAGGCATAGCCCAGTCCTCCCAGAACGAGGGCAAGCAAGAGTGCCTGTACGCGACCCATTAAAGCTTCACTCCATGCTGTTGCTGCCAGTGTTTAAAGCGCTTCTGGTAAGCCGCCACAGCATGCTGCGTAGTGAGCGATTCCAGCGCCCGATAACGCACGGTCTCACTGTCCTGAGGATAGTAGGCATACTGAGGCTGCTCTGCATACACAACAGCCCAGCGTCCCTGAGGTGTGCGTACCGGCGAAGTCGCTTTACCTGGCTTGCTGCTAAACGCCAGCTGGGCAAGCCAGCGCTGAGTATGCTCGCGGGTAATGGCATGCAAAGCTGCTTGTTCATCCGTAGCAAATTCATTGCGACGTTTTGCCGCCTTTAGCGCAGGTAATGGGCCTTTTTTTCCAAGCTGTTTATGAA
The DNA here is from genome assembly GCF_004212645.1 of Pseudoalteromonas rubra. Classification (GTDB taxonomy): domain Bacteria; phylum Pseudomonadota; class Gammaproteobacteria; order Enterobacterales; family Alteromonadaceae; genus Pseudoalteromonas; species Pseudoalteromonas rubra_G. The sequence goes on along the minus strand of NZ_PPUZ01000041.1, from coordinate 28,925 downwards.
ACTGCTTTGCCTCTTCCATGCTATCGAAGGTTACCGCCAGGGCTGACAGCTGAGACTGATACCTGAAATCATCGCGGTGACGTTGGTAGTAACGCTGGATTTCGCTGCCAGGGATGTTTGCTCTGAGTGCTTCCAGGTAGGGGCTGCGTTCGCCATGAAGTTGTGCTTTGATCCCTAAATAAGCCAGCATGGGCGGGCGTAACAGCTCTCCTGTTGCAAGTGCGTTCAGGCGCGTCAGTGTCAGGCCCTGCTGAGCCAAAAGTGGTGTTGCTGCCGCTGTCAGGTCGGCATGATAACGCCACTCGATTAACTGGTGCGTGAGTAGCCCAATATCGCCCTGGTGAAGGCGAAAGCGGTTTTGCATTGACTGGCTGGTCAGTAGCTGTGCCAGGGTGACTTTGGGTGTATCCAACAGTTTAATCTGCGCCCAGTGTGAGAGCTGCTCAGGCTGGTAATCTCCGTCGGCCGGATATGAACCCAAAAGTCCAGATAACGCCGCTGCGTCAAAGGGAGGCTCTAGCTGTACTTTAGGCACGGATTTAAGTGCCGGGAATTGATGTATGAGCAATGTCACCATCATACGGCGAACATGGTAGTCGTTGTCAAATCCGACATTCGACTGTCGTTTGAGTAACTCGGGATTAAGCTGGCGTGCTGTTGCCAGCAAAAACTGATTCTCAAGCAAGTGCTTGTTGAGTTCAGTACCGGATAATGCGCGGTCTTGCTGTTGATACAAAGACTGCATCAGAGCCAGTTCAGGCTTGGTTAGTTGAGTCAGGGATGCCCAACATGGCAGACTTAAACAGCCTGCCAAGAGTAATGCCAGATAGTACATTTAGCGCGCTACCATTGCATGGTTCAGCATGTGCACAACCATGGCTATCGCATGAGGAATAACCTGGCGAGCCGTTGTGACACGATCATAGTGATCTTCTGAGTTTAGTACGATGCCGCCCTGAGAATAGGAGTAAGCGCCGCCCTGGGTAAGCAATGGGCGAATGTCTTTGGTCGCGGCGTCAGGGGCACTGAAGCTGGCCATGGCTTGTTTCACTAAGCTCAGGTTGTTGAGGTTTTCCTGATCATAATAGTCTTTTACCCAGGATTCCCAGCCAGCATGGTTAAGATCTGAGGTCGTCCAGGTATGATGAGGCTGCAGCAGATCTGTGGTGTGAAAGACAAATCCCAGGATCTGTGGATTACCGTTTTGCAAGTAGCTTTGGTACCAGTACTGGCCAAGGTTGTCGATAGGCTGGAACGGCATTTCTTCAAAGTCGTCATACATGCTGTATGTAGAGTGACTGTCTATGCGGTAGTTTTTCTCAGTAATACCATAGCTGTCATACTCACTGTCGTCGGCGCTGAACCAGCCTGTTTCACCGCCTTTACCGTCATCCAGATAGTCGCCTTTTAACCAGGTAGCCGCCATGTTATCTACGGTGCCCCAGACAGTGAGCTTGTCATAATTATAACCACCAAAATCGTTACCATGGGCGTCAGCACCCTGGGTGTGGTTTTGGAAGTGCCAGTAGCTGGTGTATTTGACAATACTTTCGGCCGCACCCCACAAAGGTGCCTGGACACAGTCTCCTGTAATCGCGCCACAGAAGAAAGTGTCTTCAAAGTCATCAACGTCATAGGCGGCTTGCCCCATGACTTCGGCCAGTTGAGTGACGCTCATGCCGTGTGACTGAGCATAAGCCTGAAGCTTGGCATATTGGGTTGTCGACGGGTTTTGTGCCATGTAGTTGACGGCATCGATAACGATGCGTTTGTGCGTTTCCTGACTAAAGGCCTGCGCCCCGGTGGAGGCGAGTGTCAGCGCACAGAGTAATAATCTTTTTTTCATTGTAGTGTTGTTCCTGAGTTAGAATTTACGCTCTATCAGAGCAGCGGGCATTAGAATGCTCTTGTGTTACATTTGTATTAAATATAGGTTAAATTAAATCTTGATGTCCATACCTTGTTGTCCTGACAGAGCTCAGGTATGATTGGTAGTTAATTTAGGCACATAAAAAGCCACAATAACGATGAAAATGATAAAGCTACTTTCTGCTGTGCTGCTTTGCCTGACGCAACAGGCTTTCGCTGAACAAAGCGTTGCGAGCCAGGAAGAGGATTGGCTTGAAGACAATGGACTGGAGTGGCAGCTGAGTATAGGCGCCTTTTATGCAGATATGGCACTGCCTGAGCTGGTCGGTGCTGATAACTCTCCGGCGCACCTGACCTTACTTGCCGACATCAAGCTTCAATACAAAAACTTCTATCTTATTTCTTACTCAGGCGATTTCTTCGGTGGGTCCGATGTGGGTTATCAGTTTATTCAAAAGGAAGACTGGGGCCTGGATATCATTTATGGCAGTTATCAACTCGCTTTTACCGAAACGGGTTACTTTGACACCAGCGATCCTGTTGTTAAAGAATTAGAAGGCATTAGAGACAGAGATCCGGATCAATCGCTGGGAGTCGCATACTATCGCACCGTGGGTGATTATCTGGCGGTCGCAGAGCTGGTTTACGATGTTTTTGGCGACACTAATGGTTGGGTATTCCACATCGAAGCCACACGTAACTTTGAACTGCGCAATTGGGATCTGTGGCTTAATTTTGGCGCCAATTACTATTCGAGCAATTTTAATAACTATTTTTATGGTGTAACTGAGCAAGAACGAAATGATTATCTGACACCTTATGAGCCAGGCAGTGGCGCATCGGCGTTTGTTCAGGCTCAGCTAAACTACCCAATAGCAGAAGACTGGGAGTTCAGTGCGGGTCTGTCATTCCTAGTTGGGTCCAGTGAAGCAAAAGATAGTCCACTGCTCGAATCTAACTATGCCAGGGTGCTGTTTAGTGGAGTGAAATATGTATTTTAAATTCACTTCAGCGATGACTATCGGCGTGTTTTGCATGGCCTCTGCGGCGCATGCAGCAGTAAACGACGATAGGAAAGGGATATTACAGGTGGCACCAAATAAGTGTGTTGCGTTGCACGAAGGAAGAACGTGCTACGCTGACGTGACGTTTTCAATTTCTGCGCCGCAAGTCGGGGATTATTGCATCAGGGACAGCAACTCGAAAAAGATTTTGCAGTGCTGGGCAAATGTGAGCCACTTCGAGTACCTGCTGGCTTTTGGCTCAGCACAAAGTGTCAGCTATGAGTTAATATCTAAATCGAAGCGTGATGTCCTGGCCGTGACAACCATTAACGTCAATTGGGTCCATAAGGTACGCAATAAAAAACGCCGCTGGCAGCGCTTGTTTTAGGTTAAGAGGAATGCACAGGCTAGCGCGGGCCAGCCTGTTTTTTGTTCTTTACTGACACTGTTCAACCAGGCTACGCAAATGTGTGCCAATATCTTCGCTTTTGCTTTGTCCCTGTTCAAGCAAAGTGTGTACTTGTTGTTGCAGTTCAGCCAGCTCATAATTCGCCAACAGGGTTTTCAAATAAGACATCGTATCCGCACCGGCTTGTAATAAACCAGGCAGGCTTTCCATTGACAGCTCCTGATCGGCCAGGCTAGTAATGGTATCCATTAAATCAGCCAGATTTGCGCTGTCCTGCAGTGCACCCTCAACTTCAATCATGGCACCCATTGGATCGCCGTTTAATTGTTTAACGACACACCCCGCCAGGGTGCCGGCCTCAGCTGATTGGCTCATCGCGGTCAGGCCATGCGCCCTGATGTCTTCTATGACCTGTTCCAATTCCTGATTATTTGCCAGATATTGCTGCTCTATCTGCGCTTTAGAATCACCAAGAAAGTCACATCCCGCAAGTGCAACTAAACCGATACCGCAAAATAAAAAACGTTTCATATAAGTATCCAAAATCAATCCAATTGATTGCAGTTTACTGGCTTACGGGTCGGTTGTCATTATTACAATATTGGCGGTATCAAGTGCGTAAGCGGGCCCTTGACTGACTCCGAAAGCGTGCCAGTTCCACCACATTCGAAATGCCAAACAGTTCGGATTTCAGAATGTTAGCAAATACATGTAACGCACGTTTCCAGGCATTACGTACGGCCAGGGTAAATTGCGCACCCAAATGAAGCTTCAGGACTTCGAGTAAACTATTACAAAATACGCTGATGTCCTTCACTGAAGGGGCCAAAGAAGCAATCAGGATACTTTGGTGGCGCAGGAAACGCGTCAGCTCTTGCTGGCGGGGCAAATGCATCAGGCATTGCTGCATAAAATCATGCAAGCGATACTCCAGCGACAGCATATGGCGTTCGGACTCAGGCAGCGCCATGGTGACCTTGTGTTGTTTTAATTGATTGTAAAAGCTGACACAGAAGCAATGAAAGTTCGGCTTCAGGGTCGTGAAAGACTGATTTAATAACTGGTACTGATAAGGTGAAATACTCATAATCGCTCCACATACGATTAGAGCGAATCCGTTTGCTCAAGTAATTGTGCAATCTCATGGACATCAGCCGCTGGGCTGGCCAACAAGCACTGCAGTAACTTGGGTAAAAGTTGTGTTGGGGCACACTGAAACAGCAAGACGGTGAGCACCCACTTTTTCAGTATAGGTAGACTTTGATCAGTTCAGCAAACTTCATTGTTGTTTGAAATTACGTAAAGCAAATCAGCCAGACGCTTAGGTCTGGCTGCTAGCCTGTCTTCTGTTACTTAATCGGGGCAAGTAGCTTCGGGTCGGTGACCAGCTGTCTGACACCGTGGGCGTGATCTTCTTCAAAGACATTGTCCTCACACCACTGGGCCAGGCTGTTGATATCTACCTTGGCACAGGCGGGTCTGACACTCCAGGTAACCTGAAGCGGCGAACACTGCTTGTTGTTATAACTGGGTCCAGTGGTTGAACCGAGAAACTCCACTGGCTTACCGGTCGTTTGCGGGATGTATTTGGCCTGATGGTAGCCATTGACGATGTTGCCATCATAGCTTAAATCATTAAAGTCCAGCGCGTCTTCGTCATTCACAACCAGAAAAACCTGGGTTTCAACGCGTAAGTCCGGATTGGCACATTCATTACTTAAACAAGAACCCAGGCCTTTGCCGGGCGCAACATCACATGAGCTGTGCACCCAGTGTACCTCTATGGTGTCACCTGGCTTCACGTTTTTACAGACCTTGCCTTTAGGTGCCCGCAACTCGGCCTCGGTCAGGCTGCTGGTGGCATTACATTGATAGCCTCCGTACTTGCCATTGCCTGCAAATACCGAAAAGTCTTTTGCTTTGTGCTCTGCGTTCTTATGAAAGTGGATGTTACACAGGTTCATTTCACTGGCCGGGGGAGCAAGTGAAAATACTCGCTTATTTTCACCATGCAGCTGGTCGATATCACGCGGAGTTTGCGGGCCAAAGCCGTCGCAGCTATTCGCAAGGGTATTAAAGGATAGTAGTGTTAGCGCTGTCATCGAGACGCCAATTAATGCCTTTTTCATGACTGTTTCTCCATCATTTTGTATTAACTCGATGGGCCGCCAGTATAGATGTTTAACTTTTAAGAACAAGCTAAATGGTAAAATATTGTAAATTTGTGGTTTATCATAAGTTAATCTCGATGTTGTTGTTCGGTATTCTCGAGCTTTTTGTTTTTTATGGTAAACTATTTACGATTACTTGAGGTTGGCCGTGAGTGTTGAATACCCGCAAGATTGCGTGAGATATCGGGCCGCTTGAAAGCGACTTTTCGGTTAAAGGGCTGAACTAAGGTTGCGTATTAATACAACTCTCTCTATAATACACGCCAGTTGATGCAGCATTGACTGCACGTTGACGCGGGATGGAGCAGCCTGGTAGCTCGTCGGGCTCATAACCCGAAGGTCGTCGGTTCAAATCCGGCTCCCGCAACCAAGCTTAAGAAATGGTTCATTTCTTACAGTTCGCGCATTCATCGTAATGCGCGTTTTGCGTTTAAGCATATGCTTATTTAGGCTGATACAGCCCGCAACCAAGCTCGGCCACTGGCCACACAGTTTGTTTTTGGTGTGACGCCCCGCTTGGTTCGGGGCGTTGTTGTATCTGGAGCTAAGCAACTAAGCCCAGCCCAGAAGCAAACAGCTGAATCATTAGGGCTTTTAGGCCCTTTTTTTGTTTGTATGGAGGTAATTTGTGACAAAACTCGAGCAAGAATTAACAACTATGTTAGAGCCGGCTGTTGAAGCCTGTGGCTTCGAGTTGCTCGGTCTGGAAGTGATGCAAGCCGGTCGCCATTCGACATTGCGCATCTACATTGACCATGAAAATGGCATCAATGTGGACAATTGTGCCGATGTGAGCCGTCAGGTGAGTGCCATTTTGGATGTCGAGGACCCCATTACAAACGAATACAACCTGGAAGTGTCTTCACCTGGTGTAGACAGACCATTATTCAAACAAGCTCATTATGAGCAGGCAGTGGGCGAAGAAGTGCGTTTGCGTACTAAGCTTCCTCAGGAAGGTCGCCGCAACTTTAAAGGCGACTTAGTTGCAGTTAATGGCGATATGATCACGCTAACCGTCGATGGCCAGGAGCATCACCTTATGCTCAGCAACATCGAGCGCGCGAACATCATCGCAAAATTTTAAAAATTAGGTGCGAAGGAAAAAAGGGCAAGCGAGGCAATACTTATGGCAAAAGAAATATTATTGGTTGCAGAAGCTGTTTCCAATGAAAAAGCAGTCCCAAGAGAAAAGATTTTTGAAGCATTAGAGTTCGCACTAGCGACGGCCACCAAAAAGAAACACGATGGTGAGATCGAAGTACGCGTTTCTATTGACCGTAAAACGGGCGAGTATGACACGTTCCGTCGTTGGATGGTGGTTAACCCACAAGAAGATGGCTCACTGGAAAACCCGTATGCAGAAATCACATTTGAAGCGGCTCAGGTAGAAGAGCCTGAGATCCAGCTGGGTGACTATGTTGAAGAGCAAATTGAATCAATTCAGTTTGACCGCATCACAACGCAGATGGCTAAACAGGTTATCGTACAGAAAGTACGTGAAGCTGAGCGTGCGTTGATTGTTGACGCCTACAAAGATCAGGAAGGCGAGCTGGTTACCGGTGTGGTTAAAAAAGCATCACGCGACACGGTTGTACTGGACTTGGGTAATAACGCAGAAGCGGTTATTTACCGTGAAGATATGCTGCCACGTGAAAGCTTCCGTCCGGGTGACCGTGTACGTGGTCTGCTTTACGCGGTTAAACCAGAGGCGCGTGGCGCACAGCTGTTTGTAACACGCTCTAAGCCAGAAATGCTGATGGAACTTTTCCGTATTGAAGTACCAGAAATCGGCGAAGAGATGATCGAGCTCAAAGGTGCAGCGCGTGATCCGGGATCGCGTGCTAAAATTGCGGTAAAATCAAATGATAAACGCATCGACCCTGTCGGCGCGTGTGTTGGTATGCGCGGTGCGCGTGTACAGGCTGTGTCTACCGAATTAGGTGGCGAGCGCGTTGATATCGTATTGTACGATGACAACCCGGCTCAGTTTGTGATCAACGCAATGGCGCCAGCAGAAGTCGCATCGATCGTAATGGATGAAGACACACGTACGATGGAAATCGCGGTAGAAGCCGACAACCTGGCGCAGGCGATTGGTCGTAACGGTCAGAACGTACGTCTTGCCAGCCAATTGACGGGTTGGGAACTGAACGTGATGACAGTGGAAGACATGGAGCGTAAGAGCGCAGAAGAGTCTGACAAACTGATCAACCTGTTCACCGAAGCGTTGGATATCGATGATGACTTCGCAACGTTATTGATCAACGAAGGCTTCTCAACACTTGAAGAAGTGGCCTACGTACCAGTTGCAGAGTTCCTGGAAATCAATGGTCTGGACGAAGACACAGTGGAAGAGCTGCGTAAGCGTGCGAAAGATGCATTGACGACCAAAGCGTTGCGTGACGAAGAAAGCCTTGAAGGGGCTGAGCCTGCAGAAGATCTGCTTAACCTGGAAGGGTTGGATCGTCACCTGGCATTCGTGATGGCCAGCAAAGGCGTCATCACGCTGGAAGACCTGGCTGAGCAAGGCATTGACGAATTAGTCGAAATCACTGAATTATCTGAACAACAAGCGGGTGACTTGATCATGGCCGCACGTAATATTTGTTGGTTTGGTGAGCAATAGTAGTTTATTAACGGGAGGTAACGCATAATATGGCAGAAGTGAGCATAGAGAAACTAGCCGAAAACATTGGTACAACTGTTGATAAATTACTCCAGCAGTTGGCAGATGCAGGGATCACCAAAGCCACTGGCGACCATGTTACTGAAAACGAGAAAGCACAATTGCTGGACCATTTGAGTAAACAACATGGCGGTACCGGTTCGGAAGGACCGGAGCGTATGACTTTGCAACGCAAGAGCAAGAGCACATTAAGTGTGACCGGCTCGCATGGCAAGGCAAAATCCGTTCAGGTTGAGGTACGTAAAAAGCGCACTTACGTTAAAAAGAGCGCAATCGAGCAGCAAAAAGAGCAGGAAAGACTCGCTGCAGAGGAAGCTGCGCGCAAAGAAGCAGAGTTGAAAGCTCAGCAAGAAGCTGAGCAAAAGGCCAAAGAAGAAGCCGAGCGTAAGGCACAAGAGGAAGCCGAGCGTAAGGCAAAAGAGGAAGCTGAGCGCAAGGCTAAAGATGAGGCAAAACGTACAGCGCAAGCTGAACGTCAAGCGAAAGAACAGCAGAGTGAAGAAGTGGATAGCGCCCAACAAGAGAAAGAGAAACTAGAAGCAGAGCGTCTGCGCAAAGAAGCAGAAGCGACTGCCCTAAAGAAAGCAGAAGAAGAAGCCAAGCGTAAAGCAGAAGAAGCAAAGCGCTTAGCAGAAGAGAATGAAGCCCGCTGGAAAGCTGAAGAAGAAGAACGTGCACGTCGCGAAGCTTCTGCAGATCACCACCTTACGACATCGACTTACGCGCGTGAAGCCGAAGACGAGTCAGATGCACAGGAAGAAAAGAGTGCACGTCGTAAGAAAAAGAAAAAGCCAGCTGAAAAAGCGGCTCAGCCTGTGCGTGGCAAAGGTAAAAAAGGCAAGCTTAAAGCACCTACCTCACTACAGCATGGCTTTAAGAAGCCGGTTAGCGAAGTGAAGCAGGAAGTACGCATCAGTGAGACCATCACAGTTGCTGAGCTGGCATCACGCATGGCAGTGAAAGGCGTTGAAGTGGTTAAGACCATGATGAAGATGGGTGAAATGGTTACCATTAACCAGGTCATCGATCAGGAAACTGCGCAGGTTGTGGCTGAAGAAATGGGCCACAAAGTTGTTCTGGTAAAAGAGAACGAACTGGAAGAAAAAGTACTGAGCGAGCGTAACGAAAGTGAAGCGCTAGAGCAACGTGCACCAGTTGTTACCGTTATGGGTCACGTTGACCACGGTAAAACTTCAACACTGGATTACATCCGTAAAGCGAAGGTTGCTGCTGGCGAGGCCGGTGGTATTACCCAGCACATTGGTGCATACCACGTTGAAACCGAAGGCGGCATGATCACCTTCCTGGATACGCCGGGACACGCAGCGTTTACCTCAATGCGTGCACGTGGTGCCAAAGCCACTGATATCGTAGTACTGGTTGTTGCGGCTGATGATGGTGTAATGCCACAGACTAAAGAAGCGGTACAACACGCCAAAGCGGCAGAAGTCCCTCTGATCATCGCTGTAAACAAAATGGATAAAGAAGGCATTGACCCGGATCGTGTTAAAAACGAACTGGCACAGCTGGACGTTATTCCTGAAGAGTGGGGCGGTGATACGCAGTTCGTTCACATCTCAGCGAAAACTGGCCTGGGCATTGACGACCTGCTAGAAGCGATCCTGATGCAGTCTGAACTACTTGAGCTGAAAGCGGCACACAAAGGCATGGCATCAGGTGTGGTTATCGAATCTCGTCTTGATAAAGGTCGTGGTCCGGTTGCAACTGTACTGGTTCAGTCTGGTGAGCTTAACCAGGGCGATATCGTACTGTGTGGTCTGGAATATGGTCGTGTTCGTGCAATGAAAGACGAAAACGGTAAAGACATCACGACAGCAGGTCCTTCAATTCCGGTTGAGATCCTGGGTATGTCGGGTGTACCAGCTGCGGGTGACGAAGCAACTGTTGTTAAAGACGAGCGTAAAGCCCGTGAAGTTGCACTGTACCGTCAGGGTAAATTCCGTGATGTGAAACTGGCGCGTCAGCAAAAAGCGAAGCTTGAAAACATGTTTACTAACATGACTGAAGGCGACGTATCTGAAGTGAACGTGGTACTTAAAGCAGACGTACAGGGTTCAATCGAAGCTATCTCTGATTCTTTGGTTAAACTGTCTACAGACGAAGTGAAAGTGAAGATCGTTGGTAGCGGCGTAGGTGGTATCACCGAAACTGACGCTACGCTGGCTGCTGCGTCTAACGCTATCATCGTTGGCTTTAACGTTCGTGCCGATGCCTCTGCACGTAAAGTGATTGAAGCTGAAAACCTGGACTTGCGTTACTACAGCGTAATCTACGACCTGATCGAAGAAGTGAAGCAGGCAATGTCGGGCATGCTGGCACCTGAATTCAAGCAAGAGATCATTGGTCTGGCTGAAGTACGTGACGTGTTCAAGTCACCTAAGATCGGCTCTGTTGCGGGTTGTATGGTAACTGAAGGTGTGGTTAAACGTAGCGCACCTATCCGCGTACTGCGTGACAATGTTGTTATTTACGAAGGTGAGCTTGAATCACTGCGCCGCTTTAAAGATGACGTGGCAGAAGTTCGTAACGGCATGGAGTGTGGTATCGGCGTTAAGAACTATAATGACGTTAAGGTCGGTGACCAAATCGAGGTATTCGAAACCGTTGAAGTACAACGTACGTTGTAATCCAATCGGGGTTAAACCTTGAAATGGGGGCGTCAGCCCCCATTTGTGTTTGTGTTTCCTCTAGTGGGCGAGTGTATGCATTGCCCGTTTTAATGATTAAATTGAAGTGGTGAAAATGAGAGAATTTTCTCGTACTGATCGTGTTGCACAACAGATCCAAAAAGAAATTGCCGTGATTCTACAGCGTGAGATTAAAGATCCACGTTTGGGCATGGTCACCGTATCGGCTGTAGAAGTATCGCGCGATCTGTCCTACGCCAAGGTCTTTATCACTGTGCTTGGCGGTGACGATGACAAAACCAAAGAAAACCTGTCTATTTTAAATGAAGCGACAGGCTATATCCGTTCACTGCTGGGTAAACGGATCCGCGCTCGGATCATGCCGGAGTTGCGTTTTGTGCTGGATAACTCCCTGATGGAAGGTATGCGCATTTCTAATCTGGTTGATGAAGTGATCCGCAAAGACAATGAAAAGCGTGGTGACGAAGCGCAGCCAGATACGAAAAGCGACGACGGAGAAGCCTGATGGCGCGTCGTAGTAAAGGCCGTCCAATAGACGGGATTGTGCTGCTCAATAAGCCGCAGGGGATCTCCTCCAATAAAGCGCTGCAACAAGCCAAAGGCATCTACTTTGCGCAAAAAGCCGGCCATACGGGGGCACTCGATCCGCTGGCAACGGGTATGCTGCCAATCTGTTTTGGTGAAGCGACTAAGTTCACCCAGTTCCTGTTGGATACTGATAAAACTTATGTTGTCCGTGCCAAATTAGGCGAGCGTACCACGACCTCGGATTCTGATGGCGAAGTGGTTGAAACACGCCCGGTGCAAATCACTCGTGAGCAGCTAGAGCAGGACGTCGCCAGCTTCTTGGGAGAGTCGGATCAGTATCCGTCGATGTACTCAGCGCTAAAGTATCAGGGTCAACCTTTATACAAGTACGCCCGTGAAGGCATCGAGGTGCCGCGCAAGTGCCGTAAGATCAACGTCTACTCGATTACTTTGGATGAATACGACGAGCAGGCGCAAGAGATCCAGATGACGGTGCATGTCTCAAAAGGGACTTACATTCGTACCATAGTGGATGACCTGGGCGAGAAGCTTGGCTGTGGGGCACATGTCATTATGCTGCATCGCTCTGAAGTGGGTCATTATCCGAGTGATAAAATGATCACGCTGGAAGAGCTCGAAGAAAAACTTCAGCAGGCCAAAGCAGAAGATTTGCCGCCGTCGACTTACATCGACGCGTTGTTACTCCCGATGGACACGGCGCTGGTTGATTTACCGGCGGTAGAGATCAGTGCGGAGCAGGGCGTGGCATTCAGCCACGGTCAAACCGTGGTGGTTGGCGAGCTGCCAGAGGGCGTACTGAAAGTCGTGGCTGATGGTCGTTTTGTCGGTATTGGCGAGCGCAATCAGCACGGCCATTTAAAGGCCAAGCGGGCCTTATCCAGCGCACAATAAAATTTTTTGTCAGCGGGGGCAATTGCTGATACAATGCCGCCCGCTTTGTCGCTTTGGCTGAATTAGTGATCGGCTGAAGCATTACTTAAACAATTGGAGTTTATTATGTCACTAAGCAATCAAGAAAAAGCAGAAATCGTAGCAAAATTCGCACGCGCAGAAGGCGACACTGGTTCTCCTGAAGTTCAGGTTGCACTGTTAACTGCTGATATCAACAAGCTACAAGGTCACTTCGCTAACCACAAGCATGACTTCCACTCACGTCGTGGTCTGCTACGTAAAGTAAGCCAGCGTCGTAACCTGCTTGACTACCTTAAAGGTAAGAGCGTAGAGCGTTACTCTGCACTAATCAAAGAGCTTGGCCTACGTCGCTAAGAATTTGATTATTTGTCGGATTTTTATCCGATAAGAAAAAAGGGGCTAAATCGCCCCTTTTTTTGTGGGTATATACTCAGTATACTTATGCCCGAACCACCATTCTGGCGGTTCAGCGCCAAGTCTGCAGCCAATTGTAGTGCTTAAGCGGATCATCTAGCTCTGTTTGGTTTAATCAATTTTATCAAATAGTTATTAGCCTCATTAGTCCGCTTAAGACTGTAATTGGTCGTTGTTGGCGCTTATATGTTATTTTTGTAAGGAATATATTTGTGCAAGCAATTATTAAAGAATTCCAACTTGGTCAACACACAGTAACCCTGGAAACAGGCGCAATTGCGCGTCAGGCTGACGGTGCTGTATTGGCCAGTATTGGCGACACTTCTGTACTAGTCACTGTTGTAGGTAAGCGTGAAGCGGCACCTGGTCAGGACTTTTTCCCTCTGACAGTAAACTATCAGGAAAAAATGTATGCGGCAGGCCGTATCCCTGGTGGCTTCCTGAAGCGTGAAGGTCGTCCTTCAGACAATGAAACGCTGATTGCGCGTCTGATCGACCGTCCAATCCGTCCTCTGTTCCCGGACGGCTTTGTAAACGAAGTTCAAGTTATCGCAACAGTGGTTTCTTCAAACCCTGAAATTCAACCAGACATGGTTGCAATGATTGGTACTTCTGCGGCGCTGGCCATTTCTGGCGTGCCATTCAATGGTCCAATCGGCGCCGTGCGTGTTGGTTTCACTGATGGTCAGTACGTACTGAACCCGTCAGTAACAGAACTTGAGCAAAGCAAGCTTGACCTGGTTGTTGCTGGTACCGAAGGTGCTGTACTGATGGTTGAGTCAGAAGCTGAAATTCTGACTGAAGAAGAAATGCTGGGCGCGGTTGTCTATGGTCATGAGCAATCACAGGCTATCATCAAGGCTGTGAACGAGTTTGCTGCAGAAGCAGGCAAGCCGGCTTGGGACTGGACTGCACCAGAGAAAAACGTTGAGCTGTCTGACAAAATCGCAGCCATCGCTGAACAAAAAGTAGGTGACGCTTACCGCATCACTGATAAAGTGGCACGTAAAGACGCACTAAGCGAAGCAAAAGCGGAAGTGGTTGAGAAGTTGACTGCTGAGCTGGCTGAAGGCGAAGCGCTGGACGAGCAGGAAGTGTCTAAGCTGTTCAGCTCACTTGAGAAGAAAATCGTACGTGGCCGCATCATCGCGGGTGAGAAGCGTATCGATGGCCGTGAACCAGATATGGTTCGTGCACTTGACGTGATGACTGGCGTATTGCCACGTACACACGGTTCAGCCATCTTCACACGTGGTGAAACTCAGGCTTTGGTTACTGCTACCTTAGGTACAGAACGCGATTCACAAATGATGGACAACCTGATTGGCACGCAGAAGCATCACTTCATGCTGCACTATAACTTCCCTCCATTCTGTGTGGGTGAGACAGGTTTCATCGGTTCGCCTAAGCGTCGCGAAATTGGTCACGGTAACCTGGCTAAGCGCGGTGTACAAGCGGTTATGCCAACGCTTGAAGAATTCCCGTACTCTGTACGTGTGGTTTCTGAGATCACTGAGTCAAACGGTTCGTCTTCAATGGCGTCTGTATGTGGTACGTCTCTGGCCCTGATGGATGCGGGTGTACCAATCAAGTCATCTGTTGCGGGTATCGCGATGGGTCTGGTTAAAGAAGGCGATGACTTTGTCGTACTTTCTGACATCCTGGGTGACGAAGACCACCTGGGTGACATGGACTTTAAAGTAGCGGGTAACAGCGCGGGTGTAACTGCACTTCAGATGGATATCAAGATCGAAGGTATCACGAAAGAAATCATGCAGATCGCACTGCGTCAGGCAAAAGCAGCACGTCTGCACATCCTGAGCGTGATGGACCAGGCAATCGCCAGCCCATCTCAGGACCTGTCTGAGTTCGCACCTCGCATCTACACTATGAATATTCCACCTAAGAAGATTGCAGACGTAATCGGTAAAGGTGGCGCGGTGATCCGTCAGCTGACGGAAGAAACAGATACAACCATCGAAATCGAAGATGACGGTACCATTAAGATTGCTGCAACCAACGGTAACAGCGCGAAAGAAGCGATTGCTCGCATCGAAGCGCTGACTGCTGAGCTGGAAGTAGGCACTATCTACACAGGTAAAGTAAACCGTATCGTAGATTTTGGTGCATTCGTAAACGTACTACCTGGTAAAGATGGTCTGGTACACATTTCACAGATCAGCAAAGAGCGCGTAAACAACGTAGCTGATCACCTGAGCGTTGGCCAGGAAGTGAAGGTAAAAGTACTGGAAGTAGACCGTCAGGGTCGTGTGCGTCTGAGCATCAAAGAAGCATTAGAGTCAGAAGCGGCACCTGCTGCTGAGTAAGATCTGACAAAGAAACAATGAGTTTCGATGAAAGGGGCTGAATGGCCCCTTTTTTTATGCTTTAATGATCGCTCAAACCGAGTAGCGACGAGCGGATCACCAATTCGCAACATGCCCAAAAGGGGAAATAGATTGAGACTGTTATTATTACCTTTGCTATGTATGAGTTTGCTGGGATGCCAGTCAACTCAGCAGGCCGCGGATGTACCGAATGTAACCGTACCTTTTGCCGTGCCTCTGGCGGCCAATTTTCGCAATGAAATCGCCATTGCCAGATACAGCGAGCTGTTACAGAACAAAACATTAGATAGCGAGCAGCAAGCTCAGTTGTTTTATAACCGTGGCATGCTTTACGACAGTCTGGGTTTAACCACATTGGCACGCATAGACTTCAATCGTGCCGTTAAACTAAAGCCAGACCTGGCAGAGGTCTACAACTTCTTGGGCATTCACCACACACTCAGGCAGGAATATGGCACGGCTTATGAAATGTTTGATGCAGTGCTGGAGCTAAACACAGACCATGAGTACGCCTATTTAAACCGCGGGATTGCGCTGTATTATGGTGAGCGACCGGCGCTGGCTGCGAATGACTTTGAATCCTTTCTCGAGCGTTCTCCCCAGGACCCGTATCGGCTGATGTGGCTTTATCTGGCTGAATCAGAAATCGACCCAGTTGCGGCAAAAGCGGCGCTTAAGCAGCATAGTCAGGCATTAAATAATGATGAATGGGCAACGCAATTGGTCCAGCTTTACTTGGGTGAGCTGTCTCAGCAAGCTTTTCTTGCTCAGGTGGGAGACGGTGTTAAGTCGCAGCAGGAGTTTGCAGAGCGCTTATGTGAGGCCTATTTTTATCTGGCTAAGCGTTACCAAGCCCAGGGCAATACCAGCAAAGCGATTGAGTTTTTTAAACTGGCCCTGGCAACCAATGTATATGAATTTGTAGAGCATAAATATGCCCGGCTGGAGCTACAAATTATTGCCGATGAAATGAATCGGGCGGATGTAAGCTGAGCTTATGTCTTTGTTGATGCTTCGCTATGTGGTGCTGCTCATTTGCTGCACCCTCATTGCGAGCAGCACCTTCAACCCCTGGCAAATTCACTCTCCTAACGCACGCCAGGCGCAGCTCTCTGTACTTAAACGCAGCCCGCAGAGTTTTTACCTTGATGTTCAGCGGGCGAAATTACACCTGCCTGAGTTACCCGACGATACCGTATTAGCACTGCGCCAGCTGGGGCATCCTGAGGCGGCGTTTGAATGGGCGCTTCGCCAGGTCATGCAGGGGGAGCTTGATACGGCACTGCTGTTGGCCAGTGCGCACTGGGAAGCGGTCAGTCAGCAATCCCGACGGCGTTTATTAGAATCACTTATCGCCGCAGAGGCGGTATCTGAAGTACAGCAGTTGGCTGCTCAATTTACGTTGCCTCATCCTTATATGACGCTGTCACAGATAATGCAGGGAGCACCGGCCAGTTCACTGAGCGGCGCTGACCTACAGGCTCTGAAGATAAAAACGCTTGATGAGATCAGCTGGGGGAGCACTCAATGTGCCCGGCGGGTCGTGATGCTGAGCGATTCCTGGCAGGGGCTGAATAAGCTGACACAGCTGAAAGCGCAGTATCTCGCCGCACCGTTGCCGTTTGCTGGCAGTTATTGTTTTGCCGATCCTGTGTATCTGGGGGCAGACTTGCAGTGCCGGATAAAAACACAGAAGTTCGCCTACTGTGACTTGTCGACATTACCTGGCAGAGCCAAATGGTCATCGGCTGATCACTTGGTGCTGATGACGGCGCGCGGTGATGCCAATGTCAGTCGCGGTGTGATGACGCTAAGCCTGAGCAGTGACTATAAGGTGTTCATTCATGAGCTGATGCACTTTAGTGGCTTTGAAGACGAGTATGCCATTGGCGAATCAAAAGCTCGCTGGATATGTGCAACACCCGGGCTGAAAGCGCCTAATTTATATGTTGGCCATCAGCCGCCTGAAGGCTGGTATCCCAGTCGCAGTTGCGAGGCTGGGCTGTTACCCGCCTATAAGCCACAGCAAGCGATGTCTAACATGCAATATCAGAGTCTGGCTTTGACCAAGCGTTACAAAGCGCTTTGGCTGTTGGCTTTTCAGCAACAAAGAAATAAACCCACCGACTTTCAGCAATTTATTCAGGTTAGATTAGCCGCAAAGGGTTAAAAGCCGAGTTTATTTATGAATTTAATCTGAATTGTTTGTAAATGTTGGCTAAAATGGCAGCGTATAGAGCGCGAAAGTCTAGACAACTCAAATACTAATCAAGTATAACTGGTAAGCGTTATGTGTGATAAAAACGTGCGCAAAATAAATCAGATAGTCTATGCATAACACTAGCTACATACTGCGCGCTGTTCCGTTTATTTACGGTTATTGAAGATAAAAGGTTTTCTTTATGACATTGCTTTGGATACCCTTGCTATCCTTATTAGGCAGTTTACTCTCATCATTAACAGGTAAACTATCCCGCAATCAATCGACTGCGGTGACTTTACTTGCGCCCGGATTGGCACTTGCGTTGGCCTGCTATTTGGCCCCTGACGTATTCGCCAATGAACAGCTGCGCACCACCATAGAGTGGATCCCGCTGTTGGGCTTGGAACTCTCATTCCGCTTAGATGGTTTATCACTTCTGTTCGTTTTCCTGATCCTGGGGATTGGCGTACTGGTGATCTTCTATGCGCGTTACTACCTCAGTAGTAACGACTCGATGCCCAAACTCTACGCTTACCTAATGTTGTTTATGACCGCCATGCTGGGCATTGTGATGTCTAACAACGTATTGCAAATCTGGCTGTTCTGGGAATTAACCAGTATCAGCTCATTTTTGCTGATAAGCTATTGGTGGCATAAATCCGAAGCCCGTAAAGGGGCAAAAATGGCGCTGGCGATCACCGGCGGCGGTGGTCTGGCACTGTTAGCCGGTCTGTTGCTGATAGGTGACATTGTTGGCAGTTATGACCTGGATATTATCCTGGCCAGTCGCGAGCTTATTCAGGCCCATGATTTGTATGAACTGGCACTGATCCTGGTATTGCTGGGGGCGTTTACTAAGTCTGCGCAATTCCCGTTCCACTTCTGGTTACCCCATGCCATGGCGGCACCTACGCCTGTGAGTGCTTACTTACACTCGGCGACTATGGTGAAAGCGGGTATTTTCCTGCTTGCGCGTTTTTATCCGGCACTAGCCGGAACGGAAATTTGGTTTATTCTGGTTGGCCTGACCGGTCTTGTAACTTTGCTGGTCGGTGCCTATATCGCTTTGTTTAAGCATGACCTGAAAGGACTGCTGGCGTTCTCGACCATCAGCCATTTAGGCCTGATCACTTTGCTGCTGGGGCTGGATACCGAACTGGCAACGGTGGCAGCCATATTCCACATCATTAACCACGCGACCTTCAAAGCGTCGCTGTTTATGGCAACGGGTATCATAGATCATGAGACCGGTACGCGCGATATGCGCAAGCTCAACGGTATGTGGCGATTTATGCCATACACAGCCACACTGGCCATGGTCGCTGCAGCCTCTATGGCGGGTGTGCCGCTGTTGAACGGCTTCTTATCAAAAGAAATGTTTTTTGCAGAAACTTTACATCAGCAGTTGCTTGGCTCAATGTCCTGGCTGATCCCGATTTTGGCAACCATTGCCGCTGCCTTTTCTGTGGCTTACTCAGCGCGTTTTATCCACGACGTGTTCTTCAATGGGGAGCCGGTTGGCCTGCCTAAGGAGCCGCACGAAGCGCCACGCTATATGCGTGTGCCTATCGAAATTCTGGTCGCACTGTGTCTGATTGTGGGCATGTTCCCGGGCTTTATCGTTAGCGACATCCTGAATGTGGCATCTGCTGCCGTGCTAGGCACAGAGCCACCGCAGTTTAAGATTGCAATCTGGCATGGTTTCAATCTGCCCCTGCTGATGAGTGGTATCGCAGTGTGTGGTGGTTTACTTATTTATACTCAGCGTCGCTACTTATTTGCGTTCCAGGCTTCGCTGCCGCCTATCAATGCGAAAAAAGGCTTCGAACATGCCATGTATAAGGTGGTAAGCTGGAGCCGCGCCCGCATTGACGCCATTGAGAATGGTTCATTGCAACGTTATCTGATGCTGATGTTAATGGTGGTTATGCTGAGTGCTGGCTGGCCGCTGTTCGAGATGAGTCAGCTGGTTGGCGAAAATAAACCGACTCCAATTGATGTACATAATGCCATTGGTGCTGGACTTCTGATGATTGGTGCCATTGGCACAGTGATCTGGCATCGTACCCGTATGGTTGCCTTGTTGATGATCTCGGTCGTAGGCCTGATGGTGGCAGTGGCGTTCACTCGCTTCTCAGCGCCGGACTTAGCACTGACTCAGTTAACGGTAGAAGTGGTCACTATTATTCTGCTGATGCTGGCTTTATTTTTCTTACCGCAGAGAACACCTAAAGAGAGCAGCTCAGTGCGCGTATTGCGCGATTTAGGTATTGCCTCTGCGATAGGTGTCATTGTAGGCAGTATTTGCTATGCCTTGATCACACGTCCTTTGAGTTCAATTTCTGACTTCTTCCTTGCCAATGCTAAGACAGGCGGTGGCGGTACCAATGTAGTGAACGTCATCCTGGTTGATTTCCGTGGCTTTGATACCTTAGGGGAGATCACCGTGCTTGGTATTGCCGCACTGGGTATTTATAAGCTGCTGATTAATCTGCCACTGTTTATGCCAGGTAGTGACTCAGAAGGTCGACCGTGGGCGAAAGAGCGTTATCCGATTCTGCTGGCGTCTATCTCACAGAGCCTGTTACCGCTTGCCTTGCTGGTGTCGGTCTATATCTTCCTGCGTGGTCATAACCTGCCGGGTGGCGGCTTTATTGCTGGTCTGGTAACCGCGATTGCCTTTATCTTGCAGTATATTGCACACGGGTCGAACTGGATCTCAGAGCGCTTTACGCTTAACTACCGGAAGATCATTGCCTCAGGTATTGCGATAGCCATGATTTCTGGCTTGGGTAGTTGGGTATTTGACCGACCGTTCCTGACCAGCTGGTTTGATTACTTTGATTTGCCAGTGATTGGTGAGATTGAGCTTGCCAGCGCATTGGTATTTGACTTGGGTGTGTATATTACGGTTGTTGGCGCGACGTTGATGATCCTGGCAAGCCTGGGTAAGTTGACAGCCAATGCACCTAAAGAAGAGGTAAATATTTAATGGAGCTATTGTATTCATCCTGCGTAGGTTTGTTAGTCGCCTGCGGTGTGTTCCTGATTTTACGAGCCCGCACCTTTCCGGTGGTACTGGGGCTGACGATGCTGTCGTATGCAGTAAACCTATTTTTGTTTGCATCAGGCAGACTGACGATGAACAAAGCCGCGGTTTTGGGCTTTAGCGACGGGTATGCTGATCCCCTGCCGCAGGCGTTGGTCTTAACCGCGATAGTTATCGGCTTTGCTATGACGGCATTTGTGGTCATCCTCGCTATCCGCGGTCGTGCAGACTTAGGTAATGATCATGTCAATGGCAGTGAAGTACCTGCAACTTCTCGTAACGCTGGCTCTCAGCGTAAGGAGCAAGGTAAAGCATGACGCAGCATTTAACTTCCTTGCCAGTATTGTTGCCAATGCTGGCTGCTATTTTTATGTTAATGCCGCCCTGTGGCAAGAACCTCAGAGCGCGCCGCATTGTCTCGGTTGGGATGGGCGTGATCACGACAATAGCATCGGCAATTTTGCTGTTGATGACGCAGGAGCATGGTACTTCGGTTTACGCCATAGGTAACTGGTCTGCGCCGTTTGGTATCGTGTTAGTTGCCGATCCACTATCGGCCTTGCTGGTCACTCTAACGTCTTTCCTGGGCTTGGTCTGTGGTCTGTACAGCTGCGCCGGCGACGATGAGCGCGGCAGTTTTTTCCACCCATTGTTGCACTTTCTGGTGCTCGGTGTGAATGGTGCCTTCCTCACGGGAGATGCGTTTAACCTGTTTGTATTCTTCGAAGTCTTGTTAATTGCGTCATATTCTTTGCTAATGCACGGTGGAGATAAGCGCAACACGCGAGCAGCATTGCAGTATGTGATTTTAAACCTGGTCGGCTCGTCTGTTTTCCTGATCGCTCTGGGGATCCTGTACGGTACATTGGGCACGCTGAACATGGCAGATATGGCACAAAAAGTAACATTGCTGCAAGGCGACGATGTCTACCTGGCTAAGATAGGTGGCTTGCTGCTGTTGGTCGTGTTTGCCCTGAAGGGCGCATTGCTGCCGCTTCACTTGTGGCTGCCTAACACCTATTCGACGGCAATGCCGGTAGTGGCTGCGCTGTTTGCAATCATGACCAAAGTGGGTGTGTACTCGATGATGCGCGTATACACCCTGATCTTTGGTGAAGAAGCGGGTGAACTAAGCCACATGGCACAAAACTGGCTCTGGTGGCTGGCCATGGCAACCATAGTAATGGGCGCAATCGGTGTATTAGCGAGCCAGGATTTACGTAAAATGGTCGCGAATCTGGTTGTTGTATCCGTAGGTACGTTAGTTGCCCTAGTGGCTGTTCAAAGTGTACAGAGTAGCGCCGCTGCGGTGTATTACCTGGTGCATTCGACTCTGGTCAGTGCAGCGTTGTTCCTGTTAGCGGATCTGATCGCCCGACAAAGAGGTAAAGTGGCAGACAGGATCACCGCAGGGCGGCCAGTTGCTCAGCCTCTATTCCTTGGCGGCGCATTTCTGGTTGCGGCGGTCGCTGTCATTGGCATGCCGCCTCTATCAGGATTTGTGGGTAAGATCTGGATCTTAAGGTCGACTCTGGACACACCTTATGGTAACTGGTTCTGGCTGATTTATCTGGTCGCGAGTCTGGCCGTGTTGGTATCAGTGTCAAAAGCGGGCAGCACTGTTTTTTGGCACCACACAGGTAAGAGCGACAGTGAACAGGAGCGGGCTCATCCTGCGCAGATCTTCGCCGTACTACTACTGGTGATGTGCGCGCCACTAATGGTGATTTTTGCCGGTCCTCTGAGTGAATATGCTCTGCTTGCTGCGCAGGAATTACATGACTTCACGGGGCTACTGCAGGACGTGTTGGGAGGAGTGAACTAAATGCGTTTGGAAGCTAAATATAGATGGTTGCCGACTCCGTTTCGCAGCTTGATGTTGTTTGTTGTTTGGTTGCTGCTGAACAACAGCGTAGCACCGGGGCACTTGATTTTGGCGGCTATCCTGGCCGTCGCCATTCCCCTTGCTACTTTTCCGTTTCGGACTAAACAGCCTTTGGTGTTGAAACCTGGCAAAGCCTTACAATATCTGTTGCTGGTTCTGTACGATATTCTGATGGCAAATATTGAAGTTGCCATCAAAATTCTTGGCCCGACACGAAAGTTGAAACCCGCGTTCGTGAAAGTGCCAATTGATTTGGCTCAGTCCATGCCCATCACCATCCTGGCGAGTACGGTATCGCTGACTCCGGGTACAGTGAGTGCAGAGGTTTACCCCTGGCCCGAAGACATGACTGATGGCACAGAGCCGCAACAGCGTTACTTACTGATCCACGTGTTGGATCTGGATGACGAAGCGGCCCTGATCGAGACGATTAAAACGCGTTATGAAAAACCCATTAAGGAGATCTTTGCATGCTAGAGACGGTGATTTTGATTGTCTTTGCGATGATCGGTGTATCTTTGCTACTAAACTTGTGGCGACTTGTTGTTGGGCCTTCTATTCCGGATCGCATACTGGCATTGGATACCATGTACATTAATACCATTGCGCTGATAGTGCTATATGGCATGAATATGGGCACTTCACTGTATTTTGAGGCTGCTCTATTGATTGCCTTACTCGGCTTTGTCAGCACAGTTGCAGTATGTAAATACTTGCTGCGCGGCGATATCATTGAATAGGGGGAGCACATGATGGAATGGATTATTTCATTTTTATTATTGTTGGGCGGCAGTTTAGTCCTAGTTGGCTCCATCGGCTTGGTTAAAATGCCTGATTTTTTCATGCGTCTGCACGGGCCAACTAAAGCAACAACACTCGGCATGGCCTGTCTGTTGTTTGCTGCAATGGCTTATTATGGCTTTTACGGTGAAGGCGTGAGTGTAAAAGAAGTACTAATCTCAATGTTCTTGCTAATTACCGCGCCTATCAGTGGATATATGCTGATTAAATCTGCGATTCATCACAGGTTAGATAGCATTGAGTCTACCCGTGGTAAAGATAAAATTGAGGAAGATTGAGTTTCCTTTTAATAGCGAGTCGCTGTTCAACAGCGACTCTTTTTCCAGTCAACAACACCGACTATACGACCTGCCCAAATTTCTTATACTGTTACATCTTGTTCGTTTAATCAAAATTAGTTTAATTAATGTACTATTCTTGTTTGGTGTAAAAAAAATCGCGGATTAGTGTAGTCATAATTACTTAAAGCTGTCATTTTAGAATACGCAAGAAAGCGAAACTTTTGCTAAAGTTATCTAAATAAACAACCATTTGTGAGTGTTTTATATGCAGCATATGTCCATCAAGAAGAAGCTTATCCTGTTTGTGATTACGCTAGTTACCGCCCTCGTTGCCTTGTTAGTAACAACCATGTGGATGAACCTGCAAAAAGAGAACAAAGTGCAAAGTACTCAGCTCAGAGAGCTGGTTTATCAGGAGATAAGAACCGGGCTAACAGCGCAGGGACAATATTATGCACAGCAGGTGGCCGAGTTTATCAATTCGGCTTATCGGGTGCCCTACACATTAGCAGGTGCGCTGAAAGAAACTTCAGTTAGTGAACCCCTTGCACGCAACCAGGTGCAAGACCTTGTTGCTGGTGCATTGAAACAAAACCGATTTGTCTCTTCCATGTATGCCCAGTTTGAGCCCAACGGCTATGATCGACAAGATCAGGCTTATACATCCGGGGCCAGCCACTCGGCGCCAGGCGACGGTACGCTGGAACTATATTTTACTCGAGATGCAAGTGGCATCACCCAGCACCAAATTGAATCGGCTGCCGACAAATATTTAGACAAGCGTAACGAGTTTGGGCTCCGGGAAGCCGAATGGTATCTGTGCGCGCGCGACAGTGTTGCCCCTTGTATTATGGAACCTTACCTGTACGAAATCTCTCCGGGCAATAAAATGTTGATGACCTCGTTAACTGTGCCGGTTGATGTCAACGGGCGTTTTCAGGGGCTGGTTGGAGTTGATGTCAACTTGCCTGTATTTCAGCAGCTAGTTGATGAGTTATCTGAATCTCTTTATCAGGGACAGGCAAAAGTTTCTTTGCTTAGTAAACTTGGGCTGGTTGTGGGTGCCAGTCACTACGATAAACTTGCCAGACCACTAAATGAATCCGTAAATCCCGATGTAGCAGAGCAGCTGCTGAACTTACACCAACAAGGTGGTTTTAGCGAAATAGGGGATGTGCTTGCGATTGCGGTACCTATTGAAATCAAGCTTGCTAATACGACCTGGTCTTTGGTTATTGAATTACCTAAAGAGGTTGCGTTGGCTTCTGTCACTCAGATAGAGCAACAGATTGAGGAATCTACCAACTCATTAGGGCGTTGGATGCTGTTTTTGGGCACTGTGGTAGCGGCTGTTGCGCTCGGGCTTGCTTTGGTACTGATCAATACCATTATTGGTCCGCTCACCTATATTGAAAAGCGGGTAGAGAGCCTGGCTTCCAGTGAAGGCGATCTAACTCATAAACTGGAAGTGAGTCATCATGCTGAGTTGATCTCTTTGGCCAACGGCTTCAACCGCTTCACCGATAAACTAAGAAGCATGATAGTTGACCTAAAAGAGCTGGCAGAGGAGTCTTATGCTCAGTCACACAAAACCACTGAGGCCGCGATTAATATCAAAAACAAGGTTTCTAATCAGCATCTTGAAATAGACAGTGTTGTGACAGCGATTAACGAGCTAAGTGCAACGGCAACAGAAGTGGCCAGGGCATCAGAAAAAGCCGCCTCAAGCACAAACCATGCTGTTGAAACGGTGCAGAGCAGCGAGCGTAGCATAGTCAAAACGACAGAAACGGTTCAGGAAATTGCCGAGCAGGTCCTGGAAGCGAAAAACGCATTCGGGAAAGTCTCTGAGCGCAGTGGAGATATTTCTAAGATTTTGGATGTGATACGCGCCATTGCTGAACAAACCAACTTACTGGCGCTTAATGCCGCAATTGAAGCCGCGCGAGCAGGTGAGCAAGGGAGAGGCTTTGCAGTGGTTGCCGACGAGGTACGGGCATTGGCGTCAAAAACACAGGCCTCAACGGATGACATTAGTAAGCTGATTGATAATCTGCAAAGTGAAGTCACGGGCTCTGAGCAGATCATCGAAAGAACGGTTAGCCAGGGTGGGCAGGCGGTTTCATACTGCCAGGAGTCTGCCGAATTAATGAGTAGCTTAGTGGGCGAACTAAGCAGTATCTCAAATGAGGTAACACAAATTGCGACTGCAGCAGAAGAGCAAAGCATGGTGACTGAGGAGATCAGCACCAATACAACAGGTATATCAGATGCGGCAGCTGAATTGTCTGGTTTTGCCGATGAGGTAGAGCAGGCGGCCAGTGCAATGACGTATATAGTGGAGCAAAAGCACAAGCAGTTAAATTTACTGAAAACCTAACTCCCGCTCCAATCACTTTGTCCGATCGAGTCAGCTCTGGTAATTACTGCCAGAGTTGACTATCATAACTGTAAATACATACAGTTTTTCTGAAGAATGAAACTTTATATTGCCGAAAAGCCTTCTCTGGGTAGAGCCATTGCAGACGTATTGCCTAAGCCACATAAAAAGCATGATGGTTATATCGAGGTAGCCAATGGAGATTGTGTTACCTGGTGTATTGGCCATTTGCTGGAGCAGGCCGCTCCCGAGGACTACGACCCTAAATACAAAAAATGGCAAATGGTGCATTTACCCATTATCCCTGAGCATTGGCAGTTCAAAGCAAAACCTAAAACCAAAAAGCAACTCAGCGTCGTAAAAAAGCTGATCAAGCAAGCTGACTGTCTTGTGCATGCGGGTGATCCTGATAGGGAAGGTCAGTTACTGGTTGATGAGGTATTGCAAGAAGCAAAGCCGTCGGCATCTAAAAAGCAAGCCGCTCAGCGACTGCTGATCAGCGATCTAAACCCTGCGGCAGTCAAGAAGGCACTAAACCAAATGCGTACGAATCAGGAATTTGTGCCTTTGAGTGTGTCAGCTTTGGCCAGAGCAAGGGCTGATTGGCTGTATGGTATGAACCTGACCAGGGCGTATACCTTGGTCGGACAAAAAGCAGGATTTCAGGGGGTGCTGTCAGTTGGCAGAGTACAAACGCCAGTCCTTGGTTTGGTTGTCAGGCGGGATATGGAAATAGCCAACTTTGTTTCTAAACCGTTTTTTGAGGTGCAAGCGCTGGTCAGAAAAAGCGACGGGGCAGAGTTTAGTGCCAAGTGGCAACCCAGTGAGGCATGTCAGCCATATATGGATGAGGAAGGCAGAGTGCTGGTTAAAGGGTTGGCCGAAAATGTCGCGTCAAGGATCCAGGGGCTGGACGCTCAGGTCAAAAAAATAGATGCTAAGCCAAAGAAGCACAACCCGCCTTTGCCTTATAACTTATCGGCACTACAAATCGATGCCAACAAACGCTTTGGTATGTCGGCTAAACAAGTGTTGGATGTTTGTCAGGCGCTTTATGAAAGACATAAACTGATCACTTATCCCCGATCGGATAATCGCTACCTACCGAAGGGGCACTTTGGCGAGTCTAAGCAGGTATTGGATGCGGCACTAAATAACCAGGGGTTGGAAGAAGATAAAGTTGCGGGTGCAGATCTGAGCCTGAAAAGCAAATGCTGGAATGATGCCAAAGTTGAGGCGCACCACGCCATCATTCCGACAGCAAAGAAGCTAAAGACGGCCCAGTTAGGCCAGTACGAGCAGCAAGTCTACCAGCTCATTTGTACTCAGTATCTCGCGCAGTTTTATCCTGCTTATCGGTATACAGAAACCAAAGTGGAGCTTGATATTGCAGGCGGAGTGTTTGTTGCTAAGGCGGAGCAGATCATCGACCTTGGTTTTAAACGCTTATTTAAAGTGGAAGAAAAGAAACAAGTTATGTTGCCCCAGCTGGAAGTTGGCGAGTTACTTCACTGCTTTAAAGGAGAAGTCATCGAGAAACATACTCAACCCCCCAACCACTTTACAGAAGCCACATTATTAAGTGCCATGACTGGCATCGCCCGATTTGTGTCGAACGCTGACATCAAAAAAGTGTTGAAGGAGACTGATGGGCTCGGGACAGAGGCAACCAGAGCCGGAATTATCGATTTATTATTTAAAAGAGGCTTTTTGCAACGTAATGGTAAAAGCATTAAATCAACAGAGCTAGGCGCTGCGCTAGTCAAGACGCTTCCCGAAGATCTATCTTTGCCAGATAGAACAGCACTGTGGGAGTCACAATTGGCAAAAATCGCAATGAAAGAGCAAACCTATCAGACTTTTATGCATCCTCTTGAAAATGAAATAACAGGTATTATTGAACGCGCGAATACGAGTGACAGTTCCATATTCAGTGGCCTGAAAAGTGGTAAATCAGGATCGAGAGGCTCATTTTCTAAAAAAAGAACCAAAAAACGCGCAAGTACACGAAATGGTCGTCGAAAGTCAGCAGCTTAATCGGATTTTATATTTGCCTTGTAATTGGCATGGATGTCACCATATAGATAGTCAAATATCACAGCTGGTTTGAACATGGAAAATAAAATCTTACTTACACCGGAAAACATTCAACAGGTGTTGGCATCTTCGGATCCTGAAAAGCTCGTATTAATGACGTTTTTTAGCGCCCAGGAACCAAACTGTATTGCACAAGCTGATATTCTCGATGCGCTTGCTCAGCAATATCCAAATAATATAGTGGTCGCTACGGTCGATTGTGATCAACAACAAATGCTTGCTTCTCAGTTAGCCCAACAAGTGGGCCTTCAGGCGTTACCAACTTTGGTTGTGTTGAAAGGCGGTGCACCTGTAGATGTTCTCCCTGGCGCAAAAACACCAGAAGAGATTTCCAAGGCTTTGTCGGAGCATCTGCCTTCACCTGAACTGATCTTACTTGAGCAAGCCAAGCAAGCGCTTGCTAATGGTGAACTGAATGATGCCTTTGCACTGGCAAAGCAGGCTTATGGTGTTGCAAAAGATAACCCAAGAGTTTCGCTGGTATTTGCAGATATCTGTATTCAGATACAAAAAGTAGAAGAGGCAGAGGCACTACTTGCGTCTGTTCCGGCAGAAGCACAGGATGCCTACTTCACTAACTTAAAGTCGAAGCTGGAACAAGCAAAAGAGGCTCAGGAGTCACCTGAACTCAAGCGCCTTATGGCTGAAGCCGAAGCTTCACCGGATGATTTATCTATATTATGTCAACTGGCTCAGGCCCAGGTCGATGCAGGAAAGAAAGCCGATGCATTGGAAAGCTTGATATCTGTGCTAAAAAAAGACATGAACTTTGGAGAAGCCAAAAAAGGCTATCTGGATATCATTGCGTCTTTACCCGAGGGCGATGAAATTGCGGCTCGATACCGACGAAAACTCTACAGTCTTTTGTATTAATTCTTTTCTCTACTAAAATGGCGCAAAAAAGCGCCATTTTTTCTTGCGTCTCTTCTGAAATGTACAATACTTAGATCCCCTAGCAATTAAATTGTGTCAAATAGGTGAATATTTGATGACAAAGCGGTGCGTTTTGTCGTGTTCTGTATGTAAAGTGGACGAAGGGCGAGTTTTTCTCACTTTTCCTCAAAAAAGGGGTTGTGCTTGGTTTCGATTTCCCTATAATGCGCATCCACCGACACGGGGCACTCACTACGAAGTAGAAAGCTGAAAAGCAACGAGTCAAGTGAAGGGAAAGCCAAATGGAAAGCTTAATTAAGAAAAA
>NZ_PPUZ01000040.1:0-90678 GCF_004212645.1 Pseudoalteromonas rubra | reverse complement strand
ATTTTGCTATTCAGTTGTTCTAAATGAGAAATTTTTAACGCTGTTAGCGTCATATTTGCTCCGTCAAATTGAACAGGTATTAAGTGAAATTGGTATCACCCGACCACCAGCTTGTTTCTCCTCTGGCAGCTCGCTCTTGGAAGAGCAAAGACGGCCAGATCATTGACTTCCGGTGAGCTTGCGACGCATACCTGGCAAAACAGGCCGCAGCTCAGTAAGCCTGAATAGCCTACACCACCGGCTTACCATTTCCTCGCATCAGGTTATGTCGGAAAGATTAAATAAGCATAAATATCAACACCTTAATATAATTCCTATTACTCAAACCAAGCTAAAATATTTCTATTTTTCTCACATTGTAAAAATTCGCTAGGATTTCATCCTCTCAGGTTAGGCATGGTGAAAGGGTCTTTTTTACAGGAAAAACAATCATGAAACTCACACTTCCTCGTTCGACACTTTTACTGCTGACCATCTGTGCACCCGCACTCGCCGGTAAAACCGCTTCACCCATTGAGCCCATTATGGTCACGCTCCCGGCAGGCAGCTTTACTATGGGTACTACGGACAATAAAAACAGCCAGCCGGTTCATACTGTCACGCTGCCAGAGTTTAGCCTGGGCAAATATGAAGTCACGGTCAGGGAGTACCGACGCTTTGTAGAAGCGACCGGTTTTGTGGCACCTCAGGAATGCTATCATCAGCTTGATAGCTGGTTTATTGGTAGCACACCGGGTAGCTGGGATAATAACAGCCTGACAGATAATGAGTTCCAGCCCGCTATCTGTGTTAGCTGGGCGGGTGCAAACGCCTATGTTGAGTGGCTGGCAAAAACGACGGGGAAACCCTACCGACTGCCCAGTGAAGCCGAGTGGGAGTATGCAGCACGTGGTGGTGCCACAAGCCGCTTTTACTTTGGCAATGACCCCAAACACCCCTCAGTCTGCCAATACGAAAACACGGCAGATTTGAGTGGTGAAAATGAATTGCAACGCACCACCAGCAGTACCTACGTGAACTTTGTTGATGGTTTTGCCGATTGCGTCGATCATGCTACGTATGCCAGTGTTGTCGGCATGTATCAGCCCAACCCCTACGGTCTGCACGATATGCTCAGTAACGTAGCTGAATTGATGGGAGACTGCTTTGAGGACGGCTATCAAAACGCCCGCTCCGATGGCAAAGCCTTATCGCCCGAGCAGTGTGACAGGCGCGCTGTGCGTGGCAGCAGCTGGCACTGGAATATCTGGCCTGTCACCCGCCGTGGTAGCCAGCCCGAAAACTTTGCAGGGGCTGCGGAAGGCTTTCGCATCGCGTTAGATGGCCAGGCTCCCAAAGCCAGCAAAACCACGCAACAATTCAAAAAACAGCTCGCCTTCGCGCAGCAGCAGGAACAAAGTCGACGTGACCAGCAGTTTGCTTACCCTATGCCCGTCACTGGCCTCACCCTGTCACAAAGCCATGGTAATACTGTACTCAGCTGGGATCCCAGCCCAGAGAAAGACATAGCCGGGTATCGTATCTATCGAAATCAAAGTGCAGGCTCTATGTTTGCACTGATGGCTGATAATGTCATAGATACTCGGTTTATTGATGCCAATGCCTCTCCCAATGTATATGAGTATACGGTGGTCGCGGTGCGTCGCAACCGGCAAAGTAACTACAGTAATGTGGTTAAAACCCCAGGGACGGTCTTTTCTATTCCTGGCAGAATTGAAGCAGAATACGCCCATGCAATCACAGGCGCAAATTCAGCCCGTACCTCAGACATTGACGGGCGCTTTAACCTCACCGGTGGTAATGGGATAGCCAAGGGCGCCCAACTGACATACCAGATCGATGTAAGCCAAAGCGGTCACTATCGCCTGAGTTACCGTATTGCAGGGCCTCGGGATGGTAAGGGCTTTACAGTAACCCTTGACGACAAGCCTCTGGGCGAACACGCACTAAAGGGCACCGGTGGTTTTCACCAGTGGCAAACGCAGCAGGGCGCGCGCATCTTCCTGAGCGCCGGTCAGCATACACTGACCCTTCATTCTCAAGACAGTCACTGGAAGCTCAACTGGCTGGCGCTGAAGAGTGAATAGCACAGAAACTGGGGGAACGTGATTTCCCCTTCCTGCCTAATCATGATAACAGTGATTATTTTCACAATGATAACGGATCCGGCATCCCTCAGATGATCGGCAATACTGAACGCATTACGTGATGCACATAAATATCTTATATATTGCCCTTTGCCCGCTATTCGGTTCACCAGCACTGACAGTCTTCGGCTAACGAGGGCAAGTCCTGGCCACCCCTGCTTTACGGTGTTTATCATAAGCTCCAATAACCAATGGCGCGTTTTGATGTGGACTAATACTCATTTTCTGAACGCAAAAAAGCGCAGACTCCCTGCGCTTATAACCACCTGTTACTGCGCAGGTATCGCAGGCCAGTAACCCAGCACAAAGTTATCCATCTCTCCTTTGATACTGGCATTGCCATAGGCGCGAACCCTGACAATAATGCGATATAATCGTCTATCGGGGTCGACCGGATAAACGTCATACAGTGCAAAACTGCCAGCGCCCAAAACGCGCTCTTTACAGAAGCTGTCTTTGCCACCTGCCATGTAATATACATCTGTGCAGACTCTGATCGGCGTATCTTTCTGGGCATCTTGCAGTTGCACGGCGAGCTGAGTATAGACTTTGTCTGCGTAATACTGATTTGCCCAACCAAAGTAATGGGTAAATCCGGCCTGACGCCATGGTGCCATCTCAAAACCCAGACTTTGCTCACCGCTGATCACCTGTTGAGCCTGACTGATAAGCGTAACGTCTTGCGGTGAACTGGTGGTAAACCCGCCCGAGTCGGTTTCGAACCCAGATGTCGCAATGGTGACCAGACCGTCTGATAGGCTGGTCCCTGAATGCAATGTGAGACCGTTTAATAACACCGCCCCATTAGCCTCAATACGCAGCTCAGTAGATGTAATATCTGAGGTCAGGCCATCTTTACCTAAATCAACGATAATCGGCACCACAGCTGTACTGTTCGGTGCAATGTAATAGCTGGGGGCAAAAGCGGCACTGTGATCTGCGTCTCTAAACTGCTTTTGATAACTGGCGCTGCCGTAAAGCTGAACACTGACCGGCTGAGAGCCTGGGTTAGAAATACTCGCCTGATAAACCAGATACTCAGGATAGGTGTGAGAAAACTCAGGCGCTTCTAGATGAAACCGGGTACTGTAACGACCAGATGCGGTTTGACTCAAACGCAAACTTGCCGTGCCATTGTCGTGCGTTAAAGTCGGGGTATTACTGAAAAAAGTGTCGACCTGCACCTCAGTTAACTCAGAGAAATCCCGTCCTTGCCAAAACAGATCTACCTGCGCATTACGCTGATGGCTTCCTTCACTGAGCGTGATTTCGAGATTATCCAGATAGACGGTTTCACCGGGCAAAGCGTAGCTGTCAAGAAACCAGGTGACCTTATGGATGGCTTTGCCCGCTGGTAAAGTGACCTGGCAATTATGTGAATAAATGCTTTGCTGGTAAGTCGGCACCTCATCATTACGTGACACATAAGACTGGTACACATTACCATCGGCGTACTCAATCTCGAACACACACTGCACTAATGTGTAGGGGCTGCGGTTATGACTATCGGAAAATGGCATCGCAATATCGAACGATGCACTCAACTGACTCACCTCAGGCAGTGTTCTCATGAT
Organism: Pseudoalteromonas rubra; assembly: GCF_004212645.1. Taxonomy (GTDB): domain Bacteria; phylum Pseudomonadota; class Gammaproteobacteria; order Enterobacterales; family Alteromonadaceae; genus Pseudoalteromonas; species Pseudoalteromonas rubra_G. The sequence goes on along the minus strand of NZ_PPUZ01000040.1, from coordinate 86,957 downwards.
CAGCGCTTCCGTACCAACCCGGTAGTGCCCATCGCTGGTCATTGCCAGACTCTTATCTCCACTAATAGGCATGAGCGATGAAGCCTCGAACTGGCTCAATGTGCCATCTGCTACAAATAGGCCCACGTAGCCACTATCAAAGTTCTGACTGACCAGCGTTGTTGCTGAGTTTGAAGCCTGAACGGCTGCGGCAGAGGCCAGCAAGCTGATCAGGGGTAAAATAGTTTTGGACATTACTTTATTTCCTTTTTTGTATCCCTAAGCCCTATCGGCCAGCCTGAAAAAATATTGAGCAAATACTCAAGCATTATTCTCACTTGACAATAGATGAGAAAAAACTATTCCAAATCCATTTTTTAATCACAATTTAAAAACATAGTATTAACCTTATGACATTTGACACAGACGGCTTAGAACCTGCTATCAGCAAGACAATTAACCTCTCGTGACATGACCTGGCATAAAAAGCGTGAAACAAAGGATAAATTAATGTTAATATTGATTTACATAATTTACTTTGTATCACATACAGCTGCTTGCAGCACACACATCTGGTAAGGCGGATGGCAATGGCAGGTTTACATATAGTGACCGCTAAGCCACCGTCGAAATGAAGACATCACTCTAAGGGATTAACATGGATCTCAACTTTACCGAAGAAGTAATGTACACCCTGCCCTTTTATCTGGGCCCGCTATTTATTCTGGCAACCATTAACTTTTTACGAAAACAAAAAAACTACCGCCTCAATGACACGCTCACCAATGCCACCATTGCGCTTGGCAATTTGGGGTTGTCTTTTATTTTTTTACTTGCCGTAGTCGCACTGTATACGCTGGTGTATAACGAGTATCGCTTGTTCGAACTCGACCAAAGTAACCCGCTGATTTATGTGCTAGCATTCTTTGTTTATGACTTTTTGTACTACTGGAATCACCGCTTTCACCATATGATAGGGCTGTTCTGGGCCGACCATCTGGTGCATCACACCGCAGAGAATTTTAACTTTGGCGTCTCTATTCGGATCAGCTATTTTACTGAACTCACCATGTGGATGACCTTTATTCCTATGGCATTTATGGGCATTTCACTGGAAGTGTTCCTGGCCGCCAGTTATACCCAGATCATCTGGGCATTTTGTATCCACACCAAATACCTGAAAAAGACCCCACGTGCTGACAAGATTTTTAATACCCCTTCGCTGCATCGCGTACATCACGCCCGCAACCGTCAGTATATAGATAAAAACTATGGCGGCATTTTGATCATCTGGGATCGCTTGTTTGGCACCTATCAGCGCGAGCTGGAGGATGACCCGGTAGTATACGGCGTGCGTGAATCCTATCCGAGTTTTAGCCCGCTGGTGATCAACTCCTATTACCTCAAAACCATCTGGCAGAAAATCAAATGCTCCAGCTCTGTGTTTGAGGTGTTTTGCTCTGTTTTCGCACCACCTGCCTGGCTCCCTAAAAACGCCAACAAAGCGGATTTTTATTCGCTCTCCGCCAAGGTACGCTCTAAAGACTTTAAGCCAAAAGACCCCTTCATCTGTAAACGTACCAAATGGACCGCATTCGTTCGCTTTAGCGCCATTGTGGTCGTGTTTACCTATCTGATGAGCTATTTTGGCGAGCTACCCACTTTACCTCAGGTAAGTATGTCACTGCTGTTTTTCTGGTTATGCCACTTTAATGGTCTGGTCTTTGATGGGGCCAAGGTGGGCCTGCATATGGAGGCGGTCACACAACTGCTGTATGGTTTAATTTTGTACTGGGCAATTACGACTGAACAAGCTGCCTGGGTAACGTTAGGGACTGCCACACTGGCGCTGATATCTCTGTGTAATTACATGATCTATCGTACACGTACTGTTGAGCCCGTGGCGCTGGCCGCTGAGCCCCAACACCAGACAACCACTTAAGCTATATCGATTGAAGGAAAAAATATGGAAACAGTAAATCACAACTCGGACAGTCAAAATGCCGGTGGCGGTGTCAACCGCGAACATGGCCGCACCTTGGCACAAAGATGGACCTTTGTTGGCCTGCACTTTGGCTTAGTGCTCTTTTGTGCCTGGCTGGCACTGGCCGAAGGCTGGACACACATCGGCCAGCTCTTTGGCCAGCAATGGACCTTGGTTGATCAAGACAGAGCCCTGATCATGCTGGCTTGCGTTTTTGTCTACTGGCTGCGACACGCCATTACTGTGCTGTACCTGTTGCAACGTCGCATTGACTGGGGTGAGGCGCTGGGCTTGCTGTGTTTTATGGCGTTCTTCGAAATTGGCCTGCTACTGGTCGGCGGCGGTGCATTCAGAGCTGAGGTGATCCCCTTTGGTACTTTGGATATCGTGGCGCTGGCGCTGCTGGTGATTGGTTCATACCTCAACAGCGGCTCTGAGATCCAGCGTAAATGGTGGAAACAAGACCCGGCGAACAAAGGCCAGTGTTACACCCAGGGCTTGTTCAAATACTCAATGCACATCAACTACTTTGGTGATGTCGTCTTGTTCACAGGCTGGTGCTTACTAAGTTATAACTACTGGACCCTGCTGCTGCCTTTCTTTATGGCGTACTCTTTTATCAGCTTTCATATTCCGGCGCTCGATAGCTATCTGTCAGAGCGTTACGGTGAGAAGTTCGATCAGTATGCTGCAAAAACCAAAAAGCTGATCCCCTTCGTATACTAAGCTCCTGCCTGCCAGACTCAGCGGCCCTGAGTCTGGCACCTCGATTAACAGTAACTCATCCAGGCTCAGTCACTGCTCGATGCCAGGTTGAGTGCCAGTAACTGCGATGCATTCTGAGCTCGCCAATCCGGCGTTGCATGTTCGCTGATATACTGGGCATAAAAGTCGCTGTTTACGCCCAGCTCTATGGGCATCTGACACAACAACAGCGCAACATCGAGGCCAATCCGGCGATCTCCCGATAACTGCGCCAGTTCAAAGGCACGCAGTGCAAGCGGCAGAAGGTCTGCCTGAGTTTGAGCAGCTGCAGCATACATAACTGCCAGGTAAGCGTTTTGCACATTGTCCGGGCTCACACTGTCAACCAGCGATTGAGCCTCAGCATATCGTCCTTCACTCAGATAATAGCGGACCAGAGATTTGCGACTGGCCTGAGCGACCCAGTGGTTCGGTGTTAAAGCAGTGTACTCCAGTACTCGCCGGTAATGGGGTTCTTTGTCAGCGGGTTTGTCCGCAAAAATGGCGTAGTGAAAGGGCACTTTGGCAAAGTGATAAATCGGCAAATCATAGCCTCGCATTTTCTCCTCTGCCTGCCTCAGATAAAGGTATTTATCATTATCCTGTTGGTTTTTACTCGCCATAATGGACAAATAAGTCAGGGCATCCAGCTCTCTGGCAACATCCTGTGCCTGGACAGCCAATTGTGCTGAGCGCAGAAGACTGGTTTTGACCTGTTCATAGTTGCCTTGTAAATGATACAACCATGACCGACTGCGCCAGACATCCGCCTGAGCCCTCAGATCCTGACTCATTTCCAGTGCTTCCAGGGCGGCATCCAGCCTTATCAGGCTCAGGTCGACCAGGCTTTTGCGTGACAAAATCTCGCCCTGAAAGGCCAGTGCGCGACCCAGTTGCTGTGAATTGCTTTGCGCTTTTGCCTGCACTGCCAGCTTCTCTGCCATTGCCATCGCTTTTTCCAGCTCCCGCACATCAATATAAGCACTAACCAAGGCTCCCAACAGGACCAGGTCCTCTGGTGCCCCCTGATGTGCCTGAATTAGCATGGCCAGTTTCAGGTCAGGAGAATGCGGGCTTTGCACCACAGACTGTACCACAGGCTGATTGAGGTGGTGATAGAGCTGCTGTTTGACAAACTCTGGAGTGTCACCATGCAATACGCCCTGCCACTGCCCAGCCGGCCCTTTTAACCAGAAGGTCAGGTACCAAAGGGAATCGACATAACGAGCACTGGCAGTGAGGATAACCGGGTGTTGTGGTGCCATTTCAGGATAAATCAGCTCCTGAGACGTTCTGAATTGAGCGGCGGAAAGTGTGGTAAAAGCGGTAAAGTCCAGCCGGGCTGTGTCTTGTAGTTGCCACTCATCAGCTTCTGCACCTTCAAATGGCAAGTAAGTCAGTGCAAAGGAAGCGTGCGCTGGCTCGTCGCGCTGGACGATATAAACCAGCGTTAACAGCACCAGTAAAGCACTCAGTGAAATGCCCAGCCACTTTGCGCCTGAATGACGCACAGGCAAAGTGGTATCGGTCACTGCCACTTGCGGCTGTGTATTATTACCCCTTAACTCTGTTATCGGCTCGCCAAGCGGTCGTTGCCACTGATAACCTCGCTTTGCATAGGTTTTGATGGCATCGTTGCCGAATAAGGCCCGTAAGTGACTGATATTCTGAAACACCGCCTGTTCAGAGACTACCTTGCCCTGCCACACTTCATTCAGGATCTCTTCTTTACTGAGCACGCGATGGGGGTTTGCCAGCAACAGCGCAAGGAGCTTTGCCTCATTATGACGTATCGCAAGCGCAGCGCCTGCACGATACAAAATCAAATCTTTGCTGTCGAACTCAAAGTCATCAAACCGGTAACGCATGGTGATAGGTAATTGTTGTTATTTCACTCCCCACCAGCATAACCCAATTACCACCGAAACACTAAAGGTATACCTGCACGGCCTCGCGCTGCTTTTTGGTCATCTTTGCGACTACCAGTAAAAAGGAATTATCTATCATGCGTTCGATTTCCCCGCGGGGCACAGTGCCATCGAGGATCACCGTATTCCACAACCGCTTATTCATATGATAACCGGGGATCACCGAATCAAAGATATCCCGCAGCGCCTGCGCCTCATCCGGGTCGCATTTCAGATTCAGCCACCAGTGACGCGTTTCTCCTTCGTTGTATTTGCCTGGAGACAGCGTGGCAAACATTTTGTCTTTCACTTTAAACACGTCGACGCCCTCGCCAAAGGGCTGGCCGACGCTTGAAAAAGGCTTACTAAGTAGATAGGTGTGCGCCTGAGTATGGTCCATGGTGAATTCCTTTGCCGTTGTTATACATGCACCATACAGGTTAGCGCGGGTCAGGCCAAGTGGCCAGAAGGCGATTTGCGCTCGCCAAAAGTCGTAAAGATTTGCTCATAAAAATGCGCCCGGGTGCCCATCAGCAGCGCGGCGCGTTTATGCGGAAAGTCAAACTCAAACTGGCTGTCATAGCCCAGCTCAGCCATGCGCATCATCAGCCGTGCGTTATCGGCTCTGGGCTCCAGCACAATGCGCTGAGTCTGTGGCTGGCTTTGGTAGATAAGGTGGCTCAGGCTGCTCATCCAGCCACGAAAGTTCTCCGGTCCACGACAACTTTGTTCCCCCACTAGCAGGTGGATCCCACGGTCATAAGGTGCGGCGTCATAGTGCTGTGCCAGCTTGTCTTTTGCCGCCCAGTACACTTCCAGATAGGCAAACGGCTGATCATCTAAGAAACCTATCAAAGGCAAAGTATGAGCATCGGCGAGTTTCTCGCTAAGATACTGCCATTGCTTTTCCTCGCTCCAGGCTTGCTGCCAGAATTGCTCTACTCTTGGGTCATTCATCCAGCGGCAAAAACGCGCCAGATCGGCGCGCTCAATCAGTTTGAGCGAAAAGCGCTTATTGATGTAAGGGTTATGATACTCGGCCAGCACGGCGCCCATCTCGCGGGGCTTATCCTGTTCAAGACCACTGGCCCATAAGTTTACGATATTCATAAAGTCAATTTATACCTGTCGCAGATAACATATTACAGACGAGGACATCGCAGGTAAATTTATCTTTTATTTGCAATGTTTAAGCCCCGCCTTAGAACAACAAAAAGGGCTCAATTGAGCCCTTTTTCAGTCCATGATAATCAATGGCAGATTAAATCTGTGGCAGTGACTGGCCGGGTACCCAGGGAGCACCTTTGGCCTGCAGTTGTTGCTCAAACGCTGGAATGGTCTCGCTCAGCATGGTCTGCAATTCATTGCGAATTGCCCTGAGCTCTTGTGTTGCCAGGTCTACGCTGGTGCGGATTGCCGGAGTCGGGCCATACGTCGAGTAGCTGGTGCCAATCAGGGCATGGAACAAACGGTCGCCCACGGTGGCCGTGTCATTCGTTGCACCCACCTGGTTTTTCGCCGGGTTGCCGTTCAGGCGACTGTCCAGAGCCAGCAACTGACTGCGTATGGCTGCAAACTGGCTGTCAAACTCACCCGGTTCAACGGAGGTGCGATCCAGTGATTGCTCCAGCATATCCAGACGCTTCACCGCTTTGCCCAGTGCCTGACCGGTTGCGCTGGCCACGCGCTGCACATCTGCCAGCTCTTTCCAGAAGGCCGCTACTTTTTCGCCGTCGATTTCCTTCAGCGCGTTACGCTGATTCAGCTGCACCACCTCAAAAGTTTGCGGCGCCTGTAACTGAGTTACCTGACCGTCAACCTCTTTGCTCATGCTGACACTGTAAGTACCCGGTGTCACCAGTGGGCCCTGCGGGTTAGGCGAGAAGTAATTGCCCTGTACGCCAATGGCCTGATGTGCCGGCCAGCGCAGATCCCAGTTAATGCGGTGCAAGCCTTTGCTGGCCTTACCCTGCAATTTGCGGATCACGTTGCCCTGGGCATCGCGCACAGTGAACCACACAACCGGCTGCTGCTGACGCGCTTCGGCTTCCAGCGACTGCCACGATGGGACACCAAATGACTTGTCATCTTCTTTCAGGGCTTTTTCTCTTTCCTGACGTTGCGCTTTCAGGCTCTTAATGTCGTCTTTCAGATAGTAAGTAAAGGTGGCTCCAAAGTCCGGGTTCGGCGCACGGTATTTGTTACCACCCTGCGTGCCCACTTCTCCGCCGCCCAACGGACTGCGCTCGATATACCAAAGTGCATCGCGGGTTGGGAATAACAGAGACTCCTGCGCCAGCTTATCCTCCGACAGGTTGCGCAGTGCGCGGTAGTCATCCAGCACAAAGAAGCCGCGGCCAAAGCTGGCGCCCACTAAGTCGTTTTCACGGCGCTGAATAGCCAGATCGCGGAACGAAATGGTCGGTACGTTACCCGTCAGCTCCACCCAGCGTTTACCGCCATCAATGGTGAAAAACAGGCCAAACTCGGTACCTGCGAATAACAGATCCGGGTCGACATGATCTTGCACCACACGCCACACCAGGTGCTTATCAGGCAGATTACTGGCAATCGACTTCCAGGATTTACCGCGGTTGGTACTTTTCAGTAAGTAAGGCTTATAGTCGCCGAACTTGTGGTTATCCAGCGCAATATACACGGTATCCGGGTCAAACAGGTCGGCTTTAATGTCGTTGATAAATGCCGTATCTGGCACCCTGGGTAAGCGTTTTACATCGACTTCACGCCAGGACTTACCGCCATTTTCGGTGATCTGAATATGGCCATCATCGGTGCCGGCATACAACAGACCTTCAACCAGCGGCGACTCCGATAAAGAAGTAATGGTGCTGTATTGCGACATTGCAAACATATCCCAGGCGCCATCCCAGCCCTGCTTACCACCCATAATAGGCTGATGGATACGCTCGCGGTTTTTGGTCAGATCGCCCGAGATTGGTGTCCAGCTGTCACCACGGTCTTCAGACTGCCACACCCGGTGTGAGGCAAAATACAAGCGTGACGGTTTGTGCGGGCTGACCAGAATGGGCGCGTCCCAGTTAAAGCGCTCAGGCTTTTCGCCTTTGCCCGGCTGCGGCTTAATGTAGACGATTTCACCCGTGGTGCGGTCGTAACGAGTCAGGTTGCCCTGTTGCCACTGCGCATACACAATATCCGGATTGCCTGGCTCCGTGGCTGGCTGGTGACCATCACCAAACAACACCACTTTCCAGTCGGTGTTCAAAATGCCGTGGCTGTTTAGCGTGCGAGACGGGCCACCCTGGGTATTGTTATCCTGCGTACCACCGTAGATGTTGTAGAACGGCTTGTCGTCATCCAGTGCCAGCTTGTAATACTGAGTTACCGGCAAGTTTTCGTGATAGCGCCAGTGCACACCACTGTCGAAGCTCTCGTATAAGCCGCCATCAGAGCCGACCATCATGTAGTTCTTATCTCCGGCGATAAACTCCATCGCATGGTTATCGCCATGTTTGTCTTTTTCTTCCATTCTTTTGAAAGACTTGCCACCATCTTTGGACTCATGCAGACGCACACCGGCCAGATAGATATGGTCAAAGTGGTGAGGGCTGGCGTAGAGCTCCTGGTAGTAATGCGGTCCGGTACCACCCGCTACGGCATCGGCGCCTTTCACCCAGGATGCACCGCGATCCGAGGAGCGATACACCGCGCCTGTACGGCGGTTGAGTTCAATTGCGGCATACACCACATCTGGATTGATTGGTGAAACTTCCAGGCCAATCTTGCCCATTTCTCCCGGAGGTAACCCTTGCGACAGCTTTTGCCAGGTTTTACCGCCGTCGGTCGATTTATGCAGGCCCGAACCCGGACCGCCGCCATAATACGCGGCCACAGTACGGTGGCGCTGCCAGGTTGCCGCATACAGTACATTTGGATCGCGCGGGTCGATGGCCACGTCGGTTACACCGGTCCAGTCGTTATCGCCCAGCACTTTGTCCCAGGTTTTACCGCCATCGGTGGTTTTGTACAGGCCGCGCTGGCCGCCTTTGCTCCATAAAGGCCCCTGAGCAGCCACCCACACTGTGTTTGAATCGCTTGGATGAACAATGATCTCGGAGATATGGCCAGAGTTCTTCAGGCCCATATTGGTCCAGTTTGCCCCGCCATCATGACTGACATAAATGCCATCACCAAAGCTGACGTGACGACCGCCGACGTTTTCGCCCGTGCCCACCCAGACAGTATTGCTGTTACTTGGGTCCAGCACCACGGCACCGATTGAATAAACAGGCTGATCATCAAAAATGGGTTGCCAGGTGACACCGGCATTGTTGGTTTTCCACACCCCGCCGGAGCCAACACCCACATACCAGACACTGGTATCTCTGGGGTCAATTGCAATATCTGCAATACGGCCCGACATAAAGCCCGGACCAATATTTCTCAGCTCAAGCCCCTTGAAGGTGGCCGCAGACAATACCCCTTCCTCACCTTTTGCAGCCAGCCCAGGCAAGCTACAGAGCGCAGTGGCAGCACCAAACAATGCGATACGCATAGTGCGGCCAAGTTTTAGTTGTTGCATACATTTTCCCTATTTTTATTTTTGGATTACCCAGAGCGTTACAACATAACACCTTGAGAAACTTATTAACCGTATGTTACTTGCAGAGGCAGTGCAATAAGTGTGCGTTGGCGCTCAAATAAAATGCGATAAAAAACGGAGGCAGAAAATCGGATTATCAGCTTACAATAAAGAAACACACTTTAGAGCCATGATTTATTTAAAAAACTTTTTTCATGAGGTGTCATTGCCATCCAGTTCGCCGCCATGCTCAGCGCCTACCCCGGCAAGATTAACAACCCCAGTCCGGCATAGATGCACCGGGTGCGTACATTTTCGTGATTTACTGTTAACCACATCCACAAACCGGATATCGCTTCAACCAATGAGATATCCGTCAGATAAGTAAATAAGCCCATTTGGGTCCACACACGCAAATGATAGTGGATATCATTTGTATTTTTAGAATAATCCAGTATTATTCCCGGGAAAAATTATTTATAACTCTCTTACTCTCTGGAAGCGTGACGTATGAAACTGAATATTTTGGCTAAATCTGTCGGATTAGCGCTGATCTCTGCCGCCACGGCATCAACTTCAGCTATTGCAGACGAAGCAAAAGAGCTGGATGTTATCGTAGTACAAGGTCAAAAGATTGACCGTACTTTGCAGGAAACCCCAACCAGTGTTGCCGTTGTTACCAGCAAAGACATGGAAAAAAACAACCTGCAAAATATCAACGATGTCTTCGCAATGATGCCAAACGTAGCCGGTGACTTTAACCAAGGCTTCAGCATCCGTGGCGTCGATTCGTTCTCGGTTTCCGGAGGGGGCAGCAGCTTCTTGACCAGTATGTACCTGGATGGTGCACCTCTGCCGTTTCGTATGGTAAAAAGCGGCGGTTTGTCCGTATGGGATCTGGCTCAGGTTGAAGTATTCCGTGGCCCGCAATCGACTCTGCAAGGGCGAAACGCACTGGCAGGCGCCATCATGATGCGCTCGCAAGACCCAACGTATGAACCAAGCGCCAAATTGAAAGCGACTGTAGGTCAGCACGGTCAACAGGAATATGCCTTTGCCGGTGGCTCTGCGCTGGTAGAAGACATGCTGGCGTTCAGAATAAGTTACGAAGACAAGCAAACGGATGGTGACATAGATAACATCACCCGGGGTGATACCGCCAACTTTGAGAACAGTGAAACATTACGTGCCAAATTGTTATTTGAGCCAAACGATGATGTGGATGTGCTGTTTACTTACACCAACAACGACAACCGCTATGGTGCTCAGTTTGCCATGTATGACTTCGGCGGCACACCTTTTGACCGCCAGGTTGATTTCAACTCTCCTATCTGGGAAGAAACCAAAACCGATATCTATAACCTGGAAATGAGCTGGGATCTCAACGACACCACGTCGTTGCACTCAGTAACCACTTATAACGAGTCTGACTATCGCTACAACTGGGATGGCGATATGCTGCCCACCCAGCTGGTAAAAGACAACTACGACCACCGTATCGATGAGACTTTCAGCCAGGAATTCAGAGTGACTTATGAATCTGATGCAATCCAGGCTGCATTTGGTGTCTACGCATCTCAGGTCGATGTCGATGACAAAGCACAAGGTCAGCGCCTGATGACGCTGGAGCAGGCAGTCAGAGCCCCCGATCTGGTTACAGCTGTAACGGGGCTGTTGATACAGCAAGGCCTGCCTGTCGAGATAGCGGCACAAACCGCAGCAGTGGTTGCCCCTTTCTATCCTGATATTGATCCGATCAATCTTGAGCTTAATTATGGCCTGACACAAAAGATCAAAACGGCAGCAATCTATGGCGACCTGACCTGGTCTGTCACCGACCAAATTGACCTGCTTGCCGGACTGCGCTACGACACCGAAGAGCAAACCAATAGTGCCAACAATGCCTACAAGATCAATAACCCAATGCCCGATCCGGCACAGGCTCCGGCACAAATTGCACCAGTTATTAGTGGCATCAATGCCTATCTGCACGGCTTTGCAGAAGCCGCTTCCGGTGTAGAGCCTGCAACCAAAGAAGACTTCAGCGCCTGGCTACCTAAGCTAGGTGCCACGTATCACTTTAATCAGGATATGTCGACCAGCTTCATCTACCAAAAAGGTTATCGCTCAGGTGGCGTCGGGTTTAATGTTGCACGTTCCAATATTTTCAGCTACGACCCTGAATACACCAACAACTATGAGTTGTCTTTACGTTCTGTGTGGCTGGATGGCAAACTGGTGGTCAATGCCAATGCGTTTCTTCTGAAATGGAAAGACCAGCAAGTTATTAAGCGTTACTCATCATCGCCTTATGACACAGAAACCATTAATGCGGCAGAGTCAGAAGTGAAAGGGTTTGAGACAGAAGTCTTCTACTACCCAAGTAATAACTGGTCTGTGACCGCAGGTGCGGGACTGGCTGAGTCTGAGTTTACCGACTTCGGCCACCTGACAGGACGAGCTTTCGAGGATGCGCCTAAGCTGACGGCAAACCTGGCCACTAATTACGCCTTTGACAATGGCTTCTATGTGAATGTCAATGCCAAGTATACCGACTCAAGTATTGCCTACCTGGACCCGGCTGCATCTTTAACAAAAGAAAAGTATGCCGTTAACTCAGATCCAATCAATGATCAGCATACGATTGTGAATACTCAGCTGGGCTATAATTGGGATAACTATACCGTGCGTCTGGATGTGAAGAACCTGTTCGATAAAGAATATATCAGCACCTACTTTAAAGATGCCGATAACCAGGGTAACCCGTTCACCAGCTACGGCCAGATGTACCTTGGTAAATCTCGTCAGGTGTCATTAACACTTCAAATGGATTTCTAAGCGTTTAGGAACACCTACTTTAAAAGCCGCCGACAGGCGGCTTTTTATTACTGCTGATTTTTGTTATTACGGTGCCTTAGCGCTCTTTCACTGATAAACTCAAATGGCCCCCAGCAGCTTACCCTGTTCAATCAAGAAACCATCTAAAAAACAAAAAAGTCACTTCCTTGCGACCGCAGCAACACATAACGTTTTTAATGTCAACACTAATATGTTGAAATATAAGAAATTACTTGAAACTTAAATCATCATGAAAATTCTCGTTGCGGATGACCATCATATCGTCAGACAGGGACTGCTGGCGCTGATCCAGACTGCTAGCATTGGCACCATCATTGCCGATGTTGACTCCGGTGAGCAGGCCTGGCAATACATTTTCAACCACGAACCGGATATCGCTATCCTGGACATCACCATGGGCGAAGTAAGCGGGCTCAGCGTATGCCAGCGCATCAAAGCTCGAGGTCTTAAAACCCGGGTGATTTTACTGACGATGCACAATGACATAAAAGTCATAGATACCGCACTGGAAGCCGGAGCGCAGGGCTATTTGCTCAAAAACGATGCATTTAATTCGCTTATCAAGGCCATCCGAACTGTGCACGCTGGCAGACAATATCTCAGCGCAGATAATCAATCTGAGCTGCAAAGTTACCGTACCAACAAAACTGACTTTGACTTAACCATCCGGGAAAAGGAAATAATCCGCCATATCTCCTTAGGCCAAACCAATAAGCAAATAGGCGACACCTTACATATATCAGCTAAAACTGTGGATGCGCACCGCACCCGGGTTATGAAAAAACTGGGATTTAATAAAACCGCTCAGCTGGTGCGCTTTGCTATTGAAGAAGGCCTATCGCTGTAATTCACAAACACCATACATACTAAGTGCCAGTATAGGGTAAATACCCTATACTCAGCCTATCGGTATCACCCTACCCTTGAGCCAATACCCACACACTCGCTGCAAAAACCAAAAATCAGCAGCGATAAAATACAACTCAAGGAATAGATATGAATACATGCCAAAAAAATACTTTGCACACACGCTCAAGCATATTCTCGCAATTTTTTAGTCGCAGCCTGCTTGCACTTAGTGTACTCGGCATACCCTATGCAGCCCAGGCACAACAGCCTGATAAAGTCGGCGAGCGGGTTACTGTGAACTCCCATTTACCGGACGCTCAGGGCCACCAAACCATGGAATTACTCCAGGATGGAAGTTATGTTGTGGTCTGGGAAAGCCATAATCAGGGGAATAACCGCAGCGGGATTTACGCGCAGCGATATAGCCAGAGTGGCACCCCACTTGGCAGTGAATTTATCGTCAATGCGCCAACACATACTCGCCCGCTTGAAAAACCCGCTATCAGCCGTTTAACCGACGGTGGGTTTGTCGTTATCTGGCTTCGCAAAGATAGCGCAGATTACACCTATGCCCTGATTGGTCAACGCTTTCATGCCAATGGCGCAAAAAATGGTGAGGAATTTCAGGTGCCGGGCCAGGTATCTACCGCTTATGGCTTTCCCAGCGTCAGTGATCTGCCCGATGGCGGGTTTGTAGTCACATGGCACCAGCAAGCAGATGCACCCGAAACCCGTTCGGACATCATAGCACAGAGATATACGGCAAATGGTGTACCTAACGGCGCCAGAATCGAAGTAAATACCTCCAAACGGGGTGATGCATTCAACCCTGTTGTAATCACATTGAACAATGGCCAATATGTCATTGCCTGGCAAGCACCTGACAGTGCGGGTAACTATGATATTGTCGCTCAGCGTTATAACACCGACGGAACAAAATCTGGCAGCGAGCATACTTTACATCCAGGTGATGGAATTCACCAGGCTGAGGTGTCACTCAGTGCACTCCAGGATGGGGGCTATATCGCAACCTGGCAAGCACAAAGTGATAATGGTTGGGGTATTTTTGCACGACGTTTTGCATCCGATGGCAGCTCATCCAGTAGCATATTTCAGGTTAATAAAGACGCCGACACCACACATAGTGACCCCGAAATCAGCGCTCTTGCCAATGGTGGCTACGTGGTAACTTGGATAAATTTTAGGGAATTTGATAGTTTTTACGCACAAGCTTTTTCAGCGGATAATCAAAAGTTAGGTGACGAATTTCTGATTGAAGGACCATTTGGGGACGCAGCCTCTTCACCAAATGTACTTGGCCTGAGCGATGATAGTTTTGTAGTTAGCTGGGCACACATTGAAAACGATAGCTCTAACTTTGACGTGTTCGCACAACGCTACAAGTTAGCGTCCGTGCAAAGTAACACTATGACACTAACATTGCCGCAAACAGCGATACTGCAAGGCGATGTTGTCACATTGCCCCTGAAGGTATCAGGTACTGATATTTATGGCCTGGATGCCGTCCTCAGCCTGAATGACACCAGCAAAGCCCGTATCTCTGGCGGCGAATATGGTGAGTTCCTGCCTTCAGATGAGCGCCTCTCTGTGCCTATGGGTATCAGCGACAACCAATGGGATGGCGCACTGGCACTGATGGCACCAGCTACAGCCAAATCTGGCGAAGGTGAGTTTGCCGCTGTCACTCTGATTGCCGAACAAGCAGGTACCGTCAACCTGAAACTGCAAGCGCACATGACTGATCAGCAAGGTAATTACCTACTACAAAACAGTAGCGACTATACGTTTACCATCTCAGAGTCCGTCACCTTAACTGGTAACATTGCAAGCCTGGGCATATCCAGCGATTTTACGGATGTCACCTTCTATATCAACGGACAGCGCGTCACCATCAACCCGGATGGCAGTTTCTCTGTGCGCATTGGCCTGGGTGACGTCACTCTGTCTTTAACTGCACCGGGCTACCTGACTGGCGAAAAGCAAATCAACCTGGCAGCGGGTCAGGCTGACATCGACTTTGGTCAGATTAATCTGGTGGGTGGTGACAGCAATGGTGACAACCACATCGACATTGCCGACCTGACGCTACTGCTGGGCGCGTATCGCTCTGTAGAAGGCGAACAAAACGGCTACGTGACGGCCGCCGACTTTAACCGTGATGGTGCCATCAACCTGCAAGATCTCACTTTGCTGGGCGCAAACTTTGGTAAACAAGGACCACAAAGCTGGTAACAAACCAAACAGGAGTCAGGGCCTCCCTTGGCTCCTAATATTGATCTTATGGAGCAAAAAATGAATTACATAGTGTGTATTGCCACGTTACTGTTCAGTCTGAGTGCCTTTGCAGAGCAAGGACGTATTTACCTCTCGACCTCAGATCCACAAATTAAAACCGGTAGCGAGTTTTATGTGGATGTGATGGTGGAAAATCTGCCAGAAGTGTACGGCATGCAGCTCACTCTGACCTATGACGCCAAATCCATCACCTTCGTTGATCAAAATACCAAAGCCAAGGGCGCACAGCTTGAACAGGGTAACTTTCTCGATGAAAAACACCTCTATACCCTGCGTAACCAGGCTGACACGCAAACAGGCCAGATCCAATATATCGCCAGCCAGGTCGCACCGGCAAAAAGCGCAGCTGGGAATGGACGTATCGCCCGCCTGTACTTTAGCGCGCCAGATACGGCCTCGCGCACCGAGCTGGCCATTACGCTTGCAGAGTTTGGCACCCGCAGTGGAGAAAAATACACATACACATCCCAGGCGCCTTTGAGCATCAGCTTTGCTAACAACTACCAGATACAATCAAAGCCTGGCGCGGGGCTCCCGCTCTGGGTATTAGGCTTAGTAACCGCACTGCTACTGATTATTCTGTGCCTTTGCTTATTGCGCAGGCCCCCAGCTGCCAAACACACTGATCAATCCGCTTAGTAAATACCAGCCCGAGAGGTTAATCCCACCGACAGCGCTGTTCAGATTGATTATTCAGGCTTTGTGGGTCAGATATCAATTCTTATCCACCCTGTACAAAGGCAAGTGCCCCAGCGATAGCAAAAAGTGGGCACCTCTATCTTACCGCGCAGCTCGCCTCTGGACTGGTGAACGAATGATGCGGGTTGGTATAACCTCACTTATCAACTGCTCTGCCCCGTAAACACGAAAAAACGCTCATCATTTCTTATTCAGCATCAATGCGCCTTAAAAAGAACAATGTTAAAATGCTGAAATATAAGGAATTGGTATGAAAACATTCATGAAAATCATTGTCGCAGATGATCATCAAATTGTCAGGCAGGGCTTACTATCACTGATTCAGACTGCCGGTTTAGGCGAAGTTATTGCCGATTTCGATTCCGGTGAACAGGTTTGGGAATGCATTCGAGTACATGAGCCAGACCTGGCAATTATGGACATCACGTTAGCCCAACTGAGTGGCTTGAGCATTTGCCGAAGAATAAAATCGCTTGAGTTAAAAACCCGCGTTATTTTTCTCACCACACATAGTGATGTGAAGATGATCACACATGCGCTCAAGGCCGGTGCACACGGCTACATACTTAAGCACGAATCATTCTCGGACCTCAATAAAGCCATTTATGCCGTCCACTCAGGCAAGCAATATATCAGCACTGACAAACGGACGGAGTTTTATCACCACAGTGCCAGTAAAGCCGACTCAGACTTAACGGCACGGGAAACTGAAATTATTCATTACATTTCGCATGGAAAAACAAACCGGCAAATTGCCAGCTTGCTACATATCTCTGCCAAAACCGTAGACGCTCACCGCACCCGTATCATGAAAAAGCTCAACATCAGCAAAACCGCGCAACTGGTGCATTATGCAATCAAAGAAGGGATTTTGTCTTTGTCTTAATCGGATCTCTGGCCCAAATTAGGGTAAACCCCCTATTTTATGTTGCGCTCAATTTATGTAACGTGCACCCGCGTAGCAAAACCTAATATTAAATTTTCAAGGAGATGACAATGAAAATTACATCAGACAAATCTTATAAAACACGCAGCTTAAGCGCACACAGTATCGGTAAGCGCTTTACCCGTACGGTCCTGTCTGTGGCCTTACTTAGCCTGCCTGTATTCAGTTATGCACAAACTCCCGAGCCAGTGAACGATGCGTTTCTGGTCAATACCTTCACTCCTGAAGAGCAGCTTTCTCCCGCCATAGCACATTTTGATAACGGTCAATTTGTGGTTGTCTGGACCAGCAAGAAGCAAGACGGTAACGGCTCTGGGGTTTTTGCCCAGCGCTACGATGAATTCGGTGTAAAAGTGGGCACAGCGTTTCAGGTAAACACCGAAGTTAGAGATGATCAGGAAACTCCGAGCATTGCAACGCTTAGTGATGGCAGTTTCGTCATTGCCTGGCAAACTCGCTCTGTAAGTGGTTCAGGTGACTCTTCACTATCAATACAACGATTCGATGCTTCCGGAACTCCGCTAGGAGACGAAGTTTCGGTTTATACCAGTTCGTACCATTATCTGAAAACCCTGTCAGTCAACTCACTCAATAGCGGTGGCTTTGTCCTTAGTTGGAGCGATCAAAACAAGTCATTTGCACAGGTATATAA
Source organism: Pseudoalteromonas rubra (assembly GCF_004212645.1). GTDB lineage: Bacteria > Pseudomonadota > Gammaproteobacteria > Enterobacterales > Alteromonadaceae > Pseudoalteromonas > Pseudoalteromonas rubra_G. The sequence continues at coordinate 69,461 of NZ_PPUZ01000040.1, read as the reverse complement.
TACCAATGGCGTGGCTACAGGTTCAACGGTACAAAAAGGTGATAACGTGCTTGCGCTTACAGCTTCAGGCACACAAGACGGTGGCTTTATAACCGCAGGCGTCACCTGGGATGGGATCGTGGTGCAAAAGCACACAGCAAACGGAGCCGCAACAGGTGCTGAGTACTTAATTAGCTCTGATGATGGCACACCCAGCGAGATGGATATGCAGAATGTTAATATCGCCCGCCTGGCCAACGGTGACCTTATTGTCACCTGGGAGGCGATGGACAGTAACACGTTTGCAACCGATGTGTATGCACGACATCTGAATGCCGATGGCGTGCCGACGGGTAAAGTTTTTACTGTCAACTCCCAGACTACAAATAGTCAGATGGGCCCTTCTGTCGTGGCATTGAAAGACGGAGGCTATGTAATTGCCTGGGATCGCCCAGACTATACTGGCGACCAGAACGGAATCTATGCGCAAGCCTACTACAGTGACAGCAGCCTCAACGGCAGTGAGTTTTTGGTCAGCAGCGTCCCCAATAACAGTCAGATGCAACCAGCTATCAGCCTGGCCGGCGACGATCAATTTGTGGTTAGCTGGTCAAGTGAGGATGCACAGGGCGATCGCAACATCTACGCACAGCGTTTTCAACTAACAGCAGATCCTGTGAATTCGATGTCTTTATCGCTGCCACAAGCACCGATCCTGGAAGGTGATGTGCTGGACATTCCAGTGCAGGTTACTGGTGCGAATGTTTATGGTATTGATGCCATGATTGGCCTGAACAATACTGCAACAATGCGGATCATCGAAGGGACCTATGGAGATTTTCTGCCCACAGATGAGCGCCTGAGCGTACCTATGGGCCTCACTGATAATCTCTGGGATGGCGCACTGGCGCTGATGGCACCAGCTACAGCCAAATCCGGCGAAGGTCTGTTTGCCACCATCAAGGTAAAAGCCGAGCAGGCAGGTACCGTTGACCTGATGCTGCAAACGCAAATGACCAACCAGCAAGGACAAAACATCCTGCGTAATAGCGCGATTTACTCGCTGATGGTACATGAGTCAGTTAATCTGACCGGCAATGTATCAGCGCTTGGTTTTTCGGGAGATTATAGCCAGGTCATCCTGCGCATTAACGGTGAATTAGTAAGCATCAACCCGGATGGGAGCTTTGAGATCCGCACCGGACTTGGCCAAAACAAGCTTACACTGAGCGCACCTGGCCACCTGAGTGCTGAAAAGTACATCACCCTGAGCGCCGATCAAGCTGACATTGATTTTGGTGAGGTAAACCTGGTTGGCGGAGACAGCAACGGCGACAACCGCATCGACATTGCAGATCTTACCCAGCTGCTAGGGGCGTATCGCTCTAAGCAAGGAGCACAAAATGGCTATGTTGCGGCAGCAGACTTTAACCGCGACGGCGAAGTTAACCTGCAGGATCTGACCCTGCTGGGTGCGAGCTTTGGTAAACAAGGCCCACAAAGCTGGTAAAGTACCCTCTTACGGGGCTGCTCTATTGCAGCCTCGTTTACTGTAAGGAGCAACAATATGAAATATATGATGTACATCGCCGCACTCGTGAGCAGCCTGAGTGCTTTTGCACAACAGGGCCACCTGTACCTTAGTACCTCTGACACACAAATCAAAACCGGCAGTACATTTTATGTAGATGTAATGGCAGAAAACCTGCCTGAAGTATATGGCGTGCAGCTCACCCTGAACTATGACGCTAAATCCATCACCTTTGTCGATCAAGACAGTAAAGCCAAGGGTGAACAGCTTGAGCAGGGTAACTTTCTCGATGAAAAACACCTGTATACCCTGCGTAACCAGGCTGACTCGAAAACAGGCCAGATCCAATATATTGCCAGCCAGGTTGCACCGGCAAAAAACGCAGCCGGTAACGGACGCCTCGCCCGCCTGTACTTTAGCGCGCCAGATAACGCCACCCAAGCGGAGATAGCCATTACGCTTGCAGAGTTTGGCACTCGCAGTGGAGAGAAATACACGTACACACCCCAGACACCTTTGAGCGTCAGCTTTGCTAACAACTACCAGGTACAAGCCAAGCCGGGGACAGGGTTCCCGACCTGGGCATATGGCTTAGCAGCCGTATTGTTGGTGATCCCAGGTATTTTCTTATTGCGCAGACGTCCTGCTGCCAAACACGCGGAACAATCCGTTTAAGCAATAACACGCCATCAGCGATGCTTATACTGTGTCGGGCAATAGCCTCTGGACACCTCAGCCGGTCGTAACTTACCGTGCTTGGTTGCCCGACCACTCACCCGTTTGCGCCACAATCGAAAACTGGCAGGCTTCAGATGAGTACGCATTAGTCGGATCAGTGCCGATTCGTTTAATCCAAATTGCTGCTCTATGGCTTCAAACGGTGTTCTGTCTTCCCAGGCCATCTCAATGACTCTTGACTGCTCATCACTCGTTAACTGCATTATGTACTCTTATCTTGTGTTTCTACTCTGTAACTGTACGAGGCAAAAAGCCGGGCGGTTTAGTGGGTTGCTGCGTATTTGGAGATGAACCTGAGAGTTTCGGACCTTTTCTATCGAAGAGAGTAAAAATTACAAAGTCATTGATATTTTACATAAAAAATTTTCACCCTTTTATGGCCCTAAAAATATAACCATTAAATATCAACAACTTAAAATTGGCAAACATATTGCTCTATCTATATCGAATCTAATTTTTAAGGAGTCGAAATATGAAAAAGACAATCTTTATCTCTTTGCTAACTACCTCTTTAATAGCCAGTTCTGCATTTGCCGCTGACAATAACTGGGAAAAAGAAGCCAGTGATGCCTGGATTGACGGAAAAGCAGAAGCCACCCTGTTATTTAATGGTGAGCTAAACAACTTCGATATCAACACAGATGTAAAGAATGGCACGGTTATTTTGACCGGTGAAGTTGAGCATGCCGTTGACAAAAAGCTTGCGCAAGAGCTGGTGCTGGGCATTGACGGGGTTAAAAACGTTGAAAATGAACTGACGGTTGTCGATATGTCTGATGACAAGACTTCGAGCCAACACCAGGCAGAAACCAGCACCTTTACCGATGCCAAAATAGCCACAGTGATCAAGTCACGGTTTTTATTTGATTCTGACATAGATGGTACCGACATTGATGTCGATGTCGAGCGTGGTGTCGTGACCCTGTCAGGGGATGTGGATACCGATGCCGAGCGCCAGCTGGCGGTGCAAATTGCCAAAAATGCCGACGATGTAAAATCGGTCAAGTCTCGCCTGACTCTGGATAAAGACGCATAACAGTCTTTGCAGATAAACCCGTTTTAACGCTTTTAAACAAACAGATTGAATAAAGAGGGATCAATTATGAAACGCTTTTCTATTGCAACGACGTTACTTGCACTGTGTGGTATGACAGCAACCATGGCACAAGCAGAGACCACATCCGACCCAGACAGCTACAAAATCTACACTGGCCTGGGTTATGGCCAATACTCTTTCCAGTGGGAAGACAGAGAAAATGACACGTCGTTTGACGAAGATGCCTCCATGCTCAAAGCCTATGTGGGTACGAAAATTAATCCATACTGGAGCTTTGAACTGGCATACGAGAACTTTGATGAAGCCAGTGACATAGACAGCAGCGCGGAAATAGACGGCGTCTCTTTGTCTACCCTCTTATCGGCTCCTATTAATGAATACTTTTCTTTGTACGCCAAAGGCGGCTGGCTGGAGTGGGACGCTGAGCTCTATACCGACATCCCAGCCATTGGCCGGATAACCTCTGAGCTCGAAGGAGGCGACTGGCTATATGGTGCGGGTGCAGCGTTTCATGTCAGCGACAACGTCAATCTGCGCCTGGAATACGTGCGCTATGAGCTGGAAAACAACATTGAACCGGATATGGATGTGGCCTCGGTCTCGGTAGAGTATCAGTTTTAATATGACTGATAAATGCACTGCACAGTAGTTACAAAGCGTGGCAGTGGCCGCATAAGCTGGGCTACTGCAACCAAACACCGGACTAAACTGCTGCATAACAGAGATACCGGCCGTGAGCCGGTATCTCTATTTCATTTCACCTTGCGTAAAGGCCAAGCTAAAGCTTGACTTTACACCACAGTTCGCCAAAAAAGAGATACTTAATCTCTGGTACGAGTGGACACACCTCCTTGTGGAGGGCTACCGGCTCACCCGTCCATGGGTGAGCGTTCAGCAAGCTGCGAAGCGTAGCTTCGGTCTTGATTAAGCTACGAGTGGGCACACATCCTTGTGGGGGGCTTCCGGCTACCAAAGTGACCAGAGCCAGGATCTCTAAAATAGCTCATTTCACCTTGCGTAAAGACCAAGCTAAAGCTTGATTTTACACGATAGCTGCGAAGCGTAGCTTCGGTCTTGATTAAGCTACGAGTGGGCGCACATCCATATGGAGGGCCTCCGGCTACCAAAGTGACCAGAGCCAGGATCTCTAAAATGGCTTATTTCACCTTGCGTAAAGACCAAGCTAAAGCTTGGCTTTACACGATAGCTGCGAAGCGTAGCTTCGGTCTTTATTAAGCTACGAGTGGGCACACATCCATGTGAAGGGCTACCGGCTCGACTTCCATGTCTCGCGTTCAGCAAGCTGCGAAGCGTAGCTTCGGTCTTGCTGAACCCAAACATCTTTGTGTAAGTAGCCTTGGTAGTTGACTTTGCTTGGGTCGAAGTGGATTTTCTTCGCTGACTTTTGCTGGCTCTGGTAGTCTTTTGTCAGGTTCATAATCGTCGGGGTGAGTTGGATGATGGCGTAGATGTTCACCAGGGTCATCAGGCCCAGGGCCATGTCGGCCAGGCTCCAGACTTGCTGCAAGGTGGCGCTGGCGCCCCATAACACCATGGCCAGGTAAACGCTTGTATAACCGAGGCGCCCGGCTTTGTTGTCCAGCTTGAATAAGTGCAGGTTGCTTTCTGCATACGCGTAGTTGGCAACCACAGAGGTAAAGGCAAACAAGGTGATGGCGGCGGCTATCAGGTAGTCGCCCACCTCACCAAAATGTGCCTGCATGGCATTCTGGGTCAGGCTGATACCGGCCATTTCACCGCTGACAGGTAGCCCGGATAGCAATACCACCACGGCGGTACAACTGCACAGCACCAGGGTATCGATAAATACTCCCAGCATTTGTACATAGCCCTGGGCCACCGGGTGATTGGGCACCGGCGTTGCCCCGGCTGCCGCATGAGGCACACTACCCGCACCTGCTTCGTTGGAATACAAACCGCGCTGAATGCCATTTTTAATGGCGGCCCCCAAAGCACCGGCACCGGCTTCTGTAAGACCAAATGCCGACTGGAAAATATCCAGCAACATGGCTGGCACCTGGGTAATATTGAGGACAAGAACAAGCAGTGCGGTTGCCACAAACGCCAGGCCCATAAAGGGCACGATCAGCTCGGCAAAACGCGCAATGCTGCGCAGCCCGCCATACACTATCGAGCCTGCCAGCACAGTGATCACCAGGCCCGTGTACAGCGGATTAATAGCAAAGGTATTGTTCAGCGCTTCGGCAATGGTATTGGCCTGCATGGCGCTGAAACTAAAGCCATAACCGAGGAATAAACACAACGCAAACACCACGGCCAGTTTAGGCTTGCCAAGCCCCGCACGAATATAATACGCCGGGCCGCCACGAAATTCGCGATGTTCATCGCGCACTTTGTAGAGCTGACCGAGCACACTCTCAGCAAAGCCGGTTGCCATGCCCAGCAGGGCTATCACCCACATCCAGAACACCGCGCCGCTGCCACCCAGCGAAATGGCCATCGCCACCCCCGCCAGATTACCTGTGCCGACCCGCGCTGACAGGCCGGTGCATAACGCGGCGAAAGAGCTGATCCCCGAGCTGTCGCCGCTCATACTGCCTTTCATCACACTGAACATATGACCAAAGTGACGAAACTGCACCCATTTCAGCCGCCAGGTAAACCAGCCCCCGGCGATCAGTAGCAGGTAAATGAGGATCTGGCCCTGCCCCCACAAAAGATTGTTAATCGGGTCAACGATAAATGCCATCATAGTCACCTGCCTGTTGTTATTGTTGTTGTGTTTATTATGTTTATTCAGCCGCTTGCGTTAGCGCCGGGACAAGTGCACACCCGCCAGCATACAACGTACCGAGCCCCCCGCCAGCTCAATGGCAGAAACCTCCAGCGGCAGCAAAGTGACACAGGACTCCAGCACCGCAATTTGCTCAGCCGTTAGCGCGTCATACGCTGTTTGCGACAGTGCCAGCACCCGCCCTTCACTTGCGCTCAGTTCCAGTGCGTTACCACAAAATGCGTTGATCTGGGCTTCACTCAAAGCGATTAGTTTTTTACCAGCCAGCTGCAAGCGGTTTTTGATTTCTGCGCGCCGCGCCGGGTCAACTATCATATCGAACCCGCCCAACGCATAGTCACTGCCCACACACAGCAGCACATTGGTGTGATAGACCGGCACGCCGCCCTCACTGAGCGCCTCGAACACCATAGGCTCAAAATTAAAATGGCTACAGAATCGCTCCAGTACGTGGGAATCCGTGCGTTTTGAGCGGGCGGTGTAGGCAACCCGCTCAATGTGATCCAGCACCATGGCGCCTGTGCCTTCCAAAAATAGGTTGTCATATTCCAAGCCTGAGTAATCAATCACATCCTGCACCCGATACTCGCGTTTTAACAGCTCAATGATGTCGGTGCGTCGCTCGCGGCGGCGGTTTTTCGCATACATGGGATAGATGGCGATTTGCCCACCCGCATGGGTGGAAAACCAGTTGTTTGGAAACACCGAGTCGGGTGTATCTGTGCCTAAGTCTTCGAACAGGTGCACCCGCACGCCGGCCTGCTCCAGTTGCTCGGCTGCCCGCGTTACCTGCTCGTAGGCCAGCTGGCTAACCCCGCCATCGAACTGCTGTGCCTGAGACTGAAAACTGTTGTCGGCGCGGGTTTCTTCATTGGGCAAAAAATGGTGTGGCCGGATCATCACCACGGCACTGGGCGCTTGTGGAAACATAACTAAAATACCTCTAATACAAATACGGATAACACGCGCCGTCTGGCCGGGCAAGATGGCGTCATTCATGCACCTAAACTTGGCTGGTGCACAGGCTAGACGCTCGCGCGCCTGGCATATTTTTTCATCTACCATCGCTCATAAAGAAAACAAACGCAAAAACTATTGCAGTGATTTACTCACTTACCCAAAGCAAATACACTATGCGCTGGATTTACAAACTCAGGAAGTAGTGATGATCACGGTAGGTATCGACTTAGGCACAACCAATAGCGCAATCAGTTACTGGGATGGTGAACAAAGTGTGTTAATTGCCAATTCGCTGGGCGAAGCTCTGACCCCGTCGGTGGTTGGGGTTGACAACAGCGGCGAGGTATTAGTGGGCAAAGCGGCTAAAGAGCGGCTGATCTCGCATCCGCTACACACCACGGCATTGTTTAAACGTTATATGGGTACCCAACGTACCGTGACTCTGGGTAAGCAACACTATAGCGCCGCCGAGCTATCCTCCCTGGTGCTGAAATCGCTAAAAGCGGATGCCGAAGCTACGCTTCGGCAACCCGTTACACAAGCCGTGATCAGCGTACCAGCCTACTTCAACGACTATCAGCGTAAGGCCACGAAACTGGCCGCAGAGCTGGCCGGGTTGGAAGTGCTGCGCCTGATCAACGAACCCACCGCGGCGGCGCTGGCCTATGGCCTGCAATCACAAGAAGACGACACCCATTACCTGATCCTGGATTTGGGCGGCGGGACGTTCGATGTGACCATTTTGGAATACTTTGACAGGGTGATGGAAGTCAAAGCCTCGGCAGGCGACAACCACCTCGGCGGCGAAGATTTTACCGGCTTGCTGATCTCGGATTTTCTGCGTCAGCACCGGCTGCAGCCACAGCAGCTCAATGAGCATCAGCAACAAAACCTGACCCGACTGATTGACGAGTGTAAATGCCGCTTAAGCGGCGAAAAACAGCCGCACTTTGAGATAGAGCTGGCCGAGCAAACTCTGCGCTATGAGCTGAACGAAGAGAAGATACGCGAGATCTGCCAGCCACTGCTCAACCGCTTACTCACGCCCATTGAACGGGCATTTAACGATGCCGGACTGAGCCCCTCAGACATTGACCACATTGTGATGGTCGGTGGTGCATCGCGCATGAACATTTATAAGCAGTGCCTTATCAAAGCACTCAAATGCTTTCCGACTACTCAGCTTGACCCGGATTTGGTGGTGGCGATGGGCGCCGGTATACAGGCGGGCCTGGTAGACAAAAATGAAGCCCTGGATGACGTGGTACTGACCGATGTCTCGGCGTTTAGCCTGGGGACCGGCACTCACAATGAGCACGACAGCGATGGTAAGGTTGGCAACTATTTTACACCCATTATTGAGCGCAATACCGTATTGCCATGCAGTAAGGAGCAGGTATTTTATCCTATCCACAAAGCGCAAAAACGCCTGTTGATGACCATTTACCAGGGTGAAAGCCGCTATGTGAAAAACAACATCAAGCTGGGTGAAATTGATGTGCCGCTGCCCAAATCCGACAATATCGACGACAAAATGGTCCGCGTACGCTTTACTTACGATATCAGCGGCCTGCTGGATGTAGACATTACCGTGGAGCAAACCCAGCACACCATCAGCCAGACCTTTGAACAGTCTTCTTCGATGCTGTCAGACAAAGAAAAGGCCCAGCTGAAAGAGAAAATGCAAAAGCTCAAAGTACACCCCAGAGATCAGCAGCATAACCGCCTGCTGATGGCCAAACTGGAGCGTATTTACGAGCAAAGCCGCGCTCAGTATCGTGAGCAAATAGCTGAGCTCATCAGCGTCTGGGAAGCGGCACTCGCAAGCCAGGACAGCCAACGTATTGAGCAAACCTATCAGGACATTACCCAATTTTTAAAAGAGTTAGGTGAATAAAGTGACAGACAATCCCTGGGACGTACTGGGCATTGAGCCCGGTGCAGACAAAAAGACCATCAAGCGTGCTTATACGAGCAAGCTCAAGCTGTGCAAACCCGATGAAGACCCTGAAGGGTTTCAGCTACTACGGGCAGCCTATGACGAAGCTCTGGCCCAACTCGAAGAACAACCACAGCAGCGCGTAAAGCTGGGTGCAGAGGAGGTGCCACCGGTTCAGGCCATCGAACAGGTAACCCCACAAAACAACCCACCGGAAGTTTTACCTGATATAACTGTGCAACCTCATAGTGAGCCTGTACAGACACACGTTTCAGCACCCGATGAAGGTGCTCAAGAAATGCAGGCATTCGAAAAAGAACTGACAGAGCTGCTGGATAACGCCTACCGGCGCAACCAGCAAGGTGCCTGGCAACTGCTGATTGAACACCCGGCCTGTGTAGATATGCAAAATCGCCGCACGGCTTCTCATCGGGTATTTCATGCCGTGCTGGATTTTCAAAAATCAGCGCGCGCGGAAGTTACCCCGCTGGACATTGAGATCCTGGTGTTTCTGAACCAGCATTTTGACTGGGCAGAAGATCAAGCGCTGGAGCAGCAGGTGGGCCATCCTGACTTTTACAATATGACCCACAAAGAAATGCCAGAGCCAGAAGTACGCATAGAGCCGGTGGGCGACACCAGCAACATCGCCAACCTGTTCATTGGCCTGACTATACTCTGTGCGCTGGGCCTGATCATGATTTCACTCTAAGCGTCTGGCACCTCATTTGACGACGCGGCAGGCTGAGATGGCTCTTCGCTGCTGCGTTTACGCCACCAGCTTGCCAGCACAGAGCCGCTGACATTGTGCCACACAGAGAACAAGGTACCGGCCAGCGCACTGGCCGGGGCAAAGAACTTCATTGCCAGGGCAACCGCCAGCCCGGAGTTTTGCAGCCCCACTTCCAACGCAATTGTGCGGCAGCTTTTCTCTGGTAACCCCAATTGCTTCGCCACCAGGTAGCCAAGCGCTAACCCCGTCGTATTATGCAGCACCACAGCCAGCGCCACAATTAGGCCTATGGTCGGTAAGGTCGCTGCATTCAGTGCCACCACAATGGCAATGATCAGCACAATGGCCGGCACTGAAAACAAAGGCAAAAGTGGCGCCAGGCGCTGTATCGGGGCACGAAAAAAATGGTTCAGCAGCACACCCAATACCACCGGGATCAGAACAATTTTAACCAGGTTCAGCATCATGCCCATAAGCGGAATATCCACCACCTGCCCGGCCAGCAGCTCAACCAGCAAAGGAGTCAGTACTACGCCTGCAAGAGTGCTGATGGCCGTCATAGAAATAGACAAGGCGACATCACCTTTGGCCAGAAAACACATTACATTGCTGGCTGTGCCGCCAGCCACACAGCCCACCAGCACCATACCTAAGGTCAAATCGGCATCAAACTGCAACAAGGTGGCTACCAGCAAAGCCACCAGCGGCATCACGCTAAACTGTAACACCAGACCAACCAGCACCGCTTTGGGTTGTGTTAGTACATGACGAAAGTCCGCCGGAGTCAGGGTTAATCCCATGGTCAGCATAATAAAGGCGAGCAAAGGAATAATGCTGGCTTTGAGCGCCACAAACGGCTCGGGAGTAAAAAGGGCAAAGGCACTGAGCAAAATAGCCCAGAGCGGAAACAGTTGGATGGTTAAACGCAGCATATAAGGCGCTCGGTCTGGCAGTTAAGGTGGCTCAGTTATACCGCAATTACCGCGCAAAACAAATCCTGCCTCTGCGCTCGTATTTTTTACGCTGTGTGATAGAGTTAGGTCCAGTATCGTGGATTTATGCGAAGGAATGACATGGCCGAGTACCGCTTTTTATCTTATCGTTTTGATTGCCAGACACACACGCTAAAACAAGGCAAACAGCCACTGGAGCTGCGCCCGAAAGCCGCCAAAGTGCTGTGTTACCTGCTACAAAATGCCAACACTGTGGTGACCAAACAGGAGATCATCAACGCCGTCTGGGGCCATACACAGGTTCAGGACCATCGTTTGTTTCAGCTGATCAGCGAGCTCAGAAAGCTCGCCCCCGATCAGGATATGATCCGCACCTTCCCAAATCAGGGTTACTGCTGGCAAGTCAAAACGACCATGATTTCATCGTCCTCTTCACGCCCTCTCATTGCCATAGCGGCTTCGGTCACGCTTATACTGGGCGCGGTTACCACCGCTTTTCTGGGTAACCTGAACCCGCCTGCTGCCACATCGGCTATGCTGCCGGCATTGTCGGCCTATCACAAGGCCATTGTGGCCTTTGAGCAGCAGGATTATGCTCACGCACAACAATGGCTGACATTTAGCCTGCAAGAAAACCCGGACTCCGTTGAAGCACAACTGTTGATGGCCGAAACCTTGCTGCAATTAGATGAAACAGCACAAGCGCAGCATTATGCCAGCCAGGTTGTGCAGCAAAGCCCCGTTAACAGTTATTACTTTTCCCAGGCAGCTGACGTGCTGAGCCGCCTTTATGCCAGCCAGGCCCGCTTTACCGAAGCGCTGGACTTTGCCATTCAGGGGCAACAAGCAATCGATGAGCAGGCGATTTGCAGCGCAGTGGTCATGCAACAGCGCATAGCCGATTTAATCTTAGCGCAGCCGGCACCTTTGCACTCCCCCACATTGCAAAATACCAGCGTGCAGCTGATCACAACGCCCGATACACACTCAAAGCAGGCCACGCTGTGCAAGCAGCTGACCCAGCCGGGGCCGACTTCGATGCGCCTGTGTCCTGCGAGTCACGATGTTCAGGTCGCTCGAGAGAAACTCGCTTAACTCACTGATTTTATTGCTTTGATAGAAGATTATAGATAGCTTCAGACGAATTTATAAGCCCTATTCAGCAGCACGCGTTATAACCGGTGTAACTTAATCACAACCGGAATAATCACCATGACTTTGTCCTGTACATTCTCTACTTTGCTGCTTGGCACCGCCCTGCTAAGCGCCTCTCCCTTGGCAGCTGACCCCGAGCACCGAGCCTCTGCAACACCCGCCAGCCCGATGGAACAAGCAAAAACTAAATTGCGGGCGCTGACGGGCACAGACATTGACTTTGAACTGCACCCTTACTCGGATGACTTTTATCGCCTCAATCTGGGTAATGAACACTTGCTGCTGTCAAAAGATGGCAATTACCTGTTCAGCGGCCGTGTCATCGATGTGCGCAGCCGGGTAGATCATATTGCCAAAATACAGCAAATTGCCAACCAGCAGAGCATGGCCAACATCCCTTATGAGCAACTGCTTACTTACCCGGCAAACAACGAGCAGTATAGCATTACCGTGTTTACCGATATCGACTGCCCTTATTGTCGTAAGTTTCACAAAGAATTGCCCGCGCTCAATCAGCTCGGCGTCACCGTTCATTATGTGATGCTCCCCAGAGGCCGTGCCGGCAGCCCGGCTTATGAAAAAACGGCGGCAACACTGTGCGCCGAGCGGCCGAATCAGGCCATGGATGCCGCCATGCGCAGCTCGCCTGCACCACTGCAAAATGCCCAGTGTCAACACTCACTGGATACCCAGGTCGCACTGGCCAGGCAATTTGGTTTTCAGTCCACACCAACCATTTTGCTGCCAAATGGAGAAGCCTTACCAGGCTACGTACCAGCCAGGGAGCTGGTTGCGCGACTGGAAAAGCTTTAGCTATTGAGAGCACAGGATAAATCGGGTTAGTATGACAGCATAATTGGCTTGCACCTTCGCGTGTTGCTCTGAGGATACCATGCTGGATAGTTGTCATACTCGTCGTAAATTTGGCTCTTTTTGTCCGCTGGCATGGCTGCGTGCAGGCACGTTAATGCTGCTGTTGACACTGTTCGGCATGCCGCCTGCGCAGGCCCAAAACAGCTCAGCAACCCCGCCCTCAGACGCGGAGCTGGTCGCACGCCAGCAACTCGCCCATGCTCAAACACTCAGTAAACAAGCTGCCATAGACGCCTATTTGTCATTGCTCGACATGCCCGTGCCCGAAGCGCCCGATATCCACCTTCAGGCCCTTGAAGCTTTGTTTTTTTTGTATATACGGCAGGGGGATTATGAGGCGGCAGAGGCCACCGTAACCCAGTATGCAGAACGTGCGCAGGTCGATGATGGTGCCTATCATCATATTCAGGCCATACTGATGCGTGGATTTTTAGCCGATCAACAAAGCCATTTTTCTACTGCCGAGCAGCTTTACCGGGACGCATTGGAAGAAGCTCAGTCAATTGGTCACAACGAACTGATGGCCAGGTCCTATGAACGAATATCTTCCGTGCTTAGGCGTCAGGATAAATATATCGAGGCACTGCAAATCGCTCAGCGCTCAACCAATGTGTTACGAGATCTCGGTGAAGACTTACTCTACCTCAGTGCTTTACAAAACTTGGGGATTATCCAGGCTATTTTAGGTGATTACACCACCGCTCTGGCGACTTTGACTCAGGTCTTTGAGCTGGCAACCAAACTGGACAACCAGCCGAGCATTGCCGATGCCCTATACGAAACGGGCGAAGTGTATCGAAAAATGGGCAACTTTGAGCAAGCTCTGCCGCATTTTCAGCAAGCCCACGAAATAGACATCAGGTTTGGGAACAAACTATACATTGGCAACAGTGCCATGAAGATTGGCTATATCGAACTGGAACGTCAGGAATATGAGACTGCGCTACACTATGCACGAAAAGCGTACGGACTCTATCTGGAAGTTGACTCAAAAACCGGCCAGGCCAGAGTGCTCAACCTGCAAGGTCTAATTGCACTGAAGCAAAATAACCTCAGTGAAGCACAAACACATCTGGCGCAGGGGCTGGCACTGGCCAGCCAACACCAGTTTGAGTCAATCATGGTCCTGTTGCAGATCAGCACTATCAAGTTGGCGCAGGCACAACAACGCCATGAAGATGCCATCGCACTGAGCGACACGGCACTGGCTGCCGCCACTTCAATGCAGGACAAAAAGCATCAACTTGAACTCCATGAGTTGCGCGCAACCTCTTTTGAGGCGCTCGAGTTACATCAGCAGGCACTGGCCGAAACTCAGGCTTACCACACATTGAGCGATGCCCTGGGGCAGAACCAGCATAATCTCACTCTGGCAGCCCTGCAAAGCAAAGTTGAATTTATGCGTAAGCAACAGGAAATTGAAAGCCTGAACCTGGACAGAGCGCTTCATCAGGCTGAGCTCAGCCAGAGAGAGTGGCAGCTGCGCGCCTGGTGGTTGGCGTCTGCTGCCTTGTTTATTCTGATTTCGGCACTTGCCTATCGGCAGGTTAAAAAGCGCAAACTGGCCGCGGAGCGGGCAACCCTATTACAAGAAGTGGTGGATAAAAAGAATGCAATGCTGGCGGATGTGTCCCATGAGATCCGCACACCACTGACCGCGTTACAGTTACAGGTTGAGGCATTACAATTCAACATCGCTCAGGATGTAGACGCCTCATACAACACCATCAATCGTAAGCTGTCGGATATCAACCGCCTTATCTCGGATATTCACCAACTGGCGATGGCCGATTCACAAAGTTTGCACCTGAATCTGGTGCAATGTAACCTGACCGAAGTGATGGCACTGTGGGAGCAGGAATTTGCTCAGTTTACGCACGGCAAAGGCTTTGACTGGGAAGCGCATATTCAGCTCAGCGGCGAAGTCACCATCAGCTGGGATGTCGATCGCATCAAGCAGGTGCTCACTAATTTGATTGCCAACAGTACGCTATATACGGATAAACCGGGTAAACAACGGCTAACGGTCTGGCAGCAACGCCAGCACATCCACATTACCCTGGAAGATACCGCACCGGGCGTTGCAGATGAGCACCTGAGCGAGATATTCGAACGGCTATTTCGGGTCGAAAAATCTCGCAGCCGACGCACCGGCGGCTCAGGCTTGGGCCTGGCTATTTGCAAAAGCCTGATCGAAGCGCATCAGGGCACCATTTATGCCCAACACAGTGAGCTGGGCGGGCTGAAAATGGTGATTGAGTTGCCTCAGACGGTTAGCTAAGGCACTTGCGCCCGATCATGGCTGCCATAATCGCGCGCCACCGCAGCCACGCGAATGCGATAATGCTCAAAGATGTGCTCCCGCCCCTGTTGCTGGGCTGCTCGATGCTCTTCCTGCGTTCGCCATTGCTGCACCGCCGTCTCATCCCGCCAAAACGAGAGTGAAAGTAATCGATCAGGGTCGTTCAGGCTTTGATACCTTTCTATGGATATAAACCCGTCTATTTCTTGTAGCCTGGATTTAAGGTCCACCGCGACATCCAGATAAATCTGTCGCTTGTCTCTGTGCGGGGTCACTTCAAAAATAACGGCTATCACTTTGCTCTCACTCCTTGCAAAAACGTCTGCGGAACACAGGAGAGAAAGCTGCGTTTTTCCTGCAAAATAAACCGCTCTTTAAGCGCAAAGTTAAAATTATCCCGGCCTTGCTGATCTGCCTTGAGCCGAACCCGATACGCCTCGTATTCGGCCAGGCTGGCAAAATTGATCAAGCCATAAGCCACAAAATTGGTGCCTTCGTGTGGTAAAAAGTAGCCAACCAGCTCGCCTCCACACCTTGGGATGATCTCCCCCCAGTTTCGGGCATATTGCTCAAACAGCGCCAGTTTGCTTGCGTCTAACTGATATTCGATAAAACATGTGATCATAGTGCATTGTCTCCGTTAGTGTTTTTAGGCACTATACAGACCACCCAATAGCTATGCTTCGGCCTGTATCGAACTATTCCTATGCACGAACCCGACATCACCCTGATCGCCAGCTTAATTGGCGAGCCCGCCAGAGCCCGTATGCTCATCGCTCTCATGTCGGGTAAAGCGCTGACAGCAACGGAGCTGTCACTGGAAGCGGACATAACTGCCCAGACTGCCAGCAGCCATTTGGCGAAATTGGTTGAAGGCTCACTACTGTCGGTCAGAAAACAAGGCAGGCATAAATACTTCCAACTGAAGAGTCAAAAAGTTGCAGGGTTAATCGAGCAACTATTGACGCTTAGTAGTGAAATAACACTGAAAACACACACGGGGCCAGCGGACCCCTACTTACGACAAGCACGCGTCTGTTATGACCATATTGCGGGTGAGCTGGGTATACAGCTTTATGACGCGCTGACTGAAGCTAACTACATCGAAGACCAACAAGCTGAAACCCTGCTGACTCCAAAGGGGACCGCCTTTTTTGAGCAACTGGGTGTCTGCGTTCAAACACTTAGGAAAAAAAAGCGCCCGATCTGTAAATCTTGCCTGGACTGGAGTGAGCGGCGCAACCACCTGGCAGGTAGCCTGGGACACTGGATTTTAAATGATGCACTTGAGCGAGGGTGGCTGCAAAGAGTGCCGGACTCCCGGGCGCTTATCCTGGATAAAACCCGTGGCAACCTCTTTGCAAAAACCTATGGTATTGCGTTTACAGGCAATACTGAGAAATGATTTTATAGACCTGATTGATGTTATCGCCCGCTTTAAACTCTTTGGTCAGCGGCTCGGGCTCTGAACCAATCCAGATTTTCAGCTCCGCGTCCAGGTCAAAATGACCCGCCGACTCCTTGCTAAACTTGGTGATTTTACCGTACGGAATGCTCAGCATTTCGACTTTCGAGCCGGTGACTCCCTGCTTGTCTATCAGGATCAGACGTTTGTTCGTAAACACAAACATATCCCGGATCACTTTATAGGCCTGTGCCACGCTCTCTCCCTCGATCAGGGTATCGTTGAGTAGTTTATCCAGCTCATCGCTGTCTACTTCGCTGGCATTGCCTAGTAACCCACTTAACAGTCCCATCTGGTTGCTCCTTTTTATTTAATCAGCCACAAGCTTAGTAACATAACCGCTGTTTGTCGAAAGCCTTATCTTATTGCTCGCCTAAGCTGCCATAAGGTAAGGCTCTCGGCCCTGGTGTTTGTCCTTACGACGGTAGCTGCCTTTGCCTTTTTTACTTTTCTCTACTTTGCTTCTAAACAGCGGGCTGGTTACCAAAGCTTTTAAAGCGTTGTCTTTAATGTCGCCCCGTAAATGTTCGTGGGACTGGCGGCGTTTGCTTGCCATACTCTTTTTACTCCTGAATTTAGTTTAAATAACCACCAATTGTGGCGCGCTGATTATTGATGTATTCCCCTTCGCACGCAAGTCAATTTTTTACTTTTTTCGTAAAAATTTTTTTGTTCATTCCGCCTTCAGCTCAAGATTGTAACTCTTTATGCGCTATACTTTTTTCTTAACCGTAGCGTCGCCCTATAAAACCCTATGCGCAGCATTAAAACCTCAAACGGCATTACCCTGAGCTATCAGGATTGTGGTAACCGACATGCACCCGCCATTATTTTGATCATGGGGCTGGGCGCACAAATGACGGTGTGGCCCGATGAGCTGTATTTTGGTCTGGTAGACAAAGGCTTCAGAGTGATCCGCTTCGATAACCGCGACAGCGGCTTGTCGAGCCATCTGGACGACTACGGCACCCCCAATCTGTTTAAAACCTGGTTACGCCGCAAGGTCCCCTTTGGTAAGCAAGCGCCCTACTCGCTCGAAGATATGGCAGACGATGTACTGGCACTGATGAAGGCACTTAAAATTAAAAAAGCCCACTTGGTTGGCGCCTCTATGGGCGGCATGATAGCGCAGATTTTAGCCGCCAAGGAGCGCAAAAAAGTGCTCAGTCTGACTTTAATCATGTCTAATTCAAACAATCAGTTAATTTCAGGAAAAAGCCTGGGGGTTCTGATCAAACTGGCACGACTCACGCCCCGCGACAACTGTCGACAGGCCGCAATTTCATATAATGTCAGGCTTAATCAGCTAATTGGCAGCCCCGCCTATCCACGAGACGAGCACACCCTGCGAGAGCAGGCCACCATGCATATCAGCCGGGCCCACAATCCAGCAGGGTTTAAACGCCAGCTGGCCGCCATCACCGCGAGCGGCGACCGACGCCACCTGTTAACCCGGATCAAGGCGCCTACCTTAGTGATCCACGGCACCCATGACCCGATTTTTCCGCTTACTGCGGGTGAGCAAACCGCCGCCGAGATCCGCAAGGCACGGCTAAAAGTGGTAGAGGGCCTGGGACATGACTTTCCGCCTATACTGATGGGCAAAATGGCCAAATGGATTGCCAAACACGTAAAAAAGGCCGAACTCAAACGACTTAAAAAGAAGCGTAAGAAAAAGGCGGCAGCAGAACAAACCGAGTCAGTTTCGGCACCCACCTGTAAGCCCGACCCATCCAGCTAACCCCTTTATAAAATATTCGCTTTTCTTCCAGGTGATTTTCCCGGTATGCTTACAACACATCAGACCAGTTAAAATCATCAACATGAAAACACCTATTACCGACTTACTGGGCATAGAAAAACCCATCGTCTTACCTGGCATGAGCTGGATTTCAGTTCCTGAGCTGGTTGCAGCAGTCTCCAATGCCGGCGGTCTTGGGATCTTAGCCACCGGACCGTTAACGCAGGAGCAAACCCGTCAGGCCATTGCCAGAATTCGCACCCTCACCGACAAGCCCTTTGGCGTTGGGATCACTTTGCTGATGCCCGGCGCAAAAGAAAACGCCAAGGTCGCGCTGGCTGAACAAGTGCCAGTGATTAACTTTTCGCTGGGTAAAGGCGACTGGATAGTGGAAGGCGTAAAACGTTACGGTGGCAAAACCATCGCCACAGTCGTGACCGAAAAGCATGCACTGGCCGCGCAAAAAAGTGGCGCAGATGCCCTGCTGGTCACTGGCCACGAAGCCGCCGCACATGGGGGTGAGGTCACATCCCTGTGCCTGGTGCCCAACATTGTTGAGCTGGTCGACATTCCGGTGATTGCAGCAGGTGGATTTTCCGATGGTAAAGGCTTGCTGGCTGCTCTGGCACTGGGGGCCGATGCCGTTGCCATGGGCTCCCGTCTGGCAACCAGCACGCAAAGCCCGGTCCACCAGAATGTTAAACAGGCGGTGGTCGATAAAAAGGTCGCCGACACCATTTACTCTAAGAACTTCGATGGCCTCTACGCCCGGGTAATGAAAACTCCGATGGCAGAAAAAGCCACCCGCCGCCCGATGAATCCCATCGTGGCCGTTTTTAAGTCCTTTAAAGCCTCAAAAATGGTCGATATGCCACTGTGGAAATTACTACTGGGCTTACTGGCTCAGTTCGACAAAATCCGTATGCTGACCCTCTTTGGTGCCGCTACCGAAAAGCTGGAAGCCGCCACCATCAGAGGCGACCTGGAACAGGGCGTCCAGTTTATTGGCCAGTCGCAGGGGATGATCCGCGACATCGAACCCGTCGAGGTCTTGATCGACCGAGTCATGACCGAAGCGAAAGCCGAGCACGCCCGGGTAAGCAAACTACTGGCAGAATGATTTGCAATAACTGCGCGTATCGTGGTTTTAGCAAGCAAAGTCACGGGGTGATTTTAACTGGCTGTCTGTGTAATAATCGACTGTAATTAAAACACTTATAATAGCCAGACACCCAGATGCAACAGGTAATCGACATCCAGTGGTGGCAGCTGGGCTTGTTCAGCCTGACCCTGCTGCTGCCCTTTGCTATCAACGCGCTGTATCAGCTCAATATTGGCAAAGAAGCCGTGATTGGACTGATCCGCATGATCGTACAGTTATTGCTGGTCGGCCTGTATCTGGAATATCTGTTTACCCTCAATAATCTCTGGGTAAACCTCGCCTGGTTGCTGGTAATGCTGCTCATCGGCAGCAGCGCGATTCTCAGTAAAGCCCGCCTGCCCAGGCGTCCGCTCTTTGTGGCCGTGTTTACCGGATTGTGTGCCGGACTCTTACCTCTGTTAAGCTTTGTCACTTTGGTAATTATCCAGCCAACGCCCTATTACCATGCTCAGTATCTGATCCCACTGGCGGGCATGTTGCTGGGCAACAGCCTCAATGCCAACATCGTTTGCCTGCAACACTTCTTCGATGCCTTTAAAACCCGTTGGCCAGAGTATGAGGCCGCATTGTCGCTGGGTGCACAGGTGCGCGAAGCCACTTTGCCCTTTGTACAAAACGCGCTGCAAAAGGCGCTTGCACCCATTCTGGCCACCATGGCCACCACCGGCCTGGTGTCGTTACCCGGCATGATGACCGGCCAGATCCTCGGCGGCGCCAGCCCCATGGTCGCCATCAAATACCAGGTGATGATCATGATAGCCGTCTGGGTCATGATGAGTGTGTCTATTACCGTATGCTTGTTTATTGCCGTGCGTCGCGTGATTAGCCCGCAGGGCAAGCTGCACGCCGAGTGTTTGGAGCAAGGAGTAACCGAACGTGGCTAATCTTCTGGCGCTTAAAGAGAAATATTAATACATTACTTAAGTTGGAATGGATTTTTTACTTAAGTTTCCGAACTTTAAGTCGATGAACAACCTAAGAACATACTATCGTGAAATAAGGAATATGACATGAAGGTGAGTAATAATTATGGCGCAAGTCAATATGCCAGTAATCAAACTGCTCCTGCGCTCCAGCGTAATAAAGCACTTCGTCAAGGCGAGACTAAAAACCAGGATGACACACTGAATACGGTCCTTGCCGATGACATATTCACTCGCTCAAACGCCGACTTTTCTGATTATGAAAAAGCAAATTACACAGCGGATGGGCGCTTAAACCTTCCTCCTGCTTTTGAATCGCACCGAGGTGTAATTGAAGCGATTTTTACCTCTATGGACAAGCTTTATAGTGACACACCCAAAGCGGCTCAGCGTATGTTTCAGGCTTACTCAGGCGTAGAACAAAACATTCTGAGTGAATCTCCTGAATTAAGTCATAAAGACTGGGGATTTTCGGTGAATGACCAAGGTGTTCTGGTTGCTACAGGCCAGCTATCGGATGCGCAGCGTGATGTGATAGAAACTCACCTCAACAGTAACAATAGCCTGGTGAAGGCGGCACAAGATTTTAAAGCGCACTTTATCGAAGGACTTCACATTCAACGAGGTGACTCGGGTAAAAGCCAGTATTGGGGCAAGTATGATGTAAACAATCAGAACTTTGCAGATATTATCGACTTTAAATCGATGATGAACCAAATTGCAAGCGCTAATGAGAGTAAAACGGGTGGGTTTGAATGGCGCTCAAAAAGCCAATATGCTTGGGAGCAAGGCATAGTTGCACAATTGAAAGCCAAAGCAGAGCCTAAATTTTCAGCTTGAGTGACACAAGCAAAGTAAACCTGCCACGAATAGAGTACAGCTCGCTTTTGGTACTCAAACGCAGACAATTGTTTACAGGTGTCGCCTGGAGAGTAAATTTCGATATTAGCACCAACAACACTTCTGAAAATAATAACGAACCAGTTGCAGTAAAAGTGTGCCCGGTACCTACAGCCAATAAAAGCCCCAGGTCGCTTGATCTTAGCCTGTTTAACGTTCGTACTAAGTTTGAGCATAAGCAAGCGACCAAAGAGCGCGGATTGCTCGCTCACCATACATTTCAAACTAAACCAGCGTGAGTAACTGGCACAAACCATTACTCTGTTACCAACCAAGACATACATGGTAATAAAGACATGAAGCTATACTATAAAAACCTGGCAGCAAAAAAAATTGATAAGCTCATCATCAACTCCCTTGATCAAGCGCTGTACCAAGCAATTGTCCTAATCAATGGTGCAGAACATACCGTCTGGAAGGATGAAAAAACAACCCTGCTGACCAGAAACTTAACCGAGATGAGAGAGCTCTTTGAGCAATTTGATATCAATGAAATAGTCCTCAGGCATGAAAGCGCTTACGACGAAATGATAGGATCCGCTCCCAAAAAAAATAGCAACAGACTAGAAGTCCCGCTGGGCAAAAACCCCTATGCTTTGCCCAAATACCTGCACTGAGCGTTTAGCAAAATATAGACGAGTACCTTGTTGCTACAAAATTCTACTGAGTGGACCTCAGCTTTGACCTAATATGTACTTTACAGTCGAGTTTTATGATTGCGCATGTATGAAATGACTATCCGAGGTTGCAAAATCTAACGAGCACATCAAAATAGACACCTGCTAATTCGCGCCTAAATTCACAGGGAGTTCAAATGAAACTGGTACCTCTCATTGCTGGCTTTGCAGTGACTTATATTGGATATGAAAAACTGACTTCTGAGCCACCTGAACAAATAGGCTGGTTAATAATAGCTGGCGGTGTTATTTTTATTCTGAGTGCTTTTAACACATCTAAAGGTAAATCCGAGTTGAGTATTGAGCTGGACAACGGCGGTTCTGATGGTGGTGGCGGTTCTGATGGTGGTGGTGGCGGTGACTGACCAGATTGGCAGATAACCACTTGCACCATGCCGCCTGGCTGTAGCTCCCCCCCATAATTAATTGTATAAATGTGCTTTAAGTCAATGAAAGCAAAATTATTTGTGCTGAAAATGCCGTTCGAGGATGGGCCCGGGAAAATGTGGATTTGTTCACATTGTGCGTTAATAGAAGGTGCGCTATCGGCCAATCCGCACTGGCAAAGTGCTATCGATATTCACCGTATCGACTTTCCAAAACCGCGCAGTGAAGTTGTTGCGATTTTGGGTGAAGAAAGGCAGTGGCTGCCTATATTGATTTTGGATAAAAACCATACAATCACTGACCCCATAGAGATAATCAACTATCTTGCTAAAGAGTTTGGTGGTGCCAGCGTACACCCCTAAGCCGTTTAAAAACGCGCACCTGTCGAGCATTTTTATTTGCAATACAATACATTAAACCAGCCGAGTTCATATATTGTTCTGACTATTTTAAAAGGGATCTCTAATGGAAAAAGTACTCATTAGCGCCTGCCTGCTTGGCAACAAAGTTCGCTACAATGCCAGTTGT
This sequence comes from Pseudoalteromonas rubra, assembly GCF_004212645.1. GTDB lineage: Bacteria > Pseudomonadota > Gammaproteobacteria > Enterobacterales > Alteromonadaceae > Pseudoalteromonas > Pseudoalteromonas rubra_G. Next base: position 46,682 of record NZ_PPUZ01000040.1, on the reverse strand, counting down.
TTGTCGATCCCCGAATCCGATTTACACTGGCTGCAATCTAATATGAAGCTGGTTGTGCTTTGCCCCGAAGTATCGGCAGGGTTACCCACGCCCAGAGCCCCGGCCGAGATCATCGCAGGGCAAGGCCAGGACGTGCTCTACGGCTCAGCCAGAGTCGTTGAAGGTAATGGAACTGATGTCACAGCACCATTTATTAAGGGGGCTGAAAACGCATTACTGCTGTGCCAGCAACAGCAAATAAAATATGCAGTACTTGCTGAGGGAAGCCCTTCATGCGGCAGTACACACATTTACGACGGCACATTCAGTGGTGTCAAACTCAATGGCTAAGGAGTAACCGCAGCGTTACTGGCGCGCAGCGGAATTAAAGTGTTCAGCCAACACGCGATAGCTCAGTTACGAGATTTACTGCAAGAACATGGATAATTGACAACGAAACACCCAAAATAAAAAAGTTAATACTCTGATTTATAACAGATAAGCCACCAATAAACTTACAATTCATTACATAAACTGTATTTTTTCTTCGAATACACGATTACAATAGGCCAATTCATCGCCAAGTCATAACCAACTCAGCCCCATGCGAGTCGCTGCGATATGGCGATCTACTAGTCAAACCTTTGGAGTACCCAGTGACATACAGACGAATTTTCCCTGCGGCAGCCCTGCTCTCCCTTACTTTGAGTGGTTGTGGCGGAGGCAGTAACAACGCGGATAATACAAACCAATCAACGCTCACAACACCAGCTGAAACCTTTACTCTGACTACCAATATTAGCGGCTCTGGCAGCGTCACTCCCGCTACACAATCTGTGCGTAAAGGTGGTTATGTCACTTTAATACTCGAGCCTGACGAGGGCTATTACTCAGACTCAGCCACCGGGTGCGGCGGCACACTGGATGGCGACCTGTATACCATTGAAAATATGCAGGCAGCGTGTACTGTTGAGATCCAGTTTAAACCCCGCCTTAAACTCAGCGAGCTGGATATGGACCCGGCACTCGCGCAATGTTTAGCCCTCAATGGTGGCTATCAGTACGCTGACGAAGTGACTCATTTGTACTGTGACAAACCTATCAGTAGCGCCGAGACTATCAAGCACTTTAGAAAGCTGCAATCTTTAGACTTGTATGGCGAGCGTTTAACCAGTCTGGATGTCTCAGGAAATTCAGAATTAGAGGTTTTGTGGATCTCAAGCCCGCTGCTTACAGCGCTTGATGTATCAAACAACACAAAACTTGAGTCCTTGTTCGTGACTGACAGCCAACTTCAGTCATTAGATATCTCACAAAATAAGCAACTCATTGACCTGTCGGTCTCCTCTGCTCAATTAGAAGCGCTGGATTTGTCTAACAACCCAGAGCTCACCTCACTGTCAGTAAACAGTCAGGCTCTGTCGAGTCTCGATCTCAGCACCAACATAAACCTTGCAGGTTTGAGCCTTGAAAGTGCATCATTAACCACTCTGGATCTTTCTAACAATACCAAGCTCAATAACCTGTGGCTTAATCGCCTTGCAATCTCAGAACTGGATCTATCACACAATTCTGCGCTAGTTAATATGCACCTTTACGACATTGAGCTATCAAGCCTGAACTTAGCAAACACGCCACAATTGAACAGCCTGGATATGTATGGCAACCAGCTGACTCAGCTGGATCTAAGTCATGCCACACAACTTGTCCACTTGGGGGTAGCCGGTAATCAACTTACAGAAATTGATCTTAGCAAAAATAGCGCACTGGAAAGCATCAACCTGTCCCGTAACGCGCTAACCCACATTAATTTGGACAACAATCCGCGTTTACAATCACTGGACCTGTGGAGCAATGCGTTAACCACCATTGACCTGTCTAATAACCCAGCACTGACTAATTTGCAGCTTGGATATAATGAACTTTCCGCCCTGGACTTATCTAAGTTGCCTAATCTCACAGAGCTCAATGTACGAAACAACATGCTGAGTGAACTGGATATCTCGCATAATCCCATGCTGGCTGCACTTCATCTGTCGAGCAACCCGCTAAAACAGCTAAACTTTCCAGTAAATGATGCGCTGACTGAACTCTCTGTCTCTGGTAATAATTTTACCCAGCTGGACTTTTCAAATTTCAAAGCGCTCACTAAGCTATCTGTTTCAGGCTCCCAGCTGACAAACATCACACTCGACCAAAACACAGGCCTGAAAGAACTCGCGGTGTTTGCAGATAGTTTAGCGAAATTAGACGTGTCAAAAAACATCGCACTGACTCACTTTGAAATCGAAAGCGATATCCTCACAGCACTGGATGTAAGCAACAACGCGGCACTGCAAACACTGAAAATATATGACTCGCAACTCGATACACTGGATGTCTCTAAACAGACTTCGCTGACAGAGCTGCAAGTCACGGCGTGGGACATACAAAACCTGGATATTAGTCATAATCCGCTACTTGAAAAGTTGTCGGTTACAAGCGGACAACTTAACGCGCTCGACTTATCCAATAACACTCAGCTTGAACAGCTGAGCGTTATTGCCTGGTCACTGACTCAACTGGATGTGTCTGCCGCCCCCGGCTTAAAAGGACTCAGGGTAAGCAGTCCTCAACTGGACAATCTGGCACTATCTAAGTTGCCGCTACTTGAGCGCCTGGAGTTGCGATCAGTTCCGATAAGTACGCTAGATTTATCTGCGCACCCTAAACTCGTTGAGCTAAGGCTTGACAGCGTACCACTTAACAGCCTGAACCTGTCTTACGTACCCGAACTAGAAACCCTCACCGTCTGGTGGTCGCAACTTACCAGTCTTGACCTTTCATACAATACAAATCTGCGAGACCTGGATGTCAGCTTTAATCCGCTGAGCAATATCGATTTATCTGGCAATGCGCTATTAAAGCGGGCCTATCTATCTGATAACCAACTGACACAGTTAGACATTAGCAGCAATAGCAAATTGTACTCTCTGAGTGCGAGCTATAACCAACTGGCTACAATGCGCATTACTGACCAACCCGAACTGCAATACCTATACCTGAACAGCAATCTGCTCAACACACTCACCGTTACAAACGCACCTTTGCTATCTGAGCTTGACACCTCCAACAACCAGTTAAAAGAGCTGGACCTGAGCAACAACCCAGCCCTTTCCAGTGTCAATGTGAACTACAATCAATTGTCCTCTTTGACACTGGGCAGTCATAATGCACTCACCGAGCTGCGGGCAGTAGACAATCAGCTGACAGAACTTAATCTTTCATTGACTCCGTCTCTCATTACTCTGGAAGTAGACAACAACCAGCTGACGCACCTTGATACCACTGCAAGTCCGGCAATCGGGTCAATGAGTGCTAACTACAACCAGTTGACCGGGCTTAATCTGGCAACCAATTCGGCGTTAAAGAGCCTGTCTGTGTACAACAACCAGCTCAGTACATTAGATGTTTCTGGTCAAACTGAACTCACCTATGTTGATGTGAGAGAGAATAACATAGCTCAGCTTGACATCACTCACAGTGCTGCATTGTATACCTTACTGGCCAGCAACAACCAGCTAACGGGGCTGGACACCTCGGACAATAATGCACTGGTGGATCTGAACCTGACGAGTAACCGGATCACGTCTCTTGATTTAACCAATAACAGCCAATTGAACTACCTGTACCTGTACGACAACGCCTTGTCGCACATCGATGTCAGTACAATTGAACAACTGTATTATTTTGAACTAGACCAAGGCGTAACCTGTACTGGCGACGTGTGTTTATCGGCCTCTTATTACTGACCTGCTAAACAGTGACTGGCACACAAGGTGTACCAGTAACGCCAGTGATAAACCCACATAAAGCAAAAAGGGCCGCCTAAAAGCGGCCCTTTCTATTCTCGGTGGATACTCAACGCTGAACTCACTCCGCTCACACGCTCAATTAATACCAGTTTGCCTAATTAAGTGCTCTATTTTGAGGCGAGAAAATATGTTCGATAACCAGGCAAAAATTTGCGAACTTATACCTTAGGTAAAGGTTCTAAATGAGAAATTTTTAACACAGTTAGCGTCATATTTGCTCCGTCAAATTGAACAGGTATTGAGTGAAATTGGTATAAAGCCATACTGGCGGCAATGTATCTGTTTAGTGGGTTCACTGGCTTAAACGGCGCACCTCAGCACGGCTTGGCGCCTGCTCAATGCTGAAAGTATCGAGCTGTACATCATCACCAAATACATCGCTGAGCAGAGCTTTGTATTCATCCGGCGTTCTGTCCAAGTCTACCGTAAACAGCGATTTCAGCTGTGTTCGCTCAACCCCGCGCTCATCGGCAAGTGATGCCAGGGCTTGGCCAACATCTGCAAAGCCCTTATCATCCATGCTACCCACAACAGCGCCGCCAACACGGAACACCGCCGTTTGAGGGCTCTGCTCGAACATCAGTTTACGTCGGTATGCCTCATCCTGCGCCAGCTGCTGAGTGTATTCAGCCTCTTTTCGGCTGGCTACCTGCTCACTGATAAAAGCCTGATAAGAACGCCCATTAAACCACTCAAACACATCTGCATTGGTCGGCCCTTCTCCCGGTTCGAAAAACTCAACCTCACCGCTTTGCGGGTAATGCTGTTCAATCAGTGACTGCAACTTTTCAATATCTCCACCGGCTTGTCTAAACAAGTCCTCTACGCCTTTGTGCCCAGCAAAAGAACCATCTTCCTTCAGATATGCCATGACCTGACCGTCAATTTTGATCATTGCCCTCACGTCTTGCTGTTGGCCATGCTTTTGATAATGATCCGCCAAGTCTTTTGCACCTAAAGATAGCGCATGCATGTCCTGTTTCAGCATATTCATCTCTTCTTCACTGGCCACTCTGATGTGATCGCTCTTGAGTAAGTACGTCAGGTTTTGTTTACCTTCTAACCGTGTGGACAGGGACTTGCCTGCCGATAGTTCATCGGCGTCTTTGCTTGGTTGCACAGGCTTACCAGCCGGAGTGCGGTTGTAGTATTGCTCCGTAGCACTGTGAGAATGAGATATTTGCACAATTCAGCTCCTTTTGAGGTTTGATCTTAACCGTTATAACTGCATGGATATTCCACTTAACCACATGCAATTGAAACGTCTATGGCCGTTGCGCAGCAAATTTTGGACCACTAAGTAGCTATGCAGTTAAAAATTCTCCTCACCAGGTCACAGTCAGTTCAAAGCCTGCGCTGTGCACCGTCGGCACAAAGGTTAAACAGTAAAAAATCCGTTGTTCCGGCACAGGTCGCCAGGCCCCGCCACGGGCAAGGAGTTGCCGCATGATTTTAGTGTGCCTCTGAACAACCCAAAAGATAAGCTGCTGTTTTATTTGGGAATACCGGTTTAATTCATAACAAGAAAGTTACCCTGTGTGACTAACGACTACATGTAACTCTCTGCATCATAAAAAAGCTGTTTCAGTGTGCCGCAGTTAATAAACTTGTAGGCCAGTTCTCCTGCGCTGGGCACCCGCTTTGAGGCCCGAAACTTTTGCAGGCAGGCTCCGGTTAAATCAACAAAAATCAGATGATTAAAGCTGGGCCTTTGCTGTATTTTGTGAACGTAAATACGCTCCGTTTTATTGATTTCAATGACATCATATTCGTGCCACTGAGAGGCGGGCTCCAGTTTATTGAGCTTGCGGGCAAATAGCTTATCACTGAGCACCAGTTGCCGCTGCGGATACACCAGCCGGCCATCACGTGCGTAGTGGCCTTCGTAAACATCTGCCATTATTGTTACTTCTTCGCCGCGTTCCAGTCGCTGTAAGTTAAACGGCTCGGGTTTGATGGTAATTAGTTTTGAATCTCTGATCAGGCTCAGAAAGGCCACATCCGGATTCTCGAGCCGGTATACAACATGAATATCGTTGGGCAACCCATACGATGGAAAGTTGCTAGCATAGATCCGTGAGCCCCGATTCATTAATACCATCCCATGCTCGCCCTTATATGCCGGGTTAAGTGGCGGCGCTTGCTTTTCGTCGGCTGATGCCACACAGGTGAATATTAGTGTGGTTAATAGCAGAATCACTTTCATTGTCAGTTTCCTTGCAGTGTTTCCACTGAGTATAGCAAGCAATGCGCAAGTCACCTCGGTACAAGCCGGACTGAATAACTGAGCGGATGGGCGCTTCGATAGGAAGAAAGTCCGCCCGAACTCAGCGGATCATCAACGCACAAAAAGGCCGCGCAGACTAAGCTGAGCGGCCCGTTATCAACGTTGCCAAACAGTGATAGGTTATGGCTTAACTGGGATCAGGTTAAAGTTTTCCAGTCTGCCATCCAGGTTGCGGAATGCTTCAATCTCTGCAAAGAATGCCTGGCCATTGCGTGTTGCAGGGGTGACCACTGAGTAGAATACAAAGTTAAGACCTGCTACAACCTGCTGCTGTGCAGCCAGGATGTCATAATCTACGCCGATCAGCGACTCAATTTGCTCCGCCGCTGCTTGCTCTGCTTCTGTGAACTCATCACGCAGTGCAACACCATCGAACGAACCGATAGGTGGAACCAGTACAGGGCGGCTTAATACGCGCTCTGCAGTTTCAGTGTACTTGTCATCCAGTGCATGGATCACGATAAGCTCTAACTTGTTTACTTTTGCCACATCCGGTGCAACAACCGGCTCAACCAGGCAGTAGAACGCATAGTTAATGCCATTAACCACCTGAGACTGGCCAGCCAGTGGCGTGATTTTTACACCATCGCGCTGATTAATGTGCTCAAACGCATTGATAAAGTCTTTGCTGAAATCTTTTGCCAGTACCACTGAACCATAGGCACCCAGGTTATGAATTGTCTGAGACATAATTGTTTCCTTATTATTTCCAGTAATCCCGCACCATGCGGGGCTTATTCAACTGGCACTCAGTGTAGATGCGAATGACCCGCTTGTTGGTATCAGTTCAGTATCAGTTTGGTATCAGTTTCGCCGCCCCCAAATCTAAGACATTAGGGTGAAAAAATACTGACAGTGTGTAGCAAAAAATGAACACTTAAAGTAACGGTCACCATTTGGCAAAAGACGCCAATGACTGCTAGCCTTTGGTCTCAACGTCAGTCAGGAGCACGTTAATGGACGGCAGAGTCAAACTCAATTGTCACCGGCTCAAGGAACTCAGAAAAAGCCTGGGCCTGAGTCAGGAAAAACTAGCCTGTGCATGTCAGGATCAAGCTTTGTGCGTGTCAATTGCCACGCTTAAACGCGCCGAATGCGGCAACCGAGTGTACTATCGCACCGCAGGCGACTTGGCACGTTTTTATCAAATCCCAGTCGCCGAGCTGCTCAGTGAGCAGTCAGGTTAACGGCGCTTACCTGCAACCCCCCGTCAGTCAACCCTGTTCAGGCACTGACAAAAATTGCTATATTGGGGCAAATCTTGTACTCTTCCGGCCCGCATTCTTCAGAGTACACAATCATGAGCTTCAGCAGTCTCGGCTTATCTCCCGAAATTAATCAAGCCGTAGTCGATCAGGGCTACTCAACGCCAACCCCCATTCAGGAGCAAGCCATTCCCGCCATCCTGCAGGGGCGAGATATTATGGCAGCAGCCCAAACGGGCACAGGGAAAACCGCAGGCTTTACCCTGCCAATGCTGGAGCTGTTGAGCAACAAGCCCAAAGTTCAGGCCAATCAAGTCAGAGCTTTGATCCTGACACCCACGCGCGAGCTGGCCGATCAGGTCTGGCAAAGTGTTGAGCTGTACAGTAAACACCTGACGTTATCCTGCCAGGTTGTGTACGGCGGCGTGAAGATCAACCCGCAAATGATGAAACTGCGCAAAGGTGCCGATGTCCTGGTTGCCACACCTGGCCGACTGCTCGATTTGTACCAGCAAAACGCGGTAAAATTCGACCAGCTGGACATTTTTGTACTCGATGAAGCAGACCGAATGCTGGACATGGGCTTTATCCACGACATCAAACGCCTGATCAAACTGCTGCCTCAGCGCCGTCAGAACCTGCTGTTTTCGGCCACCTTCTCTGATGATATTCGCGCACTGGCGAAAGGGCTTATCCAGGATCCGGTCGAAATATCGGTGGCTCCGGCGAACAGCACCGCCAAAAGCGTCACCCAATGGGTGTACCCGGTCGATAAAAGTCGTCGCACAGCCTTGCTCAAACACCTGCTGACAAGCCATGGCTGGCAACAGGTGCTGGTCTTTACCCGCACCAAACACGGCGCTAACAGACTGGTGCGCGACCTGGAAAAAGCTAAGATCAATGCCGCGGCCATTCATGGCAACAAAAGTCAGAGTGCACGTATGAAGGCACTTGCCGGGTTTAAGAGTGGCGAGTTACGGGTCCTGGTCGCCACTGACATCGTCGCGCGCGGCCTGGATATCCAGGAGCTCCCCCACGTTGTTAACTTTGACTTACCTAATGTCTATGAAGACTATGTTCACCGAATTGGCCGCACAGGCCGTGCCGGTGCAACTGGCGAAGCGGTTTCTTTTGTCAGCGAAGACGTTGCCGGTGACTTGTTTGGCATTGAGCGACTTATTCAGCAAGTGATCCCGCGCGTGGTTGAGCCTGGCTTTGAGCCACAAAACCCGGTGCCAGAGTCCAAGCTGGATACGCGCCCCGTTAAGCCAAAAAAACCCAAAAAGCCAAAGAAACCAAAAGCTTCGGCCACTGAGCAGACGGCACAAAATAAACCGGTAAACAACCCAAAAAATGGCCAGAAACCACAATCCGGCAACGACAAGCAAGGTGCGCCAAAGCGCCGCAGAAGACGTCCGGCTCCTCACAAAGCACAATAAAAGTCAGACACTGTGGGCTGGCAACATTACACAACCGCCCACAACCCGTTTCATTTTGCTAACCAAACCCCACAAGTTGACAACACCCTTTGGTTGATATACGTTGAAATTCCCTTTTTAGGGGAAATCGAATGTCAAATATGTATACAGAACCAAAGGACTAACCATGAAACTGAAGATACAAAAAACCAAGCTAAAAAACCTGTCTAAAAACAAAAATACCCTTGATGCAAAACGCACAGCCCAAGTTGCAGGTGGCGGCTGGTTTGAACCAGAAACAGATAACTGTCAAAGCCATCCTTACTTTTGTAAATCAGCAAGACATTGCTCTGCATTAGGCTGTGATTCGCACAATTGTAACGTCACCAGACAAGGCGGCTCTATGTGCTAGCCTTACTCGCTGACATTATATAAATACCAGGCAACATTATGGCCCTGAGCTTGCAACAGGGCCTCTTCTTACATTTAGTGCGCGTATCAAGTACATCTTTTGTATATGCGGGGTCACACAGATTCCAAACTAAAAACGACCAAAAGTCGCAATCCGAAAACGACCAACTGGGTGCGTCACAATGCAGCTGGCGACGCCAGCTCTCATAAAGAGCAAAAAGAGTGAAGCACTGTGGGCAGGCAAAGTGACGCAGCAGCCATTCAATTTTGCAATACCCAAAGCTTGGTATAAGTTAAAATTCCCTTTTTAGGGGAAGTTAAGTAGCAAATATGTGTAAAAACCAAAGGACTACCCATGAAACTACAGATACAAAAAACCAAACTAAAAAACCTGTCTAAAGACAATAATACCCTTGATGCAAAACGCACTGTCCAGGTTGCCGGAGGCGGATGGCCCAACACAGATAACTGCGATAGCCATCCTTACTTTTGTATATCGATAGATTGTAATTCAGACGTGTGTATAACTAATGAGAAAGGTTGCCCCCCTCACAGCACCATTCGCCACTGTTTATGATAAAGAACGGAGCACAGTCTGCACGATAAATACCTAGCAACATTATAGCCCTGGGCGTGTAGCAGGGCCTTTTGCCACTCTTCATAAGCCTATCAAGCACATATTCCATGCCTGTCGTATAGCAACAGATACCCAACTAAAAAACACCTTGAGACGCGGTATCGTGATAAAATGGTTTTTTATCCTGATATGAAGTGTGTTATGACCAACAGCCCTAATTCGACCCCCTTTTCTGATACTCAGCTATCTAGTGCTTTACTTGAGAACCTGACATCTCTTGGCTACCACACCATGACCGATATTCAGGCACAGACACTGCCCCAGATTTTGGCCGGTAAAGACGTTATCGGACAGGGAAAAACCGGCTCAGGTAAAACCGCCGCATTTGCGCTTGGTCTGCTCCACAACCTGAGGGTGAAGCGCTTTCGGGTGCAGGCGCTGGTTGTGTGTCCCACCCGGGAGCTGGCAGATCAGGTGGCTGTTGAGATCCGTAAGCTGGCACGGGCCATTCATAACATTAAAGTGCTAACCTTGTGCGGCGGCGCTCCAATGGGCCCCCAAATTGGCTCGCTGGAGCATGGTGCTCATATCGTTGTGGGTACACCCGGGCGCATTGAAGAACATTTGCGTAAAGGTCGTCTGTGTTTAGACGAGGTCAATACCTTTGTGCTGGATGAAGCCGACCGGATGCTGGAAATGGGCTTTGAAGAAGCGCTGGAGTGTATCGTGTCGCACTGCCCTGAGCAGCGACAAAACCTGCTGTTTAGCGCCACCTACCCGGCCAAAATAGAGCAGCTGGTCGGCCATATAATGCGCGATCCGGTCAAAATTGAAGTGGTGGCTCAGCATGATCACAGCACCATAGAGCAACACTTTTTTGAGGTGGCCGACAACGACGAGCGAGACATCACACTACACAAATTGCTACGCCAGCATCAACCCGATGCCGCCGTGGTATTTTGTAATACCAAAGCACAATGCCAGGATGTCAGCGACATGCTGCAAGACCATGGCTTTGACTGTGCGGCACTGCATGGCGATTTGGACCAAAAAGACCGGGATAAAACCCTGGTACGTTTTGCTAATCGCAGTTTAACTGTGCTGGTTGCAACGGATGTGGCAGCACGTGGGATAGACGTCGACCATGTTGATATGGTGATCAACTACCACATTGCCCACGACCCGGAAGTGCACGTCCATCGTATCGGCCGCACCGGTCGGGCAGGTAAAACCGGCTTAGCCTGCTCACTGATGAGCTATAAAGAATCTCACAAAGTGAATATGCTCGAAGACTACCTAAACCTGCGTATCGAGCCGACGCCGCTGCCTGGCGAGCAGGTACTTTCGAACCAGGTGCATCGTGCGCCTATGGTCACAATACAAATTGACGGTGGTAAAAAGGCTAAGCTGCGTCCAGGTGACATTTTGGGTGCACTTACGGCCAATCAAGCCTTGCGCGGCGATCAGATTGGTAAGATTAAAGTCACCGCCATGTCTTCCTATGTGGCGGTAGAGCGCAAATACGCCAATCAGGCGGTGAAAGTGATCGGCGAAGGAAAAATGAAAGGTCGTAATTTCCGCGCCCGTAAGCTGACCCGCTAACACGCAACATCCTTAGAGGTTGCAGCAGCGCCGAACCGGCACTGCTGCAACCCGGCCAATCCTGCCCCAACCCCAAAGACACTATTGCGAATTATTTTCATTTACTATTTTCATTACGGCTTTGTTATGATATAACACACGCATTCAATGAATTGGAGAAGAAAATGAAGCCAGATATCCACCCTGATTACCACTTAGTTGCCTTTCACGATACCTCAGTAGACAAGTATTTTATTGTGGGCTCCACCATCAAGACCGACCGCACGGTAGAGGTGGACGGCGTGACTTATCCATACGTACCTATCGATGTATCGAGCGAGTCTCACCCTTTCTATACCGGTAAACAAAAACTGGTTGCCAGCGATGGTCGGGTGGCCCAGTTTAACCGCCGCTTTAAGAATCTGGCTGGTAAAAAAGGATAATCACCATGAAAGTGCTCAGCTCACTGAAAAGTGCCAAATCTCGCCCGGGTTGCCAGGTGGTTAAACGCCGTGGCCGGGTATATGTGATCTGCAAAGATAACCCGCGCTTTAAAGCGGTTCAGGGTAAGAAAAAAAAGCGCTAAGCGATATAAATAGTGGGGCCGGTTGTTATTCAACCGGCGATTTAGAATGTATTTAGCCTCACAGAACAGCAGGCTGTCACACGTTATAGCTGCCTGGCATTGCGCTGTAACTGCTCGCTAATGTTATCCACCAGCGTAAACTGATTGAGCCTGGCATCACCCAGTCTGACTTGCTCACTATCCTGGCTGCTTTGTTCCATCAGGGCTTTAAAATCAATGATGTCGGCAAAATTGCTGCGGTTAATATCGTATTTAGCCCAATAGTCTCCCCGCTCATTAGGCCCTTTTAGCAGCTCAATCCCTTCCATCATGGTATCCTGAAAGGCTTGTGCCAGAGCCACCAGGTCCTGATTTTCATTAAGCTTCTGCTCAAGCAACAGCTTTTCACTGTCTGTCAGATCATTCCCACTGACAACCAAAGCCCCTTCCTCATTGACGGAAAACCCCCATGCTTTGTCGTTCAATCCCGGGGCAAGCCGCTCCACCTCTTGCTCCACTTTGGCAAACTCGGCACTCATGTCCTCGGCAATTTTAGGAATAGAAACGGCAAACAGCATTCCGGTGGCGGCATCCATACGCTCACTATATTGCTTTGGTGTTTCCTGCTCATCAGAGGCGGTGATAGCTAAGGATCGATCATAAACCAGTGCCGGTGATGGCGCTTGCGCACCGTGGTATACGTCTTTGGCTAACACTTGCCCATCATTGTTGGCGGTCGGTGTATCGGCCTGTTTGGCCGCCTTGAGGTTGCTACTGGTCGCTACCTTGTTTTGCACGTCAAGCTGCGCGCTTGCTCCCCCACTGCTGGGTGTGGTCACTTTCATTCTATTTTCCTTATAGATATCTGGCATGTACGGCTTAAAAACACTCTAACGAATAAAGTGCCGTACTTTCAATAAGTCATCGACCGATGACGGCAATACTTGAGCACGATATGCAGCGTCAGGGCGCACCATCCGACAACACCTAAGCTGCAACGCTGACACCCGCCTTTGCACGCCCAAAGTAAAAGTTTGTAAACATTAACGGAACATTAAATTCAAAGTTACAACTGCGGTCTAGGCTCTAAGAGAAACAATAAAAAAGGACCTGTCATTATGATAAAAACTACACATCAACGTACACCTTCTGACGTCACAGTCGATATGAATCCCATGCTGGATATTGTATTTATTTTGCTGATATTTTTTATTGTCACGGCCAGCTTTATGCGAGAAACCGCGCTGCCGCTCAATAGAACCGATCAAGCTGTAACTTCGGTTGTGCCTAACCTGACACCGGTATTTTCAATCGATGCCAAAAATCAGGTCTACCTGAACAATCGGCAAATCGATCTCGACAGTGTGAGTATTAACGTCGCCCGCCTGGGTGCACAGGGAGAGATCACCAGTATTAGTCTGCGTGCTCACCCAAACAGCCAGCATGCCACACTGGTAAGCGTACTCGATGCAATTAAGGCCCAGACCAGTGCCCCGGTTTCTTTAGGTGAAACACTGAAGTAAACCCCGTGACCCGGCAGCCTGCCGGGTCAGGATCACTGTTTTGCAACCTGAACATAGTTAAACCACTTTTGCTGTATTGCTGCCAGCTGGCCGTTAGCACTTATCTCTGAAAACGCCGTTCGATAGCGCGCTACCAGGTTAGGATCAGACCGGATGTTAAAGGCAATACTGAGATTGGTGTTGAGCTCCTTGAGCTCGGCAACCTTACTCAGCGCATTGAAATCCACACCCGCCTTATTGGCGCGCTGCCAGATGGTTTCTTCGGTGCCAACCACCAGATCCAGGCGATCTTTTTCCAGCATTTGCAATAATTGCTCTTCATAACTGAGCGGCTTCAGATCGGAAAACTGTTGCTTTGCCAGATAATGGGCCACGTTGGAGCCCCTCAACACGGCTACTCGATGCTGTTTGAGCAGCATCAGTGAATCTGATTGCACGGGAAAACGCCGTTTCAGGCCCCATAAGAAGATGGGTTCGGTTTGTACTTCGCCTATCCAATGAAAAAGTGGGCTCCGCGCCTGAGTATGCACGATAGAATAAATGAGCACGTTTTCGGTCGTCACTGCGGTCTGATAAGCTCGTGCCCAAGGCATCACTCTAATGTCGGGCGTATCGCCCACCTGCTCGCAAAGGGCATAAACGACCTCTGTCATAAAACCGCCCAATGAGCCATCATCATTTTTGATTTGGTAGGGGTAAAGATACTCAGTCACGACCTGAATAGTTGCTCCACTGGCAGGCCGCGCGGTGGCGAGCCACAACACCATACACAAGAGTAAACACAGTTTCACAACGCCCCCGGTACCACACGCGCCCAACTGTTAGTTTAGGGGCTCATCCTATTATTGCAAATTACAAAACAGACAGTACTAACCTTGATGTAAAATTAGCGGACTTTCTTCCAAATCTCTCGTTCGACAAACTGGCCATTTTCGTACAGCTCATGGTGCCATAAATCGCCCTCTACTTTATAGCTAAAGGCCATGGTTCTGCCCAGTAATGACGTGACGTTGCCGTACTCATAGGTTTCGATAAACTGATCGCCTTTTAACACATAAGTGCCACCCCCCGCATATTTAAACTTGCCCTGACTCTGGGTGATATAGCTATGGTGTGTTGGGGTGATCAATTTCACTGAGGTTAATTGCGGCGCTTTGGCAGACACTATGCCCTCTGCTGTGGCGTACTGTCCTTCAACAAACTCCCAGCTACCCAGTAGCGGGTTTGCCAATGCCGTGCCACTCACCAGGGCGGTTAAGATCAGAGATTTCATACAAATTCCTTTAATAGCATCATGTTGTTATGAGTCTTACATATCTGAGATGGAAAAACAGTTGAGGATCTCTCAAGTCGGTACACTTCGGTTCACTTTATCCGAGGGACACAGACCGAGGACAACCTGTACACTTTTTAAACTAAACGTGAAATGGCACTGCCATTGCTCAGGTCTTGTTACCAGACCCTGACTCACTTACACGAGGCAAATATGAGCACAGCTAACACATCACTTTGCGCACTTATTCTGTTTACGTTGACGGCCTGCGGCGGCGGAGACGGTGGGGAGACAACCCAGGCGAATGTCAGCAACAATACAAGCAATGAAACAAACACAGAGACATCCACTACTGATACAAATACGGATACCAGCACTGACACAACAACCAATCAGCAGGCTGAGGATACTGCCACCTATCAGCTGACCTTTACCCGCACCTGGGAAGCCGACAACTTTGCCACTAACTTCCCGGAAAATTCTCACTTCTCTCCCCTGGTTGGGCTCACCCATAATGCAGACGGCTTCATCTTTAAATCCGACCTCCCCGCCTCCGCAGGTATAACCAGCATGGCCGAAACGGGCTCTAAGTCGCTGCTCAAAGACGAGATCAGCACCATCCAAAATGCCGGTAACTCAAATTACCTGATTGACGAATCGGGTGTCCCAAACAGCGCCAAAAGCATTTCCTTTACTTTCGAAGCCAGTCAGCAATTTCCGCTGCTGAGTGTGGTGTCTATGGTTGCGCCCAGCCCTGACTGGTTTATCGGTCTGCAAGGCGTGCCTATGTTTACAGACAATCAGTGGCTGGACAGTCAAATCATTCAGCTCAAGGTTTACGATGCCGGCAGTGACAGCGGGCCACGCTTTGGCTCGGCTAACCAGGCTACCAGCCCCGCAGAGCCAGTAATGCTGCTCACCAGTGACCCCGCTGACAGCGACTTTGCGGCAGGTGTGCATCGCGAGTCTGGTGCTTACATAGGTATGATTGAAATCAAGCGTATGCAATAGTTGTTAGCCCTTAGGAGTAGACTGATGCTCCTCCTGTTGAAGGGGAAGCGTCAGCCTATTCTGCACCTTACCCATGATTGCAACCCTGGACCCGCAGCTGATCACATCAGATTGAAAATCTCTCATTTGCACTGTTCCTATAAACACGATTTTATAGAACTTTTGTTGTTTTGTATTTCAGGGAAATGATCACTATGATGGCTCGATTCAAGACTTTGCTGTGTGGCGTGTTTATAAGCTTACTGCTGGTCCCTACCAGCCAGGCGCAACCCTTTGACCAGAAGCCCTTTTTGATGCCAATGCCCACCTCTTTGGTGCAGTCGGCGCAAACGCTGGCATTAAACAAGCCGCTGACACTCTCGCTTAACGGCTTGTCGCCACAGCGCAGCGCGTTTATTAAAGCCTACTATCAGCAACAATTCACCGATTTTGGGTATCAGGTGTCGCCGCTCACCACCGAAGCTGTCTTACCCATAGTCGTAACCGTCAAAAACTCACAGGCTTCCACTTATCGCCTCCCAATGCTTAACCAGAATGAGCAGTATGAGCTGAGTATCAGCAAAACAGGCATAGTTATTAGCGCGCCTGCTGAGTTTGGTGCTCTCCATGCGCTGGCAACGCTCAGCCAGTTACTATATTTCGCCCGTGACAGCCGCGAACTGGCGCTGTTGCAGATAGAAGATAGCCCCCGCTTTCCCTGGCGTGGACTGCTGCTCGACAGCGTCCGCCATTTTATTTCCATCGCAGCGATTAAACGCCAACTGCGCGGCATGGCGGCGGCCAAGCTGAATGTGTTTCACTGGCACCTGACAGACGATCAGGGCTGGCGTTTTGCCTCCAAAGCGTATCCAAAACTACATAAGCTTGCCTCAGACGGTCAGTACTATACGCAGGCAGAGATCAAAGAGGTGGTGCAGTACGCCAGTCATCTGGGGATCCGGGTGGTGCCGGAGCTTGATGTGCCCGGACATGCCTCTGCCATTGCGGTGGCCTATCCGGAGTTAATGTCTCAGGTTAAGCCTTATCAGATGGAAGATGGCTGGGGGGTGTTTGAACCGCTGCTCGACCCAAGCAAACCCCAAGTATATGACTTTATCGACGCCATGGTTGCTGAGCTTGCCACGCTTTTTCCGGATCCTTACTTGCACATAGGCGGAGACGAAGTCCACCCAAAACATTGGCAGGAAAGCAAACGGGTGCAGGCCTATATGGACAAACATCAGCTCGCCACAAGCGCCGACTTACAAGCACATTTCAACGCTAAGGTGCAGGCTATCTTGCGTCGTCACAACAAAAAAATGATGGGCTGGGATGAAATTTTCCACCCAGCACTGGACAAAGATGTGATGATCCAGTCGTGGCGCGGCAAGGCCAGCCTGAGCCAGATCGCCGCCCAAGGCTATCCCGCGCTGTTGTCAGCCGGTTTTTACATCGACCAGCCACAGCCGACTGACTACCATTATCGCAATGAGCCGTTTGATACCGGTTTGCAGCCCGCGCATTCGCTTGAAGAGAGTGAGACCATTCAGGCCTGGGATTTCACTATGCCCCGGCTCAAAGGCAGTGCAGTGACAGGCAAATTGGTGCTGGTATCTGAGCAAAAAACACTACGCCATGCCTATATCCAACTCAACGACCAGCCATTTAAGCAGGCGCAACTCGATACCCACTTAATACCCTATGATGCCGGTATGTCGCGGCTCAACGCCACCATCGACAGCTGGATGGGTCCAACCCGGGTACAGCTCACACTGAGTTCTGAGTCAGGGTTGTCGGGCCGGATCCTTATCGGTAACGCCGTTTATTCGGTCTCGGGAAACTTAGATCCACATTTTACTCATGCTGATTTGACCAATATGCCATTCCTGAGCACGATGAATGCCCAGGCGCGGCGCAATATTCTCGGTGGCGAGGCGACCCTCTGGAGTGAGCTGGTGACTGAACACAACCTGGATGTACGCAGCTGGCCACGTTTGTTTGCCATCGCAGAGCGGCTTTGGTCTGAGCGTGCTCGTACAGACACAGAGCACATGTACCACAGGTTGTTACCTGTCTCAGACTTTGCCGATGCCATTGGCCTGCATCATAAAAAGCAGTTCAGACACGGGCTCAGTAGCGTGCTGGCAAAGCACAACAGCCCAGGCAACCTGGCATTGCTGACGCGCTTTGCCGAGCAACTTGAACCTGCCAGCTATTACACGCGCCATCACATAAAATATCAGCAGGGCTTGTATCATCAAAATGCACCATTGACTCAGCTGGTCGACTTTCTGCCGGTAGAAAGCCCGGCTCTGATCCAGCTCTATCAACAATTAACACAATTCAGGCGTGGTGATCGCAACATGTTGCAGCGCATAGAGAGCCAGCTGCAAATCTGGCAAGCTGACTATCGACAGTTAGCGCCTTTGCTGCAACAGACCCCGGAGCTGAACGCGCTTTCAAAACCGCTCGAGCAGGCACGGGAGATTAATGACATCAGCCTGGCAGTGATCCGCAGCTGCATAGTACAGACGTCCATCCCAGAAACCAAAGTTCAGCAATTGGCGACTCGATTGCACAGCACTCAGCGTCACGGCGCACAAGTGGTGGTCGCGACCGGACTATTCAGCGAGCATTTACTAAACGCTTGCCGGGACTAAAGTGAGGCCAGACACATTACTGCAAGCAGCTAGCACTCAGCCACTTGAACAGGCTCAGACATCGCGCCCTGCACCAGGGTTCTGAGCCAACTATTTTTGTCATCCGCGCTGCGCTTACTCAGCCACAGCATGGCAATATCAAAATCCGGCACCGGCAGCGGTGGGGCAAAGTATGTCAGGCCAGCCTCATCGCATGCCAGCTGGGCCATTTTTAACGGCACTATGGCCACCAGACGGCGTCCACTGAGCAGGCGCTGTATCGTCAGGAAGTTGCGACTTGCAACAGTGACCCGACGCGTCAGCCCGGTGCTGGCAAGTAACTGATCCACCTGAGTCGTGAGTCGACCGTCCGGGCTTACCAGCGCATGTTCGATCTGAGCGAAAGTGGCCAGACTCAGGGGGATCTCTGCTGCAAATACGCCCGGATCGGCCAGGCACACATGGCGCTCGGTATACAGCACCTGGCGCTCAAAGGCTTCTCCCGGCTCTGTGATACTGCCAATCACCAGATCCAGCTTTTCCTGTTCGCTCAGTGCCATATAGTTACTGCGATTTACATTCACAAAGCTGACCTGGGCATGGGGTGCCTCAGCGCGAATACGGTCATAAATCAAAGGGGCAAAGTTCAGCTCAGCATAATCTGTCAGACCAATACGACACACTCCCTGGTACTCACCAGGAACAAACTGTGGCGTGTGCAGTAAGTTGTCCGACACCATATCCAGCAGCTGCTCTATCACAGGCGCAACCTGGTTTGCGTAATCGGTGGGTTCCATGATGTGCCCTTTACGCTCAAACAGCACATCGTCCAGTAACCGGCGAAGTCGCCCCAGGGAATGGCTCATTGCTGACTGACTGACACACGCCTGCTCGGCCGCCACACTGACACTGCGACAACGGTACAAATAGGCAAAGGCCACCAGTAAGTTTAAATCTATCTGCCGCCACGGCACATCATCAAAGCGCATCACTCAAATCCCATATGATTCATAGTTACAATCAAAACTATTAATTTGAATCATTCTACGTCATTTTTTACCCTAGCGGCAGTCGTGATAACAGAGCATCGATACTATGTTTGCTATTTTTAAAACCTTCTTTTTGCTGGGCTGGATTAGCTTTGGCGGCCCGGCTGCGCACATCGGCTATTTTCGGCAAACCTTTGTGGAAAAGCGCAAGTGGCTGGATGATGCAGACTATGCCCAGCTGGTGGCGCTGAGCCAGTTTTTACCTGGCCCCGGGTCGAGTCAGGTTGGTTTCGCACTCGGCTATAAGCGCGGGGGGCTGGGCGGCGCCTGTGCAGCCTTTGTCGGCTTTACCTTACCCTCAGTCATTATCATGGTGGCCCTTGCCCTGATGGCCAGTCAGGTAACCGACACCAGTGTCTTTCAAAACCTGGTGCATGGGCTGAAATTACTGGCCATTGTGGTGGTCGCCGATGCCGCCTGGGGAATGTACAAAAACTTTTGCCAAAGTCGCCTTACCGTCAGCCTGTGTCTGGGAACGGCTATCGCCTTACTGTTGTTGCCTGGCATTGCCACCCAAATGGCGGTGCTGCTGTTGGCGGCGCTGATTGGCGTACTTTATCTGAAGGGGCAAGCACAGCCGAGCCCGGACAACAAGGCGTTTAAAGCAAGCTGGCTGCCTTTACTGATCTTTGCTGGGCTGTTTATAGCCCTGCCATTTGTTGCCCACCTGAGCCCTTCCACCGCCCTGTTTAATGATTTTTATCAGGCTGGCAGCTTAGTGTTCGGTGGCGGTCATGTGGTGCTACCGCTGCTGCAAAATATTGTCGGCGACAGCCTCACTCAGGATACCTTTTTAACCGGTTACGCCGCCGCTCAGGCTGTGCCCGGCCCCATGTTTACGTTTGCCACTTATCTGGGCTATGCATTGATGCCGGCAAACCCCATCGCAGGCGCTTTGATTGCAACCCTAGCTGTATTTTTACCCGGCTTCTTATTGCTGCTGGGGGTGCTAAAAAACTGGCAACTGCTTGCCAGCCGCCCTGCTGTGGCGGGTGCACTGAGGGGCGTCAATGCCGCCGTGGTTGGTCTGCTTGCTGCCGCTCTGTATCAGCCGGTATTTACCAGCGCTGCAACCAGTGCGCAGGATATTGCACTGGTGCTGGTCGGTTTTTACCTGCTTAAGCACCTCAAGCTACACATAGTCTGGCTGGTCGCGACCTTTATGCTGGCCGGTGTGATTATGGGACTTATCTGACACTCAACAGCCAGGTGGCCTCAGTGCCACCTGCACCGACTTCCTGCTTAGCTTGCATTGAGGTTGAACTATCTCCTCTGTGCAACTAACTTTTAAGCGCATCACTCACACGCTCTGCAACTCTTTTAACCTTTAACTGAGGTCGGTGTATGGACAGCTTTCTGGAAGAAATCGATATAAATCAATATTTACCTGTTGCCGTTGACTGGGCTACTAACCTGGTGCTGGCCCTGTTAATTCTGCTCATTGGAGTCTGGCTGGCGGGCAAAGCCTACAAGGCCGTTGTTTCTGTGGCGAACCGCTACGACAAACTGGATGATACCTTGTTTAAATTTTTTGGCAGTGTTGCCAAATATACCGTGCTGGCTTTTGTCGGTATCGCGGTACTCAACCGCTTTGGCGTGCAAACCGCCTCAATCATAGCCCTGCTCGGCGCTGCCGGACTGGCTGTGGGGCTGGCCTTACAGGGTACTTTGTCTAACCTCGCAGCTGGCGTCATGTTATTGATTTTCAGGCCGTATAAAGTCAATGACTTTATCGACACCGCAGATCAGTTTGGCAAAGTGACTGAAATCGACATGTTTACCACGATATTGCAGACCTTTGATAACCAGCAAATTGTGATCCCCAACAGTCACATCTGGGGCAGCAAAATAGTGAATCACTCTCACCATGCGGTTCGCGGCGTTGATATGCGCTTTGGCATTGCCTACGACGAAAGCATTGATGATGCTAAGGCCGTGATCCTCTCTGTGTTACAGGCTCACCCTCATATTTTGTCCGAGCCTGCGCCTTTTGTTGAAGTAGAGTCGCTGAATAACAGCTCTGTGGACTTTCTGGTCAGGCCATTTTGCGATGGCGCGCATTATTTTGACGTACTGTATTCGGTGCCTGAGCAAGTGAAAAAGGCCCTGGATGACGCCAATATCGAGATCCCCTTCCCGCACCGTAAGGTCATTTTGGTTAACGAAAGCGACACCTGATACCGATATTTCGGGGCCGCTTGCCCTTTGGCGGCCCCTTGGAAACACTTTCTGCGCTGCAATCTTTGGGGGGCGGTTATTCCTTGTCTATAGTTTTAGTGTTAAATGACAACTTACCAGGATGTGATATGGCGCTCTTCGGCTTTTCCGGCACAAAAAAAACTGAACCACAAGTTACCCTACCGCAGACCTTACCCTGGCTGAAGTTAGACAGGCAAGGTGATATCACAGCCACCAGCCAGGCCTTTTTAAGCATGCTGGCTTTTTCTCACAGTGCAGCGCCAAAAACACTGGCGTCGCTGTGCAATAACAAACGCGACTACCAGATACTGCATGCAGCACTGCAAAACGCCGAGCAAGATGGCGCGCAGATCTGCGCCATGCACAATACCGAGGGCACGCTGTATTATGTCTCCGTGCAGATCTGTCCGGCAGACCATGCGCAGTGCTTTGCCATACTTCAGGATGTAACCGCCCAGTACCGTCCGCTGCTGGATAGCAAACTCACCACACAGGCATTATCCAACGCGCAGGCTCGGCTCGAGCTGGACCTGCAAGGCACTGTGCTCAGTGCCAATGAGGCGTTTTTAGCCCTAGTCGGGACAGCAAAAGAGCAGGTGATTAACCGCCAGTGTCAGCAATTTATCACCAATGAGCAATTGAGTGCAGCCAGCTGGGACACGCTCAGTGCAGGCCAGGCCGTTGAGTGTGACTTACAATGGCAAAGCGATGAACACATGTCATTCTGGTTGCATGCCTGGCTGGTGCCAGTGCGCGACGCCGAGCAGCGTATCGCAAAAGTGGTGTTATTAGCCTGTGACATGTCGAAACAACACCAGACTTTGCTCAATCTGCACAGTCAGATTAATGGCATACAGCAGGCTCAGGCTGTGATTGAGTTTACCCTCGATGGCACCATAGTGACCGCAAACCAGAATTTTCTCGATGTGATGGGCTACCAGCTTGACGAGATCCAGGGTCAGCATCACCGCTTATTTGTCACCGCCAAAGAGGCAGCCAGTAATGAATACGCCGCATTCTGGCAGGCGCTGGGCCGTGGCGAGTTGCAGTCCGGGGAGTTTAAACGCATCAACAAACATGGCGAGGCGGTGTGGATCCAGGCGCACTATACTCCGCTTTTTGATGAACATGGCCGGCTCTGTAAGATCATGAAGTTCGCCTCGGATATCAGCGCAGAAAAACTCAAAGCCTTTGAAGCACAAGGGCAGATAGACGCCATTAACCGCTCAGGCGCCGTGATCCAATTCGACTTAGAGGGCAACATTCTAGATGCCAACGACAACTTTCTTGCTGCGATGGGATACAGCAAAGCTGAAATTGTCGGGCAACATCACAGGATCTTCGTTGAGTCCAAATATGCCCAAAGTGACGAATATCAGCAGTTCTGGGCTGACCTGAAAAACGGCCAGTTCCACTCTGGTGAATTTTTTCGTCTAGGCAAAAATGCCAAACCAATCTGGATCAGTGCAACCTACAACCTGATCCGCGATGATGAAGGTAACCCGCTTAAAGTGGTCAAATATGCCATGGACATTACACGCCAGAAGGAAATTGCGGCCGATCTGGAAGGTCAGGTACAGGCCATCCACAAATCGCAGGCGGTGATTGAGTTCGACATGGATGGCACCATATTGTGGGCCAACGAACTATTCCTGACCACCATGGGCTACACACTCGATGAAGTCAAAGGTCAGCATCACCGTATCTTTGCCACCGAAGAGCAGGCCCAAAGCGACGAATATCAGCAATTCTGGGCGCAACTTAATCGCGGCGAATTCGATGCGGGGCAATATATGCGCATCGCCAAAAGTGGCCAGGAAGTGTGGATCCAGGCAACCTATAACCCCATTCTCGACCAACATGGCCGACCAGTCAAAGTCGTTAAATATGCCACGGATATAACAGCCCAGAAACAAGCCGTGCAGCATATTCAGGAGGCCTTTTTTGCGCTGGAGCAAGGCGATTTAACCCATCGTATCAGTGCAGATCTGGGCGCCGATTTCTCTGTGTT
This sequence comes from Pseudoalteromonas rubra, assembly GCF_004212645.1. Classification (GTDB taxonomy): domain Bacteria; phylum Pseudomonadota; class Gammaproteobacteria; order Enterobacterales; family Alteromonadaceae; genus Pseudoalteromonas; species Pseudoalteromonas rubra_G. The sequence goes on along the minus strand of NZ_PPUZ01000040.1, from coordinate 23,121 downwards.
AACGCAGGCAATGAATGGCCTGTTTGATAAGCTCAGCGAGCTGGTGCAAACCATCAATAATGGCGCAGCACAGGTGTTCGAGATAGCCAGGCAGATAGCCACCAATAATGATGAGCTCAATAGCCGGGTGGAAAGCCAGGCAGCCAGCCTGGAAGAAACGGCCGCCACAATGGAGCAATTAACGGCAACAGTTAAAAACAATGCGATCAGCGCGACTACTGCGTCTGAACGCGCAGCCATAGTGCGCGAAAAAGCGCTCAGTGGTAAGCATACCATTGAAGATGCCATCAGTGCGGTTGGCAATATAGAAGACTACAGCCGCAAAATCGCCGATATTGTGGGGGTGATAGATGAAATTGCCTTTCAGACTAACCTGCTTGCACTCAATGCATCCGTTGAAGCCGCAAGGGCCGGTGAAGCAGGCAGAGGATTTGCGGTGGTGGCCAGCGAGGTGCGTAACCTGGCGCAGCGCAGTGCCAGTGCGGCTAAAGAGATCAAAGACTTGATCAAAAACAGTGTGGATGCCGTCACCGAAGGCAGCAAGCTGGTGTATGATTCTGGTACCACGTTCGATGAACTGACTCAGTCAATCTCGCAGGTCAGCGAAATGGTTGCCAACATTGACGATGCCAGCAAAGAGCAGGCATCCGGTATCGCGGCCGTTTGCTCAACCATAGCGCAGATGGATGGTATTACCCAGCAAAACGTTTCTTTGGTCGAGACCACCTCCAGGTCGGGTAAAACCATGGAGGATCAGGCCCGGGTATTGACCGATCAGGTGGCCTTTTTCCAGCTGGAAGACAGCCATTTACCTTAGTCGCTGATATGCACCTAACTTAAAGCGATACATCGCTTTAAGTTAGGTGCTGGTAACAGCATCAGGGCTTTGAGCACACCGGACCACCCTGCGTGCCTGCTCAGACGTCGAGTTTTAGTGCGCTTTATTCGGCCCCTGACGGACCAGATCTTTGCCGTTATCGAACACTTCCTGAGTCACCCAGCGGCCCAGGATCAGCTGATGATTATCGTCCAGTACTGCCACGAAGGGACGACCATTGCTGTTATTGGTTGCCAGTGCCACACCCGCAGCATTGTTCAGGCCCAGCCCGCCAGTCTCTACCAGTCTCAAAAAGGCTTCCAGTTCATCCAGTGTGCTGATCAGTTCTTTATCGTCAATCATGTTTTGTACTCAGTTGTCGCTAAAAGCGCGTAGCATATCAGGTCTGGCGCCCTCTGCACCAGTACCGAAGCCGACTTACTTGCTCAGCCTTGTTTAGTGACGTCATCCCGGCTTTGCTCACCCGTTTTATCAGCCTGCATGGCTGCTCTGATGGCCTCCTCAGTCTGAATAAACAGCTTACGATAGTCATGATCATATTGCTGACCTTCGCTACCATGTTGCCAGGTATCATAGAGCTGCTCGGAGGCTGCTTTTTCGGTTTCGCGAAAGGCACGCTTTTTCTGCTCGGCGACCTCAGGGGCAAAGCCCAAACAGGTGAGTGCGCGGGCCCCCAGGTGCAGCGCAGAATGATAGGTTTCACTGACAATCACATCAGCACCGGCGTGTTTCAGCTCATAATGATGGCCCCTGTCGAATGCTCTGGCCAGTACTTTTACGCCGGGGTGGCTCTGCTTAACGGCGTGTACCAGTGCCTTCGCGCTTTCCCTGTCATCAATAGCGACAACCAGCAGTGCCGCTTGTTCAATTCCGGCAGTGTGCAACAACTCCGGCCGGGTAGCATCGCCAAAGTAGGCCTTAACCTGTATTCGGCGCATTGACTCAACCTGAGTTGCATCCAGGTCCATCACCACGGTATGGACGCCGTTGGCTATCAGTAAACGATTAACAATCTGACCGAAACGACCAATACCCGCAATGATCACCTGTCCTTGTTCATCAATATCATCGAAAGCCTGCTGATTGCTTGTGTGCTGATACCGCGGCAAAATCACTTTGTCGTAAAGAATAAACAAGGTCGGCGTCAAAAACATCGACAGGGCCACAACCAGTTGCAGCAAGCTTACTGTTTCGGGTGGGATAACATGGTTTTGCAACGCGTAGCTTAACAGCACAAAACCAAATTCACCGGCCTGAGACAGGCTCAGGGCAAACAGCCAGCGGTCGCTGTTGTGGATTTTAAACAACATAGCCAGTCCCCACAGCACAGCGGCTTTAACCAGCATCACAGTGAGTGTCAGCGCCAGGATCAAAAGGACGTGTTCAGACAGTATAGTGAAGTTAATACCCGCGCCTACCGTAATAAAAAACAACCCCAGCAACAGGCCTTTAAAGGGCTCAATATTAGATTCAAGCTCGTGACGGAACTCGCTGTTGGCCAGTACCACCCCGGCCAGAAAAGTCCCCAGGGCAGGAGAGAGCCCAACCAGACTCATCAAGGTCGCGATACCAATGACGAGCAACAAAGCCGTTGCGACAAAAATTTCCCGTAACCCAGAGTTAGCAACGTAATGGAATAAGGGGCGACTCAGATAATGGCCAATCACGACCACCCCCGCGATACTGGCAAAAATGGCACCGGCATAGGCCCAGGTTGGCAAACCGGCAACCAGGCTCAGAGATTCATGGTGCTGCGCCGTGGTTTGCATATCCCGGGCCGCCTCCACTAACTCGGGCAATGCCAGCACGGGAATAAAGGCCAGTATGGGAATAACCGCAATATCCTGCATCAATAAAACAGAAAATGCATTTTGTCCGCCTTCGGTTTTCGTCAGTCCTTTTTCGTTTAATGTTTGCAGCACAATCGCCGTAGACGACAAGGAAAACACCAGGCCGATTGCGAGTGCAACCGACACAGGCTGCCCCAAAAGCCAGGCTATAAGCGTCAGCAAAAGTGCGCTCATCACCACCTGTAACCCGCCCAGCCCTAACAACCGGTGGCGCATTTGCCAGAGCATCTGAGGGTGCAGCTCCAGCCCAACCAGGAACAGCATCATCACCACGCCAAACTCTGCAAAATGCTGAATTGTTATGGTTTCTTCGCCCACCATCCCGGACACAGGACCAATAATCACCCCAGCAATGAGATACCCAAGTACCGAACCCAGCCCTAACCGTTTTGCCAGCGGCACCATCACGACCGCAGCGGCCAGATAGATAAAAGCCTGAATAAAATAGCCGGTCATGAGATGTTCACCTCCCCAGCCAGGCAAAGCAGCTCAAAGCTCGCAACAGAGACCACATTCGCTCGTTGTTGATTAGTTTTTTTCATTTTCAGGTATCTCAGATTAACGCACAGACCTTCTAAACTTTAGTACGAAACGGATGGCTGTGCCGACAGAAGGCGCTCGGTGAAGTAGTAATGGCGCCTTGACCGAGCGTTAACCCCGCTTTAACTGTCAGCAAAGTAGTGTGATTAAAAAAGGACACTTGTTATGACCCTCCCGACCGATGCCGCAAAGTTTGATTACACAGCGCGTGCCTTGCACTGGATCTCTGCCTGCGTGATCCTGTGGGCGTTATTGTCGGGCTTTTATATGGCGGTATTTGAGCTGGACACCCCCACAAAAACCACGCTCAGTCGGTTTAATGTCGCTTTAACTTTTGTCTATTGCCCCGTATTTATCTGGCGTGTGGTGCACCGGGTAATGTGTCCGCCCCCAGCTCAGATTACCACGCTCAAGCCACATCAGGCGCGACTGGCCAGCGCCGCACATGTTGCCATTTACCTGCTCACCGCCCTTGTACTGTGCTCGGGCGTGCTGATGATGGAGCACCCGTTTAGCATCTTTGGCTGGTTCTTTGTGCCCCCCGTGCTTTCAGACGCCCAGGCGCTGGATTGGTTTGCCCGGCTCCACCTGAGCTGCAATATTTTACTGCTGTTGATGGTGACACTGCATATTCTGGCCGTGGTAAAGCATCAGCTTTCTGGCCGCGCAGTATTACGAAGAATGTTGTAAGGATAACAGACAGGCCGTTGTGCCAGGGTCCATTACTTTCAACCGCATCGTGTTCCTATATAGGTATGCTCTCAAGACAATTGATGTTAATCTGTTCAAAGTGGCAGTTTTTAAGGATAAACGTTATGCACACTTCTCCTCGTTTTCATTATATAGACAATCTGCGTAGCCTGGCCCTTTTACTGGGTGTGGTATTTCATGCCGCGCTGGCCTACGGCCCTTACTTCTCAACTATCTGGTTTACCGCCGACTCGACAAATCACGTCGCCTTCGATTACTTTGCTATCTGGTCACACTTATTCAGAATGCCACTGTTTTTTGCTATTGCCGGGTTTTGTGCCGCGCTGTTGATCAGTAAACGCGGTGGTAATGGCTTTGTGACCAACCGGCTTAAGCGAGTATTACTGCCATTTATACTGTTTTACCCCTTAACCATGCTGGTACTGTTCCATGCGCTCGGCTGGGGAGCAGACATCATGCATGAAAGCCCAGCCCTGTTTACGGTTTTTGAGGCTGTCAAAGAACCCGTTATCTCAACGATGCACTTATGGTTTTTGTGGAATCTGACCCAGTTCTGTTTGCTGTTCTGGCTGCTGCAAAAACACACCAGCCTGTATCAGTCGATATTGGCCGTGGTGGTAAGGCCCGCTTTTTTGCTTGTCGCTTTACCCATTTTGCTTACTGTGGCCCTGTATCATCAGCTGGTGCCATTCCCGGCGCCTGATAAGCTTTACCCACAGTTGTGGTCCTACGGCTTTTATGGTGTGTTGTTTTTAATCGGTGCCGGGCTTTATCACCATCATACCCAAGTAGTGCAGTATGCCCGTTACTTTACGCCTTTACTGATAGTGGCGTGCCTGTCACTGGTGCCTTATTTTTACCTGATGCCACCCCCGCCTTCTTTAGACGCGGTGATCCGAGCGGCCAACACCGGCGTCACAACCCCCGACCACATCGATATCTACGTTGTTATCGCTCAGTCGATTGCAATTGTCAGCTGGACCGGGGTTGCCTTTTTAGCAGGCTATAAGTGGCTCAATCGATTCAGCCAGCTGAACAAGTATATATCGGATGCTTCTTACTGGATCTACCTCATCCATGTACCGGTATTAATGTATATCCAGTTCCCGCTGAGCAATACCGCTCTGTCGCCCTGGCTTAAAGTGCTCATTGCCATTTCTGCGACCATGGCACTGGGCCTGGTGAGCTACCAGCTGCTGGTCAGGCACACCTGGCTGGGGGTTTTATTGAATGGGAAAAAAGTCAAAACTGCGGCCGTTCAACACCAGACAACCACAGCATCATAGCAGTCAATAGGAAAGCAGCACGGTATATCCACCGTGCTGCTTTTTATCACTCAGAGCTTATCCAGATTAACACGTAAAGTATCAAGGTGTGCAGCGATAGCCGGGTCAACCTGCTGGGATGCACTGCCCCCCAGATGCCTGGCAAAGAACTGCTCCATCGCCACAATCGAGGCCAGTTTATTATCTGGCTTTCTGAAACCATGTCCTTCATCTTTTGCCAAAAGATACTCAAGAGGATGATTTTTAGCAGCCAGAGCTCGGGCAATATTGTCCGACTCACTCTGTGTCACGCGGGGGTCGTTTGCCCCTTGAACCAGCATCAGAGGTGCCTTGATTTGGTCCACAAAGTTAATTGGTGAGCGTGAGTGCATATCGGCTCTGTCTTGCGCCACTTCAGGGTCTCCCACTGACACATACCAGGTACCCAGGTAAGGACGGTAATGCGCAGGGAAAGACTCCATCAAGGTGATCAGGCTGGACGGGCCAACATAAGAAATCACCGCCTTGTACACATCCGGGGTAAACGTCGCGCCAGCCAGTGCTGCATAGCCGCCATAAGAAGCACCCATAATGCCAATGCGCTGTTTATCAGCAATGCCCTGCTCGACCAAATAATTTACGCCATCGGTCAGGTCTTGCTGCATCGTACCTGTGCCCCAGTTTTTCTCAGCCAGCTGAACAAAGCGCTTGCCAAACCCGAGTGAGCCGCGAAAGTTAGGTTGCAATACGGCATAACCACGGTTAGCAAAATAATGGGCTACGGGCACAAAGTAATCGCTGCTGTAACCCCAGTGATCGCGCGCCCAGGGCCCGCCATGCGGCAGTACTATGGTTGGCAAATTCTTTTTAATGTGTTTGGGCAAAGTCAGATAAGCCTGAATTTTAACGCCATCAGAGGCCGTATAGGTAATCGACTTTCTGTCTCCCAGCAATGCCGGGTCAAACTCAGGTGCATCATTGAGCATGCCGGTCAGCGTGTTCTGAGCCGGAGCGTAAGTATATTTCTCATCCGGTCTGTCTGCATAGGACACAGTCACCATCCACTGCCCTTCTTTATTCACTTCTTCCACTTTAATTTCAACGTCTTCAGTGAAATAGCTTTCAATTTGTGCTAATGCCTTGGTTGCCTCGTCTGTCATAGCGTAATTACGCAGTCTCCCCCCGTAATAGGACGCTATCAGAAGCTGTCCTTGCTCATCGAATACCACATGATGAAGATCCGACTCTCCCAGTGGATCCTTGTGCTCAGTCACAACCGTTTTGTCTGTCAGATTGACTCGCAGCAGCTCCAGCTTATCCCGCCCTTCAATAGCGGCCGCGATATAGGCCATATTGCTGTCCTCATCAAAGCTGATGATATCCAGTAATTCACCACTTTGTGTTCTCAGTACGCTTTGCCACGCTTTGCCGTCAAACTGATACAAGCTGAAGGAATTGTCATCATTCATACCTGCGCCAAGGATAACTTTGCCAGTGCTGCTAAGCTGAGCATCAGACAGATTGAGGTCATTGATTTGAGTTCGCTCCAGGTGACCCGTGTCCATCGCCAGATGGAAAAAGTCTCTGCGCGCCGCAACAAGGTGGTTTGCTGCCACGACCAATGTATTAGCATCGTGCTGCGACTGCTCCAGCAACTTGTAATCCACCTTGTCATTATGTGTCAGGCGAGTCATTGCACTACTTGCCGGGTTTTGGCTGTTTAACGATAGTTTATATAACTGGCGATTCTCATTGCCGTGATGGTCTTTGCTAAAAATGATCTCATTTTTACGCGCTGACCAGATAAAGCTGTCAACTGAATCCGTCAGGGTCGTTACAGCAATAGGCGTTGCATCGGGCGTATCGGCTGCGACTAAAAACAGATTTTGCGCGCCATTGTGCATCTTTAAAAACGCAATCCATTTGCCATCGGGAGAGAGCGTTACCGCATTTTTATCGCTACCACCAAACAAGCTTGCGACATCCACAAAAGCCGGGGCCTGAACAAGTGCACCTTGCTGAATAGCCGGTTGCGAACCCGCTTGTACACCCTGTTGTGTATTGTTTTGCGCACATCCCGACAGCATAGCTGTGCTCAGAATGGCACTTAAGGCAACACTTACTTTCAGTCTGGTTAATTGTTTTTTATTCTTCATCATGTCACTCCTTCCGTTTGTTGAAAACATCATTACACGACTTTTTATTATTGTAAAACGATAATTTATTTTATTTTTACAGAAATAAGTTTCTGTATGGTATGATTGTTATCAATAACAACATCGAAAGAAGGGATCTTTATGATCAAATCGACAGATAAAATTCAGCGCTGGTGCGGCGCCTTTCGTGTAGCCGTATTGGGGCTCAGTGGCATCGTACTTTCATTTCTCGTATATCAGCTGGTTATCAATGGACAGGTACGCTATGTCGAAAGCAAATCATTTGATTTACTTTGGCAAAATGAGCAGGTAAGCAATGGGATGTTGTTTGGTCTGAGTGTGCCATTGCTTGCGGGCATGTTACTGAGTGTTTACTGGATCATTCGGCTCCTGAAACTCTTTAGCAACGGGCAGTTTTTCCATCACAGCTGCTACATCTGCTATCAGGGCTTTATCTGGACCAAAATTGCCTTGGTACTCTATTCATCTGGCCTGACTTTTTCACTGGATTACTGGTATCACACCCTCTACCACTCCAATCAGGTGGTGCTGAAAATCCCCTTTGGTGAACTTATGACGCTCGGACTATTCGCTGTAGTGGCTTACCTGCTAAAAGCAGCAAAAGAGATAGAAGATGAAAACAAGGAGTTTATCTAAGCCATGGAAATTGTTGTCAACTTAGATGTGGTGATGGCAATGCGCAAAGTGTCATCTAAAGAACTCGCCAAAGCCATCGGGATCACCGAAGCCAACTTATCCTTGCTTAAACGCGGCAAAGTGAAAGGGGTGCGTTTTGAAACGCTGGCACAGATCTGTCACTACTTAGACTGTCAGCCTGGTGATCTGCTGGCCTTTAAGCCAGATGGAGAATAAACATTTAGGGTTGCAGCGGCTGCAACCCTAAGCTTCACGAATGCGCTTTAAAACTGAGCGACAAACTTTAAGCTGGTCTCTTCACCGGCATCGCGGTCAACATACTCGGCTGTGAGATAATAGCTGTCGTTGAAGAAGTACTTACCCTGCAACGCCAAATCAGAGTCATAAGAACCTACGCCCACTGCAATGTTGCGATTAAAGTAGAAATTAACCAGAGCGTTGTTATACGAGAAATCTGAGGAACCTAAATCGATCTCGTGGTGAGATACATCAACGCTGATATAGCGCTCTGCATCCAGATGCATAAAGTAGCGGCCTGAAACCGTGTAGTTGTCCATTTCATCATCGGTATCAATTGTGACACCTAAATAGTCGGTATCATTAAGCTGATGATTATACTCTGCTTTTAACCAGGTACTGTCGGCCCCCAGGTCAGATTCATTGCGACGAACACTGAGCTTCAGCTTGTCGTTATACAGATAGCCTACCCCGTAAGTGTAATGGTCGTCTATTTCACCCAGGTCACTGACTTGACCAACCACGAATACTTCTTTGCTAAAGTATCCCTCACCGGCAAAAGAGAAGCGGTTCATATACTCATCGTTGTAGTAACTCAGGCCAACATTGCTGTCGGTATCCAGGTAACCATAGTCATCCCAAACACCTGAACTCTGCTGAGGTGCAAAGAAGTAACGGCTGCTCAGCATCAACGCATCGTTATCAAAAGTGCGGTCCTGATCGGTATAGGTTGCACTGTTAAACCATTGCTTGGTCTCAGTAGCGTGAACGGATGTGGCAGTAACAACGGCGAGTGCCGCAAGTGTGAGTAGCTTTTTCATAAAAACCCTTTATTTCCATATAGTAAAGCGGTAATGCTCACCACCTTAGTGAGCGCGCGGATGGTATAAGAACGAAACTGAACGCGCAATGACTTTTTCAGTATTTTGCCGTTTTTTGCTTTACGGGTAATATGTTAGGCGACTCTTTGCACAAACAGACAACGACAATATATGAGCATAGTGATAATTGAAGACGAACCTGCGATTGCCGATACGCTGGTTCACATTCTGGAAATGGACGGATTTAATGTACAATGGTTTACCACCGTCGGCGACGGACTGACATACCTGCAACAACAGGCCGCCGATTTAGTGATCCTGGATGTTGGCTTGCCCGATGGCAATGGCTTTGACTTGTGCAAGCAATTACGCCAGTTTTCTGCGGTGCCCATTATCTTTTTAACCGCGCGCAGTGATGAAATTGATCGTGTGGTTGGTTTGGAAATTGGCGCAGACGATTATGTCACCAAACCTTTTAGCCCCAGAGAAATGCTCGCGCGGGTGAAACTCAGGTTAAGAAAACCCCAGTATGCTGCAACGACTATAACTGCTCAGCCTGTCAAAAAATGGCAGTCAAAAAACTTTGATTATTACTATGAAGGAACGGCGCTGGGCCTGACTGCACTCGAGTATAAAGTAGTTCATGCTCTGATCACCCACGCGCCGAATGTGCTGAGCCGAGCCCAACTACTGGATGCCACTGAGGCCCCGGCAGATTGTGGGTATGAGCGAAATATTGACAGTCACATCAAAGCAATACGCGTAAAAATGAAGCAGTTAAACTGCGCCAACTGGTTAAAAACAAAGCGCGGGTTTGGCTATTACTTCGAGGGTTACATGTGAAGTCACTACGCTGGCCACGTATCCCACTGGGACTGAGGTTTTTCATCCTCTATCTGATATTGGTGCTACTAACAACTTATGTGATCAGCAACACCATGCTAAGAGAGATTAAACCAACCATACGTCAGGCAACCGAAGAAACCCTGGTCGATATGGCTAATTTACTCGCAGTTGTTGTCGCAGAAGACTTGGCTCAGGGCAAGACCAGTAACAGCCGCCTGGTTGAACTGATGAAAGTATACGGACAGCGAAAAGTCGATGCCGCAATTTGGGGAATTGAGAAGACCAATATGTCGCATCGTATTTATCTCACAGATGAGCGCGGTATTGTGGTTGCAGACTCCTGGCAGCAAGATGTCGGCAATGACTTTTCGCAATGGAACGATGTGTACCTGACCTTGCGCGGAGAATATGGCGCACGTTCCACTGCAACCGATCCAGGCGACCCACTGTCCACGGTCATGCATGTTGCCGCACCGGTGATTTACCAGGACAAAATCATAGGGAGCCTCACTGTTGCCAAAGCAAATCGCTCTGTGCAGCCATTCATAGAACACAGCCAGCAGCGCATTTTAAAATGGCTCGGGCTGCTTAGCTTACTCGCACTGCTGATTGGCGCACTCATCGCCTGGCGGATCAACTCGGCGGTTAGCAAACTCTCTGATTATGCAAGAAAAATGGGGCTTGGTGAGCAAGCTGATAAACCCCAGTTCAGGATCTTCTACGAATATCGCCAACTCAGCGATGCCGTGGAGCAAATGCGCAATCAACTTGATGGCAAAGTCTACATAGAGCAATACGTTGAAACCTTAACCCATGAATTAAAAAGCCCACTTTCCGGGATCAAAGGGGCCAGCGAACTGTTACAAATGCCGCTGAGCGATGATAAACGCCACCAATTTGCGCACAATATCGAGCGGGAAACCCAGCGAATGCAACAACTGATCGACAGGCTTCTGGAACTGGCTAAACTGGAGCAATTGCCTGCACTGAACACCCGGCAAAGCGTGCCAATAGAGCCTTTATTAAACCAATGCGAGCAAATACTGGCCCATCGATTGCTGCAAAAATCCGTCACCTTCACAATAACACTGGGTCCGATCAAAGTCGTAAACGGCGACCCTTTCCTGTTGCAACAAGCGCTCCTTAATTTGCTTGAAAACGCCCTGGACTTCGTCACCGAGCACACAGAGATCAGCCTGTCCGTCGGGGCGACCGACAACATCTGCTCATTCAGCATCTACAACACAGGTCCAACAATCCCCGATTATGCACTGCCCAGATTATGTGAACGGTTTTACTCCCTGCCTCGTGCCAATGGCGCAAAAAGTACCGGGCTTGGCCTCAATTTTGTGGAGCGGGTCGCCAAGCTGCATCATGGTAGCCTGACCATCAACAACTACGGTCAGGGTGTTCTCGCCACCTTCACCATTAAAACGCCATAGAGTCTCCATATAACCACCACACTAACGCCAATTGTCTCGGTTAACCTGTGGGTACAAAAGACCTAACCGAGAGACTTATGACACAACAAATTACCGAGAAAATGGGGATCAAATTAGCCATCATCGCCGCAATTATAGTGCTGCTGATGATCCCCATCGCCATGATCACCGATTTGATCGACGAGCGCTCCGCCACTGAACACACAGTAAGACAGGAGATTGCCCGCAGCACCAGTGATGCTCAATCTCTGATTGCCCCCTTTATTTATGCCGAGTATGAAGTCTCGACTGAGACCGATGGCGTACATACGCGCACAAAACACCAGCGTGCCTTACTCCCCGAACAATTAACGGTTCAGGGGTCTCTCAATACTTTCGAGAAATACCGCAGCATTTATAAGGCACAACTCTACCGCGCAGATTTGTCACTAACCGGGCAGTTTGACTCGGTGCAGCTGCAGGACTTAGCGAAACTTAAACTAACCAAGGTCGTCATGGTGTTAGGGGTAAGTGATATCCGTGGGATTGGCCTGGACACCCAAGTTTCACTCAATGGACGGCCCCATACACTGATCCCCGGTACTACGTTAAACTCTGTAGAGGAAGGCGTGCATATTGCGCTGCCACTCGCAACCTTGCGCAATAACGTCCTGACGTTTGATATTAAGTTAGATTTACAGGGTATGACTTCTTTGGCAATCGCCCCTTTGGGAGCGCGTACCCAAGTATCGTTGGCAGCAAACTGGCCACACCCCAGTTTTCAGGGAGAGTATCTGCCAGTTCACTCAGAGATCTCAGAAACAGACTTTAACGCCAGCTGGCAGACCAGCTACTTTGCCACCAACATGCAAGAACTCTTCTCGCGTTGCCTTTTTAAACGTCAGTGTGAACAACTAGAAGCACGCAATATGGGCGTGCGCCTCATTGAGCCGGTTGATCATTACCTCAAAAGCCATCGCGCCACAAACTATGCACTACTGGTGATTATTCTGGTGATATCGAGTTTCTTTTTACTGGAACTTAGCAAAGCCAAAGCCATTCACCCGGTGCAATACGGCTTTGTCGGGCTGTCACTGGCGGTCTTTTATCTGTTGCTGATTTCTCTGAGTGAGCATGTGGGCTTTGCCTTAGCCTATGCCCTGTCAGCGCTTGCAGCGATACTGCTGCTGGTGAGCTACATTTGGGGAATACTGCAAAGTGCCAAGCTCAGCACCTGTTACCTCATTGCTCTGAGTGCGCTCTATAGCATGCTGTATGCCATGTTAAACGCTGAGCACTATGCACTCCTGCTGGGCAGCCTGCTGTGCTTTACGGTACTCGCGGTAGTTATGTTTGCGACCCGACACGTCAATTGGTACGGCGCAACTCAGGCTCAGACTAAGCAACAGCCAGTACAACAAACTGACACCCATTGCCAGTAGGCAAAGGAGCGTGAAGGTTAAAACTATATTGCTGCGCTTATTGTCAGATAACACGAAAAGTATCTGACAATAAGCAAATGTGTTTGGCACTTAAAGATCACCTTCATTGAGAACACTTATGCCAAAAGTTCACTTTTTACACACTATCATTCCCAGTCTGCTCATACTTCCCGATGACCTGAGCCACGTAATCCCGTCCAAACTCATTATTCCTCCATATTTTTGCGATATACTCAACATTGGGTAAGAATAGAGTAGGAAATACAATGCGCCATTTTACACGTGCCATATTAGCCGGAGCGATGCTAACCACGCTGTCGGGCTGTGAACTTGGGGGGAATGATAAGCAACCTATCGTTATCCCGGTTGAACAAAGCAAAAGCAATATTGCCATCACCAAAATATCTACGGGTCCACTGGAAACGCTGGAACCTAACACCGCTGTGCGGGTTTTCTATGATGTTGACATCAGCGGCTTTAAAGACATTGATGTTGATGTGCACTTTTACATGGTTCATGCCGCCGAGCTGGATACCAGCAACGGTGAAGAAGCCGAAATTGAAGAAGTACACAAAGTGGGCGCACTGGAGCTGACTCAAGTCAGTGAGGGCAGCCACAGCTTTGAAACCGAGATCACCATTCCGGATACCCTGCTGGGTGGCCACTATCACTTAATCGCACAGATTGACCCTCATGATGACCATGCGGAAGACGTCGAAGAAGACAACCATCCATCGGTTGATCATGCGCCCTTTGCTGATGGCGAATTTCCATTTGCAGATGTACACGTGCGTGTCTTAGAAAGCCATGATTACAAACTGCTGGATGCACAGTTCGGTCAGCAGACCTTGATCCTGGATGTGCCTGACAACACCGATGGCACCAGTGACCATCATTCCGACTTAGTTGGTTACCTGAGCGCGGATTACGAAGGTTCGAACCTGGGTAGTACCGCTATCACTGCAGAAGTGTTGGTAAACGGCAACTGGCAACCAACCCATTTCTGGAATGCCGAAAATACCGCGTACGAGGCACAGCTCACGCACAACTTTACTGCCGGCTTGCACGATGAGCACATTGGTTTTGACATTGCCCTGGATGACGCCCTGCTTCGCCAGATTTATCAGGGTTATGACGCAACTGTGGAGCAGTCTTTGCAAGTTCGTTTTACCTTAACGGATCTGGCGCAGAATGCAGAGACCATCACAGACAACAATGTGATCGAAACTGAGATCCCTTTGTACTTCTTTACTGGCGAGAGCACGGATACGGAGCAAAGCCAGGCAAAGCGTGATGCCCAGTATTCAGTGGGTCTGGCGAACATCAAGCTTGAGAAAGAGTTTGATAAATCCTACGGTGACAAGTCTAAGTTCAGTGTTGGCGTGGATTTAAGCGGCCAGCTGTTTATTGTACCGACCGGCGATCCGGGCGGGCGCATTGCAGGTGAAGGCGTGGTCGAGGCTTACTTCTTCAACGCGCAAAATACCCTGTTCAGTATTTCCTACGATGGCAGCGCTTATATCAGTGGCCAAAACACCGGCTACGCGTCTGAAATGATCATCTTTAATAACGTGGCGTTTGAAGATGAGAAATACACCACTAAGTACGAAAAGTCCTGGGAAAAGTCCTGGGAAGAAGAAAAAGTACTGGCACAGGCCCGCTTTACCATAGGTCCGGTGCCTATGAGTGTTGAAGCCGGTGTTACCGGTAACCTGGGTTTTGAGCTGACAGTCGGCTACAACGCAGAACTTTATGCCGAGGGCGACTTGTTCCATGTCGACTTTGGCGCCTTCGGCCGTGGCGGTGTGAACCTGGGCCTGATCTCAGCCGGTATTCAGGCGATTTTGACTTTAATCGACAACACTTTTGCCATGGAGTCCAATGCAGGCTTTGCTCTGGTCTCAACTGGTAACAAAGCACCACACATTTATTACGGTATTGAACTGAAGAACGACTTGGATGTGATCTCAGGTAAATTTGGTTTATACGCCGAAACCATTGGCGTAAAGTGGTGTAAAAAGTGGGGGATCCCTTACCCGTGTGGTAAGAAAACTCACCGTTACGACCTGTGGCTATACCAAACGCCAAGCGTGTATAACAAATCCTGGACTTTATATTCCAAAGAGGACGAAATCGAACTATGACCTTGTGTCGATTGACTCTGCTTGCAGCGCCCTGGGTGGCGCTGACAAGCACTCATGTAATGGCTGGCACACTCTGCCAGCCACAATACCAGTTTGATATCCAAACCCAGACTTCCTTTGATTACATTAAGCTGCAAAGTGCCCCGCAAACGTCGACTGTGCACTTGCAGGGCAAGCTGTCGCTTAAAGCCGCGCAAAAAGGCGACGAGAAAAACTGGTGGGCCATCAAGGCCGATCAGGTTGCTGCCGTTCAGGGTAAAACGCGTATTCCGCTACCCAGTTATGAGCATGCTTTTGCCTTTAAATTAACGGACAAGGGGCTTATCAGCGACTTTTACTTTGCCGCTGAGCTCGACCAGCAGACCCAGGACAAGCTCAAAGGGCTGGCTTATTACCTGCAATATCAACGAGATATCAGGCAGGTAAGTAAAGAGCCCGACACCCTTGGGCAATACCAGCCTGCATACCAGCAAGCCGATAAGCAACTAAAAATGGTCAAACAACACTACAGCAACTTTGACCCCTCTGTGCTAACCACATTTAATCGCATTGAGGTGCTCGACTCAGCCCACCTGATCACCCCGGATAGCTGTTTTTTAGCACACCGTGAAGGCAATGAAGTGCTGACGCTGAGCGGGACCGACCTGCGCTTTGGCTCCCGGCAAAACTATACGCTGACACGTGTTGCCCAGACTTTTAATACCCCCTTATACGAGCTGGACGACGACCTGACACGCTGGCAGCACACCCAGGTTGAACTCAGTGAAGCCGAAAAAGCGCGCCTTGCCGCCGAATTGCAACAGCTGATCACAGGCCAGGACATCACCCAAATCGATGCCCATACCCTGTCGATTTTGCTAAAAAAATACGATGCTGTGATTGGTACCCTGGGCCCATTAATGCTCTCTGGCACGCTGAACGACAAAGCTCAGATGCGGCTGTTTAATGCACTCGGACAGCTGGATTCAGCAACCAGCCAGCACTTACTCAGCCGTCTGTTACAAGCAGAGAAGCAACCACTCACTCAGTTTCGTGCACTGCGTGCTCTGACCCAAGGCAATGCGCCGCTGTCACAGCAAGCCACGGATATGCTGCTGGAGATGCTGGTTAATGGGTTCAGCACGTTAGATGCGGAAGTTGAATCCAGTTTCTATATGACACTGGGGATCTTGCTCAACAACCGTAGCGCATCTGATACCGCGACACAGTTGAGTCAAGCGATTACAGAGCAAATTACACTCGGTGAAAGTGAAGTTAAAACCGCTGGACTGCTAACTGCACTGGGGAACAGCCGCGACCCACAGCACGAGGCAACGCTTACTTCCCATTTATCCGATACCAGTGCCCGTATTGAGAAAGCATCTATCCGCGCATTGGGTATGATGCAAACCAACACGGCCTATCAACATCTGGAGCAACACTTTTTTAAATCGCCAGAGCGCAATAAAAAAGCTCTGCTCAGTGCATTAGGGAATTATCAGATGAGTGCCAGGACCAGCGATACCGTGCTGAATATGGCTGTGAATGACCAGGACGATGCCGTTCGCCTGGCCGCTATCAAAGCCTTAGCGACTCAAAAGCAAAAAGACGGTATTAAGCCCATACTACGTCAGGCACTGCAAAACGAAACCTCACGGCGAAACTTTAAGGCCATCATAAAACTGCTACACAGCAAAGAAGAAAAGGCGCAATAGCGCCGCAGATTGATAATAAACCCCACTTTTTAAAGTGGGGTTTATTTTTTCAGTCGCCAGATGGTATTTCTCCGGCGCTATTTGTCTTTATTCAAGACTTCCACCTCTTTAGTTACTTATATATACTTAAGCACTAAAATAAGTATAGCAACCTATAAAGTACAATTAGAGTCAGGAAATAATCCTATGAGTAACACAAGCCCCGCCCGCCGGGTCTTTGAGCAAAACGAGCGCTGCCCGATCCGCAATGTGGTCGCCCAGATAGGTGACAAATGGTCGATTTTAATTCTGTTTGCACTGGTAGATGGTCCCGATCGCTTCAACGCCCTGAAATCACGGATCAAGGGCATATCACAGCGGATGCTGACACAGACCTTGCGCGATATGGAACGCGATGGCTATGTTAAGCGCACGGTTTATGCTGAGGTCCCCGTTAAGGTCGAATATGAGCTCACCGAGCTGGGACGCGGGCTTGCCAAATCCGCCTGGCAACTGGTCTTATGGGCCGACGATCACTTCGATGAAATAAGCGCAGCCCGTACTCGATATGACGAGGCCAATAAGCAATAGCTGTTATGCTTGTCGCTGTCTGAGCGCCGTGACCTGCTCAAAGCCAATACCCCAGTTGTCAGTAGGGACTTCGTCAATGACCACAAAGGTCGTCTGTGGATTCTTACCCAGTACATCGACCATCAGCTGGGTAGCGCCTTTGATCAGTGACTGCTTCTGGGCGTTGGTCACGCCCTCATCGGTGATTTGAATATGAATATAAGGCATAGTTACTCCTGAACTGTGTGTGGTAAATTTGCATACATTTTGTTGACTATCCGCCACTGCCCCTGCTCTTTCAGCAGGCCCAGAAAGTCGATATAATTGTGTTCAAACAGCGGGCATAACACCTTGACCATGGCTTGTTGCCCAAGCAAGTCTATTGCCAGTATCTGATAGGCAAATTCATCGCCTTTTTCTGCCGGTGAAGTGCGTTCGCTGACCTGTTTTAGCCATTCATCCCGAGTGCGCCTCAAACCCGGTGCTTTTAGCCAGCAGTCGGGGTGAAACAGGTTTCGTAATGTCTCACTATCGCCCTCATGTAGTCCCGTAAAGTAACATTGCACCATGGCCCGGATCTCGCTCAGCTCCCTTTTCATCTCGACGTGATCCATTATGCCCCCTGCGCCTGTTCAGCCTGTAAGGCCGCAACAAAACCTGGCATGCAAGTTACCGCTTCAATCATGCGCGCAGTGCGAGGGGGTATTATGATGTCGACAGGAAAGGCGGCTCCCCAGCGCGAGTAAACAGCCAGCAAAATATCTGCGACACAGGCATGCTGGCCGCCCAGGAATGGCTGAGATTGCAACTGAGATTCAACCTGCTCCCATAACTGATTGATCACCTTTGCGGCCGCCTCAAACAGCTGCTGACGCACGACACCTTCCTCAGCAGCCTGCGCCACAAAAAACAATTTGGAATAGGCAGGATGCATGGTGGCATTAGCAAATAACAAGTGCTCCACTGCACGGCGACGAGCAGGCCCCTGCTCGGTGGGAAACAAACGGCTCGGGTGCTTGTTAGTGAGGTGCAGCATAATCGCAGCCCCTTCAACCAGCGTTTCATCTCCATCTATCAGTACCGGTACCTGTAGCCCAGGGTTAACGGCGGCAAAATCACTGAGGCTATCAGTGCGGATAAGCGTCACATCCTGCCCAAGCTCACGTAATACGGTGTGTACGGCCAGTGAGCAGGCTTCCTGAATGTAGTAAAGGGTGTACATAGTCATAGTCCTTCTTGCTGTGTAATACAGGCGATTTCAGCGTTCTTCACCTGCGAATATGTTCAACCCTGTTAGTCTATGACTTGTGCTTTGTTTGATATATAACTACAAAAGAAACCAAGTGTTCACATACAGGAAACAGTATATCCTTGCTGTAATATGCCCCACTGCCCCTAAGGATAATTTAAATGAACAAGCTACGTGCCATTGAACTCTTTGTGAAATTAGCGGAAGTTGGCAGCTTTACCCGGGTTGCTGAACAGTTCAACACATCAAAATCGATGATCAGCAAAGAGATTAGCCGCCTTGAGGATCAACTTGGTGCACGCTTGCTCCATCGCACCACCCGCCATCTCCAGCTGACCCAAGTCGGTGAAGGCTATTTACAACGTGCCAGAGACATTCTCAGTAAACTGGAAGAAGCGGACTCCTTTGTTCTGTCAACGCAACAGGCGCCCACAGGCAAGTTAAAAATTAATTTACCTATGGTGCTGGGGATCACAGATTTGGGGAAAGCGTTTGCAGACTTTATGCAAACCTACCCGGATATAGAACTCGACATTCATCTTGGTGATGAGGATATAGATCTGGTTGAGCAAGGGTTTGATCTTGGCCTGCGCGCTACCAGCCGACCCATCGACAGTAATTACATTGGACGTGAAATAACCCGTTTTGACTATCATATTTGCGCCAGCCCCCAATACCTGGCAACCAACCCAGCCATTGAGCACCCACGGGATTTAACGCTGCATAACTGCTTTGAATACCGCTACTTTAAAGGAAAAAATATCTGGCCTTTGGATGAAGGAGTGAAGATTTCAGGCACACTAAAGGCGAACAACGTCCTGTTTATGCTGGAGTCCATTAAAGCTGGATTGGGTATTGGTATCTTACCTGAATTTGCCTGCCGGCAAGCAATTGCGAGCAAAGAGGTAGTCAGTATTCTGCCAGACAGTCAGAAGCCACAACTCACCCTGCTGGCACTCTATCCTGCCCGCCATCACGTTCCGGCCAGTGTGTTGCAATGCATTCAGTTTTTACAGCACTGGTTTACGCATCATTATCCGTATGCCGACCAGACACGCTGCTAATCTATGAACCTGATCAAAACGCCAGTTCAATCACCCGCAATTGCTGAGACTCGTCTCCCTGCACCAGTACCTTACCTTGCGGGTCAACAATCAGGCTGTTGCCAATAAAGCGCACTCCCGTATTACAGTCGTGATCCATACCCAGACGATTGGCTGCGATCACATAAACGCCGTAGTCTTTGGCCGCCTTTTTGATCACTGCCAGGCTGTCTTCTCCGCAAAAGTTCGACGGATTAAGAATGATCTGCACGCCCTGCGCTTTGAGGCTAGCCAGTCCATCTTCAAACCAGATGTCGTAACATAACAGGACACCTATTTTAACCCCCTGCACGTCATACACGCAGAAGTCCTTACCAGGCACAAACCGTGACTGATCTGTCGGTGCGAGGTGCACTTTGCGATGCACACCGAGTAAGCCCTCGGGGCCTGCAAGCAGGGTACTGTTATAGAGCTGCCCCTCATAACATTCGGCCAGCCCGGCAACGATATATGCCGACTTTTCCCGGGCTAACGTTTGCAGCAGCTGTGAAGATGGCCCATGATACAAGTCTTCGGCCAATTCACTGACCTGATGGCGATCGAAGAAAATACTCCCCGTGGTACACAACTCAGGCAGCAACAAGAGATCAAACTCATGAGACATCAGCGCACGCTTGATGGCATCGCGGTTTTGCTGTGGCTCGGCAAACGCTACGTCAAACTGAAAAAAGCCAATTTTCATCTTATTCCCTACAGACTAGTACGGTCTAAACTGACGAAAAGTCAGGTTAAAACGGGGACCTGCTCCGGGTGATCTTGGCACCGCGTGCTGATACTGTGACTGAAAACCATTGCCCATGATAAATAATGAACCGTTTTCCAGCTCAATTGAATGTAGCTCCTGATGATCTGTCTGACTACGGATCTGGAAAGTCCGTTTTGCGCCTAAGCTCAAAGACGGGATCACATTGGTTGACCCGAACGCGGACAAATCACAGTGGAAATCCATCCACTCGTCTCCGTCTGGATAATAAATACAGACGCAGACGGGAAAGCTTAACCCAGTGCGCTCAACAAGGCGTTGATGAATGGTATCGATTAAAGGACACCAGGGGGATTGCCTGCCGTGGTGTCGCTCAAACAGGCCGGACTCGATAAGATCCGGAGATAACAGGTTCACTTTCCAGGGCAAAATTGCCATGTCAGATCCATCCGGCATGACTATGGTTTCTGGCTGTGATAAGTCGAAGTGCTCGCTTAACCACTGAAATAACGCCTGACTTTGCTCCTCAGTCAAAAAGTTCGCCTCATAATGTGCTTCACACGTAAGCGCCAGCTGCATATATTTGTCCTTTAGATCAAGTTTAGCATACACTGTCTCCCACCATTACGGCTCTGTCAATATCAGAGCGCTATTGCTCCGGGTAAAGACGGGATGGAGTCACAGCACTGAACCGACTGTGACTCCATCTCGTACGAGTAATGAGGTTGCCACCATCCATATGGTGGCTCAAGCCCGGACCTCTCAGCACAATGCCTGAAGCAAGGCTGCGCTGTGCCTTTCATCAAACAGGCTGAAATGATCGCCCTCAACGTGTGCCACTGAAACCTGCTGCAAACAGTGCTGCTGGACATTCTCAATCACCTTTCCAACCTCTTTAAAATAGGTGTTTTCGGTACTGAAAATATAACGCACTGGCCCAGCATAGCGCTCTTCAAAGCGATATTCAGCAGCCCAGCCGAGTTGTCTTTGGTATAACCCCTGTGTGACCTTAAGCTGCGCCTCTAGCAACTCGGCATGTGCCTTGTCAGAGTTCAGCTCTTGCCCTAATTGCACCCAATCAGGCTCGTCTTTGAAGTCATCGTCTGAGGTGTTAAACACCAGGCTTTCAACAAGGTTGAGTGACACATCAAGTCCTTTTTTGGTCAGCTCGTGGGCGACGGAGAATGCCACAAATCCGCCAAATGAATGTCCAACCAAGGTCACTTTGTCCGACTTGTGATGGGTTAATAGCCACTGACATACTTGTGTGACTTGATCCTCAAGCGACTTATAGTAACAACCTTGCTGCGAACCTGACCAAGGCTCAGCAACGTATACAGCGTCGGTTGCCGCCTGACCAAAAGCAACATAATTATGACTTGCCAATGCCGCGCCTGGGAAAACGACGATCAGTTTGCCAGGATCACTTTGACCCGCTGACTCCGGTAAATTGAGTGCAGTAAGAGGGCTGACCTCACGCACTGTCTTTGCCGGCGTTGACAACCACTGGGCCTGAGCTCTGATTGTACTGGATTGTAGTAACCGCTCGATTGTGACATCACTGCGCTGAAATGCCTTATTCAAGGACACCATCAGTGCAACCAAAGTGATGGAATGACCACCTACAGAGAAGAAGTCATCATCAATGCTCAAAGAGTCACAGTGCAACAGTTTGCACCAGATATCCGCAATACGTTGCTCAACCGGGTTACTGATACCTGCACTGCTGTGTTGAGGCTTAACTTGCGCGGCCAGAGCCAGCAGTGCTGTGGTGTCAAACTTCCCGTTGGCGGTCAATGGCCAATGTTCAATCCGAACAACCTGCTGCGGTAACATGTAACCAGGCAACTGCTCGGCCAGCGCCTGGCGCAGTGCAACAGATTCAAGCTTCAGATCGACCTGTAACGGCTGCACAAAACTAATCAGCGTTTGTGCATGGTGTAAAGTTAAACTCATATGAACACCATCAAGCTGCTGAATATGCTCATCAATTTCAGATAGTTGAACCCTGTGACCACGGATCTTAACCTGGTCGTCCATTCTCTCCAGATATTGTAGTTCATCGTTGTCGAGCCACTTCACTCTGTCGCCCGTTTTATACAGGGTGCGGTAGTGCGGCTCATCGCTAAATGGGTTTGCAATAAACCGCGTCTGAGTCAATTCAGCTTGCCCCAGGTATCCACGCGCGACCCCTTCACCTGCAATATACAGCTCACCCACGGCACCTTGCGGCACGAGTGCCAGGTTGTGATCCAATACATACAGCCGGGTTCTAGCAATCGGTCTGCCAATTGCGACCACAGTCTCGTGTTCGCAAAGCGGCTGCTGCGCTGAGATCTCTTTGATGCAGCACCCCACAGCCGCTTCAGTAGGTCCATATTCGTTTATAAAACGGGTATTAGGTAAGCGGTTGCACCAAACTCGCATGGCCTGAGTACTCAGCTGCTCCCCGCCCACAACAACAACATGGGCAGTATCTGTGTGCTCGTTTTGCCAGGGTAATTGCTGTAGCAAATGCAAATGCGCCGGAGTCAGTTTGAAAAGCCAGGGTTGGGTGTCTTGCAATTGCGCTTGCAGTTGCTCAATACCCGCCTCTGTCTGATCTGTGAGATATACCGTTTTTCCCGTCATGAGCGGATAAAACAAGCTGGTCACGGTGGCATCAAAAGCTTGAGATGTTGAAACCACAGCCCCCTGCAGATGTGCACCGCCATATTCAGCCATCGCGAACTGAATGTAGTGCGCCAGCTGTTTGTGCTCCACCATCACGCCTTTTGGTGTCCCCGTGGAACCCGAGGTGTAAATCACATACGCCAGATCCTCAGGCTCTACAGTGATATCCAATCTCGTGTCGCTATACCCGCGCAGACACGCCTGGGTCTTTGCCTCATCCAG
>NZ_PPUZ01000004.1:0-145798 GCF_004212645.1 Pseudoalteromonas rubra | reverse complement strand
CCTAAAAGCGCCACTGATGTCGATTCGGACTATTCGCTGATACTGTGCTCATATGTATGCCAGGTCATGTCTGCAGGCAGCTTGATGATTTCACCATTGGCCTCGGTCTCCTTTTTCAGCAGGAGTTTTTTACCGCTGGGGTGAATACTGAATTTGGCATAATTGGCGTTAGTGAGCAGTGGCTTGTGGCTGAATGTCTGAGAGGCCAGGTCGACTTTGGCGAGATGATACTGTCCATCTGAATAAGTGTAATACAGAGCGCCGTCGAAAATATGCCAGGAGATATAAGTTAAGGTTGGCACTTTGTGCTCAAACGTCGCAGTGGACAGCTTATTACTCTGATAGCCGCGCAAAGTAGCGTCTTTACTCAGTACATATAAAGCGCTGCCATCCTGATCCTCTTTGACTTCAATTGCGCCCTGGAACATTGGAGTCTTAGTGCGTTGAGTAAGATGATATTTGATGATGATAGGTGCTGAGTGTTCGTCGCGAGTGTAATATATTGCGCTTCCGTCGGCACTCCAATTGGGACGGCTCGATTGCTCCATCTGCGTTGTCACATAATCGATTTGTGTGGTGTGCAGATCAAGGATAAACACTCTGTCGTCAATCAGGCCCGTTATGGCATGAGCATGCGGGTTATAGGCCAAATCATAAATATTTTCATTTTGCTGGAAATCAGTAAGAATATTTGTTTCGCCAGTAGTAGAGACCTGGACTATCTGGTTAATGTCCTCAATTTTTGTTCTGAAGTACACGTTACTCGGATCGTTGGCGTAAATTGGGTGGCCTTTATGTTTGAAGTTACTTGAAAATTCAAACATGGTGACGGGGGTTGCCGGGGCGTTATAGGGGTTTTGTATTTCCAGAACACTGACGGTGTTTGGCTGCTTGCGTAAGGCGAGTAAGCAATCTTTACTGCAGGTATCTGTATATGCAATCACATTATCGTCGGCTATCTGAGACTGCTCGAGTTGCTGGCTGTCGATATTGTATCGATATGCCACGCCGTCATGTGTAAATAGTACATGCCGATCGGCGCTGTCCCAAACCAATGACAGGGGGGTTGAATTCAGATAACGACTGGAGCGCACCTTACCTTTTTCCAGATCCAGTAAGCGCAGCTCCACTTTACCAGAGCCAATATATCTCAGTACTGCTAGTAATCTTCCATTGTTTGAAAAGCGTGCGTGGTAGTCTCCCCAGGTGTCACTTTCTGGAAAAGTCACTTGTTTTTTCTCTTTAGTAGAGAGATTCAGCGCATAGAGAGCAAATGGGGCTCGCTCAGACAGCTGGTGTGAGTAGTAGAGCTGTTTGTCTTCTGGCCCCCACAACAGGTTAGCCTGAACCGAGTCATATTGTGCGACTACGTCTGACGTCTCTATGTTCATGGTGTCATCAAATGAAACAACAATGATCTCGCTGCTGGTACCTGTTTGTCTGATGTAAGCGAGCTTGTCACCGTCTTTAGACCATTTGGGCGCTAGATGATTATGTGGTGCCTGCGTGAGCTTTTGAATGATGTCACTGTCCGTTCTTTTTAGGTATAGCTGGTAATGACTTTCGGGGTTTTTACGGTTAGTAAATGCGGTGACCTGCTTGGTGTCATTGTAATCCGCAAAGAGTGTTTCTCCCGGAATACTGATAAATCGCTGCGCCTGTTCATTTGGGGTCTGGCTGTTGGTGGTGATAAACCTGGCGCCCAGTATGAGTGTGGTCACAGCTAACGTCAGCAGGGCAAACCGGGTGAACCGGCTTGCTTGGTTTGGTGTTTCAGGGACTGAAGCAGGGGCCTGAGACTCAGGCAGAGTCTGGGTGATATCAGCGGTGCCGTCGTCTGGAATGTTCTGTGCCGCTGGGTTAGCTGTTTGTTCATTAGGCGCTGCAGAATAGACCACCGAGGCGATGAGTAAGTAGCCTTTATTCGGCACGGTTTTGATGTACTGTGGAGACTTGGCGTCATCGCCCAGTGCATTACGTAGTTTATTGACGACGCGCCTTATTGCGTTATCTGAAACTACCCGGCCTTCCCAGACATGCTCCAGCAATTCCCTTTGTCCTACATATCGACCCTGACAATTTACCAAATAACACAACAACTCCATCGTTAATGGCTCAAGTTTGATCACCTCATCGCCGTCTTCCAGGCTGGTTTGTTTGAAGTTGATCGTGTATTTGCCCACTTTACATTTACGTCCATTGAGCCACTCCTTGATATTTTTATTGTTACTTTTCATGTGCTTAAGGTTTTTTCTCTGTGTGACTATTCATGACTGAAAAAAAGCTAACGAAAGGTCATGATTGGTGCTTTGCTCTTTAAATTTCGTTCCGCCACTATGCTTCCATGTTACCAGATACCGTTACAAATTTTCATTTGTTGAGATTAATAGTACATCCCGTTGCGTTATTCAGTCATTGGTGAGTCGCTTTTATATTTATCAATAAATGAGGAATACAGATTGTAGTTTAAACGGGCCGTTTCCAAAAATGAATTATTTGGAATGCCTCAAGGTTATTCGGTAGGACGTTTTTTAATTAGGCAAGTTTCAACGAAGGACAATAATAATGAACTATGACACTCAGGAGCTGGAGAAGATCCCATTGACCTCTTCTCAAATGGAGATATATCTCGACCAGGCAAAGTCGCCCAATTCAAGTGAATATACAATTGGTGGCTATATTCATATCCGCAATGCAGTGGATACGGAGATCTTTGTAGCGGCAATGGAGCGGGTCACAGCCCATTCAGATGCATTTCATTTGGCCTTCGAGGAAAATGACGAAGAGATCACACAAACTTATCGCAAAACGCCAAGCAAGTTTCAATGTCATGATTTTTCGCATCTGGCAGATCCAGAAGCATCAGCATTTGAGTGGATCCATGAACAACTGCAACAGACGTTCGACCTGAGTGAGCATGGGTTATATAGCTTTCATATCATCAAAATTGCAGAACAACACTCAATCTGGGTTGGCTTCGCACATCATCTGATTTTCGATGGCTTAAGCTATGGTTTGTTAGCGAAAAACATTTTCAGCACCTATAACGCCCTGTGTATGGGGTTGCTGGAAGGGGAAGTGACATACTCCCGGGACTTCATAGATCTGACGGCGGTGTCGAGCGAATACCTGACCAGTCGCGCCTATAAAAAGTCGAAAGAATACTGGGAAACACAACTCAGTACGCCTATTGAACCGATTATTGAACCTAAATATCGCGTTACTGATGAGCAAACACCGACCTTCTTGGTTAAAGAAAACATTGATTTGGCTGAATATGATGCCTTGTCTGAAATGGCAAAGCAGCTCGGATGTGGTGTTCATCAGTTATTTCTTGCTGCTTTATATAGCTACTTCTATAACACCAGTGGCATTGATAACTTCCCCATTTGTTTGCCGTTTCATAACCGTAGCGGCAAAGCCAAGAACATCATCGGTTGTTTTGCCAGCATGAGTCCGCTGTTCCTGACATGTAGTAAAGAGATGACGTTTGCACAGCTGGTGACACAGATAGGTGAGCAAACCCGAGGCTTAATAAAGCATACAAAGTTCCCTCTGAGTCATGCCATCCAGCAGGTACGTGACAGGCAGCCGCACATACAGCGCCTGACGGATATCAACTTTAACTACTACAAAGCTGAATTTGACATTCCAGACAATGAGCTCGATTTAGAGATCCACTCACTGCGCACCGGACAGCAGCCACCTTTGAAGTTTCATTTATGTGAGTTTAGTGGCCAGCAAAATGTACAGATCCAAATTGAAGCCAGACGGGCATTCTTTAAAACCGAAGAGGCTGCTGCCATTTTGTCTCGGGTGCGCTTGATCCTTAATCAGGTAAGGCATAATCCTCAGCTGGCGCTCGAAGACATGATATTGAGTACACAGCAGGATGAGCAGGCCTATCAGGCACTTAATGCGGCAAATCTGACTGTTGATACGCAGACGGATTTTATTTCACTGTTTGAACAGCGTGTGACGACGACACCAGACGACATCGCAATTGTATTTGGTGATCACAGATTGAGCTATCAGGCATTGAATGCCAAGGCTAACCAGCTCGCAAACAGATTACTTAAAGCCGGTGTTCAGCCGGGTGACAATGTTGGGATCTGTGTATCACGCTCGATAGGCTTGGTAATTGGGCAACTGGCCACCTTAAAAGCCTGCGCAACCTTTGTGCCTATGGACCCTAAGGTGCCCGCACAGCGTCTCCAGGACATTGCCATAGGTGGTGAGCAAAAAGTGATCATTACAGAGTCTGACTTGCTGGTTAAATTGCCGCCATCAATCACTTCTACTCTGGTTGATGGGGCACAGAACGACTCCTGGTTAGACCGTTACGACACTGCGGATCTGAAACTAACCACTCGTCCTGAGCAGGCCGCTTATATTATTCATACCTCGGGCTCGACAGGTAAACCAAAAGGGGTGGTGGTCACACAGGCTAACCTGACTCACTTTATGCACGCGATGGTGCACATCTTGGCAGAAAAAGGGCTTCAGGGCGCTTATAAATGGGCTTGGAATGCGCCCGCATATTTCGACGCATCGATTCAGGCGCTCTCGCAACTGGCCTTTGGTGTCGAGTTACACTTATTGAGTGATGCGCAGCGTTCTGAACCTACACAGCTCGTACAGTACCTGAACGATAACCAGATAGCTCTGCTGGATATTACGCCGTCTCTGGTTGAGCTATTGCTAAGTGAAGCGCAAACCCAGGGCATTAAGTTGCCGAGCCTGTTGGTCGGGGGCGAAGCAATTGGTCGGTCTTTGTGGCGCAAGCTGGCTGAACAAAATCAGCTGGATGGCACCTTTACGCTTAACATGTATGGCCCAACTGAGGGAACGGTTAACTCCACTTATGCCGATTTGAAGGACGCATCACAACCAACCATTGGTCGCTGCCTGCCGAACGTGAAGGCAACCGTAGTCAACAACCTGAACAGCCGACTACCCATAGGAGTTGCGGGTGAGCTGGTGCTCTCTGGTGCGCAAATCGCGTCAGGCTATTTCAACAACACGGTTGCGACCGACGAACAATACTTCTACGACGATGCTCAGGGCTGGTCATATAAAACCGGTGACCTGGTGAGTCTGAACAGTGATGGCTCATTGCATTACCTCAAGCGCAAAGACGATCAAATCAAATTGCGTGGCTATCGCATCGAGCTGGAGGAAATTGAGGAAGTGCTGTGTACGCATCAAGCCGTGCAGGACGCTGCCGTCATCGTGAAATCTGAGCAACTGGTGGCCTTTATCGTTTCTGAGTCGGTCAGCAGCAATGAAATCAACAGTTTCCTGTCTGAGCAACTCCCTGAATACATGCGACCTCAACATTTGGAGTTCGTTGAGCAGATAGCACGTAATGCCAATGGCAAAAAAGACCGTAAGTCTTTACAAAAATTCGAAATAAATAAGACACAGACACGCCGTGAAGGGCCTGCAACAGAGACGGAAGAGGCCGTTCAGGCAATCTGGCAGTCGTTGGTAGGCAAAGAAGACATTGGTCTGGATGACAACTTCTTTGACATTGGCGGGCACTCCTTGCTGGCCATCCGTTTAACCAGTGCTTGTCGGGAGCGCTTCTCTACAGAACTACAACTCGCGGAGTTTATGGAAAACCCCACTATCAGCGCAATTGCAACCAAAATAGACACCACGTTAGCCGAAAAGCGTGTCATAGAACAAATTTGTACACAATCGCCAACACCACAAGATAACGTAAGGATCAAAGTATGAATACAATAGAAATCATTAATTTATGTTTGGAACAGGGTATACAGCTCTCCGTTGAGGACGGCAGTTTACAGATTGATGCGCCAAAACAAGGAGTCAGCAATGAGATGATCAGCCTGTTGCGTGACAACAAAGCTGAACTCATTGAAATGATTGAATCATTTAAAAAGAAAGAGCAGGGTTTACAGCGCCAGATATTAAAAAAATCGGAAATAACAGGGCCAATTCCGCTTTCTTTTGCACAGCAACGCTTGTGGGTCATGGATCGCATTGAAAATGGTACATCACAACACAATATGTCAGCCCCTTTCCTGCTGGAAGGAGAGTTAAATTTAGCAGCCTTTGAATATGCCATTGAGCACATCATTGCCCGCCATGAAGTACTGCGTTCAGTGTATGTAGAAAATAGCGATGGCAGCTGTGAGCAGGTTGTACGTGCACACTATAGCTCCGACGTGCCGTTGCTGGACCTGAGCGGGCAAGATAAAGAGGCTGCGGTTGAACAGGCATTTAAACTGTCGGCGGAGTTTGCACAAAAACCGTTTAATCTGACCGATGATACGATGCTAAAAGCCATGATCATGAAAGTAGATGAGCAGACGCATTACGCTGCATTTAGCATGCACCATATTGCCTCAGACGGTTGGTCGATCGGTATTTTCATTAAAGAGTTTAATGAGCTTTATCGTGCCCATGTCACCAACACAACACCGCAACTGGAAAGTCTGGAAGTACAATATAAAGACTTTGCTTTCTGGCAGCGTGACTGGATGCAAGGTGAAGTGTATGAGCGTGAAATGCAGTACTGGGTGGATCGCCTGGAAGACGCACCGCCACTACATAATTTACCGCTGGACAATCCGCGTCCGGAGCAACGTAATATCCTGGGTCAGTCGGTGCAAAATGTGTTGAATAAAGATCTGACATCGCGCTTAAAGCAATTCTGTCAGGCCAATAACATTACTTTGTTCATGGCACTTCAAACACTGTATGCACTGACTTTGTGCAAGTGGAGCAACGAGTCAGAAATCGTGATGGGTACCCCGGTTGCAGGACGTATGCACCAAAATACAGAGGCATTGATCGGGTTTTTCCTCAACAACCTGGCGTTGCGCACCGACTGTAGTGGTAACCCGACATTTGCTGAGCTGATTGCGCAAAACAGAAAGCATATTCTGGATGCATTTGAACACCAGAATCTGCCTTATGATGCATTAGTAGAAGAGATCAACCCAGAGCGTAGTGCGGCATACAACTCTATTTTCCAAGTATGGTTTGTACTGCAAAACCATGAAAGTTCAGACTTTATACTGCCTGACCTGAAAATGTCTATGTGTCGTGTTGAGGGCTTTATCCACTTTGATCTATCACTTGAAGCGATTGAAACCAAAGGTGGTGAGATTGAACTGTCGTGGCAATATCAGACAGACTTATTTGAGCACAATACCATTTGTTCACTGAGCAAGTCTTTCGAAGCATTGCTTGATTCAGCACTGAGTAATAGCGAATTACCGATTGATGAACTGTCTTTGGTTAACGCCAGCAGCGAAACCCCTTGGGATAAGACGTTGAGTCATGACTTCCCGGCCAACACTTTGGTGGATGCCTTCAATAAGCAGGCGCAACTGAATCCAGATGCAACGGCATTGACCTTCCAGGGGTCGATGATGAGTTACAAGCAGCTAAACGAGCGTGCTAACCAGGTTGCCAACTATTTGCAGAGCATGGGAGTGTCAGGTAATCAGCCGGTTGGCCTATGTTTTGAGCGTGGTCCGCAAATGCTGGTCGCTTTGCTGGGCATTCTAAAGTCTGGCGCAGCTTATGTACCACTGGACCCATCGGCACCTGAAGCGCGATTGAACTATATTGCCAATGAGGCTGGTATTGATGTGGTCCTGGCATCACGCCCGCTTACGCTGGACAAGGCTGATAGCACTGTTCTTACGCTGGACCTTGACGCGCCAGAAGCCTGGTTTACTGAGGCGTCCAGTGAGCTACCTGCGAGTGTACCAGGTGCAGAGGACATCGCTTATATCATCTATACCTCAGGGTCTACGGGTAAACCAAAAGGGGTGGCAGTACAGCATAAAAACCTCACTAACCTCAGTCACGCTATGCAACATATCCTGGCAGAACGTGGGCTTGATGGTAGCTACAACTGGTTGTGGAATGCTCCAGTGGTGTTTGACGCATCTGTTCAGGCCATCACGCAGCTGGCATTTGGTGTGGAGTTACACCTGATCACCGAAGAACAAAGACGCAGCACGTCATTCCTGATCAATTACATTCAGGACAACGACATTGAGCTGCTTGATACAACCCCATCCTTGATGTCGCTATTACTGCAAGAGAGTAAAGCAACGGGCATAGCCCTGCCATCTACTTTAATAGGCGGTGAGCCGATAGATGCCCAGCTGTGGAAAGACATTGCCGCACATTACCAGGATCGTGAGGCATTCTCGTTAAATGTGTATGGTCCGACAGAATGTACGGTCAACGCGACGTTTGCAGACATTGATAATAGTACGAAGCCGACTATCGGCTCCGGACTTCCGAATGTCCAGTTGTATGTTATGAATGATGCGCAACAGTTGATGCCAACAGGTGCGAAAGGTGAGCTTTACATCGGTGGTGCCGGGGTCGCTGCGGGGTATTTTGAAAACCCTGAACTGACCGAACGTGCCTTTATCGAACACGCAACGTTGGGGCGTTTGTATAAAACCGGCGACATCGCGCGCTGGATGAACAATGGCAAACTGGAGTACATCGGCCGCAACGACTTCCAGATCAAACTGCGTGGCTATCGTATTGAATTAGAAGAGATTGAGTGCACCATTAAAGAGCTGGATATTGTCAAAGATGCTGCAGTTTTGGTCGTGAATGAGCAGCTGGTGGCTTATATCGTTGGTGATGAGCCGGTACAGCAGGCTGCCCTGTCGCACATGAAGTCACGCCTGCCGACTTATATGGTCGCTGCTGACATTGTGTTGCTGGATGAAATGCCTGTAACCGGTAATGGTAAGCGTGACACCAAGCAATTACGCGCGCTGTATGAAGAAACCGCTCAGCAACAGGATTATTTTGCGCCTGAAACTGAGATGGAAGCCAAGCTCCAGGGGATCTGGCAGGAGCTGCTGGGTAAAGATCAGATCAGTGTTGAGGATAATTTCTTTGAAGTGGGTGGTCACTCACTAATGGGGATTAGGCTTGCCAGTGCATGTCGCGAGAAACTGGGGATCGAGTTGCCGCTGAAGGCCTTGATGGAAGCTCCCACAATCCGTGGTCTTGCCCGTCAGTGTGAATGGCAGGAAAAACAGCGTCAGGTGCTAGCCGCGTCGCAGCATCAGTCAAGTTCTGACCCTTCAGAAAGGATCGTAATATGAGTGTTCAGACCATCATTGATATGTGCGCTGTCCGGGGGTTACACCTAACCTCCAATGGACAGGACCTGGAGATTCTGGGTGACAAAGGCGCCTTGTGCGACGAGCTCATCACCTTGTTAC
The DNA here is from genome assembly GCF_004212645.1 of Pseudoalteromonas rubra. GTDB lineage: Bacteria > Pseudomonadota > Gammaproteobacteria > Enterobacterales > Alteromonadaceae > Pseudoalteromonas > Pseudoalteromonas rubra_G. The sequence goes on along the minus strand of NZ_PPUZ01000004.1, from coordinate 136,556 downwards.
GTGCTAACAAACCTGAGCTGGTTGACTACATTGCGGCTTTTTCGGGCCAGCAGGTTAATACTATTACACCGGTAAGTCGCGGGGGCGACTTACCCCTTTCCTCAGCGCAACAGCGTTTGTGGTTCATTGACCACCTCAATGGTGGTAGCGCGGAATACAACATGCCGCTGCATTTGGAACTGGAAGGGGAGTTGGACATTACGCTGATTGAGCGTGCGATTGGCCTCGTTATTGAACGCCATGAAATACTCAGAACGGTGTATCTGAAACGTGAAGAGCAAACGGTACAGCAGATACTGACAGACTTTACATTTAATCTGACAGTGCATGACCTGAGCGTCACACCGGAATGTGAACAGCAAGCAGCCGTCGAGGCATTGCTGCATGCTGATCAGTTAACGAGCTTCACGTTGAGTCAGGATCTGACTCTACGTGGAGGGCTGGCGATTTTGCAAAAAGTCGCTGGCAAGCCGGTCAAAGCGGTGCTGTTTTTAAATATGCACCACATCGCATTTGATGGATGGTCTAAAGATATCCTCAGTAAAGAGTTCTTACTGAACTTTGAGGCACTGTCGCGTGGAGGGGAAGCGCCGCTTCCGCCTCTGGCGATTCAGTACGCAGATTATGCGCACTGGCAGCAAACCTATCAGGTTCCGCAGGTACAGGCATCTCAGCTATCATACTGGCAGCAACACCTTAAGGGGGTTGCGCCGCTGCACAGCCTGCCATTGGACTATCCGCGTCCTGCTGTGAAGCAAAATGCAGCACAACGCGTGGTCAGGCAGCTTTCAAGTCAAGTGGCAAGTAATCTGGAAACACTGGCTCGTAGTCAGCAGTTGACCCCATTTATGCTGTTGCATAGCTTGTTGGCGCTGATCATTGCTCGCCACAGCAATAACCACGATACCGTGATCGGAACGCCTGTGTCGTCACGATCTATGTCTGAACTGGAGCCCTTGATCGGCTTCTTCGTCAACACATTGGTACTGCGTGCGCATACTGACTATAACACCCTGGCAGAGTATTTTGCTGCCATTCGACAGACTCATCTGGATGCGCTGGCGAATCAGGATGTGCCGTTTGAGCAATTGGTTGACATGCTTAAACTACCTCGCAGCACGGCCTATAACCCGTTATTACAGTTGATGATGACGATTAATAACGACTTTGGAGTAGAAACCGGAGTTGAGGGTAAAGACCACGAGATCCAGGGACTCATTATCCGTAGTGTGGAATCAGATGTACTGACGACTAAATTCGATATCGATGTACAGTTTTCTTTCTCTGCACAGGGGCTGGAGATGAGCTGGGTCTATGACACTAGTCTCTTTAGCGAAGCATACATTACTTTACTGGGTGATCAGTTAGCGAGTCTAATTACCAAGGTCAGTGACCTTGAAGGACAGCTTGATGAGGTTGACCTGGCAAGCCTGCATGTACCAACAGAACAAGAACAAAAACATCTGGTAGAGGTGTTGAACACCAAGCAGGTAAACTATGAAAAAACACACTGCGTGCATCAATTATTTGAACAGCAGGCACAACAACACCCTGATAAAGTTGCTGTGGTATACCAGGATAACAGCCTGACTTATCAGCAGCTGAACCAACGTGCCAATCAGCTGGCGCATTATTTAAAGCAAAGTTATCAGCTCCAGCCCGATCAGCTGGTTGGTTTGTGTATTGACCGTTCACTGGAAATGGTGATTGGTCTGTTAGGAATTCTCAAAGCCGGTGCCGGATATGTGCCATTAGAACCGAATTACCCTCAGGCACGCATCGACTATATTTTGCAAGATACAGAGGTACCGCTGGTACTCAGTCAGCACAAATTGAACCGCATTTTTGCCGGCTTTAGTGGTGCCATAATGGCACTGGATGACGTGGCTGATCTGGATCAGCCTCACGCACTGGATGCGTACCCCTGCACAGAACTGAGTCTCCACGATAGTAAGGTTAACGCGCGCAATCTGGCGTACGTGATCTACACCTCTGGTTCTACTGGTCAGCCGAAAGGGGTAATGACCGAGCACTTAAATGTGGTGCGACTGGTAAAAGATGCCGCAGTGATGCCATTCAATGCGGATACGGTGATGTTGCAAAATGCCAACATTGCCTTTGATGCAGCAACCATTGAACTGTGGGGGCCATTGCTCAATGGGGGCCAGGTTGTTCTTTACCCGCATGCCCATCACGCGCCACAGTACATTAACGAAACTGTGCGCCGACACGGTATCACAGCCATGTGGCTGACAGCAGGCTTGTTCCGTGAGTGGTCTCATGACGTTGCGCAGGACACTCAGCTTGAATATGTGATGGCAGGAGGTGATGCACTGGATCTGGATTCGGTGAAGCGTGTCCAGCAAGCGCTCCCTGAGCTGACGCTGATTAATGGTTATGGGCCAACAGAAAACACCACCTTTTCAACTTGCTATGCATTTACGTCGCCGCACCGACTGCGTGCTGTGCCGATTGGCAGAAAACTGGCGTCAGATGAAGTGTATGTGCTCAACAGCAACAAACAGCTGGTCGCAAAAGGTGCCGTGGGTGAGTTGTATGTGGGCGGAGATGGCCTGGCTCGGGGCTACCTTAACCGCCCTGAGCTGACTGCACAGTGTTTTATTGACAATCCATTTTACAATGCCAGTGAGCCACACAGTGCTGCAAAGTTATATAAAACCGGTGATCTGGTTCGCTATCTGGCAAACGATACCCTGGAGTTTATTGGCCGGGTCGACTCTCAGGTCAAAATTCGTGGCTTCCGAGTCGAACTGGGAGAGATAGAAGCGCAACTAAATAACCTGACGATGGTCGATTCATCGACGGTACTGATGCATAACGAGCAGGGTAACCAGCAGCTGGTTGCCTATGTAAAGCCGCACTCAGAGGTGTCTGAAAGCGCGAAGGCGCAGTACCTCGCCGAGCTTGTTAATCAATTAAGCAAACAGGTGCCAGGCTACATGGTGCCGGCAGCTGTGGTACTGATGACACACTGGCCTCTGACGGCCAATGGTAAAGTGGATAAAAAAGCGCTGCCAGCGCCGAGCACAGAGGTGCTGACAGACAGCACTGAGTACACTGCACCGCAGACAGACATGGAGCAGCAGCTGGTTGATATCTGGGCTGAATTACTCAATAGATCGAGTGCAGACATCAGCGCGACCGCAGACTTTTTCGACCTGGGTGGACATTCTCTACTGACTATTCGCTTGGTTTCTGAGATCCGCAAACAATGTGGTATCGAAGTATCAGTACAAACGATTTTTGAGCACACTAAATTGAATTTACTGGCGCAATATCTGACCAGCAGTGCCATTGCGAGCGCACGGCCTGATATCAAAGCCGTCCCACGTGATGCAGAGTTATATGAAGTGTCTTTTGCGCAGCGCCGACTGTGGTTCATTGATCAGTTTCAGGGCAGCTCCGCCGAGTATAATATGCCAATGGCGATGCGGATCCGCGGTCAATTTGATCTGCAAGCCGCTGAACAGGCCTTACACCATATTGTGGCGCGTCATGAAGTATTACGTACTGTGTACGTCGCCCATGAGGGGGACGTGAAACAGCAGATCCGGCCAATGTCAGCGGTGTCGTTCAAGCTGCACATTGAACAAGTACCCGCTGGTTACTCTGAGCAGGCACTGGCAGATCAGGTAACAGCCTTGATGGCTGCTCCTTTTGACCTGGCAAACGACTGTATGCTGCGTGCAAGCTATCTTAAAACGGCGACTGAGGAAGGGATATTGGTATTGAATATTCACCATATCGCCTCGGATGGTTGGTCAATGGAGCTGTTGCAGAGTGAGTTCAGCAGCTTATATCAGGCCTACCGTGAAGGTCGTAATGTCCCTGTGGCCGAGCTCAGTATTCAGTACGTTGATTATGCACAATGGCAGCGCGAGTATTTGAGTGGCGAAGTTTTAGAGACACAATTGGATTACTGGGCGTCGCAACTGTCTGAGTTACCTGAGCTGCATAGCTTGCCAATGACGCAGGAGCGGCCAACGACTAAACAGCATGTTGGCGCGAGTATGACAGGTCAGTTACCTGCTGAGATTGCGCAGAAATTGTTGGCCCTGAGTAAAGCACACCAGGTCACCCCTTTCATGTTGTTACATGGTGCACTGGCCCTGCTGCTATCAAGACATAGTAATAGCAGCGATATTGTGGTTGGCACACCGGTTGCGAATCGTCAGCAATCAGAGTTGACGCCACTGATGGGCTTTTTTGCCAATACACTGGTGCTGAGAGCGCAGACGGATCATGCTTCTTTGAGTGATTACTTTGCGCACATCAAACAAGTGCATATTCAGGCTCAACAACATCAGGACGTGCCATTTGAGCAATTAGTGGAGCGTTTGAATGTCAGTCGCAGTGCCGCCTACAGTCCACTGTTTCAAATTATGCTGACCACCAGTACGGACTTTGCTCTAAACCCGGATGACAAGATTGCAACGGTTTTACCTGGGGTTGAGGTTGCTCCATTGAGCGTCGATTATGTGCAGTCGAAATTTGATCTCACAATTGACTTGTCTCTGACTGAGCAAGGTCTGGCGATTAATTGGATATACGACATTGCACTGTTCGATGCGCAGCTGATATCCCGGCTGAATGCGCACTTATGCCGTTTGCTGGAGTCGCTGACAGAGCTGCCGTCGAGTCAGGCTCCGGGTACACTGACAATGCAGTCAGAAGCAGAAATTGCACACCTGGCATTTGAGCTCAATGATACCGAGCAGGATTATGATAAAGCGCTGTGTGTTCATACTTTATTTGAGCAACAAGTTGCCAGTCATCCAGCTCATGTTGCGGTGTCATTCGAAGACCACAGCCTTACGTATCAACAGCTGAATGAGAAAGCCAATCAGCTGGCTCATTACCTGGTGCAACAGCATGCGGTTGGCCCGGACACTTTGGTGGGTCTGTGTGTGGAGCGTTCAATCGAAATGGTGGTGGGTATTCTGGGCATACTCAAAGCCGGTGGTGCTTATGTGCCTCTGGACCCCAGTTACCCACAACAGCGGATTGATTATATGCTGGAAGACGCCGCGCTGGAAATTGTGCTGTGTCACCGCCCGACAACCTCTTTGTTAGGTGATTTTCATGGCCAGGCGCTGCAAATTGATGAACTTGGCGAGCTGCTGCCATCGACACAAAACTTTGCATTGTACTCCAAAGAGAATATGCCATTGCGTAGCAATGATGCGCGCCACCTGGCATATGTCATTTACACCTCGGGATCCACGGGTAAGCCGAAAGGGGTCATGGTGGAGCATCAAGCCTTGCACAACCGCATTCGCTGGATGAACAACAAGTACGGCTTAAGTTGTGAGGATAAAATCCTGCAAAAGACCCCGTTCAGTTTCGATGTCTCCGTGTGGGAGTTTATCTGGACTTTGGCTTATGGTGCACAACTTGTTGTAGCGCGCCCTGAAGGCCACAAAGAACCCGGCTATTTAACCCGTGTGATCCAACAACAGGGTATCACCAAGTTGCACTTTGTCCCCTCGATGCTGGGGCTCATACTCGAGCATGAAGATTTCAGGCACTGCCAGTCATTACAGCAGGTGTTTTGTAGCGGTGAAGCACTGCAGCAAAGCCATGTACGTGGTTTTCGCGCGGCCTTACCTGAGTGCCAGTTACACAATCTATATGGGCCAACAGAAGCCGCCATTGATGTGAGCTTCTGGGACTGTAGCTCAGATATCAGTGCCGGTGTACCAATCGGCAAACCGATTGACAACATCCAGCTGCTGATCCTGGATAAAGACGCCAACATAGTGCCCAAAGGGGTAACAGGAGAGCTACACATTGGTGGTGACGGCCTGGCTCGGGGTTATCTGAATAAACCAGAACTGACCGCTGAGCGCTTTATTGCTAACCCGTATTTTGATGCAACGCGCCACGGTAGCTCGGAGATTTTATATAAAACCGGCGATCTGGCACGGCTGCGTCATGACGGTGAGATTGAATATCAGGGCCGCACCGATCATCAGGTTAAAATCCGCGGTTTACGTGTTGAGCTGGGTGAAATTGAGCACTGTTTGAGTGGACTGGACGGAGTCGACTCTGCGCTGGTGATGGCCTCTGAATGTGCGGGTTCGTTGCAGCTGATTGGGTATATCAAACCTGCTCAGCCGATAGCCCAGGCGCAACAGGAAGCATTTATCAATGTGGTAAAACAGTCGTTGCGTAAAAGTTTGTCGCATCAAGTGCTGCCCAACATTTTTATGCTGGTTGAAGACTGGCCACTGACCCCGAATGGCAAAGTATCAAGACGTGAGCTGCCCGCTGTCGATGTCCTGGCATCGCAATCTAACTATGTTGCACCGACGACGCATACGGAGCAAGTTCTGGCTCAGATTTGGGCAGAGCTATTAACTTTGGATGCTGAGGGGATCAGCGTGACTTCCAGCTTTTTTGACCTTGGTGGGCACTCAATTATGGCAGTAAGGCTGATCGATCAAGTACAGCAACGTCTGGCACAGACCGTTTCTCTGGTAAACATCTTTGCTAATCCAGTGCTGGCGGATCTGGCATCGTATTTGAGCTCCGAGTCAGATAACGACGCGCCAGAGATGTTGGTTGAGATGAATGAAGTGAAGGCACAGCAAGATACGCTTTACTGTATTCCGGGCATGCTGGCAACGGCCTATGACTTCGCTGAGCTAAGCGATGAGCTGACTACATTCAATGTTAAAGCCTTTAACCATCAGGGCAATCTGGATTCGAATACCCCATTTGCCAGCTTGGCTGAGAATGTACAGGCCATTGCTGAGGCCATAGTACGTGACAGCGCAGCACCTTATCGGGTGGCCGGTCACTCTTTCGGTGGCGCGCTAGCATTCGCCGTCACCCAGGCTCTGCAAGCACAAGGGCATACGGTCAAACTGATTTTGCTGGATAGCTATATGGAAAATCTGGCCACCGAGATATCACCGGACGAATTAGCACAGCAGCCCAAGTATGCCGCATTGGCAGCGTCTCAAAAACAGCAGCTGATTGCGCTCTATGAGGCTCAGTCAGCCAGCTATAACGCGTTTGAGCTGAGCGAGATGCATGCCGAGACTCTGTGTCTGGTTGCCGAAGACAGTGGCACCTTGGTCGCACGTTATCAGCAGCAATACCTGAACTACTTTAAGCAAGATCTCACCGTGCAATTGGTACCCGGTGATCACCATTCAATGCTGACTGGCGACAATGTGGTAACGACAGCAGCATCCATTACCCAGTTTTTAAAAAATAAATAGAAAAATTAAGGAATTAAAAATGTTAAACACAATCAATACAGCAAATGCGGCCCCAGTTATCACAGCGCAAATGACCCATGAGTCGTTTTTGCCCGAGGGCCCGTCATTCCCAATCGTGATTGAACCCGTTAACAGCCTGGGTCATCCCAAAGACTGGATCGCGCAAAATGAAGAGAAAGTTGCCGCGTATCTGCGACAGTATGGTGCCATTTTGCTGCGTGGTTTTGATATGAAAGATGAGCAGGCATTCCGTGAAAGTGCCAATGAATTTATCCCGACACTGGCGAAATACATGGAGGGTGCGACTCCAAGAACAAACCTAGGCAAAGGGGCCTATACATCGACAGAGTTTCCTTCAGAACTGAGTATTGCCCAGCACAACGAGCTGTCATACATCAAATCATGGCCAATGCGGATTGTCTTTGGTTGTTTGATTGCGGCCGAAGAGCAAGGTGCGACACCGATCGCAGATGTTCGTAAAGTACTTGATTATATTGATGAAGATATTAAGCAAGAGTTTGCAGAAAAAGGCTGGATGCTGGTACGTAACTACGGCAATGGGTTAGGCCCAACCTGGCAAAAAGCCTTCAACACCGACGATATTGAAGATGTGATTGAATACTGTAAAGTCGCGGATGTTGAACTGGAGGTTATTAACGCACAGCAAATCCGTACCCGTCAGGTCCGCCCGGCGATTCATTCGCACGCGCTAACTGGTGAGTCCGTATGGTTCAACCATGCTGCATTTTGGCATCCTTCGAGCCTGTGCCCGATTATCCGTAAGGAGCTGGTTTCTCAATTTGGTGAAGATGCACTGACTTATAACACTCTGTATGGAGACGGTACCGTGATCCCGGATGACGTCATTGAGCACATTAATGCTGCATACGAAAAAGCAACGGTCACCTTCCTGTGGCAAGAAGGAGATATTTTGCTGATGGATAATATGTTGATCTCTCATGGCCGCTCACCGTACAAGGGCGACCGTCGTATTCTGGTGTCTATGGGTGAACCCGTGACCAATATCACAGCGCCTATTGAGGAGTAAACCATGTTATTTAATTTCATCAAGAAGTTTAAGAAAATCATACTGATTTCTAGTGCATTGAGCTCGTTCACTGCGGTGGTGTCATTAACATTGTTCCACCTGATCGGTGAGATTGGTAATGATGGGATCCAGCAAGATAACATGGTGTTGTTTGCCGGTGCATTTTTATTGCTTATCGTGTGTTCGATATCAACCAGCTATTTTTTATCGTTTTATACCTCTAAAGCGATTAACCGGGTTCGTGAATCCTTGGTTATCGGGATCCTGAATACCGAGTATGAGCCATTAGAAAAAATAGGAAAATCAAAACTCTACAACGTTCTAACCAATGATGTGAACGCGATTTCAGCGGCATTGGCGGAAATGCCAGCGTTTATCTACAACGTCTTACTGGTGTTATGTTGTTTTGGTTACCTGGTGTATCTGTCGCCGTCGATGTTTATGACCATGTCCGTTGTAATTGCGTTTGCCCTGTTGTTTGGCCACTTCATTATGAAAAAGATTTCGGCTTCTGCGACGGTTATGCGTGAACAGCAAGACAATATGTTCGAAAGCTATAAAGGCTTGTTAGATGGTGCAAAACAGCTAGTGTTGAATAATCAACGTAAAGCGCAGTACCACAATGATGAAATTAAAACCGCGTTGGTAAGTCTAAAAGACAAAGAAAGGAAGTTTGGCTTTGCCTGGGACATTAACCGTAATATTACCCAAGCTTTCATCTTCCTAATCCTGGGCACTGCTGTGACGTCTGGTCATTTCTTCGGGGATACGCAGGTGGTGATGAGCTATGTTTTCGTGTTGACCTTCCTGGCAGGCCCGCTTGGTTACATCATGGGGCTGTGGCAAACCATTACACGTGCCAATGTTTCACTTAACAAAATCAATAAGTTGAAAGTGGCACAAGAAAAAGAAGCGCTAACTGACCTTGGTGACCGCACACAGTATTCAACGTGGCAGCAGTTGTCTATTAACCAGGTTGAATTTGGCTACAATACACAGGCAGAGAACATCCTGAAAGGTGTAGATCTTAAGGTAAATCGAGGTGAAGTCCTTTACATCACAGGCGGTAATGGTAGTGGTAAGTCAACGTTATTACATGTCTTGCTAGGGCTTTATCGGCCGCAGCAGGGATGCCTGAAAGTGGATGACAATGTGGTAACAGAGGAAAACCTGGCGTTGTATAGAGACAAAGTGGCCATCGTACTCCCTGATTTTTATCTGTATAAAGATCTCATCAACAATGATGGCGCTCAGGTGAACCAGGATGATGTTGCGTATCTGCTGAAGAAATTTGCGCTTGACGAAAAAGTGAATTTTGATGGTAAAGGGTTTGATTCAGTTGACTTTTCACAAGGTCAGAGAAAGCGCCTGGCACTGATCTCAGCGATACTGGAAGACAAAGAAGTCTATGTGCTGGATGAATGGGCAGCGGATCAGGACCCTTACTTCAGAGCCGTATTTTATAAAGAGATTATCCCTTGGTTGAAGCAGAAAGGAAAAACCGTCATTGCGGTTACCCATGATGACAAATACTTCTATACCGGGGACAGACAAGTGGAGTTGGTAGAGGGGCAAATCGTGGAACATGAAATTTCAAGAATTGCCGCTTAACTTTGATCCAAAGCCTGATATGTGAAAGCGTATCAGGCTTTTTTACTTTCCAATTCGCACATATCCTGCAGCGTTTTTTCCTACCTAATTGAACAAATTAAGTCTGGTTCGTTCAGATCTCAAAAGCAAACACTAAGGCTAATCTTTGAAATAAAGTATTATTATTTCGGGGTTTGGTGTCAGTAAAGCTCTTATCGCCAGAGGCAACATCCAGCTTTGGTTTTTCGATGATGCGATTGAGCAGTGCAACACAACATCACGGCGGTAAAGGGCGCGCTAATCAATTTACTGAGCTGGCGATTGAGACCTGTCTAACTCTTCGGGCTGTATTGCTCCTGTCTTTCGAACTGCGCAGGAAACAGCTGAAATTGCAGTGTTACCGAAGCGACCTGGATTTGCTCAACAAGGCTTGATATGGGCAAAAACTGAATATCAGGTAATTTTATTGTTATAGCGTTTTGGTTCTTATAATAGAGCAAAAAGGTGGTTACAATTGCAGACAGTAGAAAGTTTCGACGTATAACTCCGTACCTCAGGTCGGAATAGTGAAAATAAAGAATTAAGGATTCTGTTCAATGGCACTGACAACAGTAATATTAGCCGCGGGCAAAGGCACTCGGATGCGTTCTAAATTACCTAAAGTACTTCACCCCGTCGCGGGCAGGCCAATGGTACAACATGTGATTGACAATGCGAGTGCTTTGGGTGCCAGCACCACAAACCTTGTTTACGGTCATGGAGCAGAGCAATTGCAAGCAGCATTGCAACACAATCAAGTAAACTGGGTGCATCAGGCGGAGCAACTGGGGACTGGTCATGCGGTTGCGGTTGCAAAAGAACACATCGCTGACGATGATACTGTGTTGATTTTATATGGTGATGTACCGTTAACGCGCCTGTCCACACTGCAACGCTTATTGGCTGTAACGCCTGACCATGGGCTGGCCGTACTGACCGTGAACCTTGATAACCCCATGGGCTATGGCCGTATGTTGCGTGACAATGGCAAGCTGGTGGGCATTGTTGAACAAAAAGATGCCACACCAGAGCAACTGGCAATTCAGGAGATCAACACTGGTATTATGGCGGCCAATGGTGGTTTATTGAAAAAGTGGCTGGGCAAGTTGTCCAATAACAACGCACAGGGTGAATATTACCTGACCGACATCGTTGCCATGGCACATCAGGATGGTGTTGAGATCACCTCAGCGCAACCGGATGATGCAATGGAGGTTGAAGGCGCCAACAACCGCGTTCAGCTCGCCGGGTTGGAGCGTGCCTATCAGAAATGGCAAGCCGAAACGCTGATGCTCAATGGCGCCAGCCTGGCTGATCCGCAACGTATTGATGTGCGTGGCGAAGTGATCACCGGTCAGGACGTTCAGATTGATGTAAACGTCATTTTTGAAGGTCAGGTTGAACTGGGTGATGATGTGGTCATTGGTCCAAACTGTGTCCTGAAAAATTGTAAGATTGGCAATGGCGTGGTGATCAAAGCCAATACCCTGGTTGAAGAAGCAACGGTGGGCGACATGTGTACGCTGGGTCCGTTTGCCAGATTGCGCCCTGGGGCCGTTATGGAAACCGACTCACACATAGGTAACTTTGTTGAGATGAAAAAGTCGCGTCTGGGTAAAGGGTCTAAAGCGAATCACTTAACGTATCTGGGCGATGCTGAGATAGGTGAAAAAGTGAATATTGGCGCAGGCACCATTACCTGTAATTATGATGGCGTCAATAAATCCAAAACCATTATCGGGGATGGCGCTTTTATTGGGTCAAACTCTTCACTGGTTGCACCGGTTGAAATTGGCAAAACAGCGACTGTGGGCGCCGGTTCTGTGATCACCAGCACCGTGGACGATGAAGCGCTGGCGGTTGCCAGAGGCAAGCAGCGTAACATTGGTAATTGGCAAAGGCCGATAAAGAAAAACTAATAAAAACGGGAGCTTACGCTCCCGTTTCTCATTTGGGCTCAACTGATGCCGAAGACGCCATCTCGTAAGTTCCTTTCTGCATGCCAAAGTGGTACATTACTTAGGGTTAATTAAAATTTAACAATAAAAAACGCAACCAATCGGGTGTTAGGTAATTATGGAAAATCTCTTTAGAAAAGAAGTATTAGAGAGTAAAAGACACCGACTAGAAGGAGCTGTAAGTTTAGTTCAACCACCGGTGTTCAGGACACTGGCTTTACTTATCCTAATCGTCGTTGTTATTAGTATCATCTTTCTTGCAAGTGGCAGTTATGCGCGCAAAGAGCGCGTCTCTGGGGTTATCGAGCCCAATACTGGCGTGTTAAAGCTGGTTGCCCCACAAACGGGGATCATTGCCGAAGTGCTGGTGTCTGAGGGAGACTATGTCGAAGCCGATCAGCCGCTGTTACGGGTGGCATCCGCCAAGCACAGTACCCAGTCACTGGAATTAAACCAGGCGCTGCTTAATCAATATGGCTTTCAACTGCGTAATTTGCAGCAACAAATCAGCCAGCAAAAACGCCAGCATATTCTTGAGCTGACAGAGCTGCGGCAGCAAAAAGCGACGGCAGAAGCACGCCTGAAGGAGTTGGAGAACCAGGCCAGCACGTTTGACAAGCGACTCGAGCTCAATCAGCAAATGGTGGGGCAGATCAGTACGCTCAAAGGGACCGGTTATATTTCTGAGCTCGAATTACAGCGCCAAAAAGACACCCTGCTGTCTTTGCAGCAACAGGCATCCAGTATTCAGTCGGAGCGACTGACACTGGCGTCGCAAATTCAGCAATACGAGACAGAGCTGGAAAAACTGCCACTGCAACACGATGAGCGCCTCAGCCAGCTGGAATCTCAGCAGGCTGATCTGCAGATCCAGCTATCCTCTGTTGAGCAACAGCGGCTTGGCGAATTACGTGCACCAAAAGCGGGTGTGGTGACCGGGCTACTGGGCAAGGTTGGGAAAAGCGTCAATGCCGGGCAAAACCTGCTCAGTATCTTACCGCAGGGCAGCCAGATGCAGGCGATTATCTACGTACCGACCTCTTCGTTTGGGTTTATCAACCTCGGTCAGGAAGCCAAGTTGCGCTACCACGCTTTTCCGTACGAGAAGTTTGGTATTTATAACGGCACCATAGAGCAGGTCAGTAACAGTGTGATCCTGCCAGAAGAAACCAGCACCCCAGGTGTCATACAGCAGCCTGCTTATCGGGTGGTGGTGGCGCTGCAGGATCAGCAGATCTCCGCCTATGGTAAAGCGACGCCGCTGCGCGCCGGAATGATGCTGGATGCCGACATCATTGTTGAAGAACGCTCTTTATTGCGTTGGCTATTTGATCCCGTGTTTAGTATTAAAGGACAGCTGTAGGCTGCAACTACAAGAATAAAAAGGCTTTTTATGCACGTTGAAGACGAATCACCGGTACAGCAGTTACAGTTCTGGTCAAGGAAGTCACTGCCTGTTATTTTGCAATCCGAGGCCGCCGAGTGTGGTCTTGCCAGTCTCGCCATGGTGGCGGCTTATCATGGTTATCACAGCGACCTTACCTCGCTGAGGCAAAAGTTCAGTATATCCATCGAAGGGGCAACCTTGCTGGACATTATGCACTTTGCCGAGAAGCTGGAGATGAGTTCGCGACCGCTTCGTATTGAGCTCGAAGATCTCGATGCCTTGCAAACGCCCTGTATCCTGCACTGGGATATGAATCACTTTGTGGTGCTGAAAAAGGCCAATGAAAAACGCATTGTGATCCATGACCCGGCGTCGGGCGAGAAAACCTTCACCATGGCGGAGGCCTCCAAGCACTTTACCGGGGTCGCGCTGGAGCTGACACCGACCAAGAGTTTTGAAAAGAAAGAGAAGAAACCCAGCTTACAGTTCTCGGATTTTTGGAGCCGCATTACCGGGCTGAAACGCTCGCTGACCCTGATTTTCCTGTTATCTATCATACTTCAGGTGTTTACCCTCGCCGCACCCTATTATATTCAGCTGGTGATCGACGATGTGATACTGACCGGGGATACCAACTTGTTGACGGTGCTCGCCACCGGCTTCTTCCTGGTGTTGGTGTTTGAAATCGCCACCAATGCGCTGCGGGGCTTTACCTTGCTGCACTTTGGTAACCAGATGAACATTCAGCTCGGTGCCAACTTATTTCACCATCTGGTGCGTCTGCCCATCTCTTACTTTGAAAAACGCCATATGGGTGACGTCGTGTCCCGCTTTGGTTCACTTCAGCAGGTCAAACAAATTCTTACCACCGGGGTGATTGAAGCAATCATTGACGGACTGATGGCGGTGATCACCCTGGCGATGATCTTCTTTTACAGCCCCACGCTGTCGGCCGTGGTGTTAGCGGCGGTGGTGGCCTACGCCATTGTCCGGATTGCGATGTACAGACCGTTTCGCAATATCAGCGAGCAGGAGATCATGGCGCGTGCGGAAGAGAATTCCAACTTTATGGAAACCGTGCGGGGCATTCAGACCATTAAGCTGTTTGGCTCAGAAGTAAAACGCGAAGGCCAGTGGCAAAACCGCTACGCCAATGCTATCAACCAGAGTATTCGCCTCGGTAACTTTCAGATTGGCTACGACGCCATCAACCGCGCGCTGTTTGGCATTGAGAATATTTTGGTGGTCTATCTGGCGGCGCATTTAGTGCTCGATGGTGGTTTCAGTACCGGGATGCTGTTTGCCTTTATGTCGTATAAACGCCAGTTTATGGACAAGACAGCCAACCTGATCGAAAAGCTGATTGAATTTAAAATGGTCGGTCTGCACTTTGATCGTATTGCCGATATTGCATTGACCGACAAAGAGATTTTGCAACCGGATCAGGTTAAGCAGCATCAGGTGAAGGGTCAGATTGAGCTACGCAATATTAGCTTTGCCTACTCAGATGCCACACCTAACGTACTGAACGACCTTAACCTGACCATCGAAGCGGGCGAGTCTGTGGCGATCACCGGGCCTTCTGGTTGTGGTAAGTCGACCTTGCTGAAGATTATGCTGGGCCTCAATCAGCCAAAAAGCGGTGAGGTGCTGATCGATGGTGTACCTATGGAGCAGATTGGTGCGCGTCAGTATCGCCAGCAGATTGCAGCGGTGATGCAGGATGATGAGCTACTGTCAGGCTCCGTGGCCGACAACATTGCCTTCTTTGACACCCCGATCGATATGGAGCGGGTTGTCTACTGCGCACAGCTGGCGGCTATCCATGATGACATTAGTCAGATGCCGATGAACTATGACAGTCTGATCGGTGACATGGGCTCGAGTCTGTCCGGTGGTCAGAAACAGCGTATTATTTTGGCACGTGCCCTGTATAAGCAGCCCAAAATTCTGTTTATGGATGAGGCAACCAGCCACTTGGATACCAACCTGGAGTCAGATATCAATGAAGCGGTATCGCGCCTGGACATCACCCGGGTGATTATTGCACACCGCAAAGAAACCATTGCGTCGGCGGATCGGGAAGTGCGCTTGAAAAAAGCGGATGTACCAGACCCCTATGCGCACGAGGAAGAGTCTGTGTGTGAATAAGGGGCCGTACCCCGTTGTTTTAATTTTGTAAAAATTGTGATTTTTTGCGGTTGAGTGAGCCGGTTTTTTAGGTTAACGTCAAATAAGGACATACGGGTACAGACAAGATAGCGTGCATCAATGATGCACGCAGTCGCCACCATTACGATAACAATAACGAAAGACAATTAGATTAAGGATGAACATGCCAGAGCAAATTTCATTGTCGACGCAGCAGCGCGACACCATCAAGACCCTTCTGACGATTATCACTGACAAGGTCAGCGCCAATATTCGAGACGCCCAGTTGCCCCATGGGCTGCTGAGCGGGTTAGCAGGTCAGCTGCTGTTTCTATATAAAGCCTATCAATACGATGCGAGTCTGGTCGACGAGGCGTTGTTTACACAAAAACTGGAAGCGCTCCAGGAAGGGCTGGATCAGCAAAGTTTTGAGATGAGCAATGGCCTGGCCGGGCAAGCCTGGTTGTTGGAGTACCTGAATCAGGCAGATCCCGAAAACTACGACCCTGAACTGCTTGAAGAAGTGGACGAGCTGTTTCGCGCCGCACTGGATCATCAACCCTGGCAGGGGGAAATCGAAATGGTACTGGGGTTGTCCGGGTTTGCGCCCTATGCATCTCGCCGTGCCAAGCAGTCTGATCAGGCAGCCCTGTATGAAGTCATTGTCAGCGGCCTGGAAAGCACCGCGACTCACTTTGACAATGGTCATATTACCTGGTCTCAGCCACAAGAGTCGGTTTACCGCTTTAATAAAGATGAGCCCACAGAGCCCGAGTACAACCTGGGTCTGGCCCATGGTGTGCCAGGGATCATTGCTGCCCTGCTACCTGCGGTACATATCTCAAGCTTACAGGTCCGTGTGACGACCCTGTTGCTGGGCGCGTGTGACTGGCTGTTAGAACAGCAAAGCCCGGACAGTACATCACATTCTTGCTTCGGCTCTTGCGCCGGTGGTGAACACCAGTCTCGGTTAGGGTGGTGTTATGGCGACCTGACTATTGCCATGACACTGGCGCGTGTAGGCCAGCAGCTTGACCGCCCAAGTTATGTCGAGCGGGCATTAGAAATCGCACTGCATGCGGCCGAGCGTGATGAACAGTCTGGTCATATTTCCGATGCCGGTTTGTGCCACGGCTTTTATGGTATGGCACTGATTTACCAAATTCTTAACCAGCTAATGCCGCACCCACGCTTTGTTCAGGCTATGCAGTATTGGATCGATTATTCGCTTCAGCAGTACACCGAACGGGGTGTTGAATCTCTGTATGCATACAATGGACTAGACAAAGACTACCACGAAGATTTTAGTTTTCTGATGGGCTATGCCGGGATTGGCCTGGCTCTGACCACTTTGTTTGATGACGATACCGGCTGGGTTGATTGTTTATTAATGGCATAGGGAGTAGGTGATGTCTAAGCAGTTAAAGAATGAAGATTTTTTTGTAATTCGTACGCCTCGTCTCGGACTCGAGCAACTGGCGCAATTTGGTGAGGACAATGCCGATACCAATGTGTTACTGGCCGCCTGGCTGGCCACTCCGGGTGTTGAAGAAGCTATTTACCTCGCCAGTCCGTCGTTACTGGAGCGGATCGAACAGTGGCGCACTAAGCCGGAGTCGAAGCAAGGTAAAAAGGTCGCCCATGCGCTCATTAAGTACATGGTCAGAATGTGCTCCCGGCCCACGCCATTTGGATTATTTTCCGGCATTCATCAGGGCCGCATTGATCAGCACACCGAGTTGAATGTAGCTGAACTCACCCAGGATAGCCGCAAAACACGACTCGATATGTTCTATCTGAACGCGCTAAAAGAGCATTTTATCAAGCACGCGTCACGCTCAGATACCCTGACTTACAAACCCAACACCTCGCACTATTTTATCGCTGAGCAGTGTCGCTACATAGAAACGTATTTGTCTGAAGAGACCATGCAGTATCGCCTCAGTGCCGTGGAGAGCGATGAGTACTTCCGCTTTGTGCTGGATGCCGCGCGCGAGGGCAAAAGCTTCAATGCGCTGGTTGCGCAGTTCTGCGCTCAGTATGGCGAAGCGGATCAGGAAGAGGTCGAGGCCTATATTCAGGACCTGATTGATGAAGGGGTACTGCTGGCAGATATCCCCCTGCCACTGACCGGCGAATCGCCAGACAGGGCGTTACTGAAGTCCATCACGGCCATCGAGGAGTTTGAAACTGCCGACAAGCTGGCCACGGCACTGGCGCAAATTGATAACCTGGATTCACAGAAAACGGGCGACATTAAACCCTATAAACAACTGCTGGAGCACCTGCAAAGTTTGCCGGTCAAGGTGCAGGAGAACAAATTGTTCCAGAGCGATATTTATCGCCACTTTAACGACTGCCAGCTGGCAGCGCAGGACGTGTTACGACTGCAAAAACAACTGGAACTGATCGCCGGGTTAAGTGTGTCCGATCAGGGCAATGCGCTGAGCCAGTTTATGACCAAGTTTAATGCCCGCTTTGAGGGCCAGTTTGTCCCGCTCGATAAAATCCTCGACGATGAATCCGGGATCGGCATTTCCACCGAAACCGGCTATGAAGCCCCGCTGGTGGCCGGACTGAACCTGGCACGCAGTGGCTCGGGTCAACAGACCATGCCTGAAGTCAGCGTACTGGATGGCATCGTGGAAGATGCGCTGAGTCAGCCACAAAACCGTGGTAAAGACTGCGTGGTGCTGCGTGCTAAAACCCTTAAGCAAAAAGTCACGAATAAAGACGCGGTAGCTAAGTTCCCTTACTCCTTTGCGGCCATGGTGAGCCTGTATCAGGATGACAAGGGTAATCCGGTCCATAAATTTAATGGTTGTTATGGCCCGTCTGCAGCTAATTTGCTGGGACGTTTTTGCCACCTGGATGACGGCCTGAAAGACAATGTAGTGACGCATCTGGCCCGTGAGCAGGCGCACAGCAGCGACGTGATTTTTGCTGAAGTGGTGCACATGCCGGAAGGGCGTCCTGGCAATGTGATTGCACGTCCGCACTTACGCCAATACGAAATCGTTTTTCTGGCAGACAGTGCGCTGGATGATGAATATCAGATCCCATTAAGTGATTTGTATGTGTGGGTGGAAGGGCAGAAGGTCAAGCTATGGAGCAAGCGCCTTAATAAGCAAGTGGTCCCGCGCCTGTCCAGTGCCCACAACTATTCGGCACGCAGCCTCAGTGCCTATAAGTTTTTGTGTATGCTGCAACATCAGGATGGCAGACCACCACAGTTTAAGTTGCCAGCGAGTCTGGAGCGCGCTGCCTTTGTGCCTCGTCTGATGCTGGACAATCTAATCCTGAGTGAAAAAACCTGGCGCATCGACAGAACTGAGCTGGAAGCCGTGAGTACAAAAGGCCAGTTTGATCGCGCTAAACTGGATGCGTTGCTGGATACCTATCAGCTCGACCCGCAAGTAAGCTTTGCCATGTCTGATAACGTATTGCAGCTGGATTTACGTAACCCGGACATGTTTGCGATTTTACTCGCCGAGACCAAAGGCCATCGCCGGGTTGAGCTCAAAGAAGTACTCAGCCAGCATTATCCGTCCAGAGTGGTTGATGCGCAGGGTAACCGCTACAGCAACGAAGTGATTATTCCATTTATCAATGAGCATGCCCCAGTGCATAGGCATTTTAGCGATGATCCTTTGAGTAACATCACCGCTGCGCCATTGAAGCGCCGCTTTAGTGCCGGCTCCGAGTGGCTAAGCCTGAAAATTTACTCGGGTAATTCATTGGTCGAGCAGCTCCTGACCGACGAGTTGCTGCCGCTGATCGAACAAAGCGGTGACCTGTACGACAAGTGGTTCTTTATCCGTTATGGCGATCCTGACTGGCACCTGCGTTTGCGTTTTCATGGCGATCCCGGACTGCTGTGCGGTCAGCTGCTGCCCAAACTCAATGCATTACTCGACCCGAAAGTAGAGAGCGGCGAGTTGCACAAAGTTGAGCTGATGACCTATGAGCGGGAAGTTGAACGCTACGGCGGACCTGAATCGATGGCGCTGGTGGAGTCGCTGTTTATGTACGACAGTGAGCTGATAGCGAAAACCTGTGCGTTGATCGACGAGCACGGTGAGGATGTGCGCTGGCGCATGGCGCTGGCACAGACGCATAAGTTACTGGACTTGTTCGAATATGACGATACCACTCGCTTTACCCTGATCAGCCAGTTGCGTGATGGGTTTGGCAGAGAGTTTAATGAAACCAGTGTGCTGCGCAAACAGCTGGGTAACCGGTATCGCGATTACGAAGCTCAGCTGGATAAGGACTTTGCCTTGCTCACCAAGCAGACGGACGAGCCTGCGGATGAAGTGCAACAGGCCTTGTTTGCTATCCTGTCTCAGTGGTATCAGGCGGCCGAGCCGGTGGTGACTGTGCTCAATCGTATGCTTGATGAAGGCAAACTCAATTGTAGCAAAGATACTTTGCTGGGCTCTTTGCTGCATATGCACAATAACCGTATGTTCAAGGCCTATGGCCGGGAACAGGAGCTGGTGATCCACGATATGCTGCGTCGTAAGTACTTCTCGGCAGATAAAAAAGCCGACTAAGTAACAGAGCCGTAAAAAGCGCACTTTGCAGTGCGCTTTTTGTGTTTATGGGGCCCATTGGCTACCCTTGAGTAAAAACAAAATGAAGGATGGCATTATGACCCGAATGATAACCCTCTGGCTCAGTGCCCTGGTTGTGCTGGTGTTAAGCACGCAGGTGCGCTCAGATGACCACAAACCTGCGCCGCTTGCCAAAGAGCTGGCTGTGTTTCAACCGTTTTTGGGCACCTGGCAGGCGGATTTTGAGGTACCGGCAGGCAAGCCACCGATGCGTGATATCAGCCGCTGGGAGCGTGCGCTCAATGGCACTGCGGTGCGTACTTTGCACTCTATCAATGCTGGCATGTACGGTGGAGAGTCGCTGATATTCTGGGACAAAAGCAAAAATGCGCTGGTGTTTTATTACTTCACCACCGCCGGCTTTTATACCCAGGGCACCATAGAGGTGCTCAGCCCCACCGAGTTCGTGGCCTTTGAGGACGTGACCGGCAATCAGGATGGCATTACTCAGGTGAAATCCATCAGTCGTTTTAAGGACGGCCGCTTTACGGTATCGACCCAGTACCTGAAGCAAGACAAATGGACCGAACCTGAGTCGCGTACCTATGTGCGCAGCAATGGAACGGTACAATTTAAATAGCCGCTGCGGCCAATCATTGCAGTCGATAATAACCACAATAAAGAGTTAAACGTGTTCACCTCGCTCAGTATTTCAGGGCTGACTGTGTTTCAGCTGATCTTTGCCTGGCAGATGTGCTTTGCCGCGATCCTGGTGTGGCAAAATCCCCACAGTCGCTGCCTGGTGTTATTTTTTGTTTTTCAGACCTTACTCTGCCTTGCCAACGTGCTTGAAAGCGCAGGCTTTACGCTGGCAGGGTACGTCATCACACCGGCTTTTACTGTGGCCATGGGGCCTGTCTGGTATCTCAGTGTCCGCAACCTGATCGGGGCCTCAACAGGTGGTTTGCAGTCTGCCCGTCACCTGCTGTTACCCCTGGTATCACTGGGTTTGACCCACTATGTGCAGCCGCTGATTGCGCTGGGCAGCATCATGCTGCTGGGTTACCTGGTGGCGTCTTTAAAACTGCTGCGTGACTATCGTGATACGGTATATCAGGTACATGCCGATGCGGCGACGATGGATCTCTCCTGGCTGACCAGATTGCTCGGCGTGTATGCCGTGCTGAGTGTGACGGATTTTGTGCGCATGAATGTGCAGCCCATTACGCCGATGCCCTGGAAAGCCTACTGGTATTTAGCCCATGAAGTGGGCTTCTTTGCTATTCTGTCGGTGTTGCTGATTGGCGTGATAAAGCAGCCGCAGGTGTTTAATCGCCTGGCGCAATATCAAACACTCAGTCAGCGTGATGACGCTGCACAGGACACGCAGCTGGCGCAGTCGATATTTGCAGCGGTAGACGCACAGGTTCGGGAGCAGGGACTGTTTTGTCAGCCCCGACTGAGTATTCAGCATATCGCAGATCAACTGTCACTGGGTGTGAAGCAGGTTTCGTGGGCCATTAATTCGGTGTCTGGAAATAACTTCTCTAACTATATCAATGAAGTAAGGCTTGAGCAGATTGAAAAACAGTTGGCTGATCCGGCTTATGCAGAGGCGTCGGTGCTCGATATTGCAATGAACAATGGGTTTAATGCCAAGTCGACCTTCAATCAGGCTTTTAAAGCCCGCACGGGAATGACGCCGACGCGTTTTCGACAGGGTACGCTGGAAAACTAACCAAATCCCACTTTTATGCGTTCAGGATCCGGATCCCGGACGAATAAAAGTAGTTTATTCAATACATTGGTTCTCAACTTAAGAGGAGAACCAAATGTATAAAGCCGTTTTTGGACTACTCGGACTCATTATTTTGAGCTGTCAGCAGTCACATGCAACCCCATCCCGTGGTACACCCGGGTATCATAACGATGCATATCAAATTCCCGTATTGCCCGGACAGGTGCGCGATCCACTGGGCTATTACCACAGCAAAGAGCAGCTGTTTACCCTGGTTGAGCGTGAAGACTGGCCTGCGGTGGTTAAATTGGCCAGCGAGCTGACCACAGACTATCAAAACGATGGCGCTACCTGGTATCTGCTGAGCCTGGGGTATCGTCAGCAACAACAGTGGCGGGCAGCTATTGCGCCTCTTAAACGGGCATTGCGGTTGGGCGTGCGATTAAAGCGTTTGCCGAAATGGCATGACAATCCCAACGACATGATGGTGACCTTAGCTGAGTTATATGGTGCGCTCAAAGATAAGCGCAATGCCATGGCGTGGCTGGAGCGGGCACTCGAGGCGCGCTGGGATGACAAACCGGCGCTGACGGGCCGCAGCCTGTTTAGCCGCAAGCCTAATCCGCACTTTGCAGCGTTTGCTCAGGATGCCGATTATCGTCGCTTAGTGGGCGCAGCGCCTGTTGCTGAGTTCGACAGAGAGGCACGCTGGCGTCATGATCTGCATTATCTGGCACAAGAGATCCGGCGTTTACATGTGTCGGCCTTTCACCGTATGAGCGAGCAGGACTTTGAGCGTAAGGTTGCACAGATTGATAAGCGCATTCCCGCTTTGAGTGACCAGCAGGTCGTGTTTGAACTGATGCAGCTGCTCGGCATGCTGGAAAATGGTCACAACTTCATTATTCCGGCCTGGGGTAAGGCGGGCAACACTCAGCAGTTACCCGTGCAGTTTTATCTGTTTGAAGAAGGGCTATTTATTGTGGCGGCCGACTCAGACTATCAACACCTCATTGGCAAACAGGTTTTGACGATAGGCAATACCCCGGCATTACAGGCACTGGAAAAAACCGGGGAGGTTAACCCGCGCGATAATAATATGCAGCAGGCGTGGCTGGGGCCTTACTATTTGAGCCTGACTCAGGTATTGCAGGGGCTTGGGGTGGTTGAAGACGCAAGCAAGGTCACGCTGACTGTCCGTGGCGATGATCTGCAAACACAGCAGCTGACGCTGACGCCGCGTGCTATGCAGTTTAATGGTTTTCCAAAGTTGCCACGCCAGCACTCACAGTCAGAGCCTTACTGGTCCAAATTGCTGCCTGAACACAAGGCACTCTATGTGAACTTTAATGCCGTACGTGAGCGCAAGGATGTGTCGCTGGATGCTTTTAATCTGCAGCTGCGTGAAACCCTGCTGGCCGGGCAGGCGGAGCACTTTATTTTGGACCTGCGTGATAACAGCGGCGGAAATGGCTTCCTGCTGCCCAGTACCATTGCCACCGTAGTGTTGTTCGAAGCTCTGGTACCTAAGGGCAAGCTGATCATCCTGGTTGGGCGCAATACCTTCTCAGCCGGTCACGACCTGCTGGTGAGGATCAGTAAGCTGACCAGCCCTGTTCTGGTCGGCGAGCCTTCGGGGACCCGACCTAACGCCATCGGTGAGGCGGGCTGGTTCACCTTGCCCTACAGTGGTCAGATTGGGGTGATCTCATCCCAGTTTCATCAGCAGGGCGCAGCGGAAGACAGCCGGGTGTGGCTGGCGCCAGACTTGCCGGTTGCGCTGACGGCAAAGGATTACTTTGCCAACAAAGATGCGGTGCTGGATGCAGCGCTGACCTTAGTATCGGGTAAATCACGCTGATCCTGCTCTGTCAGCTGCACATAAGCATGCGCCAGCTTAAGTGCAGCTTCACCGAAGATCCAAAATGGCTTGGTTTTACTGTTGATATTCACCGCTACGCTAAGCTGGTAGCGAGGTACCACAATTAACATACTCTGCGATCCCCGCGATACGCCGCCGTGGTGATAGTAAGTAAACACGGGCTGGCCGTTATGCTGGTACTCATGACGACGCCATCCCAGTGCATAGTTTTGTGGGTTGACCTCGCCATGATTCAGGCGCTGTGGTGTCCAGATCTGTTTGCGCACCGCCGGGTGCAAATAATGGGGGTCGAGATACCCACTGCCGAGCCGCACAAGATCACTGGGTGTGCTGATCAGGCCGCCACCGGCCAGGCGGTGGCTGAGGTTCACTGGGCGCCAGGGAATGTACCGGGCATCTTGTCCGCGACGATTAAAATAGAAGGTGGCCAGCTTATTGCCCTGTGACTCTGCGCCACTGTGGTGCATCCCCAGCGGCGTCAGCACATGCTGCTGGAGCAAGTCGAGATAGGGGCGCTGAGCATGCTGCGCCAGGACCGCACTCAGCAGCACAGTACCATAGCTGGAGTAATAAAATGCATCGCCCGGCTTGGAACGCAGCGGTCCTTCATCAAACTGTGCAACGGCATCCTGCACCCGATCAAACTGGGTATTCAGGCTGAGCGAGCGATACAGTCCGATGCGATCCTGGTTGCCTTTGTAATGAGGCAGACCGGCGCTGTGCGATGCCAGCTGGCGCGGGGTAATATCCCGCCACGCCGGGTTGGGCAGTGGTGTCAGGCTGTCTTTGAGCGACGTATCCAGGTTAAAGTTTTGTTCCTGCATGAGTTTTGCCATGAGTGTGGCAGTCACGGCTTTGGAAGTACTGCCAATGCGAAACTGATGCTCGGGTGTGAGCGCCGTTTTGGTTTTGATGTCGGCATACCCGAGCGTGCCCTGCCAGACAAGCTGACCACGATGGGTAATGGCGGCAGAAATACCGGGCGCGTTGCTTGTCGCTCTGGTGGTCTTAAGAATATTAGTGGCCTGGGTATTGAATGCATCGAGCGCCGGAGCGTGATCTGACTGGTGTGGCAAAGGGCCCCGGGGGAGCGACGCAGCGCTGGCCAGTACCGGCACTTTTTCCAGGTTGAAGGCATAAAACTGATAGACGGGCCAGCCAAAATAGGCCAGCGCGGTTAAGAGCAGTAATGTCAGCAGACTAAGCAGGCGTTTCATTGTCGATCCTTAATTCGCGATAAACTGGTTTAACTATCTGAGAGTTAAGCTTTTAAATCTTGTCTAAAGTGAAAAATGCTGGCCGATTCTGAAAAAGCGGCTAATTTAAGCAAAAACTTATGTTGCGCGATATACTCAGCGTATCTGCAGCAGGAGTGAGTTATGGCAAAGCGCTTATTTTTTGGCATAGGGTTGGATGCGCACAGCCAGGCGCATATTAATGCCTGGCTGTGCACTGAGGTGCGTGCCCGCAAAGCACCCACTAAAATGGAGAACTGGCACCTGACGCTGGCTTTTCTTGGTCAGGTGACTGAGTCGCAGGAGGCGGACATGGTGGCGTTTGCCCGTCAGCTTCAGGTACCCGGCTTTACGCTGAACTTTGCACAAACCGGTTACTGGTCGGGTAATGGGATTTTCTTTTTACGCCCGGAGCCTGAACCTGCACAGTTAAGTGCGCTTGCTGAGCCGTTACGTGATATGGGTGCCAAGCTGGGGCTGCATTGTAACCGCTTGCCTTTTGCACCGCATATTACCTTACTGAGAGGACACAAGGGCGAGCCTGAGGTGCGCTCATCGATTACCCCCTTCACGCTGACTGTCACCCGGTTTCACCTTTATCATTCTTATCGATACGACACGCGTGGGCTCGTTTATGAGCCCGTGCAATCTTTTGAGCTGCTCTGAACAGCGCTCAGGTGCTGTCTGCGGTAGTCGCCCGGCGTCAGGGCATAAGCTTGTTTAAAGGCGCGGTTGAATGGGCCGATGGAATTAAATCCGGCATCGTAAGCAATGCTCAGAATGGCCGTGCGGGCATGGGCCAGGTCGCGCAATTGCTCGGCAGCATAGGCCAGTCGATACTGATTGATAAAATGAGAAAAGTTTTTGCAGCCAAGCTGCTGGTTGATCAGGGTGCGCAGCTGGTGAGTGGGTATATCAAGACGCTCGGCCAGCAGACCAATGGTGAGTTCGGGCTCGCGATAAATGCCCTGTGCCAGCAGGGTTTGCAAAGCCTCATAAGTGGTTAGCCAGTGAGCAGGCACTGGCAGTGTTTGTTGGGCGGCCTGACTGGGGTTGCCGTTGTCTCTTACGGCAGGTCGGGACACTCCGGTGAGCAGTAACAACAGGCAAAAAATAAACACCGCATTGGCCAGCAGATAAATGGGATCCCGCCGAATAAGGCTGGCACTGAGCTCAAACCCGACCAATACCAGGCAGTGCAGCAGGGCAAAGGTGGCCAGGATCAGCCGCAGGCGACGACGGCTATGCACCAGGTCATCATTAAAATTCGCCAAACAATAGTACAAGGCGGCACACATGGCGAATGCTGAAAACAGGTGCATCAGTGTATGCCAGTGGGTATTGCCCCCATAAACCAAAAACACACTGCTACTGGCCAGTACTGCACACCCCAGCAGCCAGCGTCCCCAACTCAGCGTCAGCCAGTGTGGTACACGCAGGGTGATCAGATACCAGGCACAGGCACATAAGATCAGAGGCAGCAGCTCCGTACCTGCAAGAAACAGGTTGCGTAATGGGTTAAAGCGCCACTCAGGCAAAGGCTGGGTAAGCAGCACAAAACACGCCAGGCTGGTGGCCAGGGCAACTGCCAGCAGGCGTTCAAAGTGAGTCAGGCGAGGCCAGTTAAACAGCACCAGCGCAATGAGTAAGCCGAGGGCACTAAAGCGAAAGAACAGATCCGCGAGCGTGACTAGCGCCATAATTTGCGCCACAGCCGCCTGAGCAGCCGGGTCACCAGGCTGTCATTGTTTGACGCTTGCATAAATAGCTGCCGGGTGGCCTGATTGCGAGCTTTGCTGACATGTTTGCGGGCACATTCGTTTGCCGCCTGTTGCCAGTCTTCGCGTTTCAGGGCGGTTAAGAGTTTGGGCCAGCGGCTACTCAGATTGGTGGTGCCCAGGTTGTAGGCCAGGTCTAGCACCGCAAGCCGGGCACCCTCAGGCAGCTGATGGTACGCCCGGGTGTAACCATTGGCAGGGCAGATCAGACGGCCCAGCTCTTGCTCAAAGGCCCTTATCTGCTCCTCAAGCAGGTGCATACTTTCGCTGTGGGGTAAGTGTAAGGTGCAGTGCTGTTCATACCAGCGAGCCGTTTTTCCGGCGGGCAGCCGTTTTAATGTCGTGTACTCTTGCTGTTTTTGCGCCCGGCTGGCGGGCTTATTGGTGCGCTTGTCGCGCAGGCTCATACGGGTAAAGGCGTCCTGACTGGCGACATGAAAGCCCACGCCTATGGTGGGATTGCCCCGGGTATCCAGATATAAGTGATCGATTACGCCCTCAAAATGGCAAATATGCCGTACGGCAGGCGATGAGGTGCGATGTTTTGATAAAAGGCGTTTCAGCAAACCCGCTAATGCTCCTCTGTGGTCGTGTTATCTTGTTGCGCCAGAGTCAGTTTGCCCTGGGTGCAATCTTCGACGGGTGACACATGCGACTCGACGGAAGAAATATAACATTGTTTGAGCAGCGAGCAATAACAGGTAAAGACCTCTACCTGCTCCGATATATCATCAATTTTGTCCCATAAGCGATTGTTAAAATTGCTTTTTTGCATGGTGAAAAGCGGCAGCGTGGCGCCGTCGGCAAGTAATGAGTGTTCGGCCTGGCTGGTAATATACCAGCCAAACTTGGCCAGCACGTTGACCTCGTTGTCGTCCTGCTGCGCAGCTTCAAGGGCTTCGCGATACGCGCTGATGTTACAGCAGGCATCGAACAGGGCTGTGAGCGAGTCGTAGGCCTGGCCACGATAGTGGTATTGCACCCATTCAATCAGGGCGGGGCCGGTGCCCGAGTTCAGAATGCCAATGGTGATCCTGGGCCTTTCTGCCTCAAGGTCAAAGTTACTGTAGCTAAATTGTAGCCAGGGCCAGGTTTCGGCTTCCAGCTGTCGCTCTGCGGCGGCCACCTGCTCCTGTGCGGCCTTGGCCTGCATATAGGTGGCATAAAAAGACGCGGCCGAGATCAGCATGGCGCACAGTGCCAGCACAGTATTCATTTTGGAGCGTGACAGGCGCAATTGCTTACCCCTAAAAAACGGCTTTGGTTTGGCCTGATGAGTGTCGTCAGGCTGATGGGTGTCGTGCTGTGCGGGTGTTATCTGTTGCGTGTTTTCCACCTCGCTTGAGGTGGTTTGCTGTTGCGTCATGGGGCGAGTCCTGTCGAAATACGTTTAGGGGGCCGAAAGGTGAATGGCGAGGGTTTCTCCCAGCCTTAGCCGGTTGGTGTTGCGCTGGTTCCAGCGTTTCAGGTCCCTGACCGAGACACCAAACTGCCTTGCGATCCGCCACAAGCTGTCGCCGCGCTTAACCACGTAATCCAGTGTTTCTGAGCGCGATGGCAACAGCAAAGTCTGGCCGATGCGGATTATATCGTTGCTGAGCTGGTTAAACTGGCGCAGTTCAACAACCGACAAACTATGCTGCTTCGCTATCCTGCTCAGGCTGTCGCCACGGCGCACCACCACCTTTTGCCAGCGTGTATCTGGTAATGCCTGAAAATCAGCTGCAGCCAGCTGCCACTCCTGCGCCCGGGTTGTTGGCACCAACACATGGCCCGGCCCGTTAAGCAGCACCGGAAAGCGGCGAAAGCCCGGGTTGAGCACTTCCAGCTCTGCCCAGTTGTGTTGCTCGGGCAGGATCACGGCTTTGTCCAGGGCCAGCTGAGTAAAGGCTGGTTGGTTGTCTATGGCCGGAAAATGCATGCGCTGTTGTCTTAGCAGGGCAGCGGCGGCCAGCAGCTTGGGCACATAATGGCGGGTTTGTTTTGGTAATTTAAGCGAAAAAAAGTCGGTCGGCTTACCGGCTTTACGATTACGGGCAATGGCAGTGGCAACGCGGCCTTCACCTGTGTTGTAGGCGGCAATGGCATGATACCAGTCGCCATCAAAACGTTTGTTCAGATAGAGCAAAAAATCCAGCGCCGCCTGAGTGGATTGGATCAGATCCTGTCGTCCATCAAACCAGGGGTTAATGGTAACGCCGTAATGCTTTGCGATTAACGGGGTGAGCTGCCACAGCCCGGAGGCGTGTTTTTCTGAATAGGCCTGAGCGTTAAAGTCGCTTTCGATCAGCGGCATCAGCGCCAGTTCAATGGGCAGGCCACGGCGCTCTACCTCAGTCACCAGATAATACAGGTAGGGTTGAGCCCGCTCGCTGATGGTGTGCATATAATTCGGGTGTTGCAGATACCAGTTAACCCGCGCCAACACTCTGGGGTGGCTAGAAGAGGCAAAACTCAGCTGCATGCGAATACGCTGCCAGACATCATCACTGGTGTCGGGCGTTGGCAGGGCGGGTAAAGGCCTGTCCGGCTCGAATGAGACCTTGGGTGTATTGTGACTGGTCGCCAGACTATCATCAACGCGGCTATCTGAGTGGGTAGACTGACATCCACTGAGTGTTATCAGGGTTATCAACAGAGCAAGGATTCTGACTGGCATCGGACTATTTGGCATTATTATTATTGGTTTTGATTGTATATAAGTTGGGAATTTTTGCCACTCTTGTTGGTTGTGGTTGATCGCACCAGCCTAACTGTACGTAAATTGAGCTACACTCAAGTCTCAGGGCAAGCCGTGTTTTGCCTGAATAGTTTGCACCGTCAGGGGGTAGTTATGTTACGTTCCGAACTAAAAAATGAACTGGATCAGAACCATATGGATGCCGTGATCCTCAGTTATGCCGACTCCAACCATTATCTGGCCGGCGGGCTTGATGCGCTGGGCAATTATCATTTACTTACCGACCGCGACGGCAAAACCCTGACGTACAATTCCCTGCGCGAAGCCGAGCTGGTGCTGAGCGAACTGGGCGCCACTCAGGCCACCTTTGATATGGAAACCGCTTACGACGAAATGATCGGCAATGTCAGCGATGGCCAATGCCGCTTTGTTATGCCGCTCAATAAGGCCTCACTGTAGCAGCATAGCGCCTTGTCCGGGTGATGGGGCGCACGCTAGTGGCGCACGCCGCTTAAAACAAGCTCAAGTTAGTGGAAGGTTTCGTGGCTAAAGCGCAAATGCTTGGCGTCTTCCATCAGCTGGCGAAAATCCGCCTGAGCCAATTGCAGCAAGTGCCTGTGGTCGCCTGATTCAATGTACACATGGGGCTGATTCAGCAGTAAGTCGTCATAGACGATATCCAGGTGATAGGCCTCGGCAATGGGTGGCACGGCGCCCGGGCTACAGTCTGCAAACAGGCGATAAACCTGGCGCTCTTTCATCAGGTGAAAGCGCCTTTTCAGGGCGTCGTTGAGGCTGCTGAGGCTGATTTTGTAATTGGCGGGCAACACCGCCATCAGGCGTTTGCTCTCGTGATCTTCGAGCATCACAGCTTTTGCCAGCTGAGGTAAAGGAATTTGGCTAAGATAAGCCGAGCCAAGGGATGACTGGCTCTCAACGTGTTCAATAACACGATAAGGAATGAGGTGTGTGTCTAAGTAGGCACTGATACGATGAGTCATGGGACCTCCTCGCGTTTACTTACCGTGCAACTAAGTATAGACGAGCAGGCCCGACTCGGGCGAAAAATTCGGCTCAGAGTTTTTCTGGTACGCTCAGATGCATATGACCGCGCGCATAATCCAGTGTCACTAAAAAGTGCTTAAGCACATCATAGCCAACTATGCCTCTAACTTTCCTGCCTTTTATTCGGCTGGACGTATGTTCGTACTGCTCCAGGTGAAAGACTTTATGGCCTTTTTCAGGATAAACCAGGTTGACATTCGACAGCACAAATGGACCGAATGTGAATTCTTCCAATTGAGTCATGCGCATCTCGCTGAGTGCGTTGACACCCTGGGAGGTGATCTGTTCGTCTTCAGGGTGGATTAAATCCAGCCCTTCGGCCAGGCGGCGCCCAATCAATACACCGCTGGTGCTACCGGTATCGAGTAACAGCCAGACTTTTTTGCCTGCCATTTCGACCTGTACTATGGGTAGCCCCGATCCTTTGTGCGTTTGAGTTTTGATGTTCTCATGTTCTGCCACATTGATGACATCACGGGTTACCATGCGCATACGGTTGTTTGGGTAGTCAATCTGAACCACAAATTGATTAAAAAACCCAGAGCCAATTAACAGACTGTTCTGCGGATGGCCCATTCTTAACCCTGCCAGTTTACTCAGCTTGGTTTTGATACCAAACAGGTCTACATCGACATTAGCATACAGCTTCCTGCGTTCTGTATCGTGTACACCCTGGATTTTGACATTGCCATGATGTGCGAGGTCTAACTTGTGATGGTCAATAAAGTTTTGGTTAATGGCATTACCCTGTGCGCCCGTATCCAGGATAGCCATGCTGTCTACACCGGCTACTGTAACCGGCACTTTGATATGGCCATTGTCCAGCTCGAATGGGATCCAGGGCGTGACGCCGGCATGGGTAATGCCAGATATAAGAATAGCCAGTAAAAAAAAGGTGAGTCTTGTCATACGAAGGATACTTCCTTGTGTTGCGCGATAATCAAAAGCGTATTATCGCCGAATTCTACTGTAACTGGTAGATTTTGGGTGCCAAATTATAGCTGACCGCTGAGAGTCAGGCTCAGCTGAGGCTGTATGGTTTCATCCAGCACGGCTCTGCGTGTCGGAGCGTGGCTGCGATCAGGCTCGTACAGGACTCGGGTATAGCGGTATTTTGCCTTGTTAAGCGTGTTCATTTCGGCCCGCAGTGACAATCCATTGCCAATCTGAGTCTGAATAAATGCGCTAAGCTCTGTGCCTGCCCGCTCGGTCAGCACCTCATTGTGATAGTACTCGCGCAGGCGGGTAGGCAAAAAGGCCTCGACCCCCCAGGATAAAGTGGCCTGATCGCGACGAAACCCGACGATGAATTCGTGTGGGGTCAGATCTGTGATTGGACGTACACCGCTGAGTGGATCGTCATATCGCGCGTCCCGCCAGGTGTAGCTTAGCTCAATACGGCTGGCACTGAGCAGGCGGTCGGTATTGATACTCCATTCGCTGTCCAGGCCAAAGTAACGGGCGCGTCCGGCATTATTGATGGCGCCGTTACCATCGCTTTGTAGCTGATATTCCTGGATATCTTTTTGCCACTGGTAGAGCGGGCTGAGGGTGAATTCAAACCAGCCGGGCCGCTCATATTGCCAGGTGAGCATCAGCTCAGTGTATTGCATGGGCTTTAACTGAGTGGCACCACTTTGGGTGCGCGAGAAACCGCTGCTCTGAGACGCCTGAAACAGCGCAAAGTCGAGCTGTTCAACCTGGTGTTGTGCACTGAAGGTTAGCTGTGAAGTTTCGCTGAGGTCGTGCCCCAGCTTAAGTTGCGGCTTGAGTAAACGATGTTTCAGCGGCTGCTCAGAGTCGATACCTGCTGTCAGGGTGGCCTGCTCTAGCGCGAGTTTGCCCGACAGCTGCCACTTAGGCGCAACAGGCCAGCTGGCCGCCACAAACGGCTCAAAACGTGTTTCGGTGACTTTGCTGTGTTCAATATCGCCCCCATCCCGGGTGTTGGCCGTCACTGAGTTGTAACTGCCTTCAATACCCATACTGGGTTGCAGGGTGAGCGTCGGATTACCATACGCCAGCCTGAGCACCTGTTCGCGCTTGCGCTCACCTTGTTCAAAGATAACAAGTGGCGGTTCAGGGCTTTGCCATTCTTGTATAGACAAGTCTGTTTGCGTTTGTCTGGCAAGGCCTGTGAGCTGCCATTGCCAGTTATCGGGCATGACCGTGAGCCAGTCAAAGCCCAGCTCGTATTCGTCTGCCTGCTCGTTGTCTGTGGTGCCATTTACCGGCGCAGGCTCAGCAGGCGTCCAGCGATAGCGCGTGCGCCAGTCGGTTTGTTGGGCTGAGGCATTCAATTGCACTCTGCCATGGCTCAATTGGGTTCTGCTGATCAAAGCCAGCTGCACGCCCTGCTCGCGCTCTGCAAAATGCTCCTGCTCTATGCTAGCTGCCTGCTGTGACTGAGCACTGGCATGCTGGGTGAGTACACCGGATGAATACGCATGGTTGTTTAGCCACTTTACGCTTGCAGTATGTTGCCAGTCAGCATAGCTGGTTTGCAGACTTAAATTGGCTTCGTTCAGTGTGTGGTCGCTGTGCTGAGATTGCATACTGGCACGCCAATCTATGGAGCCAGCTTGCGCTTTTTTAATGATATTTACTACCTGAGTGTATTCACTGAGCTGGCTGAACGGATGCTGGCCACTGTACAACTCCAGCGTGGCTATCTGGCTGACAGGCAGCTGACGCAGCAGGGTTTCGATGGAGTCGGATTTAGACAAAGGCACCGCACCGTCGAGCAAGACATTACTGCTG
This sequence comes from Pseudoalteromonas rubra, assembly GCF_004212645.1. GTDB lineage: Bacteria > Pseudomonadota > Gammaproteobacteria > Enterobacterales > Alteromonadaceae > Pseudoalteromonas > Pseudoalteromonas rubra_G. Next base: position 103,439 of record NZ_PPUZ01000004.1, on the reverse strand, counting down.
GCCCCGCTGAGGCCGCGTTCATTGTTGCCTTCACTCAGTACAAAAGTGGGCAACTGATTGAGCAGATCCAGTGCATGCTGGGCATTAAACTTAGCCAGCGCATTGTGATCAAACACTTTGTCGGCGGGTTGCTGGCCATACACCGGGCTCAGCAAAGTACACAGCAGCAACGAAGGTAGCAATACAGGTTTCATCAGGTTCATACAACACTCCTTGAAAGTTAGCGCCATATTAAGAGATTCAAACCAAAAGAAACAAAAGCTTAGGGGTAAATTGTGGCTGTATGGGATGAATGGACCGGGGCTGTTTTCTCATCCCGGTGAATGTGGGACGAATAGCGAGTATGCTTTTTAGGCACTTTGTACAAAGCGCGCTTTTACTTCCTGCTTGTAGCCTTTACTCAGGGCAACCTGCGCACCACCGCATAGCTGAATAATGGCGCTGCCAGAGGGCTTGTTCTGGATCCGCTCAATGGCTGACAGGTTAACCGCGTGCGAGCGATGGGTGCGGACAAATTGCGGTGGCAGTTGTGCCATCAGCTCTTTCAGGGTGCCACGCTTTAGATATTGCTGCGTGCGGGTGTGGATCTCCATATAGTTGCTGGCTGCACTAATATGGGTGATGTCGTTGTAAGCCACCGGGGCTTTATCCCGGCCCTGATCGACCCATAACGCTTGCTGATCCTGCTGAGGGTCGGTAATGGTGCGCAGTTGGGTGTGCCATAAAATAGTGATCACGAACAGCACCAGCAGATGGGAAGGCGCAAAGTAGTAGAGCGTATAGGCTATGGGGTCGTCCAGCGCGACCAGATCGAACAATGCCTGTAACAGCATGGCGATGAAATAGGCGGCTGTCATGATTTTCAAAAACGGGGTGGTGTCTACCCTAGGTGCCGGTTCCAGCCGGGCCAGCGCACGAAATAACGCAGGCGTTAACAGATACCATAAGCCCCATTCCTGCACTGCCCACCACAACGGATTGTTGAGTCGCTCGCCTTCGGGCACCGACCAGTCGTGCAGCAAGTCAATAAAGGTCAAAAAGCCAATCACCAGCGTCCAGCCACACAGCGACATTAACCATTCTTGTCTGATCCGAGCCGACACCACATTTTCCCATATTTGATACACTGGTGTATTTTAGCATTCTGCTAACGGATGTGAAGCCAAACAAAGCGGCGATCATTCAAGCGTCATAAACATCAGCCGCACCAAAAGGCGGTTCTGTACGCCTAATTTACATCCAAACCCACACCGCCCAACATGACTAAAATTTAACTTGTTTCGAACCGTAAGTTTCGACTATAATTCCGCAACGTTCGAAACGAAACTTATAATTTTATATAAAACCACGATGACCAAGCGCAATACACAACAACGCAGACACACAATCCTTGCCATGGTAAATGAGCAGGGTGAAGTCAGCGTAGAAGCTTTAGCCTGTGAATTTGCCACATCAGAAGTTACGATTCGAAAGGATTTAACTGCATTGGAAAAAAGCGGCCTGCTATTACGTCGTTACGGGGGCGCTGTGGCGCTGCCGCAAGAGATTGTTGCCAAAAGCGATGATGAGCGCGATACGCTGCGCAAAGTGGCCATTGCTAAAGCCGCCGCCGCGCTGATAAAAGATCACCATCGCATTATCATCGACAGTGGCCGCACAACAGCCGCCATGATCCCGGAGCTGGCGCAAAAGCGCGGGCTGGTGGTCATGACCAATGCCATAAATATTGCCAACCGCTTGTTGGCACTGGAAAACGAGCCTACCTTATTGATGACCGGTGGCACCTGGGACCCCCATTCGGAGTCGTTTCAGGGGCAGGTTGCCGAACAGGTTTTGCGCTCCTATGATTTTGATACCTTGTTCATCGGTGCCGACGGCATAGATGTGGCAAGGGGCACCACCACGTTCAATGAGCTGGTGGGATTAAGCCAGGTCATGGCCGAAGCGGCCCGTGACGTGGTTGTACTGGTCGAATCTGAAAAGATCGGCCGCAGAATACCGAATTTAGAATTGCCCTGGGATCAGGTCACGACCTTGATCACCGACAACAACCTGGCTGCCGACTTGCGCCAGGCGATCGAGGCCCGTGGCGTGCAGCTGATCTGTGCAGAGGTAGAATGACAACACACAACGTGCAAATAATGGAGAGTTTATGTGTGGTATAGTTGGTGCGGTAGCAGAACGTCCTGTTAACCGTATTTTGATCGAAGGTTTAAAACGTCTTGAGTACCGTGGATACGATTCAGCCGGTGTTGCGCTAAGTGAAGCTGGCACGCTGAATACGGTTAAGGCCGTGGGTAAAGTGGCGAACCTGGAAGCGGCTGTGGCCGAATCTGGCGTCAGCGGACACACAGGTATTGCGCATACTCGCTGGGCTACACATGGTGGTGTAACCGAAGTAAATGCTCACCCACATATTTCAAACAGCGAAATTGCGCTGGTTCACAACGGCATCATCGAGAACCACGAATCGCTGCGCTCCGTACTTAAAGACGATGGCTATACCTTCCTGTCTGATACCGACACCGAAGTCATGGTTCACCTGATCCACCAACTGCGTCAGCAGCACGACTCTCTGCTGGACTCCGTTAAAGCCGCGGTTAAGCAGCTTGAAGGCGCTTACGGCACTGTGGTATTCGACAAAGCCAACGACAACGAAATCATCGTGGCCCGTTCAGGCAGCCCGCTGGTAATTGGCTTAGGTCTGGGCGAAAACTTTATCGCGTCTGATCAGCTGGCGCTGCTGGCGGTAACACGCAACTTTATCTTCCTGGAAGAAGGCGATGTGGCACGCATCACCCGCGATACGGTAGAAATTTACGACATCAACGGCGAACCTGTTGAGCGTGAAGTGGTTGAATCAAACATTTCTCAGGATGTCTCGGGCAAAGGCGAATACCGCCACTACATGCTTAAAGAGATCTACGAGCAGCCAATGGCCGTGCGTAACACGCTGGAAGGTCGTTTAGACGGCGACAAAGTATCGGTAGATGCGTTTGGTGATAAAGCAAACCAGATCTTCAAAGACGTTAAACACGTTCAGATCATCGCCTGTGGTACGTCTTACCACTCAGGCATGGTGGCACGTTACTGGTTAGAGCAATACGCAGGCGTAAGCTGTAATGTCGAAATTGCCTCTGAATTCCGCTACCGTGAGTCGTTCGTACACGAAAACAGCTTACTTGTAACCATTTCTCAGTCTGGTGAAACCGCCGATACCCTGGCTGCACTGCGTCTGGCTAAAGAGCAGGGTTATATGGCCTCTATGACCATTTGTAACGTTCCGGGCTCGTCACTGGTACGCGAATCTGACCTGGCCTTTATGACCAAAGCCGGTGCCGAGATTGGCGTAGCATCAACCAAAGCGTTTACCACGCAATTAGTCGGCTTATTGATGCTAACTGCGTCAATCGCGCAGGAAAAAGGCCGCGACCAGAGCGTGATCGTCAACGCCATCAAGACTTTGCCAAACAAACTGGAAGAGTCACTGAACATGGCCGAAGGCATCGAAGCGCTGGCAGAAGAATTCGCCGACAAGCACCACTCATTGTTCCTGGGCCGTGGTTCACAGTACCCAATCGCAATGGAAGGCGCACTTAAGCTTAAAGAAATCTCGTACATTCACGCCGAAGCCTACGCCGCAGGCGAGCTGAAGCACGGCCCACTGGCCCTGATCGACGCCGACATGCCAATCATAGTCGTAGCGCCAAACAACGAGCTGCTTGAAAAGCTGAAGTCAAACGTTGAAGAAGTCCGCGCCCGCGGCGGTATCATCTACGTCTTCGCCGACAAAGACTCTAACTTCGCATCAGACGACACCATGCGCGTAATGAACGTGAATCACGTAGAAGACATCATCGCACCCGTTGTCTATACAATCCCGCTACAGCTACTGTCGTACTACGTTGCCGTGATCAAAGGCACCGACGTCGACCAGCCACGTAACCTGGCTAAGTCAGTTACGGTAGAGTAAGTTGGGTTTATTGATTAAACAAAAATGTGGCTTAGGAATAAAGATTCATACTAAGTATTAAAGTATCATCCTAAGTAATAAAGTTTCATACCAAGTAAAAAGCCGACTTTTGTCGGCTTTTCTTATAAGTAGTCGAGTAACATATGCCTGTTTTTGAGTTGAAAGTTGTAATACCTGCTTTTACTCTTACTTGATTCTTCATCACGTTTATCGATAAGCCATTGATTACACAGCAACCAAATTAAGGCTCCTCTCTCAGTAAGAAGAATTTCATTCTGATCGTCGGCCATACCATAATCACGCCTTACAGATGCTTTTAAGTCATCATTTAAGTTGGGGTGTAGCTCAAGTAAGAGCGGCTGCAAAGTGTTCCACTTTATGTCATGTGCCAATAGCTCATATGGTTGCGCGTCTTTGTCACTGGTGACAGCAAGGTTAATATTGCAAGCTCGAGCAAAGTTGAAATTCTTAAAACTATAGTCATCACTAGATCTATCATAGGCTCTGAATAGCCAGTTCTTACCGTCTGAAATAAGAGTTAAAGGTACTAGCTCTCGGTTACTATGGTTGCTGCTATTGGCAGAGATATATTGACAATTAATTGCCTGCTGATTAAACATTGCTCTGGTTAGGGTGGATACCTGATCAATGTTTAATTGTTCAGGCACTTTGCCGACTCGAGCATAATTTAATATTGGCTTGCCTATTAATCTGTTCTTATTAAACCCGTGGGACAGCATTCCTAAAGCAATCTCAGCATCCATAGCGATGATTGGCTCATATGACTCTTCACAAATGACATTAACCTTTTTACTCCTGTCATAGCGCATGTTGTTTGGTTTGAGCTCATGATATAAGGATAAGAGTCGTGATGAAGAAGCTTCAGCTAAATTAAAGGCTTCAGCTAAATCTGTTCTCTGGATAATACCAGTGAATCGGAGCTTGAAGTCAACAAAGGCAAGTCTCTCCGCATTTGAACCGTACTCTTCATTCAATTTAGCGTAATCATAAGTTGTTGCCATAGCAGTTTCACTCTTGTTTTTTGTAAATAATAGCAGTAGTTGCTCAAAATATCACGAATCATTTTGACATGTGATATTAAAATATTTTCAAAAAATCATGGATCAACATTTGATCTATCACGAATCTAGGTGTAGTATGTATTTTGATCGATATTGATCTGGTAGGTTTTTTGGAGGTAAAAATGGCAAAAAATGCCCCATATGGTGATGGCAAACGAATTGGAGCAGTAAGAGAGCGATCTCAATTTCAGACTCCATCTGGTTTGTGGGCTAAAAGAGATACTAATACAGGGCGAATTATGGATGTTAAAATGGATGGAGAACCATTTAAGGGGGTAAGGCGAGAGAGGAAATGAAAGACCTATCGAAATAGGTCTCCGTACAAGTTGGCAGTTCAGGGCGGCCACCCTGTTCTAATTTTTTAGAAATACAACCAATGTTCATGACTATAAATCTAATTTGTAGGATTCGTCAAGGACATTGGTTTAAGGAATTTAAATGACTAAACCATTATCTAAACCCGAAACACAAGAAGATGTTGAGTACATCTACAGACCTTACATCACTGTGAAGGGTAAGAAGATTACTCGGAAAAATGGCGGCATGTTCCGCATTCCTATCAAAAAGGCAGCTTAATGTAGCCTATCCCACTTATTTGAATGGAGCATACCGCTATGACTAGAGAAGTTCTTCAATCGGTTATAGCGGTATATTATGTCTAGGAAGATTGGCCATACTGAGGCTCAATATCGTAAGTGGATCAAAGAAGGACGCGGTGCCGGTGACAATCAAGATTACAAGCCTTGGTTGACTGTTTACGATGCACCTTCAGACGGCCGTGTACATCGGGTTTTTGGTTATAAATCAAAACGCACTCATCATTTATTATCCGATCTTGAACTATCCGTGTTCTATTTGCTTGAGTGGCGGCAGGATGTGCTGCAAGTCAAAGAGCAGTTCCCTTTAGAGCGTGAGATAACGCTTGAGTTAGCGGAATCTGCGGGTATCAAACACCCAAATGTTCGTGGTGTTGACCAATACCTTTCAAGTGACTTCTTTGTTGAAACAACCTCAAGAGATCTTCCCTACTTTGCGCTGCAGGCCAAATACGTCAGCTCATTTGAAGATCAGCGAAAAATAGAAATACTCGAGTTAGAAAAGCGCTTTTGGCTTGAAAAGCAGATCCCCTGGCAAATAGTCACTGAGCAAGAGATCCCCAAAGTGGTTAAGGCGAATGTTGAGTGGATTTATCCATTGCAAGGCCAGCATGAAGAAGCTGAAGACTCAGCCATTGAGCAAGCCAGATTCTATGCCGATTACTTTGCAAAACATCCAGTTAAAACGCTTATAAATGCCTGTAAAGAGATTGATACCGCTTATGGACTAGACTTAGGGGAATCGTTGTTTGAAATAAGAGCTTTGCTGGCTGATCGTTACTTTACCTTCGACATTTTTACGCCAGTACAAAAGCTTCAGGTGGGTCAACTCCGATTAGGTAATGTTGAGCAAATTCAGGAGGTGTTTCGTGTTTCAAATCAATGAAGTGTTGCAATACGAACAGACCTTGTATCGCATACTAGTGGTGTTTGAGTACTACGCTATTTGGATCAAAGTCCATGATGATAAGGCCTTCCCTGAGTTTGTTGAATTGGCTGAATTGGAGCAAGGCTTTCAGAATGAAGTATTAAAACGTGCGGCGGACCCATATAGTGACATCATTGCTGTCATACCAGAATCCGGTTCTACAGCACAGGTAAAACGCGATGAGAACTATGCGGCAATTATGCCCTTGGTAGAGCTTGAAGACTTCTACGAGCCTAAAGCGCGTGGCAAAGTGGTTCATCAGATAATGGTAGATACGGGCAAGACTAAGCAGACAATCTATCGTTTTGCACGTCGCTACTGGCAGCGAGGCCAGATCCCCAATGCACTGTTACCGGATTATAAAAACTCAGGGGCAAAGGGCAAAAAGCGGCGGGCCACAACAACAAAGTTAGGCAGGCCTCGTAAGTATATGAAAGGTACCGGTGCCCTGATTGATGACTTTACTGAAAAACTGTTTCGTATTGCCATTGAACGCCATGTTCTGACTGATAAAAGTAAGTCCTTCAGATATGCCCACAATCGACTAAAAGATATTTATCAGCAGTACTTTCCCGACCTTCCGGAACAGGAATTACCAACTTATTGGCAAATGGAACACTTTTACAAACGCGAATATCGCCAGGTAGAAAAAATTGAGGCTCAGGCCGGAAAGATCAAGCTGCAAAAAGACATACGGCCTTTAACAAGTACCGCCGTTGCAGATGTTTTAGGCCCGGGAATGCGCTACGAGATTGACGCAACAATTGCAGATATTTACCTGGTGTCTGACTCCCAAAGAAGCAATATCGTTGGTCGACCAGTAATTTACATGGTAATTGATGTATTCAGCCGTATGGTGGCAGGGTTCTATGTCGGCTTTGAAAACCCTTCGTATGCTGCCGCCATTCAAGCACTACATATGGCTGCGACTGATAAATCAGATTACTGTCGTGAGTTTGGCTTTGACGTAACACCAGAGCAATGGCCTTGTATAGGCCTACCTACCGCATTGTTGGCTGACAGAGGCGAGCTAATGGGGCATCAAATTGAATGCCTGGAAAAGGGTTTTGGCGTTCGTCTTGAAAATACACCCCCATTCAGAAGCGAGGCAAAAGGCATCGTCGAAAGAGCATTTAATACTTTTCAGCAAGCATTCAAGCCGTTCGCACCAGGTGTGGTCACAGGCTCCAAGACCAAAAAGCATGGAGACCGGGATTATCGCTTGGATGCCAAGCTTACGATTCAAGAGTTCACCAGAATTATTTTAGCGTCAGTACTTTATCACAACCAATATCACGTAATTGAAAGCTATGATAAAGCCGCAGATATGCCAACGGACTTGCAAAATAACCCGTTAGCCATCTGGAATTGGGGCCTGCAACATCGTACTGGCCGTTTGAGAAAGCCTGAGGCAGAGCATCTCCGTGTAGCACTGATGCCGAGAGCTCGCGCAACCATATCCGAGTCAGGTGCTTGTATATTTGGTTTGTATTACACCAGCGCGGAGCTTTTGAAGTTGGGCTGGATGCATCGGGGGAAAGACGTTAAACGGCCCAAGAGTGTGGAAGTAGCATATGATCTGGCGATAGCTGATCATATCTATATTTACTGCGGTCCTAACAGCAGCGATTACTTTGTATGCCAGTTAGCCACACGTTCAAGGCAGTTTTCCGGAGCGAGCTTCTGGGATGTATGGCAGCAAAGTGATGAGTTAAAACACACTCATGCTGATGCAAAACTGATAGCTGACCAGCAAAAGCGTGCTCTGGAACGTCAAGTGATCGATGTGGTTAAGCAGGCTGAAAAGGCCGCACCAAAACATATTGGTTTGTCGGATGCTGAGCGTATTCGCGATATTCGTGATAATCGAGCTGAAGAAAAAGCCAAAGAACGTAAAGCACGTGCCCATAAGCCAGTAGAAATTGATACCAGCAAATCGGCTCAAGTGCATTATCTCTCTGAACCGGATGATGATTTGGACTTTCCTGACTTTTCAGATCAACTGTTTGGGGAGGATGACGACGTATGACTTTACCACCCAACCTCTTCCGCGCGATGTATCAGGAGTCTGAGATTGAGCGCTACAAAGGCAATCCGTTTATCGAAGCGTTGCCAAGAGTGAGCAAAATAGAAGAGCTAAAAACGAAACTGGAGGGTAAGGTAAAATACAATCCCGCAGCCGGTTATTTAGATGCAAGACAGCGTGCTCATGAATTATGTGGCTTGCTTGATGACTTCTTTCAGCCGCTTTCGATGCATGTGGCGTTAGAAGAAAAAATAGCGTTGATGATCCGCGGTGGCTATGTTGCCAGAAACATCGCAACTGGTCAGCTACAACAACACTTGCAAAATGGCTACGAGCGACTAATGACAGGAGACATTAGTAGCTTTCGTTTTGCTGAAGCGCCTTCAACGGCGCGTTGTTTATCACTTATTGGCTGCTCTGGATGTGGTAAAAGCTCCAGTGTGCTAAGAATACTGGCCACCTACCCGCAAGCGGTCTATCACGAGCAATATAACACTTATCAACTCACGTATTTGCGTATCGAATGCCCTGTGGATGGGTCATTGAAAAGCTTATGCTTAAATTTCTTTCAGGAGGTCGATAAACATCTAAATACTGATCTCACTGAAAGGTATGGATTTAAGCGGCATAGTCCCGAAGTGCTTTTAGCATTTATGGGACAAGTCGCCAATCAATATGCCATAGGCGTGTTAGTGATTGATGAAATTCAAAGGTTGGCCCGAAAGAAAAAAGAAGGGCAAGAACGAATGCTCGAGTTCTTTGTGGCCTTGGTGAATATTATTGGTGTGCCGGTGATTTTAGTTGGCACTCCGAAGGCAAGGCCCATATTCGAGCTTGAATTGCAATCCGCAAGGCGCAGTACTGGGGTTGGTTCTATGGTGTGGGAACCCCTGCCACAGCACAAAAATAGAATCGATAAAGCAACGGGTAAGCCAAAGCCCACGGAGTGGCGATTGTTGACCGATAAGCTCTGGCAGTATCAGTGGCTGATCCATCGTGATGAGCCGCTCACAGAAGAGATCCGCAACACCTGGTTTGAGCTGTCTCAAGGTGTGCTGGATATCGTGGTTAAGTTATTTGTACTTGCGCAGCTTCGTGCCATTATCACTGGAGTTGAACGGTTATCTTCAAAGTTACTTGTGAAAGTGTACGAGTCTGAACTACAGCCTATTCATCCGATGATTGAAGCACTTAAATCGGGAAAAGTCAGGAGTATCGCCAAATATTCAGATTTGAAATACAAAGAGATTGATAAGCGATTGCTGGAATTGAGCAAACAGATCTCTGAAGTTGCCGCTACAAAGTCAGACTCATTACCTTTTGCCAGCGACTCAGAGGCCATGCGGCTTTACAACCTTTTGCTAGGCATGGGGTGTGAATCTGAGTTATTGGTCCCGTTAGTGCAAAGAGCCATTAAAGATCATCCAAATCTTCAGGTAAGAGGGCTTATTCCACTCGTTCTAGAATGGTATGAGCAAACGCCAAACGAAGTGGAAGAACCCAAAGAGAAGCCAGCACTCATCAAGCTCAAGGACTGGCATACATTGCCTGGTGACGATTTACGGTTTGGTTATTCTCAACACAAAAAGCAATCCGGCGAGCTTTATCGGTATTACAAACAGCAGGGAAAGATATTCGATATAGATTCGTGGCTTAAACAGAGCGTGTAAGGTGTTTGATTTACCCATCCCGTATCGCAATGAACTGATTTACAGTGTTATCGCTCGGTATGGTGTATATAGTTTAGAACTTTCACCTAAACAACTGCTCTACAATCTGCTTGGCAGCAAGACGTTTGTTGCTGCTGTGGCATTGCAGGGCCACTTGCAATTACTTGCTTCCCACTACCAGGGAAATGCAAAACTAACGGCCGAAAAGCTGTTGAAGCAATACACGCTATACCCGCTGTATGCCCCCTTTGTTCATCCAGAAATCGCTCAGCGAGTGAAAAATGACTTGCTCTCTGGTAACGGTTGCTCCGCAGAGTTGCAGCTTGGGAAAGCCGCCTCGGTTGTAAAAAGCCCTGTGTATCTAAAGTACTGTCCATGTTGCCTGGCAATGCAGCTCGATAAATATAAAGAGTGGTACTGGCATCGTCTCTGGCAGGCTCCCGGGGTTGTGAGTTGTCCAGTACACGGAAGTTTAATGCAGAGTGCCGTACATGTTCACTCTCTTCATAAGCATGTGTTTTCTGCTCTCAATCCGAGTGTGCTCCCTGCTGCTGTGGCCGAGCAGTTGCCTGCTAAATTTCAAAGACTGGCGGGATACACACAGGTTCTGTTAGATGCGCCTGAGGTTGATATTTATCCAGAGCAGTGGAGTGCATTCTATCGAGCGCTGGCGACGCGTCTTGGTTTAAATCATGGTAAACATATTGACCATAAAGGGGTCAGTCATATCGTACATAAATACTGGGGTGCTCTCGGCTTGAGCTGGCTCGGGCTGAGCATTGATGATGGTGTTGATTCAAACTGGCTCAAGACATTATTTAGAAAGCACAGAAAAGCATTTAGTTACTTGCAGCACTTGCTGGTTTTGCAGGCATTTTTTGATGAGCACCTGGACATTGCTGGTTTACTGAAAGATGCATCAAAAATGGATTATAGCCAGGAACCAGGCAATCAACCTGCGGTACCACCTCACATCGTTGAGCTTGCCAAACGGCAAAAATGGCAGCATGCAGTAGCCAGATTCGGTGTTAAGGGGGCCAGACAAAGTGGCTTTGCAGATCTGTATATATGGTTGTATCGACATGATAAATCCTGGCTTATGGCGTTTAATCAAGCGCACACGAAACAAGGCATTAGGCGTAAGCCGAAAGTAGACTGGTACCAGCGAGATCTGGCATACGTAAAGCGACTTATCAGGCTGAGAAATACGCTGGAGCTTAGTCTGGAAGTCCCAAGGTTGACAAAAAACTGGTACTTTTTGCATGTAAATATTCCATTGTCCCAGATCAAACAATTAGAAAAGTTGCCTTTGTGTAAATTGTTTTTTAATAAATACTGTGAAACTATAGAGGAGTACCAATGCCGTCGTATCGCTGTGGCATGTATTAATTGTGTTCGACATCACCATGACTATAGAAGTTGGCGCATTCAGCGTTTAGCACGGCTCAGTAAGGACAGGATCCGCCCCATCACGGCGGAGTTATTGGGAAGTGTTGTAACGAATGAAGCAAACGAGCAGATTCAAAAATCTACCAGATAACGCCAGGATCCAGGGGATCGGCAACGTTTTCAAGTACCACGATCGTAAGACATGGAGCATTGGAGTTCAGTTCAATAATTCCCATCGTAAATCCCTTAAGTTTAGCCAGCTACCATATTTAAGCCGCCAGGTTGTACTCAACCAAACTTCCACGGCAACACCGCCCGGCTTTTCAGTCGAAATTACATTGCCCGAACGTGATCTTTGGGAGGTGGGAACAGTTGAAGAGTGTGGTTTAGTTAAGTTCAGGCATAGCAATGAACAATCTCAAAATTGCTTTGTGTTCAGGTCCGAGGGTAAAACAATTTACCTTCCTCAACTAGAACTGGCCAGAGCACTGTTCTTCACCAATAACTATTTGGCAAATGCGGCTCTGATACATAGCGCACTCGATTTTGAATTTGACGTTGACTACGACCCTGAGCTCGAAGGTGACTTTCAGCCTGATGTGATGATCAATGCCTTACCAACATCACTGTGCCCGAAAATCATGTTCGACAATGATGGGTTCAGGCATCAGATAGCCTGGATACTGCTCGACGACGATGTAAAGCATTCTTTTCAGAGCATCTATGCATATCTCCTGGATGAGAGTGTAATAACAGAAAAGTATCAACAGTGGAAATTCCGGTTTGATCCGCCTCAACTTGAAGGGGTAAGCATTGCGGCCAGAGGTTGGCAGTCGCCAGATGAAAAAACCTGGTTTATTAACCGTATAGAAGCCATCGATGGTTTGTACTTTCCAGATATTACTGACATTGGCTATGCACACCCAAACTTTATTGAGAACAAGAGAGGTTCTGGTAAGGGGAAAGGTGGCACCTATCCGCAGTTACCGACACAGAGAGAAATAGATGAAGGCAGTGACGGTAGCGAAGATAACGAGTCTGCGTTGATATTTTGTGATGCAACGCAGCGCACATACAACAGAGTACCACACACTCGTAAAGTCTATACAAAAGCCCGTAATGGCTCAGGCGGTAAGGAAGACGAGGAAAAACCCAGTACCTTACCACCTGAAGTAAGCACCGATGACCCAAACTCACGAGGTGATAAGCCTCGAGCTGCCATTGATGGATTAGATGACCAAACTGATAACGACGCTTTGAGTCACAATAAGTTCGATGGCTTCTTCAAAATGCTGGAGATATTAGAAAAAGAACATGGTGTTAAGCAAAATAAGCACATTGTTCGTAAGCTACCAGCTGTGGGGCGCAGTGAGAGTCACCTTATGGTAGATGGTTCGCCTAGATGTATGGCTATCGTACGGGTTGAACATCAAAGCGAAGGCTATTTCTTATTAGAGGTGGATACCTCAGACGGCAAAGCTTCAATAGCCACCAAAGTTATTTCAGCGCGAGCATTAGCGCCAAAAGGCCAGTTACAAGACTTTATAGTTGAAATAGAAAGAGGGTTGCTCAGCAAACAGTTCTGTTGGCCAAATAAGTACTTTGATGAACTGGTTGGCGCGGGTGATCACAAGAGCATTTCGCATCAGAAATCTAAAGGCAAAGGAGGGTTGAGTGAGGTAGATATGGACAGATGGGCTGAGAGATTTCATAGGTTGTTGTTTTTAAGTGTTTGAAAAATAAATTGAAAAAACCAGGTTCGATTAGGGTCGGTAACCTATGATAAATAATGTATTCATATGAGAAAGCGCATCGCTATAACTCTATTACAGAATACCTGTGATGCAACATACTTGTCATCCATAAAGCTGCTGTAAGTAGCATCTCGGATTATTTCCACCAGAGTGAGCCGCGCCAGCTTAACCGTGATGTGGAAACACACCAGCATGAGATAGAAAATCAACTATTGAAGGTCTCCCCGTCCTGAACGCAAGCACATCTGAAGCAGCAGGTCGGCGCCGAAAACTACTTTTAAGTGCCGTTTCTGAAGTTGAGTGAGTCTGGTGTACTGACTTACGATGAAATTGAAAAAAGGGTCAAGTAGCTTCAAAAGTCGCCTATCGCAATTTTGGCGTTGCTATGATTTTACTCATGAAAGATGTATTATAGCCGAAAATAATATTGGAACGGAAAGTCCAAATGCAAACCAAAAGTATCGAAATTAGCTCTCTTTTACTTGATCTTGATAATTCCAGATTTCCTGACTCTCCCGATTCACAGCGTGACGCTATAGTTAAGATGGTTGAGTTGCAAGGTGAAAAGCTCGTCAACTTAGCCCGAGATATCATTGCTCATGGAATGGACCCCTCAGAAAGGTTAATTGTACTAAAAGAAGGTGAAAGTAATTTTGTGGTCGCAGAAGGTAACCGTAGGGTGACGACTCTCAAGTTGCTCAATCAGCCAGATATTATTAGTGAAAACAAAATAACTAAAAAAATTAAAGGTCTTCTTAAGACAAACCCTTCCATTCCCAAAGAAGTTGATTGCGTCGTATATGAAAATGAGGAAGAGTTTGAGCATTGGATAAACTTGAAGCATACCGGCGAAAATCAAGGCATAGGTAGAGTCCGCTGGACTGGTCAAGAAAGTGACCGGCATCGAGCAAAACATGGTGAGACTTCGTTAGGTTTTCAATTCCTTAGTTTCCTTCACGTAGAGAAGGAAGTTCCACCAAGTATTAGTGGGAATTCGAAGAAGCTAAAAATTACTAATATAAACCGTCTGTTAGGTGACCCAGATTTCAGAAAGAGCCTTGGTCTTGAAGTTGTGTCGGGCGGAATTCTTTATTGCAATGAGCGCAAACAGGAGTTTATCAGAAAAGTATTGCTTGTCTTAGAGTGCATGTTAGAGGTAGATGAGAAAGGTAAAACTTTATTTACAGTTGATAGAATCAAGAAAAAGCAGGATAGGGAAGATTTTATTAACCAGCTTGGGTTAGCACCATCGGAACAAAAGCTGTCTCGATTGTGGAAAGTTGCAGAGCCGCAAACCTTTGTAGAGCCGAGCACAAAGGAATCAAATAATAGCCCGTCAAGCGCAGAGGGAGCAAAAGGAAACGATGCTGTGGTTGATGAAAGAGGCAATGAAAGCTCTCCTACAGAAGGCAGCAAACCGAGTTCGGATGGCAGTGGATCCGGTGCAAATGAAAGTGGTACAGGAAACAAAGGGCAAGCGAAGTCAGTAAAACCAAACCCCAATAGAGATAACCTCGTACCAGCAAACGTTAAGTTAAAAATCTCAGATAAAAAATGTTCCGGGATTTTTAAGGAGCTAAAAAGCAATCTTCGGCATGATGTGCAGCCCAATAGTATCGCGGTATTAATCCGTGTGTTTTTGGATTTATCAGTCTCGTTCTACATAGAACAGAACAAAATTCAGTTGGAAAATAATAAGACAGGATTGCATGACAAAGTTGTAAAGGTTACGAACCGCTTAGTCGAGCTAAAAAAACTCTCAAAAAAGCAATGCACTGCTATTCAAGCTGTGTCATCGGATACATTGAAAAGTAAGGGCTCTTTACAACAATATGTACATAACAATCATATGTTTCCTGACAAGCTATCGATTAATAACACTTGGGATAACTTTGAACCCCTATTCCTCGGCATTTGGAGTTAATAATTTTAATGGCCAACTTGAAAGAGGGCTGTTAGAATCTAGGAAAAGGGGGAGTTCTATGAAGTTTTTTACACCACTGAGGTATCCAGGGGGGAAAGGGAAGCTTTCTTACTATGTTAAATCGATAATTGAAAGTAATAACCTTTTGGATGGGCACTATGTCGAGCCCTTTGCTGGAGGGGCAGGCGTGGCCTTGGAGCTGCTGTTTCACGAGTACGTAAATCAAATTCATATCAATGATCTGGATCCTGCTGTTTATGCGTTTTGGTTTGCGTGTGTGAATAAGACTGAAGAGCTATGTAAGCTTATCTCTGATACGCCAGTGACGATAGGCACTTGGGAAAGGCAAAGAAAACTCCTTAGGAATGAGGATAATAGTGTTGAGCCGCTAGAGCTCGCTTTTGCCACATTTTTCTTAAATCGGACTAATAGATCAGGAATATTAAAAGCAGGGGTGATTGGCGGTCGAGCCCAAGCAGGTAAATGGAAGTTAGATGTTAGATTTAACAAAGAGGATTTGATCAAGCGAATCGAAATGATTGCAAACTATAGAAACAGAATTAACATCTATAACTTTGATACTGTTGATTTACTGAATACGTTGCCACAAACACTTCCCCAAAATACGCTTATATACCTAGATCCACCCTATTATGTAAAAGGTCAAGGGTTATACCGTAACTTCTACGAACACAAAGATCACGTAGAAATCAAAAATATTTTGGACACAATTACGGAAATCCCTTGGATTGTTTCGTATGATAATGCGGAACAAATCAGCAATATTTATTCCGACTACAGAACAAAGGTTTTTGATCTTCAATATACTGCTCAGACTAAGCGTGTCGCATCGGAAATCATGATTTTTTCTGACTCAGTCAATATTCCGGATACTCAGCTAGGTAAAAGATCTGCATAACTAGTTTTGGTTAGTGCATGAAGCTATTTCTACTTAGTTTGAAGCTTTATTAATTAAAAAAGCTTCGATCTCGGAGCTTGTTTTTATTACTTCCCTGCATTTTTGTGGATGAGTCTCTAAGACTGCTCCAAGTCTCGATTGAAAAAGCCACTTCAAAAAGCACCGCTATCCAAATTAAGATCAAGAACTGACGGATTGCATATTGAAGCTAAATAGCGTGGTAATGTTCTGCATATCTATTCAGCCTTGCAGACCAATACCGAGGTTACTAAGGGAGGGAAGAAGCCCTAACTATAGCGCTGTTAGGGCAAGGGTAGGAGGCATCATGGTGTACGACTAACCTTTGTTCGTTGATGTTTCATCAGGTGTACAGAAAGCGGTGCTTGGGATATTAATGTCTCCATTCACCAATTGATCCCCAATATCGATAAAGCCATTGATTGTATCATCATTCATCCCCTTCAAGTCGTCAAAGATCGAGCGAAGCTGGGAGGCCGTAACTCCTGCTTTCTTAGCCCTCGACAATTGATTATGACCGGTAATCAGACGAGCGGTACCGAAAGATAACTTTTCAAGTTGGTTGAGTTTATCGTTTAAAGGCATTTTGTTATTCCTCTGTGTGTTAGTGAATTTTCATCATACCGATTCATTTTCAGCAAGAATATCCACTAAAAAATCGCTTCAAAATATAGTGAATATTCTTATTTAGTGAGTGTGTTAGACTTTGTGAATCAGATTGAAGGGAGCGAGGGTCACAATGAATCACAAACGTGAAGGTGAAAAAGAGCATGAAAGAATGGTATTTGCGGAGTTAGTGAACTTTATAGGGCTTGAAGTGTATCGGGCAGCGGTCCTAACCCAGTATCCCGATGAATACAACCGCATACTCAGCTTGAATAATGAAGTAGTACTCGCACTTAAAGCGTTGCACTGTGATGAAGTGCACAATAACCTTGATGACTTAACCTGGATCATAGTTAATTCTATTGTACTAGGGCAGCCCCTCGAAGAACTGGAAGAACAAATCAATTATGTAGCCAATCAAATCTATCCAGATGAGATTCTCGATGAGGACATTGATCTTAAGGCTCATCTTCAGGAAGAAACTAAACAGGTTCTACAAGTTGCAAAAATGCTTCACGATTCTCATGCAAGTTGGTGCACCGACATTTGCCATAGGTGTATGCCCGCCGGACTTATCTCTGAGCTAAACCTTAAAGAAGTTATCGCCTATGTTGACTCTAAAGCATACATACTGCGAGAAGAAAAGGTTGATGAGGGTACGAGCAATATAGATATAACTCCACCACCATTCAGGTCAATCTCGATGTTTGGCGATAAGCCCAAATATTGCATTCATAGTCAAAAAACAGATCTTGTGCCTATTCCAGAAGCATCCTTGTTTAATCGCTATATGAGAGCGGTCTCCTCTCCCAAAGAGAAACTGAAATGTAGTAACACTCAATATCAAGCATTGTGTCTCATTGCTCAGATAGACAAGAAGGTGACCCATGTTGAATTTACACAATCGTTGAATGTAAAAATTGATCTTAGTTCTCCGATGAGTAAGCGTGAATTGGAACTGCTAATGAGTGCACTTCATCATAAAATTGAGCGTCACCAAACCAAAAATAGAACCTCTGCGCTATTGTTGGCCGAGAACTTAGAGGAAGTCGATCAAGCGAATCGAAATATAGATTTAGGCACATTCGATTTAGCAAACTATATGGACTTAACTAAATATCAAATCCTAGGTGTGTCATCGTTTACTGATGTGAAAAGAGCCTTGCTTGGGCTCATGGCTTGGCATGAGCATTTCATTAAGACAGGGGATGATCACAGCCTCATATACGAGAAGGCAAATCACCATCAATACGATTCTTTTGAAGCAGTGACAGAGCAGTTTATCGACGAAAATACTGGCGAGGTTAAAAAGGGTTATGGCCTCAATACAATCAAGAAGGGATATAATGTTATTAGTGTGGCGATTCAACGAGAACTAATTAATCAACGTTATGGTAGGTATCAAGAGCGTAAGTTAAGCTCTGAGCGAAAAAAAGCATTGGAAAACTCGCCAGTTATCCCTGCTTCTGATTTACATGATAATGATAAACAGATGGTTAATGATCGGTTAGGTAGGCTGGCATCACGAGGGTATGAAGGGGAGATCAAGCAGCATGAAGATGGATCGATCTGGGTAGTTCCTTTAAGGAAATAGCTCTAGTTCCAATTGCTTGCCATCCGTTGAGGTGACGTTCGTGAACTTTAATCGCAATTTGGGAAACAACGAAACTCAGAATTGTCCATGTGTGAGCTAGTACAGATAAGTATGATTCTTTAATACTCAGTGATTGTCTTTAATACGGCTGAACATCGAGCCAAGATGATACTTTATTGTTCTTTGAACAAAGTTTAGTCCATACAGAGTGGCGCTTCATAGACGATTTAGTATGAAACTTTATTACTCACCCACAACTAGAAAAGGCGCGAAAGCGCCTTATGTGCACGTTAAATAATGAGTGAAATAGTCTTTAATGTGCGCAAATTTTAAGTTCACTGCAGTTATAGAGTGAGAACCCAAACGGTCACATTTAGTGTCCGTTTTAAATTAAATTTTTAAAATATTATCTTTTGCTTAGTCTAACCCATTCAGGCTCATCCAAGCCAACGCGTGATAGACCAGAGCTATAATCATCTACGATTCTTTGAGCATATAGCTCTTTTAGTTCAAATAAATACTCAAAACTTTCTAATCTATCTTCCTTTTGATGAAACTGTTTGAATATGAGAGTACCTTGATCTCTTTCCGCTCTGACCGAGCCATCATCAGATGCTAAAAACTTAATTGTTTTTAAGTCGTAAGTCTTACGATTCAAGTACAGTTTTTCACCATTTGGTGTAATGAAATCAAATGGCCTGTTATTCTCAACTAAATCCAAAGATATGAACAGGAACCTTCGTATATCACCATTCGCAATTCTCACAGAATCACAACGCTGTTGGATACAAACGAAATACTTACCATCATGTGTGCTTTTTACGACTGTACCTAGACTAAGAAAAGGAATATATCCTTCGCTGTGAATTAAGTTTTTGTGTTGACACAGTTTTGCATACTCTTGGTGTGAGCCATTTCCTTGAGAGTCAGAGAAAATATCGAAAGCGTAGGCTTTGTAGTTTTTCTCAACATTCTTTCTAGACAAGTTTTCTAAATCAGCTAGAGCATCCACAAATTTTTCTTGAACATCATTACATGAACTTAATAAATCGAGAGCTGTAGCTACAGGTACTGCGAAAGTTGAATCTTCAAATTGACCCGCATTAGACCTTTTGCGTTGTTCTTGAGCTTGTAAGTTGTCTTCTAGCCATGTGTTAATAAGCTCTGTATCAAGTAAGCTATTTGCGTCATTAGCACGTAATATTGATACAAATGTATCGCCTATGAGGTCAACTAATAGTTCATTTGCGTCATGGTTGTTAATTAATAGAGACTGATTTGCCAGATATGCGTAATCAAGGTTTTTTGAGAAGATATTTATAATTTGAAAACTATTTTCTCTTATAGCTGTCAAAGCTTTTAAAGCAAAGTTTGATAACAAGCCGTTGGTCATTTTTGCGAATTCAGAGTTAATGAATTCAGGAAGTTCTTCATAATTAACTGACTTTTCTCTTAGCTCTGGGGCGTGTTGTCCACGGTTATTTCCACCATTAGACTTAGCTCGAACTAATATTTTACAACTATGAGAATTAATGCTGCATTCGTCATTTTGATTGATCGAAAACCCGCCAATACCTGCGCCCTGTAAGCTTTGTAATATACTATTTGCTATTTCCTGCAGTTCAGGGTTTCCAGTGTAAATGACAATTAACTTTAAGCTATTTTGACTGCACTTTGATTCCAATAACTTATTAATTATTTGCTTTGTGTAATGACCATTCGGATCGTTAACTTCTGCGTCATCTTCATCATCGAGCTCATCATTATCATCTAGATCAATTGTAATTCGCCAATCAAGAACAACTACATCCGCTTTTTGAGCTATTTCTGTAAAAAGGTGTATGTCATTCTCAATTTCTGGTTGGAAAACAGAACAAACTTTCTTGTTTTGAGCAAACGACTTAACTACTGATTTCACATCAAAGTCATGATTTATATCTGCTTGATCAGTTGTGCCGTACGCTTTGTCGTCAAGAAATACTACTGTCTGTAGGAATTCATTTGCAATTTCGTTAGATTTATCCCTGAAACTCATTATTCTTAGTCCATTTTAGCTATTTTAAACGTTACTGTTGCGTTCTTTCTTGGCTCAACTAATAACAACTTGTAACCCGCAGTTTCTAGAACTTCATTACTTATATGCAGGCCCATACCTCTTCCATTTTCTTTTCGACTGAATCCTAATTGAAAAATTTTGTTTTTGTCTTGTTGAGGGATTTCTAACCCATTGTTTGAAACATACACTGACCCATCTTCTTCAGCGTGGAGTCTAATAGTTTTATTAGAAATGCCACTTTCATTTAACCAATGGATAGCATTGTCAATTAAGTTAACAAACACTGGATAAAAAGAAGAGCGGTAGCCATTTATGCTGCCTTTTGCAAAGCCGTTTGTATGATTAAAAGCGATTTCATGTCGCGCAAATCTACTGCCAAATAAGTCTTTTAGAAAAGCTTTTATTTCGAGCAGTTTTATGTTCTCGGATTTGCGTGAAAGTCTTCTGTTTAGTGGCGTAAACAAATTCAAGTATCCATCGAGGTGCTCGAAATTGATTTTTATATTCTTGTAAACACCTTCTAAGTCTTGATTTACATCAGACCAGGCCTTTAAATCTTTCAAGCTAGAGCGAACAGATCTTACTGTGCTGTTAAACTCATGATGAATAATACTTACAGCTAAGCCTAATTGACTTAATTCTACATCCGCATGGATTTTTTCTTTAAGCTCTTCTAATTCTTCGCCTAAAGCACTCGTTATTTGCTCGTTTGTTATATAATTATTATCTTCATCTTTTTCCCAATAGATACCTTCTAGTTGCCTAATTATGGTATCTAATATATTTGTATTTCTCTCACTTACTGAGGTTATTTCATCCGATAACTCTTTTCGTTTTGCAACTAAATCAATATCAGCTTCATTATCAATTGATATAGTTTTAAATCTATCTTTTACTTGTCTAATTTGGTCGTCTAGGTCTACCATCAGCTCTGTAGTTAGCTCTTTTACTCTTTTTGTTATCTCATTGGCTGACTCTGTGGCTGTATTCTTCTTAAGAGCATTGATTGCTTTTGCTTCTTGCGAAATAAAATCAACAGCTTTTTCTAAACGCTTTCTTTTACTGATAGATATTTGTAACTTCTTAACTGTTTCATCAACTAGTTCATCAATTTTTTTTATTGTTTTTGAGAATAAATTTTCTTCTAATAAATCAAATTCACTGAGATAAGCTTCATAGTCTGATTTTAGTTCGCCTCTCACAAGGAAACCTCTTGGTGTTGGAACAATAATAGACTTTCTGTAATCATTAAGCTTTTGTCTGGTTTCTGATTCAGTATCTATTATCTTTTGACTAGCCAGATCATGATCTTTAATAGAATATATAGTATTAAACCCTTGAGCAGCTTCTGTAAAAATAGTTCCAACTTCTTGTTCAATAAGACCTGCTTGGTTATCAGAGAAAAATTTATTTAAGGCTTTTTCAAATCGCTCTTTTTTCGCTCTAGCCCTCTTATTCTGCTTTTCTAGGGCTTTATGCGAAGCCTCTATTTCTGCTCTTTTGTTAGCCCACACCTCTGCTTTAGGGCTTGCATTTATGTCTTCTCTGAAAAAGTCTGTTGCAAGCTGAGTGAGGAAGTTCATGAGTATATTTCTGAATTGACGGTACGCTTTATCTTCAATGAAACCTTCTCGACCAGCTTTTTCCTTAAGCTTAAAGTTATCTTCCTGTTTTAGGTTAATGACACCGAACATTCTGCGATAAGAAAAAAATGCCGAACCTGCATGTTTTGACCTTCTTTTTTCAACGTCTAGATAATCAACATCAGAATTGCCATATGGAAGAATACGTATATTATCCTTGTATACATATAGGCCTCCAAATTTATCCGCTTTTGCAATGATCCTAGCGAAATCCTCGTTATTCAAGATAGTTTGATTCTTTTTCCCTTGAACATAGGCTAGGTTTATTTCAAAGGGGCCACAGCTAGTTTTGTTAAAGTTATTGCCGGTCCAGTTTACTATGTGCTCGTATGTTTTTTCTTGGTAAACCTTAATCGTGCCTTTGAATTGTCCAAATTCATCGAAGTGACCTTTGAAGTGGTGGTCGGCAACTTCGAAGTCATCAACAGTGAAGAATTGCTCTTTGTCTATAACATCGACATAAGTACCGTCATTTGCTCTGTAATCTCTAAAAACGATATCTAAAATCGGTTTCGGGTGTTCAGGGGTCATTGTATTGTGAAAACCCATGAGCATTTTTTCAATTTTAGTGGCTTCTTTACCTGTAGAAGAGCCATCTAAATCAAATTTCAGTGTTTCGTCGACAGGAGACACAAAAAAATAGGTTCCACTAGACTGATGACCAGTAAGATTATTGCTGCGGTTTAGTTTATGGTGTAGGTCAGATGGCTCAGCTTTAAACGCTTTTACTGTTGAGGCTATATTATTATATTCAGCATCAGTGATATCGTCTTGTGCTAGAAGCTTATCTAAAGACCCTATCAATTCCTCCTTCATTGAATCTATTGTTGATTTATTTGGCAGCTCTGAAAGAGTTCGAATCGGAATAACAATGTCTTCTAAATTCAGACCTGGCAGCTCAAAAATTTGCCAGTTTATTAGGGCGGCAGTGATCACTCCCTGATTCTTAGCTTTCGTAACTATTAATACTTGTTTACCAATTGAAGCAATAGCTAAGCGTCCTATGCCTTTTTCTCCCATTGCAACCCGCTTAGGTTTAGAAGGATCAGTTGGTGGTGGACTTGACTTTCTGTGTATCACTTTGGATTCAGTTCCAAGTGTAAGCCAGCGCGTTTCGAAGTCCTCTTTTGACATCCCTACGCCATCATCTCTCAACACAAAAAGATCATCTATTCTGAAATAGTCAATATCAACATTATCGGCATATGCATCATGAGCGTTTTTAAGTAACTCATTTATTGCCGTCGGTATACCCGCTATTTGCTGCCTGCCTAATAAATCTAGTGCTCTTGCTCTTGTTTTAAAGTTTGCCATTGCTGTTCTCTATGATCGCTAAAGCGATTCTCCTTGAATATTCAGGTGGGACTGCATTTCCTATTTGTCTGGCTATTGTTTCCATACTGGAACCATGAAATTCAAAAGACTTAGGAAAAGATTGTAACGTCGCTCCCTCTCTCAGTGATAATGCTCTGTTCTCATCAGGGTGTACAAACCTGCCATTAGACACACTGTAAAATTTTGTAGTTATTGTAGGAGATGGCTTGTCCCACCATAAGCGACCAAAAGTATCTTTGAAAGAGTTATCCTTACCAATGAAGCATGGTAATTGCAAATCGGGATCGTCTGCAAAGCCAAGTCTATCACCACCATCTTTGCTTACCTTCTTTAATCTCCTTAACGTAACTGGGGTAACGTTTGCAACAGAGTGTTTGAAGCTTGACTTATCTATATTCCCAGCTTCAACTTTTGGAAAACCATTAGACTCTCCTAGTACGTCAGACACCGTTAGTTTTCTGCTAGCTTTGATAGGAGACACTTCTTCGTTTCCTATTCTGCTGGCAATCAACGTGAACCGCTTTCTGTTTTGCGGAACGCCAAAGTCATGGGTATTGTGAATTTCAAAGTGAACAATGTAATTGTGTGCTTTTAGCCAGTCAATAAAGGCTTCTAAACCACTTTCTTTTTTTCTTCGAAGAACGCCGGGGACATTTTCTACAACCACGTAACCTGGCATTAAATACTGCACAAATCTAGAGAACTCTTTGAGCAAGCTTTTAGATTGCTCTGATCTTTTTTTGTCGGTATTGATGATGCTCCAGTATTGACAAGGGCTACATCCAATCAGAATTAAATTATCATCATTACGCTGTACGTGTAATTCTTCTACTAGTTTATGTTCACTAAGCTCAAAGACATCACAATTTATAAACTTTGCACCTTGTATATTTGCTAGGTATGTATCTTGGCAAGATTTTTCGCTGTCAATACCGGCTATGACTCTAACACCTGCCGCCTGCATACCGTAACTCATTCCACCTCCACCGCAAAAGAAGTCAATTGCTTTCAAATGACTAGGTGCTTGAATACAATTATCATCCATTAAATTTTTTCCACTTCTAAACCGGCTTTTTTTAATCTATGAATTAAGTTCCTCATTTTGCTGAACTCAGTTCCATAGCTGGGCTTTAACTCGACATATTCACAAAACTCTTTCGCAGTTATATCTTCCAGCTGATCGGCGTACTTGAGCATTTG
Organism: Pseudoalteromonas rubra; assembly: GCF_004212645.1. GTDB lineage: Bacteria > Pseudomonadota > Gammaproteobacteria > Enterobacterales > Alteromonadaceae > Pseudoalteromonas > Pseudoalteromonas rubra_G. Next base: position 78,726 of record NZ_PPUZ01000004.1, on the reverse strand, counting down.
AAGGTGCAGTTCTGTCATATACTGATTACGAGGTGCACCAGCAAGAGCTTTTTTGATTGATACGAAAATTTGTGGTTTCATCGTAAACTGAATTTTTGCTTGTATTTAGCAAATTTAGCAAATTTAGCAAATTTAGCAAATTTAGCAAATTAAGTAAATCTATGATATTAAATAAGATGCTTTGATTTTTTAGAGTGAAAAATTCAATTGAAAGAGTATGATTTTTTTCTGTTAACGCTTCTAAACTTAGAGGGAAGAAACTATTGATATTCACTCTACTCATCCTTCCCCAAAATAAAATCAATACAGGGGCAGTTAAAGTCTTCGCCGAACATGAGGTGAAGGTGATAAATCTGCTCAATGGTCATCACGGACCTGCCTGATTCGAAGTTGCTGATGGTGGATTGGTCCACATTCAGTTTGGCTGCCAGTTGGGCCTGAGAGAGTTTGTGATCGCGCCTTAGGTTGCGCAGGTTTGCCTGTAGCGCTCTTAGCATGCGGTTGACCTTCTGGTTCCTGATGTGGTTGTTGTTTTTCATTGTTTCCTTTTCCTTTTGAATCAACCGGTTTAGTAAAATAGTGGCGCTTTATGATTTAAAGGTATGCTACCGGAATGTGAGTCCAATAGGTTTGACAATATACTTTTAATTTACTTATCATTATCATTATCATTATCATTTGTGGTTATTTAGATTGGGCACCTTTGTGCTGCGCGTAAGCGAGGTAAAAAAACCAAGGATAGAAAATTGACTCTCGATTCAAAACATCTGGTTCAGCAGCTAAGGCTCTCTGGGCCTTACAGTGTGGTACAGTTTGCAAAAAAATTGGGTGTATCAAAGCAGACTGTGTATAACTGGGAGAGTGGGAAAACAGCACCAGACTTGCCTCAGCTTATCAGAATGTACGTAGTTTGCGGGCTAAATCCTCGGTCGCTTTTGCCTCAGAAGAAACAGCAAGGAGAGGTTAAAGAAGACCCTGAAATTTCTGAATGAGACACTTCTTTCACAGCAGTTCACTTGTTACACTCGAAGCGTTATTTAACTCAACAATTAGGGAATAATATGAAAAATACGATTAAAAAAAAGCACTTAAAAACATTGAATGCACATAGTTTAGCTGCCGTGGCTGGGGCTAGTGGTGTCTCTGGTGGTGGCGGTCAGGTAGACCCTAAAGCTGCACCTATCGACCCTGCTTTTCTGAAAGGGCAAAAAAAGTCTAACTAATTTCCTGGATTTATATGGACGTTTTATCTCAAATAGCCGTAGACCATAACCATTTGATGAATATTTTCATATGGTTTTCGCTCGTCATTGCCGTTTTTGCCAGTCGCAATAGCCCTAATGTCAGGTGGGTGGCGTGCAGTATACTCATTGCCCGGACGGCAGACATACTTTTGTATGGTTGGGCACTGACAACTGAGGGCTGGTTCTATCTGATTATGAGTGTGCAGGATGCGGCGCTTATCCTGTTAATTGTAAAACGTCACGCTGTGGCTTCGGCCATAGCCAGGCTCAGGCTGGGCACGCTGAGCCTGTTTGCCAAAGACTGCCTGTCTAACTTTAAGATGACCTCGAACGAGTTGATGTATGTGCTGATTTTATCTGTGTCTGTTGTGGTTAATATGGTGGCGCTGATAGAGCGTGAAATCAGGCAATTCACCGAGTTCAATCCCATGTTTATCTACAACGCCTACGAACCCATCAAGCTGGTACTTACGCTGTTATCGGTGTTGGCTATTCTGTCTTTAACGATAGATGCGGTACGCGGGTTTTATTCTCAGGATAAGGTGGAAGATAGTCAGCGGCAGTAGCTAAATTCAGTTTAGTTAATTGCATTGTTAAAAACCGCTCTGTCATTTAGAGCGGTGTTTTTGTGGTCACTGGCTACACTGGTCTGACGGCTATTAAGGCTACATATGCCTTGGCGGTGAATGCGGATGTGTTTCTGCTCACCACATCAAAACTCTCCAGCAAAACTTTCTATCAAAACTTTCCATCAAAACACGCCATTATCATTTTGAATATCGCCACCGCTGAAAAGTGAGTACAGGCGCATCGACAGGTCCAGGGCCTGGATTGAGTCCCAGTGTTCTACAATGCGGCCGTCTTCGATGCGCCAGGTGTCGATGATGTTCATGCCTTTTTGGTCATTGCCGCGGTGATCTTTATCCAGCGTGGCGTGAGAGTGAAAAATCACGAAGTCGCCGTCGGCGTAGATGTGTTTTACGTCGTAGCTGTAGTCCGGATAGTCTGCAACAAACTCTTGTAAAAAGCCGACCAGACCGGGGATTTTATCCGGCAGGTTGCGGTTGTGCTGCACATACGCACTGTCGTTGTAGTGCGCCAGCACATAATCAAAGTTGTGGTTGTTCATCAGGTTTTGCACAAAGTCAGTGACTAGGCGCGCGTTTTTTTGCTCCTGCTCGCTCCAGTTTGGTTTTTGTAACTCGCTGAAATTAATCGTCGGTGCGTCTTTGCCTGCGGCAAAGGTCAGGGTGCTTACCAGTAAAAGTAGGGTGGCGCTTAGGGTTTTCAACATGGGGGTGCTCCTCAGTTGCAAAATTGGCTTTAAGTCTCATCTGGTAACCATAGTAATTATTAGTAACTGCCTTTGCAAGAAGGCACAAAATGCGTACCAGGGCACTTTTTGGTAACCCCTGTCGCACATATGTTGTGGCGTTTTGGTTGGCCAGCCGGGCGCTGTCGGCAGAGCACATGGCCGGAGATCGGACGCCTGAAAGCAGGGCCTAACGGGCCAGCCGGGCAGCCCATTTAACATGGTGCTGATACTCTTATCTGGAGTAGATATTTGGGTACATAGTGCGTTACTGTGGCTGTATATTTTTAAATCTGAAAGGAGAAACCGATGAACACAAATAAATCGGTATTAGTAACGGGCGGCACAGGCAATATAGGTAGTGCCATTGTCGCGGAGCTGTTGGCACAGGGTTATCAGGTAAAGGTGCTGTGTAAAGATGCGACAAGTGCGCAAAAAGCTCAGGATATGGGGGCAGCGGCAGTGGCGGGATCGCTGACCGAACCACAGCGCTGGCTGGAGGCTCTGACAGCTTGTGAGGCCATGATCCACACGGCCTGTACCTTCGATGAGCAGATGGGGGCAATTGATACGGCATTAATGCAGGCGGTCGCCGGGCATGCCGCAGGCCGCACTGCGCCGCTGGTACTTGTATATACCGCCGGGTGCTGGGCCTATGGCAGCCACGATAAGGTGATCACCGAAACTACGCCGAAGCACTCAGTGGCCGACTTTCAGTGGATGCTGGATAACATCGCCTGGCTGTCAGACAAGGAAAACATCGACTTACGTGTGGTGAGCCCGGCTAATGTGGTACGGGAGGAAGAGCATTATCTGCCGCCCATTCTGAGCTGGGAATTAGAGCGCTGTGGCCATCCGGTGTTACCGGCGGACGAAGCGCAAACCTGGCCGCTGGTAGAGCGCAAAAACCTCGCCGAGTTGTATCGTCTGGTGCTGGAGCGTGGCAGGCAGGGTGAGGAATACATTGGATCGGCGGAACATCGGGCTCCGCTGGCGTGCCTGTTACGGCAATTGTCTGAGCAGCCGATTGAATGCGCTCAAGCGGCGCAGTGGGCTGAGATCTATGGCACCTGGACCGAAGGCTACGCGCTGCAACAGGTGTTCTCCAGCGATAAAGCCATTCGCGAGTTAGGCTGGCAACCCAAACTCTTTTTAAATCTGGATTAAGGGCAGAGATCCGCCATCGTACATTGGGTGAGGCACGGTAACCGGTTACCGGCAATCGGGCCTCACGTTACAAGTCTTTTAACGGGCGTTGTCAGGGCGCTCATCTTGCTGATTTTCATCAGGTTCTGTGGGGCGCTCAGGCGGCGTGTTTTCGCTATTTGGCGCATCGTCCGGCTCATGATCTTGCGGATCATAGTCGCGAGGCTGCCTGTCACCCACTTCATCCTCATCCACAACCAGCATTTGTTCATGTGCCGTGGTTTCTTCAATCCGCGGGTCCATGGTGGCGGCCAGCGGTGAATTAGTCACATCGGAGGTGCCCACCACGTAGTCGCTCGGCTCAGGGCGCTCGGCTTTTTGTCGTGAGTTGATGTAAGTGAGCAGGGTAAACATCAGCACAGTGAGCAGCGCAATTGAGGCATACAGCGCCTGATGACCAAAGGCGGCCATCAGCTGGGCATTTGCCGCAGAGCCAAGCGCTGCACCGCCGCCAAAGGCGACCAGCAGGGCTGAGGAAACGCCAACCCTGTCTTCGTCATCAACACGCGAGTTTGCCAGCGCGGATGACAACGGATATAAGGTAAACGCAAACAGACCAAAGATAAAACTTAACACATAGGCGGTTTGCTGCGAGGCAGGCAGCAAAAATAACAACAGGCTTACTACACCAATGATCACCGCGTTGCTGCGCAGCAAAATACTACGGCGGATCTTGTCTGAAATGACCCCCATCGGCCATTGCGCCAGTAGTCCGGCAAAAATGGTGATCGACATAAACAGCGCGATCTCTTCTGCATTAAAGCCCGATGAATGGGCGAAGGTGGGCGCAAGGCCATAAAAACTGCCGTTGATGATCCCGGCAAACAGGATGGCAGTCATTGACTGGGGCACCTTACGGATGTAGCTAAACAGGCTGACCTGAATGGGTTTGAGTGGCTTGGGGTGGATCCTGCGGGTCGTTGAAATCGGGATGATCCCCACCGACAGCGCCATACAGACCAAAAACAACGGCGCATAGCCCAGCTCAGGAAAGTGCGACAGCGCATATTGCCCCGCCACCATGCCCAGATATGAGGTGATCATGTAAAAAGAGAATACCCGGCCGCGGGACTCAGGGGCTGCCTGCTCGTTCAGCCAGCTTTCCAGCACCATGTAGTTACACATCATCCCAAGTCCGACAATTAAGCGCAGCGCCAGCCAGATATAAATATTGTCGCTCACCCCGTGGGCAGCCACACAGGCGGTGACCGCAGCGGTGCTGGCAGCAAAGGTTCGGATATGCCCCACCGACTTGATCAGGTGATAACCCAGTTTAGAGCCCAGTAACAGGCCCAGGTAATAACACGAGGTCAGCAGGCCTATCCAGAAGGTTGAGACCCCTTGTTTACCGAGGTACAAAGCCAGGTAAGTGGTCAGTAAACCGGTGCCACCAATCAAAAACAGGTTGGTAAAGTAGAGCGACGGGAATGATTTCATTTGATTATTATTTATGCGTTAATACAGTCACATAGTAGATGAAGAATGGCGCTTTGACTAGCCGTGTTTAGTGCACTTAATGGCTATCTGGACAATACAAATGCTCGGGCTGGATAGCTGCGCCTTGTGGCTGCGTTCTATACTTTTAATAATAATGGCTTAAAGGCTAAGTAATGATAGATTGGTTATTTTCTATTTCCACCTCGGTGTGTGTTGCAATTACGCTTTTGCCTTGCGTAAACAGCGATCATTGGCTTTTTCGCTGCTGGGAGTTTCCCCGGCTGCAAATTATGCTGTTAATCTTATTAAATAGCCTGTTGTTATTTGTTTTTAAAACAGATTATTACGCGTTTTATCTGGCAGCAATGATAGTATGTTTTGCCTGGCAAGCACATTGGGTAATGCCTTATATACCTGGTTACCCCACCGAAGTGCCCGGGGCAAAAACCCCTTTGTCTCATACCGTGAAAATACTCACCGCGAACGTGTTGATGTCAAATCGCAATGCAACACACTTGTTAGCCTGTATTCATCAGCATCGGCCAGATATGATTCTAACCCTAGAAAGCGATGAGTGGTGGCAGGCCCAGTTACACGCCATTCACGATGATTATCCGTATCGGGTCGCGGTGCCACAGAGCAATCTGTACGGCATGCACTTGTATAGCAAACTGCGCCTGACTGATACTCAGGTTGCGTATTTGGTTGAGTCAGATATACCCTCAATTCATTGCCATGTTGAGATGGATGGCAGCACCGTTGTGCATTGTCACTTTTTGCACCCCGCGCCGCCAAGTCCTACTGAGAACACCAGTGCAAAGCCCAGAGATAAAGAATTATTGTGTATTGCCAGGCAAGTTAGGCCAGATCTCTACCCCACCATTGTGACCGGCGATTTGAATGATGTCGCCTGGTCACCAACAACGCGGGCTTTTCGCGCACGTAGCGGTTTACTTGACCCAAGAATAGGGCGAGGCTTTTTTAATACATTTCACGCTGACTATGTGTGCGCGCGGTGGCCGCTTGACCATCTGTTCCATTCTCATCACTTTCATATCATTGATATTCAACGTCTGGAGCATATCGGATCTGATCATTTTCCATTGCTGACAGAATTGCATCTCACTCAGTAGCGTCATTGATTTGTTTATGAAAAAGGCGACACCTGGGTGTCGCCTTACATCTTACTCTCACTATGACAGTGTCTGGTACTTAGTTACAGGCACCTAAGTCTGTCCAGTAATTCCAGGCATTGCCCACATTGGAGTTTTGTGCCGGGTTTTTGCCACGGTGCCACCAGTTGCTGTGGTATTTGTGGCCATTGTAGGCAACTTCATTACCTGAACGGTAAACCTTACTAGCCGACCAGGTTTCAAGGCCGCTACAGCCGGTGTTATTGCCATCTGTGACGGAGACTGACTGAGTCACAGTATGCGTCGCGCCTGCATCATCGGTCACGGTCAGGGATACCTGGTAGCTACCCGCATTAGCAAAGGCATGTGCAACCGTTGTACCTGTGGTTGCAAACCCGTCGATGTTCCAGTCGTAAGCAACAATCTGACCATCCGGGTCGCGGCTGGCGCTGGCATCAAAACGACAGGCAAGGTCGGTACAGCTTGCGGTAAAGCTGGCAACCGGCAATTGGTTGTCTTGCGCGCCGCCACAGCCGTTGGTGGCAATATAATCAGATGCAGCCTTGGCCTGCACTAAGCCATGGCCGTATTCATGGTCACGACCGGCAGCACCTAAGTCGATGGCGGTGGCGTTCAGGGCGTTACGAATGTCGACATTGCTACAGCTTGGGTGCTGACTCCAGACCAGTGCGGCAACACCAGCTACGTGTGGGCTGGCCATCGATGTGCCGGACTTTTCATCGTAATCCAGAATGGCTTCTAGCTGCACCTCGACCGTGCTACCCACGGATGACAGAAGGGCTGTGCCGTCTTCCTGCGACAGAGAAATCACCGGAATGGTCACACCATGTACGCCATCTCCTAAAGTGCCACCAAAGGAACCCGGGGCATTGTTATACACTATGGCTGCGACACCGCCACCTGCCTGGCAGTTGGCGGCTTTGTCTTTAAAGGATGCGCCACCACGCTCAATTAAACACACGCTTTGGGTTGCGGCGCAGGCACTCAGGCCCTGACCACAATCAACCAGCTCGGCACTGACCTTACCCTCTACCGAGTTGGTCATGCCACCCCCTTTCACAAATACGCCGTTGGCGGTCACGCCAGCCGCAACTCCGGTGCCACGCGGCACCGTTGATAGAATGTTGGTACCTGGTGCGGCAATCTCGACCTGCGCATTGTACTGAGAAGAGCTGTTTTTAACGCGGTTTTCATCAATGTTGGCCACCGATACCACAGTATCATAGCTGGCCGGGTAGCTCAGAGTGGCGTCGCCGCCATTACCGGCTGCGGCGATCAGTAGTACGCCCTTGTCATAGGCCGCTTGCAGACGCTCCTGGAAATATTGGCTGGGGCTGCCACCACCTAAGCTCATATTGATGACTTTAGCGCCATTTTCAACACAGTTATCGACGGCACGGGCAATACGTGAAGTTAACCCTTGCTTGCCGTCATTGTCGAACACGCGCACGTTGTGCACGCCAATTTTATCATTGGGCAGCACACCAACCACACCCTGGCCATTTTTCAGTGCTACTATGGTTCCGGCAACGTGAGTACCGTGACCTGAGCCATCCTGATACCAGGCCAGACCGCCCGGCAGATCGGTAAAGCCAGTGGCGTTTTGTGGCAAGTCCGGGTGGCCCAGATCATAGCCAGAATCAATCACACAGACCTTAAACAGATCGGCATTGGTGTCTTGCAGTAGCGGCGCCTGTACCTCGGCCAGGCCATAAGGCGACACTTCCGCGCTGGTGGTCGATGTGAAAGGCACGTATTCATAATCTTCTTCAATGTAGGCGTACTGGCCAGAAGCTTTTAACTGAGCAACCTGCTGCGCAGTCAGTTCCATGGTGACCACAGTGCCATTGTCATCATTTGACAGCACTTCAGCCACCGGCTCAGAGGCAAAGTCTTCATTGATGGCGGCGCGCTCAAAGCGGCTGGTGTGTGGCGCAAAAATCGCTAAATCGCTTTGCTTAAGAATGTACTGCTTGGTTTCCTGTGCGTTGACGGCGGTTGATGACAGGGCCGATAAGGCAAGGGCTAACGAGGTAAGTCTGAATGTTTTGGTCATGTTACTTCCTACTGATTTTTGTTGTTGCTACTTGTTATTTTTGCTGCATCCAATGCAATGAGGTTTGATTTTTTGTCTATTTTGTACCCCATTAAGGATCAAACTACCCCTTGAAGTTTTAACTTGCAACCCATTGTTAATCAAAATTACACAAATAAGTAAAAAAGGTGACTTATTTAGGTACGCACTCATGCTGAGGTACTTTGGTAGTGGTATGTTGATTATGCGGCTTGTTGTGCCCCGGAATGACGCAGAGCAGGCTCGTCGCAGCTTCCTGCCGACGTGCTGCGCGAATTGGAATCTAAGTTGTGGTGAATAAAACAGCGGGCTCGATATTGAGCCCGCTGCTGAAGGGGTGGGGTTTGATACCTGCCTAACGATAGTCCTGGTACAGATCGATAATCGGCTGATCGATACCGGCCTGACAGGTTGGCACAGAGAGTGTCAGTGCCAGATCGCGCTCGTACGCCGTTTTGAGCATATTGTATGAGACTATGCCAGCAGGAGCGCGCAGATCCATTGTCCAGAACTGACCATTGGCGGCATTTTTACAACGATCTCCTTTTAGGCGCACGCGGATTTGAGCTGCGATGATGCGAAGATCTGCTATTTTGCTCGTCAGCAACCTGGCGCCCGGATCGTGCAGTACCTGATTACTCCAGCCACTGCAAATGGTGTCAGAAAAGCAGGCCTTAACCCGATAGGCTCTCAGTCCGGTCATCGCCGTTACGTCGTAGTCAGTGTCGGTACCAGAAAGCGGGATGTTTTGCCAATTAAGAGGTCGATCACTTGTGCAACCCTGTGTGCAGTCAGCCATTTCCAGCATGTAGCGGTCGATTTGCGCGATGTTTGTCCAAAGCAGCTTGCCATTCTCTGCGCTGAGTGTGAGGTTCAGAGGCTCAACACTTGCCACCATTTCAGAGCTTTCCAGTTGGCTGCAAACCGTGCTCCCGGTTTTCAGATCACAGGCCTGGACCGAGAAGGTGTATTCGCCAGCATCCTTAAACTGGTACTGGAAACGCGGCTGATCGGTGCGCGAGTCGAGCTCTGCGAGCAAGGACAAGGGCTGGTCGGGTGCTTTGACGTACAAAGAGTAACTGACATGCTCCTGGAAAAATTCATGGACTTGCCATTGCAGCGTGACGGTTTGGTGTGTAAAAACGCGCTCAGGCAGTGGCTTAAAGACGACTGTAGGCAGGTGGGGATCTGTGAGCTGATAGGCCACTTCCGCTAACTGACCACATTGCCCGGATAGCGTACAAGGCTGCACCTCGACTTTGATGGTACCACGACGGAAGTTCGGTCCGCGCTGCAACGAGGTGCCTGCGTAGTTATCCTGCCACAGGAAGCGTTGCTCTGGCTCATCGGCATATTGACTGGGTTTAGTGATGTAAACATCGTAGACCATGTCTTGCGGATAGATGGCCGGTTTGCGCCACGAAAGCGTCACGGAGTCACCATAGGTGATTTCTGTGCTCGACACGCTAAGATCCTCAACACTGAGCAGGGCGACATTGTCACTGACCACGACTGACGCCGCGGCGCTACGTTGTCTGCTGCAGACGTCACTAAAGTTTGTCAGACAGGTTTGCAGATAAAAGGTATAGGTGCCCTTTTGGTTCAGCCCTGTTCCCGGAATGAATTCACGGATTGTCTGACTGTCTGGGGCTTTAACCCATAACTTGGCAGAGACAGGTTCTTTAAAGAATTCAGGCATTTTCCAACTAAAAGACACAGGTTCATTCAGGTAATATTCTGGTTTTTCACTGGCAAACTGCACAGCGTCGGGTAGCACAGAGCCATCGAGTGTGTACTGAGTTGTTGCAACTTCGCCGCAGGTGCCATCGCTCAGACACGGATGTACTTCCACCCCAATTTGACCACGGCGATAATTTGGGCCCCGGATGATCTGAGTTTCAGTGAGGGCACGCTGCCATAAAAAGCGCTGAGCGGGCTGGCCCGGCTCCGAGCTGGGTTTAGTGATATACACATCATAGGTTAATGTGCCGGAATAACCCTGCGGTTTTTGCCAGGAAATGGTCACCGAGTCACCGTAATTAATATGGGACTTGTCAACGCTCAGGTTAGCGACTTTGATGGACTTAACCGTTGCGGTGACGGGTTGGCTGAGGTGATCATTACAGATTGCAGGTGCTTTCTGATCGCAATATTGCAAATAAAACGTGTATTGGCCCGGTGCATACAACGGAGCGTTGCTGTGGTACTCACTTAGCGTGGTTGCGCCGGGTGCTTTAACCCATAACTGGGTTGTCACCGCTTCTTGGAAAAATTCGGGGAACTGCCAGCTAAAGTCAAATCCGTTACCGGCAAACACACTACTTTGCTTAACCTTAAACTGGGTTGCTGCGGGCAGGGTATCGCCACTAAGGGTGTATGACACGGCACGGCTCTGGCCACATTGGCCTGCCAGACACGGGACTACCTCTATTTTAATGGTGCCACGACGGTAATTGGGGCCTCGTGTGAGGATCAGGCCCGGGTGATTATCGCGCCACAGGAACCGAATATCAGCCTCTCCCGGGTTGGGACTGGGCTTGGTGACATAGACATCGTACACCAGGCCATCAGTTTCAGTGTAACCCTTTGGGTGCTGCCATGATATTGAGACATGCTCCCCGTAAGTAATGTTGGCTTTGTTCACGGTTAGCTGGTCTACCGCAGCCAGAGAGATCACCGGCGTAGCCTGCACGTTCAATGCGGTACGCGATTTGTCGTTACATTCGCCATAGGTATTACACATTTCAAGGTAAAAGGTGCTGATGCCTACTTCAGTGAGTGTATGGGTGAAACTCTGCTCCGTATCTGCCAATGGGCCGGCGATTTTGCGCGTTACCCCGTGTGCATGTTGATACAGCGTATAATTGACCGCGTCTTTGTAATAGGGGTGCAGCGACCAGTTGAAAGTCACCTGCTCGCCCTGGCGGATAACCGGGTTATTTCGGGTAAACGTAGGCTGTGGTAGCGTCCCGCCGACAGTAAAGCTGACCTCGCGCAGCGGCCCACACTGATTGAGCACATTGCATGGCACTATGCCGATTTTGGTTGTGCCACGGCGATATATTTCATTGCGTGTTAACTCAGTCGCACTGTAGTTGTCATGCCATAGAAAGTGCTCGTCAGGCAGCCCAGGTTGTGCCCCTGGTTTGGTAATGTAAACATCGTAATAGGTGGTATCACTAATGTTACCGGGCTTGGACCAGCTGACCTTAACAGAGTCACCATAGTTCAGTTGTGTCTTACTGGCCGTCAGCCCTGTGACTGCATTTGGCACCGGAGGAGGCGATGAAACTCGCAGGCTGAGCGTGGAGGAATAACTACACTGCCCCCAGGAGTCACAGGCCTGGATCTGGTAATAGTGTGTACCAGCCAGGTTGATGCCTGAGCGGAGAAACCCTGTAGTTGAGACATCTCTGAATACAAACCAGTCTCCTCCCGGCTTTTTGGTGCGTAAGCGATAATAGAGTGAGCCTGAATAACTGCTTGGTGGCTGCCAGTTCAGCATTACACTGCCACCGGTGTAAATATGTGAGGTTGACAATGAGAACCCACGTACTGTGCTGGGACCGGGTGGGGGTGGCTCACTGACCGTGACAGACGCTGAGCCTGAAGCGCTGCATCCACTTGCATCACATGCTTCAACATAGAAGGTGTGTGTGCCGCTTTTATTGATATATCGGTTAAAGGAGGTGCTGCTGTAGCCTCCCCTGAATTTTAGCCAGGAATCGCCGGGCTTGAGCACCCACAGGTTGAAGTATTGCGTGCCGCTGGGACGGCTCCAGGATAAAGTGACAGTGTTGCCCCGGTACATATTATATGTGCTGAGGCTCAGGCTGGGGCTGCCAATGGCAAGCGACTGGAAACTGGTCGCCAGGGTTAGCCACAGGAGTATGCGTGCGATAATTTTCATAGCTGCTGCTTTGTTATTATGATGTGATGGTTTAACCCGTTTTCCCTGGGTTTAACATGGTGTTATGGAGTCAAAGTGAAAAGGGCGTCGCATAATCAAGGCACCCGTAAAAGCGTATGCCCTTATCATGTCTCAGCCCGTCTTAGCGGATTAAAAGTCTTGGTAGAGATAGTTTATTTTCTGGTTTTTTGTCGCATCACAGGAAGGGTAACCGATTTTTATAATTTTCCCTGTGTTTGCCGCTGCCAGTAACATCGACGTGTTAACACCTGAGGCAGCTTCTGACAGTTCATAGTACCAGTAGGTGTTGCCTGAATTTGCACCTTGTTTGCATTCGTCGCCTTTGAGGCGGAAGTAAACACGGCTGCCACTGGGGTAGATCCGTTCAACCTGCCCGACGCCTTTGGCTGCTAAGGCTGTTGGAGCGAGCGGGAGTAACAAAGACAAAGCGAGAATAGATGAGAGCTTCATGATTTAACTGGTCCTTTTATGAAAACAGGTATTATTCTGCATACATCAAATAATTTCAATATTTGATATAATTTTGTTTCACTTGTTGCTTTGGTGTGTCTTTGAGTTGGCGCGCTACTTAGAACTGGGTTTTCAGCACAAAGAACACGCCCATACTGGTTAACACAACGAACAAGGTGTTTTTTACCAGCAGGCTTAATACGATAGCCAATATGCCCCCCAGCAAAAAGGGGTTGGTGAGATCATGCGTATTGAATGTTACTTCGCCAAATACAATGGGGGCAGCCATCGCGGTTAAAATACACGGTGCGGTAAAACTTAAAAACCGCTGCACTCTCATATCGAGTTTGATGGGCAGCTTTTCCATGAAAAAGGCATAGCGCATAAAAAAGGTGATCAACGCCATTAAAAAGATCAGATCATAACTCATAGCACGCCTCCTAATCGCTTTCTTTATCTAAACAATAACCGACAACCATACCGACCAGCGCAGAGAGCAACAGGTCATTGGGGACCTCGAGTTTATGAAACAAAACAGCGCAACAGGCTGATACCAGCACCGCGACTAACACAGGTGAGGATTGTATGTTCGGGACCACCATGGCAATAAAAGTGGCGGCAATAGCAAATTCGAGTCCCAGGCTTTCAAGGTTTGGAATACTGGTACCCGCCACAATGCCTGCCAGTGTCGACAGGTTCCAGATGGCATAAAACGTGGCGCCTGAGATTAAGGCATAGTCGAGGGGAAAGTAGCCCAGTTCCTTACGCTTATTCTCCGTTACGGCAAACATTTCATCGGTCAGCAAAAAGGCCATCAGCATTTTGTGATGTAAAGGTAAGCCCATGGCATGACTGCGAAAAGTGGCTGAGTAGAGCAAGTGGCGTGAGCTGATCACGGCTGTACTGCCCAAAATGGTCGCGATACCCGCACTGGCGCCCGTCAGGGTCAAGGCAGACAATTGCGCCGCGCCGGCAAAGACCAGCAGCGACATCAGTTGTGACTGCAGCGGACTCAGTCCCACTTGAATGGCCAGTGAACCACATAAAATCCCCCAGGGGATCACGGCAATGGATAAGGGAAGAATGTCAAAAAATGCGGCCAGTTTGATTGATCTGACCGGCTTTGCTTGCTCCGTGCTCATAGTACCTACCTAAATCTGTGAGTGGCTGACAACCTGCGCAGATAACAGTGAAGACTGAAGAGGTGTTGTCGCGAAGGCTGCTTGTTTTTATTATTTTAGAGTGAGAATGTACCCTGAACAGAACCTGTGGGCAATAATTAAGCACCCAAATTTAATTAGCTTTAATATTGTCAAACGTAGGCCTTGGTAATGGAGTCAGCTCGACTGAGAAGGCCGGATCATTGCATAAATGGCAGCCGAACTCAGCAAGCAAAGGCATTAGTTACCTGATTTGGGCAGCACCAGTGTAAAGCGGCAGCCCTGATCCGGCTCACTGTGACATTCTATGGTGCCTTTGAGCTTTTGCGTCACAATATTAAATACAATGTGCATTCCGAGCCCGGTGCCACCGTGGCTGCGTCGGGTGGTGTAAAAGGGTTCAAAAACTTTATCCCGCGTTTCTTCGCTCATGCCGGCGCCGTCGTCCGCAACAATCCAGGTGAGATGCTCAGGTGTGTCCTCTATGGTTATGCGGATGGTGCCTGGCTGTGTTCCCTCATCAAAGGCGTGTTTAATGGCGTTGTCGACCAGGTTTGTGAGGATCTGGGCGATTGCGCCAGGATAGGTCGATAAGCGAGCCTCCGGGGGGAAGTCGGTTTTCACTGTGACCTGGGTGTGCTTCCACTTAGGATGCAAGCTGGTTAACACATCGTTGAGATAATCGGGCAGGTTAATGGTGCTGAGCTCTTCTATGGACTGATCAACCGCCACTTGTTTAAAGTTTTTCACCAGCTGGGCTGCACGACCCAGGTTCGACTCAAGCAGTTGCAGGCTCTCTTGCAAGGTGGCAAAAAACTGCTCCAGATGGTCCTTGCTAAGTTTGCCACTGGCCAGTTTCTGCTCGCACTCTGCCAGTGCTTTGCTGGCGTATGAGCCTGCGGTAATGCCAATGCCCAGCGGAGTGTTAATCTCATGGGCAACGCCGGAGACTAAGCGGCCAAGGCCGGCCATTTTTTCCTGTTGTACCAGTTGTTGTTGGGTAACTTTGAGGTCTTCATGGGCGGTTTGCAACTGGTTGAAGGTGCTTTCAAGTCGCGCCACGGCATCGGCGTTGGCCAGGGCAATGGCGGTATAGTTAGCGATCGTACGCAGCATTTGCACATCGTTATCGCTAAATGCATGTGGCTGAAAACTCTGCACGGTCAAGCAGCCGATGATCCGGGTATCAATAATCAGCGGCAGATAAACCAGCGACTCACTCTCGGCGCCGCTGACCGGCGCCGCAATGTGGTTGACATACTGCGTCAGCTCACTGATCTGATTGACCCTGAGCTCTTTTTGGTGGGTGACGCACCACACGGCAGGGCGCTGGGTGTCGGACAGGGCATATTCAAATTCGGGCAGCTTTTGCCCTTTTTCAATCGCCAGTCGACAGGAAATGCGCTGATTTTCGCTGTCGAGGATCCCAACCACAAAGACGTCTGCACCCATCAACTCATTCACGTGTTTATAGACACGTTCCAGCACCGATGAGAGATCTAACGTGGAAGTGATGTCTTTGCCTATGGTGCCCAGCATTGAGATATTGGCGGTGCGCGATTGCACTAGGTTGTCGAGGGCGACTTGTTGCTGTTTGAGTTCTTTAATGCGCCATAAATACGCCAGGTACAGCAAAGTGGTGATCAGCAGCAGCAGCCCCAGGCGAAACCACCAGGTTTCATACCAGGCCGGTAACTGGATCACTGCCAGGTTTAACTGGTGCTGGCTCCACTGTCCCTTGCGGTTGCTGCCTTTAATTTTGAGTTGATAGTGACCGGGCGGCAAGCGGGTGTAGGTAATATGGCGTTTACTGGCATCGACCGGGATCCATTGCTCGTCGTAACCGACCAGCTGATAGGCGTAACGATTGCTGTGTGGCGCAGTATAGTCCAGCGCGGCAAATTCGACCGAAAAGCTGCGGGTGCTCGGAGGCAGCACCAGTTGCTTGGGTACTGTGACGGGCTGATTATTAACAGCAAGCTCGCTTATCACCAGTGGCGGGTGATAGGTCCAATGCCTCCAGCGCTCGGGGCGCAGCAACAGGATCCCTTTTGTGCCACCAAACACCAGCGTGCCATCACGCAGTTTGGTGTAGGAGCCCGTCCACATGGTCCCGGTGTCCCAGTCATCGGCAACGCCCAGGTCTTCAAAGGTTTGCGCCGACGGGTCCAGCCAGCCATAGCCATTCCAGATCCGTCCCTGCGCATCTTCCATCAGGTTCCCTGCGGTACCTGTGGGTCTGCCCGCCAACTGATCCAGTGACTCGAACTGTGCCTGATGGCCATCGAAGTGAACCAGTCTGTCGAGCCCGTGCGGGGTGGCGACCAACAGGCGTCCCTGACTATCAACCAGCAAGCTTTTAATATAATTGTCTGAGAGTGTGTCAGTGGTTTGTGCCCGGGCACTGATCTCGGTCACGGTTTTCGCTTTCAAATCAAGCACAAATAAGCCAATGCGGGTGCCGACCCACAGCAGGTCCGGGGCCATATAGGCCATTGTCAGGACCGGCTTGCCTGACAGCTGGGTATGATTTTTAAAGGCGTTCAGTGGCTGTAGCTGACGGGTTTGAATGTCCATCAGCGCCAACCCTTCGTCGGTGCCAACCCATAGCAGGCCATTGGCGGTTTCCTGTAACATCACGACCTGATAACCGGGCAGACCATCGGCTTTGCTGTAGCGTGTAAACTGCTGACTCAGAGGATCGAAGTGGTGCAATCCGGTATTGGCCGAGCCGGTCCAGATGCTGCCATCAAAGGTTTGTCGGATCACCCGGACATAGCCGTCGGCGAGTTTGTTTGGATCGCCAGGATCAGGCCGGTGGCCGGCGACCACACCTATGCTGGGATCTATGATGTCGATCCCCGTTTGTGCATTACCAACCCAGATCTGGCCATTGTCCAGCTCTGTAATACTGCGGACATCCTCATGACTGAGCGAGTGGGGATAGGACAGTCGCCGGACAAACGTTCTGAACGCGCCATTGTGCGGGTTATGGCGATTCAGCCCGTTGCCCCAGGTGCCCGCCCAGATCAGCCCGGAGGCATCAACAAGCAGGGCACCCATAGAGTCGAGATTGATACTGTAGGGGTTAAGCGGATCATGGCGAATGTGTCGGATCACCGCACCGCTGTTGGCATTAACCACAGTGATCCCGCCTCCGGAGGTACTGAGCCAGATATGATCGGGATCTGGCTGTATAATGCCATTCACCCAGTGGTGACTGAGACTGGTTGGATCGCCAGGACGATGGAGAATACGGGTCACCTGATCAGAACCCGGCATGAAAAAAGCAGCGCCATGATCTGTGGTGCCAACCCAGATAGCGTGATTGGTGTCCTGAAACAGGCGAAACACATTTTGCTGATCAAATGCTGCCAGGGTTTCACCACGCAGTGGTTGCTGCCAATCGGCCATCCCGGAGGCGTGCCCGTTTGGTAAGGTGACGCGGCAGAGTCCGGTTTTACTGCCCACCCACAGTGTGTCTGAACCCCTGAGTAACAGCGAGCGCAGGCGCGGCTGTACAAGCGGTTGGTCGCAGCCGGAGATCTTCAGTCGTGAGACTTGACCTGTGGTGGCCTGGATGTGATTCAGGCCGTTATCCGTTGCGGCGTAAATATTACCCTGATCATCCCCGGTCAGCGCACGTACTGTGTTGTTATACAGGCTATCGTTATCGGAGCGGTTATGCTCAAAACGTTTAAAATGCCCAGTTGCGGGGTTATAGACGGATATTCCATCAGTAAAGGTCCCTACCCAGATCAGGCCGTCCGGCGCCACCCATAATGACCTGATAAAGCTGCCGGACAGGCTGGTATCATCCTTAGGATCATGCAGAAAAGTCACAAAGCGGTAGCCATCGAAGCGCAGCAGACCAAACTGGGTGCCGATCCAGATAAACCCGTCCCGGTCCTGCGCCAGTGCGGTGACCACCCCCTTGGGAATTTGTTCGCTGTCGCCTATGGTCTGAAAAATCAATTCGCCCAGATCGAAAAAAGAGTGGCCGGTCGCCGGTTGTGACGGGTGTGCGCTTGTCTCAGTTGCTGCAACTGCTGCAAAGGGCTGAGCAGGCAGCAGATAAATACAGAGCAGTAATAATAAAGCCACTGCGCGCCGCAGGCCTGGTAATCGTATCACTTGTGCCCCCCAGATTGAGTGCGCTGAGGTAATACCGGTATATGCCTATCCAGTATAGATAACCTGACGCGGTACGTGCCGTGTTTATTGCGGCTTATTTTGTTTGATGGCTTCAAGGTAGCGGCTCTCAACAAAGTTTTTCTCTTTACTCAGATGAGTTAGTTTTTGTCGGGTCTGTTCCAGCTCTGCTTTGAGGGCCGCGACTTCTGCGCTGCTGCCGTCGCCCTCGTGTTCTACAGAGAGTTGATCTATCAGCTGATTTTGCTCCTCTATCTGGCGTTTGTATTGGTTAAGCAGGGTTTGTGTTTGCTGGTCGCTCATCGCATTGGCAGATGCCCCAGCTTTGTCCTGCCGAAGTTGTTCTATCTCTTCTTGCAGCTGGGTATTGGCCTGGCGCAGTGTGTCGGTGGACTGGAACTGATGTTCCAGTTTGGAGCTGACATGGCGTAGTTTCTTGCCACTATTATCAAGTTCGCCTTTAAGGCGTTTAATGAGTTTATGGGAGCGGATCAGTTTTTTGTTGAGCTCGTTTATAGAACTTTGTTCTTCTTTGGTGATGTGGTCGGCGGTGGATGCCCGGATCTGCGAGAGCTGATTTTCCAGCGTCATCTGTACCTGCAACAGCTCTGAAATGGTCTTGCTGTGCTGCTGAGTAAACTGGCTGGCCCGCGCGACCGATTCGCGACACTGCGCCAGCAGTTCGTCGTGCTCTGGTGTGCTTTGTTTGTGGTTTAAAAAAGTCCCAGCAAAGTGGCGAAACTCTCTTAAAATCAACAATAAAATATAAAACCAGGCCGCCAGGATCAGCAGCCCTACATTCACTGCCAGATATTGGTAAACTTCGAGAGGAACCATGCGCTGAGATATGCCGCGTTTGTTTATCAATAAGATAAGTTTAGTTTTCGTTCAGAATTCTGCCTATACTGAAGAAGAATAATTGCGTTAGGGTAAAGAATGAAAGTTCTGATCGTTGATGACAGCCATGCAACCTGTGAGATCATCCGGCGGGCCCTGCAACAGTTTGAGTATCGCAAGCTGTTGTTGCGCTGCGCCAGCCGTGTGGATGAGGCGATGACGCTGATAGCCGATTGGCAACCGCAGATCATTCTGACTGACTGGCATATGCCCGATAAAACCGGTATTGAACTACTGGAGACCCTCCGAGTCAGCCACCCCGAGCTGCCGGTGGCGATGATCTCGACGGTGGACGATACAGCGCAGGTTGAGTATGCCACATCGCTGGGGTGCGCATTTTTTCTGTCCAAGCCTTTCAGCGATGATGCACTGCGCAGCGCCATTATGCCGTTGGTGTTGGAGCTAGAAGCCAACGAAATGATTGGTGAAGATGACGCGGTACCGCTTCGAGAAGAGCTGGCTTTGCCCAAAACTGACATGCTGGAACGTCTGATGCAGAAAAACATAAGCGACTCATTGGTGTTAAAACCGATCCAGGCACAGCAGTTAGATGAAAGCAAAGTGCCTTGTGTGATGGTGGTGTACGCTGAGCGTGGCAGTCAGAAACCGCGGGTAATTGGGGTGTTAGATGTATATGCGGTCTGTGTGCTGGCCAGCAGCCTGCAAGTGATCCCGCAAGAAGAAGCCCACAAAGCCATACATTTAAATCAAGTAAACCCAGAGATTATGACGGCGTGCAAAGAAGCGCTGGCAAAAACCACGTACGCATTCCTGGATAAACAAAGCAAAATGAGCTTGTTCGTCAGAAGCTGCACTGTTTTATATCAAAACCACCCTAAACTTGAGCGCTTATACCAGTACCCACTTGATAGCCGGCTCGACTTAAGTTGCGAGCGTGAAGGCATGGCGCAGGGTAAAATGCTGATCGTTGGGTTATGATACCGCTGTGTGCAGATACGTTGACTCTGCGCCGCATTTAGATATCATGTGCTCAGCATTGACGGAAAAACACCCAGGAGGACGATGATGATAGTAACCAAACCAACCGGGCAGACTGGCCTCAACTAACTTAACTTAACTTAAAACCGAATTTAGTCTAGCCAGCACTCCTTTTCGCCCGGTATCTACCGGGGCAAATAGCCCCTTTCTCAGTTATTAACATTATTGTTAAGGGGTCGTCATGACCAATTTTCAGAACCTGGCCAAATTAGGCTGGACACCTTATTTTCAACAGCAACTGACACTGGAAGAGTGGAGTGATGCTCACCCGGTACGGATCGTCTCGCAGCACAGGTCCTGCATTTCAGTCCAAGGCGAAGCAAGGACCTATTCTTTACCATTAACACCGGCAATGGATGCGCTTGTGGTGGGCGATTGGATCCTGGTTGATAGCGAGCTGCGATATATCAGGCTGCTGGAGCGCAAAAGTTGCTTCAAGCGCAAGGCGCCGGGTGCGCATCTGGCGTGGCAGTTAATCTCGGCGAATGTTGATACCGCCTTTATTTTGTGTGCACTGAATGAGGACTTTAACCTCAGCCGCCTGGAACGTTATCTGGCCCTGGTGCACAGTTCGAGCGCACAAGCTGTGGTACTGTTAACTAAATCCGATCAGGTTGAACATACTGAGCAGGCACTTAGTGCGGTACATCAGCTTGACGCCGCTTTGGATGTGCTGGCTGTGAATACGCATGCGTCTGAGTGCGTTGAGCGTTTGTTACCCTGGCTTGGCGAAGGCCAGACGGCAGTATTACTGGGCTCCTCGGGAGTCGGGAAGTCGACGCTGACAAATACACTGATGAACGCACAGTATCAGCGCACGAGCCGGATCCGTGAGGACGACGGCAAAGGACGCCATACTACCACGCATCGTGAGCTGGTGACGTTGCCATCGGGCGGGTTGTTACTCGATACGCCCGGGATGCGAGAGCTCCAACTCGGTGGTTGTGAGGCAGGGATCAGTTCGGCATTTGCTGACATCGAATTGTTGGGTGAGCAATGCCGGTTTAATGATTGTCGGCATGAGCAGGAGCCGGGTTGTGCAGTACAAGGCGCGATTGAGTCTGGTGCACTCAGCCAAAGGCGGCTTAACAACTATCTTAAGCTGAATAGGGAAAATGCGTTTAACACTGCCAGTCTGGCGCAACGGCGTGCCAAAGATAAGTCGTTTGGTAAGATGGTGAAGCAGACAGTGAAAAACAAAGCCCGCTTGAGAGACGGCTAGTTCGGGTTTAAGGTCATGCCTTTGGCATGGCCTTAATTTATTCAACTACTTACATACCTGATCTGAAGGTGCATTATGTTTTTTAAGAACGGTAACTTTAGGCTCTGTCTTTCAAGTTTGCTTATCGCTTTTGGTATCACAGGCCTGGCTGCTGGATGTGCTACGACTGATGAGCAAGTGAACAGGACATCTTTGGTGCATCGCTACACAGATAATCAAAACGGCATAGATGGACTGGACAATGTGCGCCGCCTGCTATTCGATGACATCCGCAGAGTGCTGTACGCGGTCAGTGCCGATGACGATGCCCTGGCCGTTTATCGTGTGGCTGAGGATTTATCACTGACTATGCTGGACATGATGTCGGGTAATGAAGCGCACGGCGCTTTGGTGGGGGCATCGGATATGACATTTTCTGGTGTCAACCAAGATATCCAGGTGGTTAGTTTTTATAGTGGTGCAGTTGCGCAGTTTCGTTTGCAGGACAATGCATCGCTGCATCTATCATCTTATCTGACCGATCGCATCGATATCCAACGAGTGTTTAAGCAAAGCAAACCGATTTCAGCACAGCAAGATACGCTGGCGCTCTTGGGCCCTTATGCCATTGTTGGTAGTCATAATGGGATCAGTTACGTGGCGTCCAATGTGTCGCAGGCCCTGGTCAAAGTAACATCAACGCAGGGTAAGCTGAGTGTGAAGCAGATCCTTCGCGCCAGTCAGGTTAACGCGCTGGCGGGGGCGGTATCGGTTGCCTTGTCACCAGATGAAAACCTGGTCGCGGTTGCTGGCATGCAGGCCAACCAGGTCACCATATTCAAAGCGGGGGCGTTGCAGTCACTTGTTTTGCAACACACCTTACCGGATGAGCAACATACAGAATTGACAGAACCTGTGTTTGTGACTTTTGTGCCAGAGACCGGGGGCTTGATGGTTGCAACGCAATCGGGTGTTTATCATTACCAGCAGAACCCCGCCGGGCGCTTTATACTGCTCGAGCAGCTTAGCGTTGCAGATCCCCAGCCACTGCCAGGTGTAACGCGCATAGTCTTTTCACCTGACGGACACTGTTTGCTGGCACTGTCTGAGTCGAGCGATCAGGTTAATGTGTTTGCTCGCCAGTCAAACGGACGCTGGCAGTTTTCTGAGCTGATCAATGTCGCGGGGGCAAAATCGCCAACCTCGGCAGCTTTTTTCTCCCCCACTCAGGTGGCAATCAGTTTTGCCAAGAGTGATGCGCTGCATATCTATGGCAATGTATGCACTCACCAACGCGGCGAACGATAAATAAGCGCCGTCTTTCAGAAGTGAGGCATAAATTAATGGAATATGCCTGACAGCGGCATAAAATTTCTATTTTTGAAACAATTTGTCATGTTTGTAACAGCTTTTAACGCTTAGGGAGCCGATATTGTCCGGTTTTTGTTGAACTTCATTTATTTTCCCTGTTAGTCTAGTGCACTGTGATGATTTGAAATTGTAAAATATTCTTTTTTATTGAAATAATACCTTGCCTGAGGTGACTTCATTGGCCCCGAGTAAACACTTGGTTTGGCTGATTTATCGTCAATCAATTATTGGAAAGTTAACCGCTTTGACTGGATGCCATGCCTTCGTTAAAAGATATTAAACTGACAAAACTCGGAGCATTTGTTCTGGATCTGAGCGATCAGGTTTTATATCGCGATGCCGATGAGGTTTCTATTGAGCCTAAGGTCATGGCGTTGTTACTGTATTTGTATGAAAACCGCGACAGATACGTGAATATCGAAGAGCTGCACCAGGAAGTCTGGTCAGATCGCATTGTGTCTGACACTGCTGTACGTAGTGCGGTTAAGAAGCTCAGGCTGATCTTAGGTGACGATGACATTGCCAATGCCCGGTATGTGAAGTCTGTTTCAAAACGGGGATATAAGCTCGTCTGTGAGATTGCGCCTGTTGATACTCTGGAAACAGAGGTGCAACCAGTCAGCGATACTAGCGCGAGTGATACTTCATCAGACCTATCGCCGGACCTTCCGCCTGAGTCATACTCTCCAAGCGAATCTGCTCTGACCGAACAGCCTCAGGTCACTCAGCACAAGCAAGGTATGGTGTTTAAGATATTGATTGTACTGGTAACATTTGTTTCGGTGAGCATTGGATGGACTAAGTACGACGCCATAACTCAGTTTGTTTTGGACAGCCAGGTGGCAAGCGTTAGTGAGCTTGAACAACTCACCGGGTTCAACGGCGAAAAAGAGAACTTATCTGTGTCTATGGATGGTCGATATGTTGCTTTTACTGGCCGTACGTCTATCGAGGAAGACAGGCAGGTATACCTACTTGACAGGCAAAACAACAAAATCAGGCAGCTCACTTATCATGCCAATAATGCCGCTTTTGTACAGTTTGCTCAGAATGATAAGGTCATCATATACAGCGATTTAATTGGTAATAAAACTTCAGTGAAGTTGTTACCACTGACCTTGTCTGACCCTGAGTCTGGCCGGATCACACTCATTGAAGGTGTAGTTGCGGTAGGAGACCCTTCCCGTGGCCGTCATGCATCAGAGGTGTTATTGCCGATGCTGGTGGACTTGGAAAGTGAGATGACGCTTTACGCCCTTGACCTGCACACACGCGAGTACGTGCGCATGCTGGCCCCCAGTGATGCCAGTGAAATACTGTTTGATGTCAGCTTGTCACCGGACAAACAAAGGGTGGCATTGATAAAAAAGATCAAAGGCCAGTTCCACACTTTGTTGTTTGACTTAGCAACCAAAGAAGAAACGCTTTTATATAGCAGTAAACATACGTTGTACGGTGTTGAGTGGAAAAGCAACTCTTCTGTATTGATCATGGCGAAAGGGGCGCTTTTCCAGGTTGACAGCCTGACAGGGGGGCATACCCGATTGATAGAAGACAGTGATGTACTGTTGCGTAGCTTTGATACACATGATGGTGCCGATATAGTATTGCTACAAAAAGAGTTCAGCCGGGCGAAGCGTCTCTATATAGAACACCAACTTACTTCTCAAATAGAAGCCAGTCAGATAATCAACACCACACCTCAGGTTGTCGCCATGATGTATGATGAACAATCCGATGAGCACCGGTGGGTAATGCATCTAAAAGATGGGATTACAACCATAGGGCATATGACCATGAGCACCCGGGAGACAAAGCCCTACTACAGCTCAGAAGAGAATGTTGAGTTACTGGATGTATCGTACCTGGCTGGCGGTATTTTGTTTAAAGAAGGCCCTAAGCTGGCGTTTTACTCCTTTGAACACAGTCAGGTTCAGTATATTACCTCTTCAATGGAGACCAGTAGTGATGCCGCTTTCAGTGCAGATGGTAGTGCTATCTATTACGGCGTTAATGTGGCTGGTGAGTGGGAAATACAGAGCTATGACATCACTTCTAAAGTCAGTAACCTGCTGATACCCGGGTATCGCTCTATTCGTCCTGCTGGAACTGGCTATATCGTCGCAGAGCCGATAGATGCACAACTTTTCTATTTATCCGATCTGACTGGCCCGGCAAAGCCATTGAATCACCCGATTGACTTCAGATACATTTGTCGCTGGTACGTCCGTGGCGATCATATTGTCTGGACGGCATTTGATGATCGCAACACTTATCTGCACAAACTTAACTGGCAGACCGGCGCTCATCACGCCTTTGAAGATCGCTTTTATGCGCTTTACCCTACTATTGCTGCGGATACAGCTGGAGAAAAGGTGCTCGCGCTGTCTGTACAATTAAACGACACTTCTATTGCAACAATTAAAATAGATCACTAAGATGATACCTGAAAAGGGACCGAGTGTTTGGGTTACTTACCCTCGCTCTGTTTTCCTTATTCGCTCTACCTAATAAAAAATAAAAGGATCATTCGTGTGAAAAAAGCAATCTGTATCACCATTATTTCTCTTTTCTCTGGTACTGGGTCATTTTCTGCTTACGCAGATGAGCAGGAGCCAGTCGAACCTCGCTGGATATGCAAACTTGTGAGCTGTGATAAACCGCACGATGGAAGAATGCGCTAGTAGAAGATTCAATTAATCCAGCGAAACTTTTTTAAATTGCAAAAATAAGCCTTTGATATAAAGGCTTATTTTTTTGGTTATAAAAAATAGATGTAACAGTTGTTTAGAAAATTAAGATAAATTTTTATATTTTCATCCGAGTTAGCAACAACCGGGCAGGGATTGGGGAAAGGTTGTGACTGAGTTGCAGTTTGGCGCAGTTTGCCAGCACTGTCAGGGAGGATGGGTGATATGCAACATGTTTCTTGCAAGGACAGGAAGAAGCAAGTACCGAGCTCACAAGGAATGAAAACGCAGTGCTTGGTGTTGGCTCAATAAAAGCCTCAGAATTGGTTTGTTGTCTTTTTGAGGTTTAATGTTGCGTTTTGTGCAACTTGCAGGCTAAGTAATAATAATAACAATAATAATGTCCAGACCAACACAGGGAGAGCAACAGGAACAGTGTTGGAAGCACTGAGTGAGTGCCTGCTACACGCGGTATTAGTGCTCTGGTTTTTTACAAGGATAGGTCGATGAACGTCAGGGAGTGATTGCCGGCGATGCAGTGGTCCTACTGCCACTGTATCGCTGGTCCGATTCATCAATGGTATTAACAGGTTATACTTGCTGTAACAGGAAAATTGTATTCCGTACTAAAATAACAATAATAATCTCAACACTAAATGTAGGGTTGCCAAGCAACAAGTCGTCACGGCTATTCGTCAATACACTCAGATTGGCGTTTGTTTGTCAGCCCTGTTTTTTCTCATAGCCGGGGATCCGTTCGTGGATCACTTCATCAATCTGAGCGGGCTTCAGGAATTGTTCGGCGTACTTTAGATACACTTTTGACTCAACAAAGACGTCAAATAGATCCGGGTCTATGTGGTCACCCAGTTTCATTTTTCCCATAATAAATAAGCACTCACTGAGCTTTTTAGCATCTTTATAGGGCCGATCTGCTGCTGTGAGTGCTTCGAAAATATCTGCTATGGCCATGATCCTGGCGGGTATGGACATCTGCTCGCGTGTTAACCCTCTTGGGTAACCTGTACCATCCATTTTTTCATGATGGCCGCCGGCGAACTCTGGCACGCGGCGTAAATGTTTGGGAAAAGGGAGTGCTTCGAGCATTTCCAGTGTGATGTCCATGTGCCGGTTGATGATCTGACGTTCTTCTGAGGTTAATGTCCCTCGCGCAATATTGAGGTTATAGACTTCATTGTCAGTCAGTAGGGGGTGTTCTTCTGTGCCGATGCGTACCGACGTTTGCTCGGCAATGCGCTTTACGCGCTGCTGGTCTTCTTCACGCATAAACTCGCCACCTATATTGGCATGACGCAAAAATTGCCGATCTTGCTCTAACTGGGTGAGTTTTTCTTCTAATTCCGCGCTTAGCTGGTTTGCTTGAGCCTGTTCATCATCCCGTTCGAAACGGAGTATACGCTTGGTGTAGTCGAGTTCAAGATCCCGCTTCGCCAGCTCAATTCTGGCATCAATCAGGGCGATTCTATCGTTTACCGACTCCAGTTTGGTGGCTTTATCCATCACATATTCTGGGATGGCTATCTTACCACAATCGTGCAGCCAGCCAGCTAATGACAACTCAGCCCTGTCGGCTTCGGTCATTGAGAAGTCAGCCATGGGACCTGATTGTGCCTCATGTACCGCTTCGGCAATCATCATAGTGAGCTCTGGTACCCGGCGGCAGTGACCACCGGTATAGGGGGATTTTTCATCAATGGCTTTTGCTATCAAGCGGGTAAAGGCTTGAAACAGCGTTTCCATACCATCAATCAGCTGGCGGTTAGTCAGTGCCACTGCAGCAAGAGCGCCAATAGAGCAAATCATTTCCGTTTGCTGCTGTGAAAACGGGACAATTTTGCCTTTACTGTGCGGGTTAATGAGCTGTAATACGCCATTGAGCTCTTGCTCATGGTTGAGTAACGGGATAGTCAGCACTGACTGAGTGTGGTACCCGGTTTTGGCATCCATTGCCCGCGCCGCCGAAAGGTCATATTCCTCACACTGATAGACGTCATCTATTTTGATCACCTCGCGTTTTGCGGCAGCCAGCGCAACCAGTGCGCTTTCATTACATTGACCATTTTCCAGATAAATGGGGATGGGAGGGAAGGGGATCGGTTGCTTTGAAGTGCCGCCCATATGCAGATCCAGAGGCCCGTTTATCAGCGTGGCAAACTGCAATTGCATGTCATCTGATACGGAATAGATTGTACCGCCATCGGTCGCGCTGAGCTCCATCGCAGAGAGCAGGATGTTTTCCAGCAACCGGTCGGTATCGTGCTCCGATGCTAGCTCTATGGCCAGTTTGAGCAGATGTTGCAATGCGACCTGTGAGCCTGCCTGCTCAATCTTATTTGCGATGTTTCGAATATGCTGTTCCATAACTCACCTGCTATTTCGATGTATGGGTGTAACTGCCATCCCACTGCGCACCGGGCGGATTAGCCTGTAAAACCAGGATCCGCTCGCTCATTAGCGTATAAATTTTTCGCTCCGGGGCGCGCTCTTTAAGTTTAGTAAAAGCTGACAGTGCCTGCTGCCATTGTTGCGATAAATAAAGTGACCAGGCCTGTTGATGAGCCTCCAGCTCATCGCTTATTTCAGGAGATATCGCATCATGGCTACAAATGGGTTCATACACAGTCACTGCCTGGTTTTTACCCTTGACCTTGACCTTATCAATCGGGCGACATATCAGTCCCGGGCACTGGGCATAGGTGGTTTCATTGATCAGGATCCCGACGCCATAGAACTTGGTCAGGCCCTCAAGGCGGGAGCCCAGATTAACGGCATCGCCCAGCACGGTATAGGCGCGACGATACTCAGAGCCCATATCGCCTACATTCATATCTCCGGTATTGAGGCCAATACCAATTTTAAAAGGAGGTAAGGACTGCTCGCGCATCGGTGCTTGTAGCGCCTCCACCTGTTCTTGCATAGCCATGGCACAGCGTACTGCCAGCTCAGGATGTTGTGCAACAGGCAGCGGTGCATTCCAAAAGGCCATCACCATGTCACCGACATATTTGTCTATGGTGCCCTGATGCTCGAAGATGATCCGTGTAATAGGCGAAAAATACTGGTTGAGATAAGACTTGAGCCGTCCGGCATCGAGGGATTCTGAGATGGTGGTAAAGGAGCGAATATCGGCAAACAGCACAGTAATGTCGCGTTTTTCACCTTCCATAGAAACACTGTCCGGGTTATCCAGCATGGCCTGAATATGGGCCGGTGGCACATATTGGTCGAAGATTGACTTGATCTGGAGCCGCTCTTTATGCTCCCGGACAAAACCCAGGCTACCGAGGATCATCGCCTGGCTGACTAACATGGCCAGAATGGCAACCTGAGGTAAATCCAGCCTGAGGGCAACCCATAAGTAGGCACTCAGCACCACAAACAAGGCACTCAGGCAGAGTGTAAAGACCGCTATCCCGAGCACCTCGAGTCTGGGCAAAACCAGGACGCACAGAAAGCCAAGTAACAACAACAGCATAATGACGGCGCCATCCATCCAGTTTGGCCTGCTTGGTAACAGCTCGGGAAACACCAGACCTTCAAGGACATTCGCATGTACTTCTACCCCGGGGTATTGCACGCCCACCGGGGTTGTTCGCAGGTCGGCGTGGCCAACGGCAGACGTGCCGACAAACACAATCGCTTGATCAAATAAATTTCTATCTATTTCACCACTCAGCACGTCTGCGGCGGAGACATAGGGAAAGCTAAAAGCCGGGCCGCGATAAGGCACATTCACCCGGCCATAGTCGTCTGTCGGTATCAGTGCAGTACCCAGCCGGATCCCCTCCACGCTATGCCCAGCACCAAAGGGCTTAGTGACCACTTCAACCTGCTCGGCCATGGTATAAAGTCGTGCAGCTTCCAGTGCCAGTGCCGGATAGAGCTGTCCCTGATGCTTGGCCAGCAGCATAGAGTTGCGAATAAATCCATCGCTGTCGGGGGCGCTATTAATAAAGCCACTGCCAGGGCTGTTTTGCTGTAATTTAGTGACATTCGCGACATGTCCGGCAAAGGACGGAACGGGCAAGGCGGTGGCAGCAATGCTGCTGAAAAAAATGGATTCGGGCAAAGTGCCCACCCGGATCTCAGGCTGATGTTCAAACAGCAGACCAAGTACGGTATCTGTATCCTGAAGCCGGCTGGCAAATGCCTCGTCGGCGTCAATACTCGGTGCCAGGGCGTGCAATGCCTCAGTGACGACTGGCGTAGCGGTGTTGCTGAGGTGATCCAGCACTTGTTGTGCCGGGTTTAATTCCGGTTCGGAAAATAAGATATCGTAGGCAATTACAGCAACGCCAGCATCGGCCAGCTGAGACTGTAAACGCGCCATCACATGACGACTCCAGGGAAAGCGGCCGATTTGTTTCAGGCTGGGCTCGTCAATATCAACGATCACTATCGGTAAAAAAGAGCGTGACTGCATAGGCAGGGTTGATTTAAGACGCAGATCATAGCCCAGACCTTCCAGACGTTTCAGTGCTTCACCATAGGGTGAGGCAGGAGACAGTGTTAGTAGTTGCAGCACGATAAAAAGGGCGATAAGGCAAATGCCGCACAGCCATTGCTGATAGTATTTACGCCACAATCGCGGGAGGTTCATGGCAGAGTCAATCCCTCGCGTGCCAGAATCGTGATAAAGGGCTTGTTCTGGCGCTTAATATCCGCCGCTATTTGGTCCAAGGCTGCGTCACTGCGGTCCGGGTCGTGGCTGATTAAAACCAGGTGTTTCACCGCGCCTTGCTCGGCCAGCAGCAGGGCATCTTTGATAAGTGAATGTCCCCAGCCATGTTTGAGTGGGTAATCATCGGGCACAAACTGACCGTCGTGGATCAAATAATCTGCGCCCTTGACAAAGTCCACCCATTGCTGAAATGAAGTAACAGGCAGGCCGGGCGGATTGAGTTCATTGTCGGTGGCATAGACCACGTCGATGCCATCAGCGGCAATTCTGTATGCGCTGCCACCGCCTGGGTGGTTCATGGCGCAGCGTTGAATATCAAAGCACTCGTATTGCCAGTGATCCTGAGCCTGTGGCACAACCTGAATGTCAGCCGCTAAAGTGGTGTGCGGCACAGGAAAGTAGCTCCCCAGCATTTGTTTTAAGATGGCGTCCGGGGCATGCTCTTCGGTGACACCGGGCACTATGGTGATCTGCCGCTTGGCAATGTATGCAGGAATAAAAAAGGGAAAGCCCTGAATATGATCCCAGTGATTGTGGCTCAATAAAATATAGAAAGGCTGGCGGACATGCATCAACTCCTGGCCCAGCACCCTCAGCCCGGTGCCAGCATCCAGAATGATGCGCTTACCGGCGTCGCTCTCAAGGGTGACACACACTGTGTTACCCCCATAGTGCACGGTTGTTGGGCCAGGTGTGGGGGTTGACCCCCGCACACCATAGAACTTTATTTTCATACCTAACCCTTTGGTGACGTTTTACTTATTTCGTCACTGTTGAACTACCTGGCCGGCTTGTAAACTCACCCTGGCGGGAGACGACTGCTGTATTACAAAGACAAACTCTGTACTGCTGCTTTGTTGTAGTACGGTTTTCAGCTCGCCGCTAACCGAACTACTGAACAACTGGGCGCCATCCTCATCAAAGCTGGTATCCCAGCTACCTGGTGATTCGCTCAGAAGTAACTGTCCAACATATAAAGCGTTAGAGCCGCTGGCCTGGGCAAACAACAATAATTTGCCGTTGCTATCTATCCAGGCCTGATTCAGTCGCACGGCTTCGCCAGACAGTTGCTCAAACTTGAGCACACCGCCATCGGCAAAGCTGGTATCGAGTGCCCCCGAGCTGGTCACCCGTACCACAAAGTTACTGGTCCCCGCGTAGCCAAAGACAATAAAGCCCTGGCTGGCATCGACCACAGATCCTCTCAGGGTGATGTCATCACCCGCGCTCAGGCCAATATCCAGCAAGGCCAGGCCGTCTGTACCAAAGCTGGTATCGGGTGTACCTGTCACACTGGCCTTGGCAAGCAGCAGCTGCGGCGGTGTTGGTCCCGGCTGGCTCTGACCAACGCCAACCAGGGCGCTCCCTACAGTATGGATCATAGACACTTTGTGTGCATTGGCGCTGCAACTGTGCATTGCGGGGACGCTGTACTCAAAGAAATTCGACAAGGCTCCTGAACTGGAAATGATAAAGGCCTTGCTGTGGGTGTGGCAGCTCTCTGTGGCCTGACCAAGGGCCAGAATATCTCCACTTGGTAATATCGTCAGCTGAGTGAGATCTAAAGCTGTGGCGTCTGCCTGATAGTCGCTGGCTTTGAGGCTCAACACGCCGCTGCTGGCAAAGTTACTATCGAGCGTCCCTAAGTTACTGAACTTGACTAGCGTAGCCATGGCCTGTTCATCACCTGCTGATACAGACACGGTGCCCGAAGCGCTCAGTAAAACAGACCCATCGCTGTTTTCGTTAAGTGCGCCAACAGTGGAGCTGGACATGAGACCCATGGTGGTTAGCGGCACTGTGGATACTAGGCCCAGGTTGGCAAAGGAATTGCTCCTTTGCCCGATATTATCCAATTTCAGTACATAGGGCACGGCCTGTGGGGTGCTTTGCCAGTTGTTGGCCTGACCGCTGAGTAGAAGATGATCCAGTGACCCACTAAATGTGGAGGATTGTCCAGCGACAAATTCCTCATCACGACGTCCAACACTGACAGTGCGCTGACCAAAGGACCCAAAGTTCTGGTTCAGCTCTGCTGCTGTAGTCACTTCACTCAGCCAGTGTTCTGACAGGTAATTGTTACCCAGGTAGGTAAACTTCTGGCCACTGAACAACAGTCCACCTTGTGTTTCGAGTAAGTTGAATGCCTTCAGCCCGGTGCCGTGGTAGATGCTGAAACCATTGCTGCCCGGCAGCCAGTTGGTGTCTATCTCACCATTAAGTCCCACTTTTACCACCTGTACAACCTGATCATTACCAAAGATGCTGCGCTGAAGGCCGAGGTAATAGGTGTCGCTGTCTGCAACTATACCAATACCGGAAGCGCTATAGTCTGATATGTCGTTGGCTGAATCTGTCGGAAGCTCGCTGAGCTGATAGACGCGCTTGCCAGTGCCCGCAAATGCGCTATCCAGCACACCGTCCATGGTTAATTGCAGCAAATATGCAGAGCGCACTTCACCGGATTCATCAAGTGTTGTCAGCCCGGTGACCAGCAGCGTGTTACTGTCCTTCACTAGTACATGGCGGGTAGTGTCATTAAATGCACTGCCATCTAGTGCGCTATCTGGTACCTCAGTAATGTTGATTTGTAACAAGCCACCCTCCTGGAAGCTGGTATCCGGCGCCAGAGTGCTGCGTGTGAGACGCACTAGCATCACATCCTCACCTGTTTCGGTCGACGTGATCTCGCCATATACCAGGTAATCACTGGATGGTAAGGTAACCATGCCACGTGCATATTTGGTTGGCGTTTGTGCCAGCGATTGCGTAGCGACTATCTCGCCTTGCGCGGTGATCCTGGATAGCGTGACTGTGCCTGAGGTGGCAGTGCTTGTGGCGCTAATATTACTCAGGACCGTGACTGTTTCATTGTCTTCCAGCGCAATGGCGACCGGGGTCACAAAGACATTGCTGCCCAGCGGTAACGTCATATAGCCATTACCATTGGCATAACTGGTATCCAAAGTACCGTTACTCAGTAAACGGAACAGCAATAACTGCTGCGAACTGACCGTTTCATTTGGTTCTGCGAAGCTGACATACCCGGCGACATAAATACGCCCTTGATCGTCGATGGTTGCAACTTTTGCCCAAACATCATGAGGTATGCCGTCAATGACGATACCGAAGTCACTGTCGAAGTTACCCGATACGGCAAAGCCATTATCCGGCTGGCCATTACTGAGCTGTCTGCTGACGTACGCACGATGGATATTGCGTTTGGCTGTATCATTATAATGACCTACGGCTCCGACACTGACTAACTTGCCATCGCTTTGTAAAATTGTTTGCCCCGGGCTATGGAACTCAAGGCTGGCATTTAGCGCTAATGTTAAGCTGCCATCATTGCCAAATGCACTGCGCTTAGTCGCAATGTAACGCGGTGCGCTCTGGGTAACAAAAATACTGATCTCGCTTTCGGCGCAGAGCTGAGGTGTGCCGGAGTCACAGACGGTAACCGTCAGCACATAGGTTTGCGCGCCATTGCTGGCAAGTTGTTCGGCATCGGCCACGGTGACTTTACCCGCACTATCAACCGAGAACAGCGCCGCATTGGTACCAGATAGCTGATAACTGAGGGTATCGCCATCCGGATCTGAGGCACTGATCTGCAAAACCAGCGCTCCGTTGCTGATATTGGTCTCTATCTCTACCGACCCGGGCTCCACAGAAGGTGCGTAGTTTTTGTCGTTCACGGTGATGGTGACCGTCGCAACGTTGGAAATTTCGCCTAGGTCGTTGCTCACCACGTAACTAAAACTATCACTGCCTACGAAGTTAAATTGGGGGACGTAAAAGGCTATGCCATTGGCTGAATCTATTAAGGCACTGCCATGGGACGGTTCAATAACAATCATAATGCTATTGATCAGCAGATCGCGTCCTTTGGCCAGATCATTGTTCAGGATGGAGATGCCCACATCCTCATTTTTGTCAGTTTGCGCACTGTCATTCACGGCCACCGGGGTGGTATCCGGGGCCGTGATGGTGACGGTCACGGTGGCGGTGTTAGAGAATGCGCCCTGGTCGTCCTGAACACGATAGGTAAAGCTGTCTTCCCCTTCAGAAGTACCGGTATGAATATAGGTAATTGTCCCGTTGCTACTGACCTCTGTGCTACCCATTTGCGGGCTTTGCACTATCTCAACGGTGCCAGCTTGCACTGTGCCATCGGTGTCACTGTCGTTATCCAACACTGCAATCGTGACGGATTGGGCAACTTCGACGGAGGCGCTATCGTTGCTGGCTACGGGGGCCATATTCAGTCGCTCAACCGTGATAGTCACCGTTGCCGCGTTAGATACACTGCCTTCATTGTCCTGTACCTGATAAGTGAAAGTATCACTGCCCGAGAAGCCACTGTTTGGGGTGTAAATAAAGCCACCCAGGCTTACCGTATCGAGTGCCACACTGCCGTTTTCTGGTGCCGTCACCACGTTCAGGCTGTTGTAGTTCAGGCTGCCATCGCTGTCGCTGTCGTTGGCCAGTACATCTATGGTAACCGGCTTTTCTTGCTGTGTTGTTGCGCTGTCATCTGCGGCGACCGGGGCGATATTGTCTCCCGTTACTTCAATAAACACATTCGCGATATTAGAAACGGCACCCAGATCGTCCTTAATTTGGTAGGTAAAGCTGTCACTGCCGCGATAGTCGGCGTCACTTTGGTAGATAAAGTGGGTATTGTCGCTGCTCAGGCTGACGTTGCCATGGCTGGGCCCTTCAACCAGGGTCAGGCTGGTCAGATCCAGGCTACCGTCAATATCCTGATCATTGGCTGCAACCAAAACGCTGATGGTTTGTCCCTGAGCCACTGTCACACTGTCGTCGCTGGCCAGCGGCGCGTCATTCACCGCAATAACTTCAATTATCACAAATGCTTGTACGCTGGCTGTGCCATCGTCTATCTGATACACAAAATAGTCTTGTCCGTAACTGTTCTGCTGCGGGGTGTAGCGAAAACTGCCCGTTTCGCTGAGTTCCAGCGTACCCATGTTGGGCTGTTCAATAATTGATAAAGTGAGCGGATCTTCATCGGCGTCGCTGTCGTTTTCCAGCACACCGGGGATCTCGACAAACAGCTGCTCGTCTTCGTTGGTCTGATAGTTGTCATTTACAGCAACTGGCGGAAAGTTACTGACTTCGGTTTCGATAAGCAGTGTGATGGTGGCCGTGTTTGAGCCGCCATTGCCATCCTCTACCCGATATTCAAAGCTGTCTGTGCCAGTAAAATCCGGCTCGGGTTGGTAACTAAAACTGCCATCCGAATTGAGTGTCAGCGTTCCATGTTGCACGTCCGTCACTGGGGTGGTGTTCACCGTGAGTGCATCGCCATCGAAGTCGAAGTCATTGACCAGTAACCCTGTGCCGCTGACGGTCAGCACGCTGTTTTGTGCCAGTGCGTAGTGATTGTCAAAGGCGATGGGATCCTGATTGACGCGTTCAATCAGTAAGCTGACCTCGGCCTCGGCAGTCACCCCCTGGCTGTTATTGATGCGATAGCGAAAGCTGTCTGTGCCAAAAAAGGCTTCCCGGGGTACATAGGTAAAGCGGCCGTCGGCAAACAGCATCACGGTGCCGTTCTGCGGGGCTCGTACCGGTGTGGTGACCAGTGTCAGTGGTGTCAGGCCATTGGCGTTATCGTTGCTAAGCAGGTTGCCTGAAATAGACTCAAATTGTACACCGCTAAAGCTGTCAGCCACGGCCACCGGGGTGATTAGATTGGTGGCTGCCAGCATCCGTGATTCGCTAAAAGCGCTTTCACCGCTGCCATCTATGCCGGTGATCCGGGTGTAGTAGTGTTTTTGTGGGTCCAGGCCGCTGAAGATATGGGCGGAGTCAGTCAGGGCTATGACCCGCTGAGCGCCCGGCAAGGTGGTGATGGTGCGCACATCATCAATGGGCGACTCTGCCAGATATGCGTTATAGCGCAACAAGCTGGGCAATGGCTGCCAGTCGAGCGCTGCGTTGCCGTCGCTGCGTGGGGTGCTGTTAAATGCGATGCTGCGTGGTAACCAGGTGATTTGCTGGGTGGCAACGGTGCTCAGATTGCCACCATTGTCTTCTACCCAGACCTGCAATTGCAGACTGCCGGGCTGTTGTGAGAAGTTGGCCGGGTTGACCCCTGTTTCAGTAAATGCGAATGGATCGCTGCAATTACCATCGCACAAAACCTGTGCCTGTTGCGCGTTTTCAAAGCCAAGCAGCACCCGGCTTACCCCATCGGGATCAGTAATGGCATCCAGAGAGACGGTCAGGTTGCCCCGGTAGGTGCGCTGATTTTCGGGGAAGAGCACAGTGCCGGTACCATTGACGAATTGTGTATTAACCACCTGACGGGCGGCCAGGTTACGGTTAGCAAATCTGGCCTGATAGTCAAAAGGGATCAGATTGGCCTGGCCTGATGGCGCATCCGGCTGCGGTTCGTTGTGATCTTGTGCAGCTGGTGTGCCTGTATCAGGGTTTGCTGATGTGGTGGTTGTCTTGTCACCATCGCCTGAACAACCCGATAATAGCCCGGTGCAAAGTAGCGTCAGAATGCCCAGTTGGTGTAATTGCGAGCGCTTCATCCCCCGTCCCCCTAAGGTTGACTCAAAATAAACAAGCCCGAAGCGGTGACACTCGGCTCATCAATTTCATTCAAATTAAAGTTGCCACGTAACTTGTTCAGCTCATCGCTAAACTGGGTGTCGATCGTGCCTTCAGCGAGGTTTTGCCCGTGTGACGCAAAGTTCACCCCTAAGGTCATGCCGTTGGCGTCTATCAGGCCATTAAAGGCGGCAAACCACTCGCCCTGCTGATCGTTAAAAGACAAAACGCCTTGTGGCACGGTGCCGTTGTCAAAGTCGACGTTGATCTGCATCTGAATATTACTGACGGCACCTGCGGAAGAGCTAAACTCGGCGCGCTCCAGCTGTGAGTACAATGCAGTTCCGGTACGTTCAGCCAGCAGATCTTCGAGTGGATCAATCCCCACGGTGTCGAGGTTCTCTTCAGTGATAAAGCTGTTTTCTGAGATATCACGGCCAACATCCGGTAAGGCGGCTTCAAAGGCAGCTTCAGTGGCGGGAGCTGTGGCTACCGGGGTTTGTGCTATGGCCAGTGTGGTTGCTTCACCAGGGGCGTCATCCAGTTCACTGGTTTCTGAAGTATTAGCGGCATCGTCTTGTGCATCCGGGTCGCTGCCGCTGGTGGCTGCCTGAGCGCTGGGTGTCAGGCGTGACAGTTGTTGTGGTGGTGCAAGCAGCGGAGTGACTTCGCCACTTTGGCTGACCGTGGCAAAGGAAAAATTACCTTCCTGGCCCAGCAGTAGCGGTTCGTCATTGATGTCCACTTCAATGGTACCATCCCAGACGGCCAGCAGTAAGGTATCACCCTGCCATTCCACTTCATAGTGGGTGCCCCGGATCCCGATACTGCCCACCGGGGTGCGAAGCTGGTAATTGTCTTTATTGCCTTTTATTTTGCCCGTGATGGTGCGCAACCCGCCCGTTAC
Source organism: Pseudoalteromonas rubra (assembly GCF_004212645.1). Taxonomy (GTDB): domain Bacteria; phylum Pseudomonadota; class Gammaproteobacteria; order Enterobacterales; family Alteromonadaceae; genus Pseudoalteromonas; species Pseudoalteromonas rubra_G. The sequence goes on along the minus strand of NZ_PPUZ01000004.1, from coordinate 41,251 downwards.
CAGCTCCATCACAACCGAGCCATCCTCCTCGGAAGCGCCGGTATATTCATTGATAATGAGTTGCGTGTTTTCTTTCAGCGCGATCAGGGCGCCATCTTGCATACGCAGCTGCGCATTGCTTTGCTGGCCGGTATTGACCACATCAACATCAAACACCGGGCTGCGGCGTTTAAGTGTCCGCTGTGCGGCACTGTCACTGGCGGTTGCTACTACCTGCCCCCGAGACATCAGGGTTTTGCCTGCCGGGGCTGCGATACTGGTATGAGCGGTTAGCAAGCTGGACAGCAGCAAAGTCAACTGTGTGCCGTGTCTGAGTGGCTGCCAGCGGGTGCGAGGATTAGAAATCATAATGTACTCCTAAAGACCATTCAGTACGATCATAACTGTACAGTTGCAGTGAGCTGTCTTTGTCGTAATAAGCCAGCTTGGTTTCCAGGCCCCATGCGGGGGTTATCTGGTACACCCAGCCCAGATGAGCGATGTGGAGCGTTTCGTCGCGCACTTGCAAAAAGAAGGGGTGTGCAGCGCGATGTTCTATATCACGGTACTGAATCCTGGCGTTAAGGCGGTGTGCATCATTGAGCCGATATACCAAAGCGGCGCTTAAATGGGCGTAATCGCGCGCATAGTGCTCTGCTGTCGGCTCTTCTGCTGGTTGCCAGGTGTACCCTGCGCTGACGCGGACTAACCAGTTGCGGGCCGCACGGCTGATGGCTAACCCGGAGGTATACAGGCGACTGTCGAGCTCGCTGTCTCTGACGTTATTGAGGTTAAATGCGCTGATGTTCAGTGTGGCTGCCCAGTGTTCATCAATGGTGTATCTGAGTGCGCCAAACACGCCGGCATCCTGTTGATAGGTTGCTGAATCGAGTGACATTACACCCAACTGCGCACCCACATGTAGTTGCAGATCATCGATATCCTGAACATAGCTTACATTGGTGCTGAGCTGAGTTCTGTCGAATTCATCACTGTCCTGATGGCGTTGATCTGAAAGCTGAATATTGGCCCGCCATGCCTGGTGCTGGGTTTGTTGCCAGCGGCCATCAAAGCGGTAGCTGGTGCGGGCAAAGGCATCTGAGGCTTCGCGGCTGCTGTCATCGAGCAAAATAGGCAGGCCGCCAATTACAATACGGTCATCGGTGGTCCCACTGTTGACGTTACTGTCGTGACCCAGCGCCAGTGATACCCGATGCTTAAGCTGCTGCGCCATACTTGCCTGATTGTCTTCAATGGCATCCAGCGCGCGCTCAACTCTTTGTCTAAATTCATCGCTGAGTGAGGTGGTCAGCAGGCTATTGAGCGTGCTGGCAGCTTGTGGGTAATTCTTCTGCTTGTTATAGGTTAAGCCAAGCAAGTACAAGCTCGACTGGTGGTTGGGCTTGACTGCAAGCACGCGCTCAAGTGCAAAAACGGCCTCATTATAATGGCCCGTTTCGAGCGCGGCTCTGGCGTACAAAAAGTCGAATTCAGCATCGCCTGCGGCGGTTTCGAATTGTGACTGCGCCAGTGCGTAGGCTTGCTCAAACTGGCCCTGATCCAGTGCTGATTTGAGTTGTGTGAGCGGCGTCGCTGCGGCCAGAGCGGCACTATTGTGCAGTCCAACCAGTAAAACGACCGGAATAAACGCGCGATGAAGTAATAGCTGCATAACAGATCACCCAAGGTTCGATTATTCTCTGGTACTGCCGGTCAACTTTGTTTGTAAGCATTATTTAATACTCAGGCACAGTGCGATGGTGGCCTCAGGCTGCCATATAGAAAGCCACCGACAATACGCCAAAGTATCACTGATAAAGGCATAACCGCTTAATCCCTATCAGTTTAAGTTAACGGACCAAGAGAGTGTGATTAAATTATAGACAGTGCCAGCAATAATTCACTCGAAGTTACGGGTACAATTCATGTTTGTGTGGTGATCTGAGTTTTATTTGGGCTGGGTGCTGTCAGGCAGACCTGGGTTGATTAAAGGGAAGTGTGCGCGTAGTTGCTGGTAGGTGCCATCCGCGATGATATCGCTGAGGCCCTGATTGAATTGTGCGATAAGCTGACGTGCACGCGGATGGCTTTTGACAATGCCAATATGCAATGGCCAGGATGCCACCACCTGAGTGTGTAAGGTAAAGGTGTCACGCTGAAAATGATGACTGATGGCATAGGCTGCTGCAATGCGATCGGCGAGTAAACCATCGACCCGGCCAAGGTCGAGCTGGCGCAGACACTCAGTTAAATGCAGTTGTGTGATAACACTGATATCTGGGTGTCCGCTAAGCAGGTTTTGATAGGCAAAACCACGGATCATGCATACCCGCCTGCCAGCCAGAGAGCTTAATCCGGAAAAGGACAGAGCCTGATCGGCGCGCGAGATAAATATCAGCTCGTTGTGTAAGTAGGCGTCGCTGAACAGGAATTGCTTTGATCTTTCGCGGGTATACCAAAGCGCCGGGATCAGGTCTATCTCGCCGTTTAATGCTAGCCGCATTGCCCTGCTGAACGGGGCAACCTCCAGGGCAAAAGCTTCGCCGCTGCGCGCAAAGGCGGCGGCAATAATCTCATAGCTGAGGCCGCTATCATCGCTGTGCACATAGGGTGGCCACACGCTATGACTCCCAAGCAGCATAGGTTTTGCGACGAGCGGGAAGGCGTTAAGCAGGCATAAAAACAGTGCCATGAACATCAACTTGCGCACAACAACCTCCCTACTCACAGACTGATTTTAGTGTAGCTGAAATTGCCTCAATTGATATGCACTGGCAAGTATTACGCGTAATTGTAATCTTGTGTTTCGGATCTGCTAAACAATGTAGATTTCACTTTGCCCGTCATGCCGATGTCACAATGGGCGTTTTATATTGGCTTATGGCCAACAAACAAAGACAACACATGATGACAACAAAACAGCGTATATATTGGGTATCACTGATAGCCGGAGCGGGTCTGTGCCTGGATCAACTTAGCAAGTGGTTTGCCAGCTATTACCTCAATGGCTGGCAGATGACCAGCTACTGGTTTGATCTGGTGCGCCTGGGATATCGGGAAAACAGCGGGGTGTTTCTGAGTCTGGGCAGTGAGTTACCGCCGCCACTGCGCAGTGTCTTGTTTATTGGGGTGATAGGTTTGCTACTTGTGGCGATACTAATGTACACGCTAAAAGGTGCTGAGCTAAACCGCAATCAAGTCACGGGCCTGTCTTTGGTGTTGTCGGGCGGAGTGAGTAACTTAATTGATCGGGTACTAAACAATGGTGCAGTGATCGACTTTCTTAACCTGGGTCTTGGTGAGTTTCGCACGGGAGTGTTCAATATTGCCGATGTTGCTATCCTGTGTGGTGCTGTGATGGTGATCCTCTTTACCAGCCACAATCACCATGTGGCCACGCAGAAAACCTGACATCAGCTGTTGGCTTCATCAGCGTGCTATTGGCTGACGGGTAACTCGGAAGGTTTGCTAAGCAGATAGGCCATGACCAGTAGCTCGGTCAGTGCCACACCAAGTAGTACATACCAGGGGGCCGTGGTCATACACAAGAGTATGAACCCAAGCAACATCCCAAGGCCCGCGCCCCATTTGCCTTTGACCGGTACTACCTGATGGGTGTGCCAGGCATGCAGTGTAGGGCCAAATTTAGGGTGGGCCAGCAGCCAGTTGGCTAGCTTAGGGTTCGAGCGGGTAAAGCAGGCCAGCGCAAGAATAAAAAAAATGGTGGTTGGCATGACCGGCAGAGCCATGCCAATAAAGCCCAGTGCTACGCATAAGATCCCGGCAAGATGCAACCAGAAGCAACGGTTAAAGAGTTTTTGTGCGTGTTTTTTCATCGCTGTCCTTCCCGGTTTTATCCCATGGGTTTATCTCGTTGTTACTTTTTTCATTATAGCCAAAAACACACGCACGAGTAGCCGCTGTAATATTTCTGCGTTGCGTGTAATATTTAGCCAGTTTAGCGATGAGTGAACAGGGTTGTATTTCAGGGCAGTATCGACGCGGTGGTATCTCTGAGCTTTAAACGTCTAGGGGAGGCAGCAACCGATGGGCTGCTGCCATGTGGGTATTTAGAAGTAGTAACCAATATTGATATTAAAACGACGTTCCGTTTCATCGCTGTTACCCGCGATGGAGCCGCCCACAAACGGCTGATTCTTCGCAAGCACATAATCGATATAGGTAAAGAAGGCACCAGCAGAGAGTGACACGCCAGTCACGTTCATCCAAGTGTCTTCGCTGTCGTCCGACTTATCATAGATAATGCCGTAGTCATTGTAGAATTGCAGGCCTGTGATAGGCCCAAACTCCACAGGCAAACTGTAGGCTAGGTTAGCATTGCTCATGGTGGCTTCGGCCGCAATAGAATCGAAAAATGCATACGCGCCAACCGCCATGCGTGTGGCTGGTGTGTCGACGTCATACTCGTATTCGCCATGCTGCAATTGTAAGTTCCAGGGGCCATAGTTACCGTTCAGGTGAACTGCCCAGGCCATATAATCACCGGCACTGTCGGTGCCATCATGCAGGCCGCCACTCAGACCAGAGACGCCTACCTCTGTCGTGCCCCCTTTGTGTTTAAAGTGATAGGCATAACGACCCGCAAAGGTGTTGTATTCGCCCAGCGGCTGAGTGGGGTCGTCGTATACGCCGTCTCCCGCTTTACGAAAGCCTACTATGTCGTAGGAATAGCGGTCGCTGCGATCTTCGACATAGCCATCCACACCACCGAGTTCGTCATTCTTAAAAAAGCCCAGGTCCAGCTGCCAGTTGTCGGCAACCTTACGCTTAAACAACACACCCATATCGTGGTCGTCTTCTAACCCAATATAGTAAGTGGTGTTAAAGAAGTAATTGTGAGAATTATAAGGCCAGTTACCAAAAGGCACTTTGGTCATGCCCACCTGAGCCTGCCAGTCTTTGGCAAAATCATAGTGTAAATAGGCATACTTGACCGCGGTCATGTAGTCGAAAAAGCGGATCTCGGCATTGAGGCCAAAGCCACCCACATTGCCCGAAAAGTTAAGCCGAAAAATATCGAAGTCAAAATCACCGCCGCGATTTTTGTTGTCGTCATCGTAGGAAGTGTGGCTGAGATTAGTCCGAACCGCTCCGCCTACTTTAATGCTGGGCTTGGCAGGCGCCGCCTGCTGTGCCTTTTTATCGGCTTTCGCTTGTGCTTTTTCACGTGCTTGCTCACGTTCCATTTTATGAACTTTCTGCTGGAGCAGTTCTAGCTGCTTCTTTAGCTGTGCCAGTTCATCTTCGCTGGCAATGGCAGGGCCAGAAGACAACATCATAGCGCCGCACAGAGCCGTCATGAGTCGAGAGAGTTTTAGCATGGGAGAACACCCGTTTGTTTGAGTTAGTGAGAATAAATTATCTCTCAATAGCCTAGACTATCCGCACTCAGGTTCCAAGTAATTGGCCGTGAGCGGAGGGAAATTTCCTGAATCTTTGGATAGTTGCACAAGTATCAACTATATTTTTGACTAGTATCGTGCGCTTTAATTAGCAACAGTCGGTATACGCGTTTTCAGCGTTTTGGCGCAGTTAATTAGCCCAGTGAGGAATCCATCCAATGACCATTTCGCAAAAGCTCAGGCTGGCTTTTATCGTTGCCATTGTCTCGCCTATTTTAATCATTGCCGTTTTGATAGTGACCCAAACCCGACAACTGGCGCTCGATAAGTTTGTTGAAATGAGTGGCCGGGAAGCCTTACAGGTTGATAACGGGATTGGCATGTTTTTCGATGAAATAGCTAAAAATGTGGAGTTCTTGGCCACTAACCCTAAGCTTACCCGGGCACAAAGCGAGGTACAGGTTTACACCAATAAAAGCACCGCCAGTCAGCTTAACTCCCGCGCAGGGAGTGAGGTTGAACAAGCAGTCTACGACCTGTTTGAGCGCTTTGGTGATACCCATCCGGGCATTGCGTATATCTATTTTGGTAACACCGAAGGCGGCTATATTCAGTGGCCGCAGGGGGAGGTGAGCGCAAACTACGATCCGCGACCAAGGCCCTGGTACCATAGCGGACAAGCGGCTGGTGGTAAAACCACCATGACTGATGCGTATTACTGGGCCCCCGATGACATGGCCATTGTATCAACGGTGCGCTCGGTCAGATCGAATGGCCGGGAGATTGGCGTGACCGGTATGGATGTGTCTTTGCAGGGTCTGACCAAGATCATTCGTGAGGTTAAACTGGGCGAAACGGGCTACCTGATGCTGGTGGAAGACACAGGTAAAATACTGGTTGATGCCAAACACAGCGACTACCGCTTTAAAGACGTAAAACAGGTCGAGAATGGCTTGTATAAGACCCTTGCCGCCAATCAGTCTGGCTTATATGAAATCCAGATTGAAGGCACCGACTACTTTGCCAGCATTTATACCTCAAAGAAACTGGGCTGGAAGTTCATTGCCTTTGTGGAGCAAAGCGAAGTGATGGCCGCAGCCAATGCCATGACCTGGACGCTGGTGATCCTCAGCGTGGTGCTGGTGGCCTTGTTTGTAGTGCTGGCGAATTACATTGCGCATGTATTATCCGGTCCCATCGTAGAAGTCAGTGATGGCCTGACCATCATTTCTCAGGGCGGGGGCGACTTGACCCAGCGCCTGCAAGTCGACAGCAAAGATGAAACCGGCAAGCTGGCCGATAGCTTTAACAGCTTTCTTAACCTGATAGCACAACTGGTAATTGACATTAATGCCTGTGCCCAGCAGCTCAATCAAACCGCGCGAGCGACGGCGACGGAGTCGGAGGAGCTGACCAGCTCCACCGCTCAGCAACAACAGGCGCTGGAAATGGCAGCAACGGCCATTAATCAAATGGCTGCGACTGCTAACGAAGTGGCGTCCAGCTGTGCCAATGCCGCAGAGCTGGCAACGCAAACCCAGCAAGCCTCGGAGCTGGGCCAGTCTGTGATGTCGGAAGCGGTAGACAGTGTGGCGGCGCTGTCGGATGTGATCAAACGGGCCACGTCTGACATTAACCAGCTGGACAGTGAAAGTGAGAACATTATGTCGATCCTGAGCGTGATCCGAGGGATTGCCGAGCAAACCAATTTACTGGCATTGAATGCTGCCATTGAGGCTGCCCGGGCGGGAGAGCATGGTCGCGGCTTCGCGGTGGTTGCCGACGAAGTCAGGGCGTTGTCGCAGCGCACCTCAGAGTCGACCGAAGAAATTGCCTCGCAGCTCGACAAGTTGAGAAAAATGACAGAAGGCGTATCGCAGGATATGCGCAGCAGTTTGACCCGCACAGACAAAACGGTCGAGCTGACCGGCTCTGCGCAAAGTCAGTTCAGCGAAATCACCCAGTCTATTCAGACCATCAGCGATCTGAACACGCAAATCGCCACCGCGGCGGAGGAGCAACAGCACGTCGCAGAAGACATTAACCGCAACGTGATTGAAATAAAAAATGCCGCAGACAGCGTGAGCGATGTGGCGAACAACACCAGCGAAAATGGCGATAAAATGCAGCGTTTATCCGAGCAATTAACCCAGCTGGTTGGTCAGTTCAAAGTGTGATGTCAGCACCGCGTGATGAATATCACTCATATTCGCTGGGAGGCTCTTACGCCGCCCAGACATTTTAGGTAAGGTAGTGCCAGTTTTAGTTTAAAAATAGGTGTTATATGGAACTTTCTGCCTCAGTAAAATTGGCACGTACCGAGTCCGGCCTGGAGTATTTTGACGTTAACGGACCGCTGTGTCAGGCCAAAATTTATCTTCAGGGTGCACAGATCACCGAATTCATTCCAGCAGGGCAGAAAAACCTGCTGTGGGTCTCCGAGGACGAAACCTATCTCGAAGGTCAGTCTATCCGTGGCGGTATCCCGATTTGCTGGCCCTGGTTTGGTGTGCATGCCGAACCCGACTGGCCGGCACATGGCTTTGCGCGTAAGCAGGTTTGGCGTGCAGAGCGGGTTGAAGAAGACGAGTCGGCTATCCGCATTATCTTGTCTTTACCAATGGCCAGCATAGATCGCACTTTCTGGCCCCATGAATCCAGTTTGACGGTCGAGTTTGTGCTCAGCGAGCAGCTCGAAGTCAAACTCACTAATACCAATACCGGCAGCGAAACCTTCTCATTGACTCAGGCGTTGCATACTTACTTTCCAACCCCGGCAATAACGCAAACCCGCGTGGATGGCCTGCAAGGCGCTAAGTATATTGAGTTTGGTGAAGGGCCTTTTACTCAGGATGAGGTGGTCACGTTTGCCCGCGAAACCGATATGGTCTATACCCAGGCACCTGAAGTGCAAATTATTGAAACGCCGGACGGCAAGATTCACGTCGGCCGCGAGCACTCAAGCTCTTGCGTGTTGTGGAACCCCTGGATAGAAAAATCGAAACGTCTGAGCAATTTCCGTGATGACGAATACCATACTATGCTGTGCCTTGAAGCGGCCAATGTGATGGACGACGCAGTCACCCTGGCCCCGGGTGAATCCCACACCCTAACCACCAAAATCTGTTGGCTTCAGTAAGACCGAAGCAACGCTTCGCAGCTATCGTGCAAAGTCGTGCTTTAGCGCGGCCTTTGCGCAAGGTGAAATGAGCCATTTTAGCGAACGCTGCGCAAACCTTAGGGCCCGAACCTGATGCCCTCCACATGGATGATGAGATGAACACCTCAAGTGCAAACGGCGTCGCAATGCGCCAATATTGATTTGACGATTCAATATAAATCACAAGAGGTGTTCAAATGAAAGTATGTCTAATTGGAATTGATTTGGCAAAAAATACGCTTCAAGTCTGTGGTGTTAACCAGGCTGGAAAGCCTATTTTTAATAAAGCACTAAAAAGAAACAAGCTGTTGCCATTCCTGCTGAACTATCCAGACGCTATTGTCGCGATGGAAGCTTGTTCAGGCTCAAACTACTGGGGACGTGAATTAGAAAAGCTAGGCATCAAGGTAAGACTGATCCCACCAATTCACGTAAAGCCCTTTGTTAAGGGAAATAAAAACGATAGAAACGATGCCTTTGCTATCACAGAAGCTGCCGTAAGGCCGAGCATGTATTTCGTAAAGCCGAGAAGCCTGGAACAAACAGAATCTTCCATGCTGCATAAAGTGAGAAGCCGCTGGGTGAGCCAAAAGACAAGGCTGACAAACCAACTACGCGGATTATTGAACGAGTACGGAATTGTTATAGCTCCAGGGGACAAAGCACTAAAGCAGACGTTACCAGAAATCTTAGAGGATGGAGAAAATAACCTAAGTTCAGGCATCAGACATCTAATAGACAATATCAGGCAAGAGTGGCTAGAAATGGAAGCAAGATTAAGTGAGGTAGACTCTTTAATGCGCTCACAAGTAAAGTCAGATGAAGATTGTCGGCGATTGATGAAGATCAAAGGTGTATCGACCATCACGGCCACAGCAATTAAAGCCTTTGCCGGCGATGGTAAGCACTTTAAAAATGGCAGGCACTTCTCTTCAAATTTGGGGTTAGTCCCTAGAGAGCACTCCAGTGGAGGTAAACAAAAATTAAGTGGCATAACCAAACGAGGCAATCAATATATCAGGCGCTTGCTCATTCAAGGAGCATGGAGTGTCTTACGTTATGCTAAACAAAGTGATGATGACTTATCGAATTGGGCAGAGAAAGTAATGGAGCGCCGGGGCAAACACAAAGCAGTAGTTGCGGTGGCAAATAAACTAGCTCGAATAATCTGGTCAATGTTGGTAAATAAAACAGAGTACAAAAAAACATAATCCCACCTACTAAGCAAGTGAGGTAATGATTTAACAGGTTAAACCGACCTCTGTGAACGCTGATGAACACATAGAAACATCAAATTCGAAAGGACGATTAGCAGCAGAGGGGCGGTTCTCATTAGGGCCAAAGGTCGACGAACCTTACAAACAGGCCGGATATACGTAAGCAGCTTAACCAGTTGATCAAAGAATGAAAGATTAGTTGTCTAAACCTTAAAAAAGTCTGGACAGAGTCGAGGTGTACATATAAGTGTGCCCACTCGTACCTCAACACAGACCGAAGCAACGCTTCGCAGCTATCGTGCAAAGCCGTGCTCTAGCGCGGCCTTTGTGCGAGATGAAATGGGCGTCTTTAGCAAGTGCTGCGCCGTTTGCGATGAAACCCTACGCTGCCATCTTACACTCGACACTTCGTCATCCCGTGCTCAACACGGGAACTACGCAAAGTCATATCAATGGTTGGAATACTCCGCAAACTGACCGAGCAGCAGTGCCTAGCTTGGCGCCCCCAACTCGGCGCCCCCAACTTAAGAACGAAAACTACAGATAAGACAAGCGCCTGTCTGGTGCTTTTCGTCTTTGCCAATTTCCCGTATTCTGCACACAGTGATAGACGAACAGGGAATACGATGGCGGTACTGATTGTTGATGACAACCCAGAGGTGCGGTTAAGCGCCGCATTTTTGCTTGAAGATCATGGTTTTGAAGTGTTTGAAGCCGAGCACCCGGAGGTCGCCAAGCAATTTCTGAGCTGTAAACAGATAGCGCTCATTTTGCTGGACATGAACTTCACCCGCGACACCACATCCGGCAATGAAGGGCTGGCCTTTCTGAGCTGGCTACAAGCTCAGTCCCGGCCACCGGCGGTGATCTGCCTGACCGGCTGGGGCAGTGTGACACTGGCCGTCGAGGCAATGCGTTTGGGGGCCGCTGATTTCATTGAAAAACCCTGGCAAAACGCGCAACTGCTGGATGCTATCCGTAAGCAGAGTAAACTCAGTGTATTGCAGGCAAAGCGCAGTGTGACAGCGGATGCTGAAGTAGCGTTGCCCACTTATTCATGGCGCTCTGCGGCAATGCAAACGCTGCTTGGTAAGCTGGAGCGGATCGCGACCACAGATGCCAGTGTGTTGCTGTGTGGCGAAAGTGGATGTGGTAAAAGCCATCTGGTGGAAACGCTCCATCAACAGTCGGCACGCAGCGGCGGGCCGCTGATCAGCGTCAATATGGGCGCGATCCCTGAAAGCTTATTCGAAAGTGAAATGTTCGGTCACACCAAAGGGGCCTTTACCGATGCTAAATCACAGCGTAGTGGCCGTTTTGAGCTGGCCAATGGTGGCACCTTATTCCTCGACGAGGTGGCGACCATCCCCCTGACCCAGCAAGCTAAACTGCTGCGGGTGCTGGAAAGCGGGGAATATGAAAAGGTCGGTAGCAGCCGTACCGAACGTACCGATATTCGCCTTATCTGTGCGACAAACAGCGACCTTGAGCAGGATGTGGCACAAGGGCGTTTTCGTAGCGATCTGTTTTATCGCATCAATACTTTTACCTTTGAACTGCCGCCACTGCGGGCGCGACTGGATGATATTGTGCCTCTGGCAGAGCATCTGCTGGTGCGTCATGCGGCGCGTTATAAGCTGGCTACTAAACCACTGGACAGCGGCGCGCAGGCTGCACTATTGGCCTATCGCTGGCCCGGCAATATTCGTGAGCTCAGCCACGTGATGGAGCGGGCCTTATTGCTCAGTGAAGGGGCACAGATCTGCGCTGCGGACTGTCAGTTGCGCTTAGCCAGCCCCAAGCCTGAACAGGTACATAAGCCAGCGTCACCCGCGTCAGGCGCTACGCTGGCCGAAGTCGAAAAGGCACTGATTGAGCAAACACTGGCGCTCCACCAGGGAAGGGTTAGCGAAGCGGCAACAGCACTGGGGCTGACCAAATCGTCTTTGTATCGTCGTCTGGATAAATACGGGCTGCGCAGTGAAAGCTAACTTTGAGCGCGCTCTGCACTGGCATCTGGCCTTGCTGGGGCTGGTAATCGTGGCCTTGCTGTCCGGGGTGTTGTGGCAACAGGCGCTGCCCTGGTGGCAGATTGTGCTCGTTAGTAGTGCAGTTAGCGGAGGATTGTGGTGTCTGCATAAACAGCGGCTGGCACAGCTGAAGCGAATTTTTTCCCGCGCACACTGGCAGCTCGAAGCCATGTTGCAGGCGGATTTTAGTCAGCAGCTGCGGCCACACTTTGAATCCGGTCAGGTGGCGGCATTTGAACAGCAACTGATTGCTCTAGGTGAGCAGTTACATCAGCAGAAATCGCGTTATAACTCACAGATATTCGTGATTTATCAGCTTATCGACAAGCTTAACACGCCGATTCTGGTGTTTACCGAGGATTCGCGGTTAAGCTACGCAAATCAAGCATTTGAAAGCTTGTATAGACAACCTTGGCAACACTATAAAGGCGCCACGGCTACCTCGCTTGGGCTGGAAGAAGCACAGCAGAGCTGGCAGTTTATCAGTCATGCTCAGGCGGCCCGCTGGCAGCTCCACAGCAGCTACTTTTATGAGCAGGGTACCCGCCACAGCCTGCTGGTGGCACTTGATATTACCAAGGCATTGCGGCAGAAAGAGCTGGCGGCCTGGCAACAGCTGATCCGGGTGATCAGTCATGAAATTCGTAACTCACTGACGCCGGTCAGTTCACTGGCACAGAGCCTGGCAGAGCGCACAACGTCTGCCAGAGAGCAACAGGCACTGAGTGTGATTGAGCAGCGCTGCCAGCATTTGCAGCACTTTGTGGCGCGTTATGGTGAGATCAGCAAAGCCATAGAGCCGCAGATCCAAAAGATCCCACTGGGGTCCTTGTTTGAGTCGGTCCGAGACTTGTTTACATCGCAACATCCCACACAGCAGATTGAACTGGACTGTCAGGCCCATCAGTGCAACTGCGATCCTCATTTGCTTGAGCAGGTGCTGATCAATCTGGTTAAAAATGCCATTGAGGCCAATCAGGCAGCCAGTCCGACGGCTCAAAGGGTACGCCTGCGCAGCTATTATCTCAGCCCGGCGGTGGTGATTGAAGTTGCAGACGAAGGAGGCGGATTTGCCAACCTCGACAATGTCCTTACACCGTTTTATTCCACCAAGGCAGATGGCCAGGGTATCGGCCTGACGTTCAGTCAGCACGTGATCGAATGCCATGATGGCCACTTCGAGGTGGCCAATACGAACGACAATGAGCGACCAGGCGCGATAATCAAGATGATTTTACCTAGTTGATAATAATTATCATTTGCGTATAATGAAGCTCAGACTGATCTTAACCTGAGCTGACGCCGTATTATAAGGCCAGCAAACCCTGACCCGGGAGTGGACTGTGTTGGTTTTAATTCCTTTAATCTTATTTATTATCGCGACTGCGTGTGTCAGCCAGCTCAGGCTGGCCAGTTTGATGACGGCCAAACTCAGGGTATTGCTTGCCTGGAGCAGCGCGGGTATCCTGGCACTGGCTAAGGTTTACGCTGGGCTGAGCCTGCCCGCCGCACTGGCGGTGTTTGCTGTGGCGGGGGGGATATTGCAGATGATAGGGTCGCCGGATAAGCACACAGATGCCTGACCTAAGGCCTAACCCAAGGCGTACCTAAGGCCTAACCTAAGGCCTAACCCAAGGCCTAACCCAAGGCTTAACCCAAGTTGTTTTAAAGTGTTTCAAAAGATAAATACCTACTAATTTTCAAGCACATTGTTTGCCATACTTAAGCCTGTTTAGGATCACTCAATCGAGGATGAGCATGGCTGTGCGTTTGACGACGACTCACTTTGTGGCATGGTGCGCTGCATTGTTGTTACTGATATTCACTACCCACACGCGTGCCAGTGACTGGCAAACACTTCATACCGAGCATTTCAGAGTACACTATACCCCGGCTCAGCAGGCCTGGGCGCGCTCTGCCGCCACAGAGCTGGAACTGGTCAGAACATTGGTGCTACAGCAGCAGGGTCGGGCGCTGGACAGCATTGCTGACGTGATAGTGTTTGACCCCATCAATGGCGCCAACGGATTTGCCCTGCCAAGCACCGACACCCCTTTAATGGCGCTGTTTACCACGCCGCCTCAGTCGGACTCTGTGGTTGCGAATAGCCCCGGCTGGCAGCAATTGCTGATCCTCCATGAATATATCCATCTGGTGCATTTGTCTCAGCCCAGCCGCAGTCGCTGGCGTCAGCACTTGCGTGACTGGTTCGATATCTACGATCTGTCCAGTGCCGTGTTGCCCCGCTGGGTGGCCGAAGGCTATGCCACTTTGCTGGAATCACGACTGACGGGGCGCGGGCGCCTTTACGATAACTACAGTGAGGCCCTGTTGCGCGCCTTTGCTCGCCAGGGGGCACTGTTGTCTTACGGCGCGCTGAGCAATGGGGATGGCAGTTATCGCTCCAGTGCCATGGCTTATTTGCTGGGCGTGCGCTTTCTGGCCTGGCTGGAGGATAACCACGGTAAAGAAACGCTGGACGGCGTCTGGACGCGTGTACACGGGGTGCATAAGCGTAGCTTCGAAAATGCCTTTAAAGGCGTATTTGGGCAAAGTGCGGCGCAGTTGTATCGGCGTTTTATTGCCGAATACACCTATCTGGCGATGACCGAAGAGCGCTCGCTGAGCGTGCTGAACAGCCCTTTATGGCTCGAATTTGACTACGCGGCGAGCGATCCCGTGTTATCCCCCGATGGGGCGAAAATGGCAGTCACTGAGCGCAATCAGGACGGCGAACGCTGGCTCAGAGTGTATAAAACCGAAGAGAATAGCGCAGCAAAAAAAGCCTTTGAGCAGGCACAGCAAGCGATTATAGATGCCGATCCGCAAGACATAAAAGACAAGCCGCCCGCTGTGTTTAAGCGTGAACTGGTGGCTGAGCTGGCCGCCATTGACTTTGCCGGGGCACAGTATCCACAGTGGCAGGACAAAGACACGCTGTATTTTGTGGCCCGTGCCCGGGTGAACGAAGCGCGGGATAACCGGGTTAACGACCTCTATCGCTGGCACATTCCGACAGGGGAGGTCACCCGGCTCACCAGAGAGCTGGGGATCCGCCGATTTACTTTGCTTGATGGTGATACTCTGTATGCTGAACAGGTGCGCGATGGCTTTTCTGAGCTGGTACGCGTTGAGCTAGGCAGTCAGACAGTGACGCCCCTGAGTGAGCGTGATTTGGGCACCGTCTACGACTATCCGCAGCTTGCCCCGGATGGACGCCAGCTCGCTTATCTCAAAACCGCCCTCAACGGCAACTGGCAGTTGTATATACAAGATTTGCAATCGGCTGAAATACAAAGTGTACCAATGCCTCAGGGATATCAGTACCTGACCGCGCCGGCCTGGCAGCAAGACGGGCTGGGGATCTACTTTATCGCCGGGCTGGACGCTCAGCTGGGTATCTATCGTTACGATCTAACACACAATCGCCTCTATCAGGTGACCTCAGGGCAAGCCGTGTTTGAGCAGCTGGTAGTGCGTGCCGCGCAGCCGCTGCTTTATGCCCACTCTACGCCTTTGGGTACCCGATTACATGAACTGGACAGCCAGGTCAGTGAGCAGTTAGTGACCGCGCTCAGCGAGGACTTTGCGGTGCCGCTGGGTAAGACCGATCCGGTGGTGCTACCCGGTGCACAGATCTATGATGCTGATGATACGGCGGTGACCCACAGTGACTATCAGTGGCTGGCGCAAAACGTGTCGGCAGCCATATCAGCCCAGGCCAGTACGGCCAGCAGTGAGCTGCTGAGTGTCGGTCTGAAAGGCAGCGACCTGCTGCAACAATTGTCCTGGCAGTTGGGGCTGGCCCAGAGCAGCGATAATGTGCTTAATGGCAGCTTTGCGGCCCTGCGCTACCGTTCGGGAGACTGGCGTTTTGATGCTCACCTGAGCGACTATCGTTTTGATAGCCGCCGCCAGCACGGTGAAGCGCAGCTGGCAAGGTTAAATGGCATGGGAATGAGTACTCGCCTGAGTCATGAATGGCGTTTTGATACCTTGACCATTGCGCCTTTTGCCGCGATCACCCACTACGATGATGAAGGCCTGCAGGCCATCACCACGCAGTGGGCCGGGTTAGATCACGGGTGGTATAACTACCGCCAGGATTTTGCGCTGGGGTATCGGGTTAAGGGCGCCTTGCTCAGTGGCGACGCCACAGGACATGGTTATGACTGGCAGGGGTTTGGCAAAGCCTGGGACTGGCCCTGGTTTGTGGGTGTGCAGTCTCAGTATCGTACCTCGCAGGCCATGCGGCTGGGGGGATTTGACAACAACCTGCTGAGCGGGCGTACACGCAGCGATCTGATATTGAGTCCTGAATTGCCGTTTCAGTTCGCAACGGGCCGACATTATTATGGCTATGAGCTGGCATCCAGCTGGAAGCTCGGGCAGCCCAGAGTGTTTATCAAACATCACCGTTTTGATGGTCAGCGCATTGCCAAAAGCTACGGCGTGAAATGGCAGCTCGATTTGAGTCAGCAGGCGCTGGGGTGGGCAAACTGGTTTGCGCCTGCCGGGGTGACCGATCTGCGTTTTGATTTGGGCATTGCTCGGGTAGAAAGCGATCTGGCCGACGATACCTTACGTGCCTGGCTGGGACTGTGGTATGCGCTGTAAGTTATCAGGTTTTTGTGTTTTATAACTCATTGATCTAAATTGACACTTTAAAACTTAACCTGTATGTATAAACAGTTTTATGTGTGCATTACAGTGGGAGTACTTTTATGGTCAATGTGAGCCTGGAACCGGGTATCAAAAAGATCGTCAGTGAATTTATTAAAGCGGGCTGTCCATCGGCCCGGGCGCAGTCAATTGCCGAACGACGTCAGGGTTACCTGGATAGTGTTGAGCTGGCCGAAGAGTGTGAGCATGTGTACCTGATCACTGATCTGGAGATCAATGGCTTGATGCTCCGAATATACCGGCCGTCTGCGCAGGCCAAACTTCCGGTGGCTGTTTACTTTCATGGCGGTTGTTTTGTCAGTGGCGGGTTTGAGACCCATGAGCAGCAACTGAGAAAGCTGGCTAACCTTTCAGGCGCTATGGTGATCGCCATCAGATACCGGCTCGCGCCCGAACATGACTATCCGGCTGCACATGATGACGCATTTAATGCGACGCAGCTTATCCGTCAGCAATGTGCGCAATGGGGTGGTGATCCTGACAATATCAGCCTGGTGGGTGACAGTGCGGGCGGGCATTTGAGCTTAGTTACCGCTTTACGATTGAAAGACAAATCAAACTGGCTGCCAGCCAGGCAGATTTTGATTTATCCTATGCTGGATGCCACAGCCTCGAGCCGAAGTTATCAGGAGTATGGCACGCATTATATTATTACCAGAGAGGCGCTCGAATCGGGTTACGAGCTGTACTTTGATCAGGTGCCACGTACACATCCAGAAGCGAGCCCAATACTCAGATCTGATCTTGCCGGGCTGCCGGAAACACACATTATTACAGCTCAGTTTGATCCCCTGGTAGATGAAGGGGAGCAGCTCTACCGTACATTGCTGGAAGTCGGTGTGCCTGTACAGTGTCGGCGCTACCTGGGGGTGATCCATGGCTTCTTTCAATTGTCTGCGATTAGTGCGGCGGCCAGAGAATCGATTGCGCATGTGGCCAGTCTGATCCGAGCTCAGCCTTAAATTTCGTGGTATGTGATTTAGCGTGACGAAAAAAGAAAAAGGCAGCGGAGGCTGCCTTTTAGGGAGAAAAGTTTAACTCAGTATTACTGGTAGTCTGCTACCAGGCTCAGGCCTGAATAAGCGTTATAGGCACGAATACCTACCCAGTAACGGCCTGCACCATCGTTTCGTGTACAGTTTTCCGTGTTACCCCAGCGGTAAGGACGGCAATCATAAGTCGTCGTTGTAGGTTGCTCACCTTTACGTACGTACAAGTCTGCATCACCGCTGCCACCTGAGATATCAAAAGTGATGTTGGTAGCACCAGCCGGTACGTCGAAGTAGAAGTAAGTCATCTCACCGCGTGCCGCCGACAGGCCTGTTTTGGCAACGCCTTTTTGCAGTTGATCTTCACCACCTGGGCCATACACCGGTACTTCTTTCGTTGTGGTTGCAGTTGCGCCCGTGCTGTCCGTGATGGTCAGTGATACCGTGTAGTTACCCGCTGCGGCGTAAGTGTGGCTCGCGGTTGCACCGAATCCAGTGCCGCTGTCACCATAGCTCCACTCATACTGAGAGATAGCACCGTTTGGTGAGCTTGAAGCGCTGCCGTCAAAGCTACACGCCAGTTCAGTACAACTTGCCGTGAAGTCTGCGGTGGGAGTTGGCTCATTGTTGTTGTCGCCATCCGGAATACCATTGAAGTGGCTAGATACTTGTGGCCAGATCTTGCTGATCTTAACGCCCTGGTTAGTACAGCCACCAAAGTGGTGCAGTGCAATGACCTTGTTGCTTGCCGCTGCCAGTACCGGTGAACCAGAAGAACCGCCTATGGTGTCACAGTAGTAGCCCATGTCTGTGCCGGTGCCACGACCATTCGCTGTCACTACGTCTGCCTGACACAGGCCATTGTTGTTCTGATCCGATTCAATCGCCAGCTCTTTGGGGTTACCTGCGCCGTGCTGAGGAATGTAGATGCGCTCGCCCTGAGTCGCATCGCGAACATCCAGGCCAAAGTAGCCAAACGGTTGTGCTTTGTTGAACTCGTTGATGGTGAACAGGGTGTAGTCGAGCGTGTAGTCAGAAGACAGGAAGTCTTTACCTGTGACTTTCACGACTGTTTCAAGGTTTGAGCCATTACAGCTGGTGTGTTGATAGTTGAACCATACCTCAGTATTTGCCAGCTCAGACGCTGAACCCACGCAGTGTTCGTTGGTGAACATGCGGTTGTCCGGGCCAACACGCCAGCCGGTACACAGGCCGCTGCCGTTCATCAGCAGGCGGGCAACCGGGCGAGTACGCTCAAATTCTGTTGGGTTTGAACCTGCCCAGCACTGTACGTCACGACGTTCGTTCACGCCACAGGTCGACTCAATGCCCACATCCGTTGACGCATTCATGGCTTCCATCATCGGCGTGTTTTCTGTGCCGTGGTCGTAGAAGTCGATAACGGCTGGCATCATCGCCTGGGTTGCAATCTGCTCTGAGCCAGACGCGCTGCCCGGGGTGTATTCAACCACTGCGGTGTCGGCAGAAATAGACATCGCCGAGAAGCTGCTTACGCCGTCATCGCCCAGCTTGCTGTTAACCGTTGCGGCACGCATATTCGCTTCGGTGTACTCGTAACGCTCACTGCCATCAACCGAGCGCACAACCAGCTTGCCGCCATTGGCCAGATTGACATTTTTAAAGTGTAGTTTGATGTAGCTGGCATCCGGGTGGCTGATGGTACGAGTGATAACCGTGCTGCCTGTACTGCTCAGTGTGGCAAATTCCTGACCGAGCGAAATATTGGCATCGGCACGGGCACCAATGATGGCCTTACTAGCCTTGCTGGTGTATTGCATCATTTGTGCTTCTGTCAGTGGCGCGGTGTTTTGAGCCAGTGCAGCGGTAGAGAGTAAGCCTAGCGCAGAGACAAGATAGGTGAGTTTCATTGCTGTTCCTTTTTCACTTGTTGTTGAATGATTTTTTAGAATAAAAAGTTATTGAATAAATTTCGCACAGGTACAAAGGTAATCACAAAAATCGGCATTGTAAAGAAAGTGATAACAAAAATTTAATTAAGTAAACCATCACTCGCTTTTCAGGCTGTGTGGCGTCTCACTATGAGGTTCAAAATTTTTATTTCGAACAGGAGCTCATTGTCAGTTTAGCTTGAAAGATACGTAAATAATTAGAAAGTTCAGCAAAATTAGGTGAAAGCCATCAACTTTGTATTGTTTTTCTGGTTGTGTCAGCCGCTGTGATCGTGTTTCAGAAGTTGAAAATCAAAGTTAACGAAGGTTTTACATCCTGGAGAGGGCAAAGCCAGAAGGGGCAATTGTCGGGCAGTAACGTCGAGGGGTCAGATCAGAGCGTTTGCATCGGTGCAGCGCACGCAGCTGCGCTGCACATCGTGGTTGCACCTACTGCTCAGTCAGTGACTGCAACATGCTGTGTTTGGCGGTGAACACCCGGCTTTTTTCCGGATCTGAGGTTTTTTCTATCGCCAGCTCAAGCAGTTGACGGGCTGTATCATGGTCGCCTTGCAGGTAACTGATCTTGGCCAGCTCAAAATAGGGCTCGGGCAGATAAGGGGTTTGTTCCACCACTTTAACCAAAATGCGCGTGGCTTTTTTCAGGTGGCCTTTGGCAATGGCGCTGCGGGCATTCATCAGAAAATCGAACGGGGTTTTCGCCTCACTGAGGAGCTGCTGCTCAAGTTTATCTATCAGGTCCGTGGCCTGTTGTTCTTTGGCCAGCACCAGGTAATTCGATAACAAATTGTGGCTGATCAGGCGATGTTCCAACGCATACTGGTAAATGCGTTCGGCACTGGGCTGGTCGCCCGCCCGGCGATGCAATACCGCAGCAATATTGATCAGCTCCGGGTCGTCCGGCGCATAGCTGCGGGCGCGCAAAATACGCGCGGCGGCCAGATCAAACTCCTCTGCCAGCATGGCCTTTACTGCCAGGTTGGCGTAAAACTTAGCTACCAGATCCTGGTACTGGGCCGAGGCAACAAAAATGGCATCCTGAGCGGGGAAGTAATCAATCACAGTGCCGGGTCGCACCACGGTGATCCAGTTCTCGTCTTCCGGCTCTTCTGGTGCCAGTAGCTTAGTTTTAAAGTGTGAGGAGATCAGTATGGTATCGGCCACCTGCTGATACACAGGTGCCGAGGCCACTTTGCGATAACGGGTATCTATCCCGGCCACAAAGGCATAGGCCTGAGTGAGCACCGCCAGTGAAATACAATTGCCGCCACCGTGTTGTAAAGACGCACTGGCGCTGTAGGTTTCGCCGCGATAGTGAAACTCGTCAAGCTGACCATGCAGATAGTCGTAAATCACTCTGTCGCCACGTGTCCCGGCTGCAACCTGTTGCTGGTAAAAGCGCAAAAAAGCCTGCTGCTCTTGCGCTGGCAAGGCAAAAATCGCTTGCTCGTCAATCACCGCAACGGGGCTAAACAGGGCATGATTAAAGGGCATATCAGGACGGGGCGGCGGTGTAACCGGGCGCTTTTTAGTCGTGGCACAGGCGCTGAGCAGCGCAGCAAACAGGCAAGTAAGCCACAGGCGGACAGGCATAAAGACTCCTTAAAACACGCATTCAGCGTGCCCGTATGGTCATGGTTTTTGTTATTATTTTTACCCGACTTTACACGTATCCCGGCGACCTGCCAACGGGTTTATGGGGGGTAATTGGCATCGCACATTGCAAGGATATCTATACGATGTTCTATCACACGTTTTCGACATGCAAGTAGCATTCTGACCGCTAGGTTATTCTCTTCTTGTCTATGGAGGTATGTAAGAAAGAGCACATGCCCAGAAAGCATGTACTCCTACACTTAGATTTGCGCGCTTTCAGAGAGCTTTGTTTTGTCTATTGGTGCGTTTTTAGGAAGCTTTGGTAGCTTTGAACTTGCAGGTAAACCACCAAAAATTTGGTCTAGATTGTCTCGATTGATTCTTTTCACGTGAAGATATCCTTCTGTATTTACTATTTTTGATCCTGACTAAGTTAATAGCTTATATAAATCGGCTTATTCGTTTGATAGGTTTTCGAGCCGTCGGGGTGCTTTTTCATATAAAGGGGATCTAACGGAGTCACTCTAGGTAAGGTTGATCTATCAGGATCTCCACTGACTCCACCCATAATTTTTACCAACGAAACACGCTCAATGGCTCTCATCGCTTGCTTCCTTTTTCTTTGCCTTTAGCTTAGGTCTATGAATAAATTAATAAACCGGCTTGTTCAACCATCAACGGCTTTTTTGCTTTTTCCCAAAGTAGGGTCTATTGGGGCGAATTTAGGTAGTTGAGGGATGTCAGGATCTCCTGGGCCACGACCTACAACTTTTGCTAATAAATTTTGGTTAATTGTTTTCATTAATTAAAGTTCCATTAGAACGTATCACTCTATTTATAAACGTAGCCAATGCGATAGATTCGAGAGAGTATAGAGTGTATTGAATATGTAACCGTAATTGGTGTAAATAAAACAGGCCCAATAACTCTCATTGTTTGCTTCCTTCTCTATTATTCCTGATTATGAATAGATTAATAAATACAACTAAATAGAGGCCTATGACGTTTTTTTCTTTTTATCGAATATTGGGTCAATGGGGGCTACTTGGGGCAACTGAGGTAGATTAGGGTTGCCAGCTGTACTCCCCCCAAAGACCTTGCTTAGAAGCCTATAGTTAACTGTTTTCATAAATTAATTCTCCTTTTGAGCGCCTAACATGCACTATAAATGTAATAAGGGTCAGAGACTCCAGAATGTGAAGAGTATATTGAGTTGGTGACCATATATGGTGATAAATAAATGGGTAACTAAGGACTTTATAAAAGTAAAGTTGGATTTCAATCCAAATAGCAAGGCAAAGCAACGATGAAGCAAATAACAACAAGCAAATACAGCACTCTGGAATAGTGAGTGCATAGTCCGCTCTAGCCTTCCTAAAAAATTCGATTTTAGTTATTCTGTATGCTGCTTCGGCCTGGACCCCTCTTGTGAAAAATAGCAAAAGAAAGATTAAATTTAATATCAAACACCACAAGTAATAATGCCTGGTCCAATTAATGGCTATTGGATTAACTGTCGTATCGACGAGTTGTAATAAAAGCATTAGGGAAAACAACCATCTGGCGTTGTAATCTTTCCAAGTAAGAATTAGGCCGATAAAAACGACAGAGGAAAGCATCATTTCAATAAAATGCATCAGTCTTCTCCCTTGTCTTCTGCGTTTGGTTCCATTGGTGGTTCTTTCTGTAGCGGTTTTTTCGTTGTTCTTCTTTCAGCGTTATCTGCCAAAAAGCCAAAAAAGCTTTTCCAGTCTTTCCCGAAGATCATCAGGATATCCAGCAGCTGCTCGAGATCCATAATGGTTTTGCCACTTTCCCAGTTTGAAATAGTGGACTGGTCAACCGGGACGGACATTTTTTTAGCCAGTTCTGCTTGCGACATTTTTTGTTGTATTCGCAGGCCACGCAGTGACGCCTGAATGTCCCGTCGGGCGCTGTTTAGCCAGTTCAATCTTTGACGTGTATTCATTGTACATCCGTATATGAATATTAAAACAGTGAAGTTACATTTTGTTTCTTATTATTTTACTGGGTGTAATTTAACAGCTGTTTAAAAAATGTAAAGTCTCAATGTGTTGATTTGTACCCGAAAATTTTTAGCCTATTGCTCTAAAAGTTTGCTTGATTTACAGGGTTTTAAGTAAAAATCATGGGTTTTAAAGGCTTTTATGTTCCAGCGCGGCTGGCTGACTATGCGAAGAAGTCTGGGTACTTTATGAATCGATTCATAATGCGCTCACGTCATTATGTAAACAAACGTAACCTGCCATGGTGGTTTTTTAATTCATGAAGCTTTTTCAACTGCCTGTATGCGCTGGCAAAATGTAAATAAAACGCCACATTTTTAGCGATGTTTTTTCGCCATTGGTTTCGTTTTATTGATGCGGCAACTACACAGGGCAGGCCTAAAAGTTGTTTTTGGTCTGTGCTCTTACCCGTTTTGCTGGCGGCAAAACTCATCCTTATTACCCAGTCTGAGTCCATAGTCATTGCACAATTGTGGCTTATAACTTCCACCAAACAGATTTCTTTGCGCAAATCCTTACTCAACTCATGGAGACTAACATGGTGGTTTATCAAAAGGCACTCCTGGCAGCGGCGCTCTCGCTGACCTGGCTGCCAAACAATGCACAGGCCCTGCGTCTGGCTGCGCCGGGCACTTTTTGTAGTGGTCTGGATCGGACCCAGATAGACGTCGGCGAGCATGTTGAAAATCAATATATGACTTATCTGGCATTGAGCCCCAAGCTGGCCGACACCGCGCTGAGCGTGTCAGGCAGCCAGTCTTCAATTGTGGTGTCGTACAATGGCCGCTGTGAAGTGCTGAGCGGCAGCAACTACAACGGGCTGCACGTGAACCTGCCGGACAGTGGTGAGTTCTACGATGGCAGTAAACTGGATTTTCACCAGCAGGTATTCGGGGGCGAAGGGAATGACGAGATCCGCACCGGTAATAAAGTCGACTATATTTACGGCAATGGCGGTAACGATCAGATCTTCTCGTTTGGCGACTTTGAGCGTGTAGATGGTGGTGCCGGTGCAGACTGTGTTGAGCAGGGTGATGAAGGTGCGATCCCAAGTAACATTCAAAATACAGAAGCAACCAGCTGTGCCAACTATGCCCCTGCCAGTTGTGAGGGCCTGGACCGCAGCAAGATCAGCGTCGCGGATGATAACTCCTCTAATCCGTATATGACTTACCTGGCGGTGTCGCCCAATGTGCGCGGTGAGAAGCTCACGGCCGAAGGTGACGATGCCCTGGTAACCGTATATTACGCAGGCAGCTGCGAAACCTTCGATGTGGGCAGCCACAACGGCTTCCAGGTAAACCTGGCCGATAGCGGTGAAGAATACGACGGCACGGCGCTGAACTGGCACCAGCTGGTGTACGGCGGCGATGGCAACGACACCATACTAACCGGAAATAAAGTGGACTATGTGTATGGGGGTAAGGGCGATGACACCATTTATACCTATGGCGACTTCGAAAAAGTCGACGGCGGTACCGGTATGGACTGTCTGACCGAAGGCTCAAGCGGCAGTATCCCAAGTAACATCAGTGGTATTGAGCAATATTCCTGTACGCCAGCGGGGAATGTACCAGACAGCCTGACAACGGCCTACGCGCGCTGTCATATGCAAACTGGCAGCTTTGACAGTGAGCTGAATAACGGGGTGTGGAAACTTCGCGCGCTCGACAGCAGTCTGGCCCTGTTTGTTGAAGAACACGAAGAGTATGTGTTTGCTTACTCCGCAGGCTATCAGCACTGTGCATTTACTAATGCGGTGGAAGCCGTTGAGGTGCAGCTGTCGAACGGCAACGATACCTTGTTGGCGAGCGGCGTTGGTCGCGATATGACAGTGTATGGCCTCAATGGTAACGATACGATTGTGACTGGCCGGGGTAACGACCTGATCTTTGGCGGTGATGGCAAAGACAAGATCCGCGCAGGCGACGGTAACGACTGGGTTGCCGGTGGTTCGGAGATTGCCACCGATCACCGTGGCGTGGTGCACCGAGTGCGCATCAGTGGCTACAACAATGACGGCGCTGACGACATCAAAGGCGAAAACGGTAACGATGTGCTGTTTGGTAACCGGGATGGCGACAATATCTCAGGGGGTGACGGGGAAGACATCATCTTTGGCAATGATGGTAACAAAGACCGGTTATACGGTAACTCAGGGGCCGACATCATTGTTGATTCCGGCGGTGGTTCCTGGGGCAACCGGGCTAAGTCCTGGGGTGGCAGTGGTCAGGACATTCTGGTGTGTGAGCGAGGCAGTTGTGAGCTGAGTGGTGGTGGTAGTAAGGACTTCCTGGCAGCCATTTCCACGTTCTCTAACATTGGTCTGTACGGTGGCGGCGGCGGTGATATTCTGTTCGTGCGCGGCGATGAGATCCCGCTGGGTACCGGTGGCAGTGGCAACGACTTTGTCTATAACGAGTGGAATGACGATGATATCAGTGGCTATCTGAGCAGTGTGAAGCATAAATTGGGCTACTTTGACCGTGCGGCACGTAAAGCGGGCAGTGGTATGTCATCACGTCACGAAGAAGTGCTCAGACTGAAGCAATTTTAC
The DNA here is from genome assembly GCF_004212645.1 of Pseudoalteromonas rubra. GTDB lineage: Bacteria > Pseudomonadota > Gammaproteobacteria > Enterobacterales > Alteromonadaceae > Pseudoalteromonas > Pseudoalteromonas rubra_G. The sequence continues at coordinate 15,719 of NZ_PPUZ01000004.1, read as the reverse complement.
GATGAAAAAGGCTACCGTGAATTTAAAAGCCGTATTGCCGAGTTGGTTGACGAAGACACCTTTGAGGCCTGGCTGAAAAATCGTAGTAAGAGTGTGTACGACTTACAGTAGCTGTACTGCATCTTTAAAAAACTTAGGGTCTGTTAAAGGATCCGTCCCGAGCAAAGGGGAAGTCTGTGACTTCCCCTTTTTTGTCTCAGTGGTGAACTGCAAACCTGCACTATACTGCTCAGCGCAAGGCTCAGAAAGTAACCAAAATACCAGTTCCAATTCCGGACAACTTGTCCGCTCCCGCCCAATTGCATGATTAAAAATATTTAAGTTAATGATTTAATTGCTATAAATATCTGGCATGAAACTCGCTCCAGGCGTTACAGCGTGAATGTAAATGGAGCTGAAAATGGATCTAATCAAACCACCTGAACCCACCAAATATTGGCGTCGTTGGTATTGGGCACTGGTGCCCGTCTTTTTGCTGGCAGGACTTTGGCAATTTGGTGCGGGCGAGTCTGTCACCCGCTTGGCCCGCCAGGAGGTGTTGACAGCAACCGTAGAATACGGACCGCTGGCCATTGGGGTCGACAGTTTTGGTGTATTGCGCAGCGCCGAGCAGCATCTGCTGAGCGCAGAAAGCGATGCGGTGGTGAAGCACATTCATCTTAAAGCCGGGGCGGCGGTAAAGGTGGGGGACGTGATTGCCACGCTCGACAACCCGGACCTGTCTCTGGCGGTTGCGCAGGCACAGCAGGCACTGCAAGACAGCGATATGGCGTTGCAGCAGCTGACACTCAATCAGCAGCGGGAGTTTCTCAGTGAACAAACCCTCCTCGATAAGGTGGCAGGCGATTTGGCAACGGCACGGCTCCGGCAGCAGGCCGAGCAGGGACTGGCTGAAAAAGGGATCATCTCACAGCTGACCTTTGCTCAGACCCGCTCGCGGGTAGCCAATTTAACCCGTCAGCGAGACAGTGCGCAGCAGCGCCTGATGCAGCTAAAAAAGCTGCATGCCAGTGCGCAGCAGCTGGCGTCGCAGCGAATTGTTATCCGGCGCCAGGAGTTGGCGCGCAGCCGTGCTAGGTTAGCTGCACTGACGATCACGGCGCCCGTTGCGGGTATTTTGGAGCGTATGCCGCTGGCTGTAGGTCAGCGACTGAGTGTGGGTGACGAAACTGCATTGATCGGCAGTCAGACGCATTTGCTTGCCGAACTGAGGGTGCCGCAATCTCAGGTGCAAAAAGTACAGCCAGGGCAGGCGGTGACGGTGCGGATCCGCGACCAGCAGGTCACAGGCACGGTGGGGCGGGTTGATCCTGTGGTGGTCGATAACAGCGTGAAAGTGGAAGTGGCTTTGCCTCAGGCATTGCCCAAAGCCGCCCGGCCTATGCTCAGCATTGATGCCAGTATCACGGTCGCTGAGCTGGAGCAGGCTTTGTATATCCGTCGTCCGGCGAATGTGCGTGAGCGGCAGAGCGCCCAGTTATATCGACTTGCCGAAGATGGCTCTACGGAACTTGCCACTGTGCACTTTGGTGCACTGGCTGGTCGCTATGTGGTGATTGAACAGGGTGCGCAGCACAATCAGCGCTGGATTATTTCTGACTTGAGCAATCTGGCACAACAGGGCGTGCAGGTCGCGCTGAATTAAAGCTTTAAGGGTCAACTATGGCACAATGAGGTGTCGGTTTGTCAGCGGGGAAAGTATGACACAGATAATAGAAATGAAGCACATCAGTAAAGTGTTCGAAACCGAAGAACTACAAACACACGCACTGAGACAGGTGAGTCTGAGTATAGCGCAGGGGGAGTTTGTGTCTGTCTCTGGTCCGTCCGGGTGTGGTAAGTCCACTTTATTGTCCATTATGGGATTGCTGGATGAAGCAAGCAGCGGGCAATACCTGATCCAGGGCACAGAGGTGGGGACATTGACCGCCGATCAGCGCGCGGAGTTAAGAAACCGCCACATCGGGTTTATTTTCCAGTCTTTTAATCTGATCGATGAATTATCGGTGTTTAATAATGTGGCGCTGCCGCTGCGCTATAGCACCACCCGGTTGTCGCGTGATGAGGTGCAAGCGCGGGTACAAAGCTGCCTTGATAAAGTGGGCTTGTCGCATCGAGCAGCGCACAAGCCTGACCAACTCTCTGGCGGACAGCAACAGCGGGTTGCCATTGCCCGGGCGCTGGTCGCCAACCCGAGCATTTTGCTGGTGGATGAGCCGACGGGCAACCTGGATTCAAAAAGCGGGGACGCAGTGATGCAGCTGATCGCCCAATTACATCAGCAGGGTACCACCATTTGTATGGTGACACATGACCCCAGATATGCCGATATGGCGCCGCGGCAGATCCGTCTGCTGGACGGTGAGATCGTGGGCAGCAGCCACACACGTGATACAACGCGCAGCGCGATTGCCTGAAGGAGCTGAGTTAAATGTGGTCAGATATTCAGGATGCACTGAGTGCGCTGTATCGCCGCTGGCGAATGACAGTCTGTTTTGGTTTGTTGCTGTCCAGCGCCATGGCGGCACTTTTGGTGGCGGGCGTGCTTGCCTGGCAGGCACATGGTCCATTGCCCTATGAACAGGCTGAGCGTCTGGTCTGGGTTGATGGTGAGTTGCACAATGAACAGGGTGAGGTAACCCTCAGTGAATCACTCTCGGCACCCGCAGCCTGGGATTTGCACCAGACCCCAGGGCTGTTCGAGCAGGCCTCACCCGTGTATTACACCGATATGCTTTATGTAAACCATCCGCAGCAACCGCGTATTTCGGCGGCCCTGGTCGAACCGGGCTATTTTTCGCTGTTTAATATGACGCTGCAAAGTGGCCATTATTTCACGGCTTCGACACTGCAGGGGCAGCAGGCGCAAAGTGCAACCCAGGTTGTAGTCAGCGCGCGCTTTGCACGGCGCTACCTGTCCGAGCAAGATGCCCTTGGTCAGGTTATTCAGCTGGACGAGCGGCGTTTTCAGGTCGTGGGTATTCTGGCCTCCAACAGCCGCGAGCCAGAGCTGCTTCGGGCGGCGCAGTACAGCGACGTGTTTTTACCTTTTTTTAGTCATACTGCGACTGAGATCACCCCGTTTGCTCACATGGCGATCCGCAACAACCTGATGCTGGTTGGGCGCACTTTGCCCGGGGCCAATACCGTGTTGCAAGCACAGGCCTTGCAATTGGGTGCGGATATTAATGAATTATCCAGGCAGTATGGCTTTGGCGATACCAGTTTCAGGCTAACCCTTCGCCCGCTCGACAGCAAGCTCAAAGGTGCTTTGCAGGCAATGGGCAGCTGGTTGCTTAGTGCCGCACTTGGTGTGATTGTGGTGACCTTATGTAACTTGTTTGCGTTATATCTGCTGGATTTTAAAAGCCGCCAGGCACAGCTGGCGCTGCATCTGGCGCTGGGTGCCCGCCCGTCCCGGCTGTTTCGCCAGGTACTGTGTCATGCTGTAGCACTTTTCGGGTTATCCGCTTTGGTCGCGACGGGACTGGCACCAGGCCTGCTAGCGCTGGTGCAATACTGGGGCGAAGATATTCTGGGCAGTATCACCTGGTTGTATTTGTCCTGGCAGGCCTATCTGGGCATGTGGCTGGTAGCGCTCGTACTGGCCTGGGGATTTGCCCGCAGTGTGTTTGCCTTTGTTGAGCTGGATGGCCTCAGACAACAACTCAGTGGCTCTGGTAAAGGGCAGGTAAAGCAGTTACCGGGCTGGCTGAGTCAGTTGCTGATTAACGCCCAGCTGGTCATCGGCATGGTGGTATTGTGCTTTAGCCTCTGGCTGTTAAGTCATTACGGCGCGCAGATGAATAAAGCGCAGGGGTTTGATGACAGCGGATTAGTCCAAGTGCAAATGCAGCAGCTGGACTTTGAGCGCAGTGAACAAAAAGCGCAAGCCCGGCGCCAGCTGAGTGAGGCCAATATCGAGGCGTTACTGGCTCAGCCTCAAATAGCGGCGGTAAGCTTAGCGGCAAATCATCCGCTGGAAATGTCCTGGGTGGAGCCTATCAGTACGGTGCCAGACAGTGCCCGGCAGCTGACAGCTTTTGGCCAATGGAGTGGGGTGGGCTACTTTGCCACCGTTGGGCAGCGCGTGCTGGCAGGCAGTGAATTCAGCGCCGAGCAAATGACGCTGGATGCCCCTGCTGAGGCGGTGATCATTAACCAAAGCCTGGCCAGCAAGCTCGGCCTGACGCTGCAAGATGTTGGCATGACCCTGTATTCGCGCAATCAGCGCCCGGTCAGGTTGCAAGCCATTGTGGAAGATGTGTATTCCCCTGCGCTGGGTACCCCGGATATTGTTTATCTGCCGCACAACTTCTTTGTCACTAATCTGATGATCAGACTGGCGCCAGGGCAATCATTGACAAAACCTGATCTGAATGCGCTGCTGCGCGTACAAGATCCTACACAAAGTGTATTTCAGTTAACCAGTATGACGGCGCATGCTAGGGCCATGAGTAAATCGGCCAGGCTCAGTGCCTACACAGGTATTGCGCTGAGCTGCCTGATGATGTTGCTGGTGGGAGCGGGCTTGTATGGCGTACTGGGCTACCTGACGCTGTTATCTGCTCCGGTATGGCGAATAAAGTGGCAGTTGGGAGCTAAGGCAGGCATGTTGTTAAAAGAGCACTTGATTATTCGGGTTTGTAAGGTCTTACCAGTTGCTGTTGTGGCATTTTTGTTACTTGCTGGCGTGTGTTGGGTGTTTAAACTGGCCTTTATGGGTCTGCTTTTTAGCTTCGGGTTGGCTGTTACTTTTATGTTTTTAATGGTTTTATTGCTTGATTGCTACCACACCAACAAGCTGCTGAAAGAGTTTTGCTAAATCAGTAACAGATTCTTACAAATGTCACGTTATTGAACGTCTCTATATTGGTAAGATAGGCGGTGGGAAAATATCAATAGGTAAAGTCATGAAAGCACAAGCACTAAAATGGATCTTTCCCGCTGTGGCTTTGGGCCTCGGGGTGGCAGGCTTTTCAGCTGTCAACGCGGTCGCAAAGGGCGAGGAAGAAAAGCAGGTCGTAGATACGCGCCCCGTGGTACAGGTCGAGTCTGTTCAGGCACAGGATCATCAGGTTTTAATCCAAAGCTATGGTGAAGTGATGCCGCTTGAAACAACTCAGTTATCCGTTCAGGTTGCCGGAGAAGTCGTTTACTGGCATCCCAACTTTGTTGCGGGTGGTGTGGTTGCTAAAGGTGACGTCTTGCTCAGCATCGAGAAGGACAATTACGAGGCTGCGGTATTGCAGGCCGAAGCTCAGCTGGCCAGTGCCCAAGCGGCATTGATAGAAGAGCAGGCGCAGGCAGACGTGGCAGCGGATGAAGCCAAGCGCTTCCCAAACAAAAAACACACCGATCTGTTTTTACGTAAGCCACAGGTGATGAGCGCCAAGGCGGCGGTTAAGTCGGCTAAAGCGGCATTAATGCGTGCCCAACGCGACCTGGATAACTGCGACGTGGTTGCGCCATTTAACGGCCTGATTGTCTCTCGTGATGTGGGCTTGGGTCAGTTTGTCTCAACAGGCAGTGTGGTTGCCAAGCTGAACAACATTGAGCAAGCCGAAATCGTGATCCCTATTGCTGGTTTCGACTCCGTCTTTTTGCCTGAAACCATCAGCGGTACCAAAGCGACCCTGTTCAACAAAGGGGTGAATGGCTTTACCCGCGAAGCGCAGATCCACCGTGATCTAGGCACCGTTGATACCCAGACGCGCATGAGTAATCTGGTGGTACGGATTGATGACCCTTATGCGCTGAACAGCGACCAGCCGAAAGTGAAGTTTGGCACCTATGTGCAAGTGAGCTTTCTAGGCAAAACCCTCAAGCAAATCTACCGCTTGCCGCAAGAGTTGGTGAATAATCAAACCGTTTGGCTACTGAACGACAAAGCCGAGCTTGAACCGCGCCAGGTACAAGTGGTCCGTGAAGAAGGTGAATACTTCCTGGTTGGCGCTGGCCTGAATAACAGCGACAAAGTGGTAGTTACTTTGCCTGAGTATCCACAGCGTGGCATGTCGGTGAAAGTGGCAGGTGCCGATGAGTCAAACACGCAGGGCGCCAGCCTGGAAAAGCTATAACGGCAGGGACCGACAATGAGTGAACAACACACACCGAGGCAAACGGGGCTGATAGCCTACTTTGCACATAACTCAGTGGCTGCGAACCTGATGATGGGCTTTATCCTGATCATGGGTATCATCAGCTACTTTACTATCCAACGGCAGATGTTTCCCGCCATTGAGCTGAACCTGATCTCCGTCAATGCAACCTATCCGGGCGCCTCTCCTCAGGAAATCGAAGAGAGTATCCTGATCAAGGTGGAAGAAGCGCTCAAGGATGTGACCGAGATAGACAAGGCCGTGTACCGCGCATTTCGCAACGGTGGCAGCGTACAACTGGAAATAGACACCAGTGCTGAGCTGGCCGATGTGGCAGACAAGGTGCGCTCCCGGGTGGATGGCATTGCGACTTTCCCCGCATCAATGGAACCCATTCGTATACAGCAAATTGAGTTTACCCAGGACGTGGTACAAATGGCGCTGGTCGCGGACTTACCGCTGACACAGCTTAAGCCATTGGCCAAAGAAATCGAAGACGAGCTGTTGCAGCTGTCTAATATTTCTCTGGTGGATCGCAATATGCCTGAGTACGAAATCGGCATTGAAGTCGACCCTGATGCACTGCGTCGCTACAACATGTCGATGGCTGACGTATCCGCAGCCATTAGCCGTTACTCAACCAATGTCTCTGCCGGTCAGATCCGTACCAATGCGGGCCTGATCTCAGTGCGCGTCGAAAACCAGAAATATCGAGGTGATGAATTCCGCCGTATCCCGGTTAAAGTGGGGTCGAATGGTGCTAAGGTGCTGTTGCAGGATGTGGCAGAGATTAAAGATGCATTTGTCGAGGGTGAATTCTACTTCAAGCTCAATGGGGTCAACGCGGCTTATCTGTCGGTGAAAGCCACCAATGACCAAAACATGGTTCCGATTGCCAATACCATTCACGATTATATTGAAGCGAAAAATGAATCGTTGCCAGAAGGTGTGGAGTTATCGGCTTTCGTTGATATGACGTACTACCTTGAAGCACGTCTGGCCATGATGAAAAAGAACATGTTTCAGGGGGCGATCCTGGTCGCCATTATGCTGACCATTTTCTTGCGCTTTAAGCTCGCGTTTTGGGTGATGGTGGGTCTGCCGGTGTGTTTCCTGGGCGCCATTATGATGATGCCGGTGTTTGGTATCAGCATGAATATTGTTTCTTTATTTGCCTTTATTATGGTGCTGGGGATCGTGGTCGATGATGCCATTGTCATCGGCGAGGCCGCCTATACCGAAATTGAGCGCAAAGGGCCCGGCGTCAATAACGTGGTTATCGGTGCCAAACGGGTGGCGACCCCGGCCACATTCGGGGTGTTGACTACCATGGCGGTGTTTGCCCCTATGGTGATGTCCAGCGGTCCGGAAGCGGCCTTCTTTAAGTCAATTGCCGTTGTGGTGATGCTGTGTCTGGCCTTCAGTCTGATCGAATCTAAGTGGATCTTGCCTGCACACATTGGCCATACCAAGTTTTCGCCAATGCGTGAGGGCAGCTGGCGTGCTAAGTTCAATAAGCGTTTCTTTGCCTTTGTAAATGGGCCTTATCGCAACCTGGTCGAAACCTGTGTGCAGTGGCGCTGGACGGTACTGTGTGGCTTTATTGGCATGCTGATCCTGAGCGTTTCGCTGATCACCTCGAATCAGGTGCGCTTTGTTGCTATGCCCAAAGTGCCCCATGACTACCCGATGGTGAATCTGACCCTGAACGACAATGCCTCGGACTCGCAGACGCTTGAAGCCCTGGCTACCATTGAAAACATGATGTTGAAAGTGGAAGAGGAAATTGAGCAGGAGTACGGACAGGGCATGATCAAAGACATCATGGTCTGGAATGAGGGTCGTACAGAGGGCAAGGTACTGGCGGTGCTGGTCGATGAAGACGCGCGTCCGTTTGATGCCTTTGAGCTGTCACGTCGCTGGCGTGAAAACATGCCGGACATCGCCGGTGTGAAGTCCCTGCTGGTAATTGATGACGTGAACGATGAAGGTCAGGGGCAAGGTGAGTTTGGCTATCTGCTATATGGCCCGGATATTGATATGCTCAATGCGGCGGGTCGTCAGTTTATTGCCATGCTGCAACAGGAAAAGGGTCTGTTTGATGTCAGTTCAAGTATCGACCCGGCAAGCAAAGAAGTACAGCTGGTGCTCAAGCAGGTCGCGTATGACCTGAACCTGAGCCTGTCGGACATCGCTAATCAGGTGGGCATGAGCTTTTACGGTGGGGAAGCGCAGCGCGTGATCCGCGACGGTGAAGAAATCAAGGTCATGGTGCGTTATCCGCGCCTGGATAGGGAAGCGTTCTCGTCACTGAAACACACCGTGATTACCACGCCTGAGGGCAAAGACGTGATGCTGGGCGATGTGGTTGAGTTTGTGGAGCGCCCGGGGGTGAGCTACATTCGCCGTGAAAACGGCTATCGCACTGTGTATATCTACGGCAATATTGATGAGCAAGTGATTGAACCAAATGAGGTGGTCGAGAACATCAAAGACAACCTGTTGCCCAAGCTGATGGAGCAGTTCCCTGAAGTGAAGACTGAGCTGGGCGGCGATATCGAAGAAGATCAGGCGCAGGCCAACGAACAAATGATGTTCTTTATTGCCGGTATGTTCATTGTGTACATCCTGCTTGCGGTGCCGCTGAAGAGCTATGGTCAGCCACTAATCATCATGTCGGTGATCCCATTCAGCCTGGTCGGTGCTATCTGGGGCCACTGGTTCTTTGGCCTGGATATGAGCATGATGTCGACCTATGGTCTGATTGCCGCAGCCGGTGTGGTTATTAATGACTCACTGGTTATGACGGACTATGTAAACCAGGTCAGAAAAGAAGGCGTGAAGCTCAAAGATGCGGTGGTCGAAGCCGGATGTGCGCGTTTCAGGGCAATAACCCTGACGTCTATCACCACCTTTGCCGGGGTTATGCCAATCATCTTTGAAACCAGCCTGCAGGCCAAGTTTGTGATCCCCATGGCGGTATCGCTGGGCTTTGCGGTGCTGTTCGCAACCCTGATCACCTTAGTGCTGGTGCCTTGTTTGTATATCATTTTAATTGATATCGGCAAGGTATTCGGCAAAGTGTTCGGTGTATTTGGTAAAGCCGGGCAGCTGTTCAACCGCAACAAGGTGAGCCAGCAACAAGGTTAACGGTTTGCCATAGTAGCAATCTTTAGAGGCCAGCATTTGCTGGCCTTTTGCGTTTTACCCAGAACGTCTGCGCTGCTCGCGGTGAATTGCATGACATCTCAGGCGTTTATTTGCTATGTTAGGGTCACAATGGTTTTTAACAAATTAGGAACAAGTGAGTGACCAAAACGCTGACCCCGCCAGTGGCTAAGAAAGTGCCACACACCATGACACACCACCAACATCAAAGGACGGACAATTATTACTGGATGCGTGACGATAACCGTCAGGACGCCCAAATCCTGGATCATTTACACGCTGAGAACGCCTATTGCGAGGCGATGATGAGTGATCACAAAGCCTTGCAAGACCAGTTATTTGAAGAAATGAAAGGGCGCATTGTCAAAGATGACAGCACGGTGCCGGTGAAGGACGGGCGTTTTTGGTATATGAGCGAGGTCAGTGGTGACGACGAATATGCGCGTCACTATCGGGGCAGTGATGAAGCCCTGAGCGATAAGCAGTTGCTGCTGGATGTCAATCTGCTGGCCGAGGCATACGAGTTCTTTGAGCTGGGTGATATGGCCGTGAGTCCCAACGATAACTTGCTTGCCTACAGTGAAGATACCGACGGTCGCCGCATTTATACGGTGCGCTTTAAAGACTTGCAAAGCGGCGAGATGCTCTCAGATGTACTGACCGAAACCGAAGGGGAAGTAGTCTGGGCCAACGACAGCAAAACCGTGTTTTATGTCCGTAAAGACTTGCAAACCCTGCTGGGTTATCAGGTATATCGTCATGTTCTGGGCACACCGCAAAGTGATGATCAGCTGGTCTATGAAGAGCAGGATCGCCAGTTCTATATGGGCCTGGGTAAGAGCCGTGATGAAAGTGAGATTTATATTCACCTGGCTGCGACCGAAACCACCGACATTCTGGCGCTGTCGGCCGACGAGCCACTGGGTGAATTTGCGCCTTTGTTGGCGCGTACACCCGGCCATGAATATGGGCTGGATAAGCTGGGCGAGTACTACTATTTAGTATCGAACCGCGAAGCGAAAAACTTCCGCCTGCTGCGTGCCACCAAAGAGACACTGAGCGAGCCTGCGCAGTGGGAAGAGCTAATTGCACACCGTGAGCACGTACTGCTTGAAGGCATGGAGTTATTTAACAGTCATTATGTGGTCACCGAACGAGAACTTGGCCAGATCCGCTTTGTAGTGCACGACTACAGCGGGAACAGTTATCAGCTTAAATTTGATGATGCCTGTTTCTATGCTGGCCTGGGCTACAACCCTGAGCCCGAGGCTGAAACCGTGCGGATCTATTATTCAAGCCTGACTACGCCAAGCAGCATCTATGACTTTACACTGTCCGGGGGCAAGAAGACCCTGAAGAAGCAGCAACGCGTGTTGGGTGAGTTTAATTCGGAACATTATGCGTCTGAGCGTTTACACATCCGTGTGCGTGATGGCGTTGAGGTGCCAGTGTCGCTGGTTTATCGCAAAGATAGGTTTAATAAAGACGGCACCAACCCCTTGTTGCAGTATGGCTACGGTGCGTACGGGATCACCATAGATCCGAACTTTTCCAGCAACACGCTGAGCCTGCTGGACCGTGGCTTTGTGTATGCCATTGCCCATATTCGTGGCTCCGAAATGCTTGGCCGAAGCTGGTATGAACAAGGCAAAAAAGCGCACAAGCAAAACAGTTTTAACGACTTTGAAGACGTCACCCGTGCTCTGGTGGAGCAAGGCTATGGCGCAGCGGATAAGATTTTTGCATCGGGCGGCAGTGCCGGTGGCCTGCTCATGGGGGCGGTGGTAAACCAGGCACCTGAGTTATATCGCGGTATTGGTTGCCATGTGCCCTTTTTGGATGTGCTGACCACCATGCTGGATGAAAGCATTCCGCTGACCACCAATGAATACGACGAGTGGGGCAACCCCAATGATGAGGCGGATTATCACACCATTCTGGCCTACTCGCCCTATGACAATCTGCGCGCAACAGACTATCCCAATATTCTGGTCACAACCGGGCTGCATGACTCTCAGGTGCAGTACTGGGAGCCGATGAAATGGGTGGCCAAATTGCGTGAGTTAAAAACAGACAGCAATCTGCTGTTGTTTAAAACCGATATGGATGCCGGGCATGGCGGCGCGTCGGGTCGCTTTAAGAGCCTGCACGAAAAGGCGCTGGAAATGGCCTTTTTTATTGGCTTACTTGAAGGCTAGTACAAAATTAATCACCGGTTGATAACGCTCAACCGGTGATTATATTACTTACTTTTGATTTATATTAAGCGAGATAAGCTTTTAGCATCCACACCAGCTTTTCCTGCTCTTTGATGTAGTCGCTCATCATGGCGGCGGTACCTTCGTCGCTGGCATCGCCGGCTTGTTCAAGAATGTCGCGCTGCATTTTAATTAACGTGGTAAAACCATCCAGTAAACTTCTTACGGCTTCCTGACCGTCACTGATCCCTTTGGCTTCATTGATCTTACTGTGCTCCAGATAATCGCTGAAAGCATGTAAAGGGGTGCCTTCAATGGTCAGAATACGCTCTGCAATTTCATCAACCTGAAGTAACAGCTGGTTGTAAATCTCTTCAAACTTAACGTGTAACTCAAAAAAGTTACGGCCCTTGATGTTCCAGTGCACACTGCGGGCGTTCATGTATTGGATCTGGTAACTACTTAACAGGGTATTGAGGTTGCTTACTAATGCCTGACTTTTCTGACTGTCTAATCCAATGCTGTTGCTCATCGTTTACTCCTGTACTGTGGTTAAAAAAGAAGACGCGAGTTGGGGCGTCTGATTGATTGTTAGTGTGGCTAAAAACGCGGCAGATGCCAAATGGGAAAAGTCGATTGCAGACATCGACATTATTGAAGGCGGTGCTGCACTGCCTGCGCCACACTGTGAGGGGAAAAGCTTATACAACAGCGGCTTAATCCAGACTTAATGATGCTTAAAGTTTGCCACTTTGCCACTCGAAGCGATAACAACGCGCACTAAGTTGATCTACCTCAAATGGCAAATGGGTTGCTTTTTCGCCGCTGTGGCACTTTGATTTAGGTCAAAATTCCCCCGCATCAGAGGCGCATAATGAACTCAGCAGGCACAAGGTGTGAACGCAATGTCAGGGTAAAAAAGCGCACATCTGAGCCATTTAATTTAGGTGTCTATAGAGGCGTGTCGGAGCACTGAATACAGGTGCCGCACCCAAGGAGCGTATCATGCAAGGTAAAACCCCTTCTCAACATAAATCCGAAATCGCTGTAGTTGTTATCGCATTATTGACCTTTGTGGTTGGCCTGGTCGGTCACCTGGCTGGTGCCAGCTACGCAAACTCAGATGCATTTGGCTATATTGCTGCACCTATTCCTCTGATAGTGGGGATCATTGCGCTGGTGGCTTACAAAATTGCGGCGAATGGCGATCACTGATCGCGTTTGAGCACCTCGACAATGTAATCGAGTACAGTGCGGGAATAAATCAAGGTCGTATGGCTGAGGCGAAAGATTTTGTGCTCAGCCATACCCTGTAGTTTGGTTTCATCCAGCAGCACGGTGCCATCTGAGCGACTGCCCTTTTTCAGCAGCGGCATCAGACCAATCGGCAGATCGCCGGCAATGCTGTAGAGTTTGGCTTTAAACGGCCAGTTTTGTTGCTGGCTGAGCAGATATTCCACGCTGTTTTTGAGCAGCATATCAAAGCCGCGGTCATGCATATGTTTGGCAATGTAACTGCCTTTGTGTGGGGTGCCCAGAGTGATCACTTTACTGATGGCGGTGCTGGCCTCTGAGTTATGAGTCAGGTAATCCCGTGCCACCAGGCCACCCATAGAGTGGCACACCAGCGCGGCCTCATGACCTGCAACAAAGGCATCAATTTGCTCAAAAATAGTGTGTCTGTCGGGGGTCAGCGTGTTGTAGCTGAGGTTGAGGATCTCAAAACCAAGCTTTTCCAGCCGCTCGCACAGCGGGCGCATGACAAATCCTGACATATACAATCCATGTAATACAACAACTCTGGTTACTGCCATTGTGGTTTCCTCTTATGCACCCGGGTGAGCTTATCCCTGCAATGTTTCGGGGATAAGATGTACGCTGTGTTGTTCATCACTGAACCAAATCTCGCCATCCTGTACCGTGACCGTCAATGCCATAGTACGGGTCAGCATCTCTGCCATCACGCTGGTTGCGCTATAAGGCAGGCTGATGACTTTGAGGTTGGTATACTGGCGCAGCGTGTTTTGGTTCTTTTGCCACCAGGGTCCCTGATTGTTCTCACCATAGGTATAAAGTACCACTTGTTTAGCGCGGTTGCTGGCTTTTTTTAGCCACTTTTCTTCCGGTAAGCCAACGCTGAGCCACAGCTCGATTTCATCACTGTAATTTTTTAGCCAGATATCCGGCTCATCTTCGACGCACAAACCTTTACTGAAGCTGAGTCCGTCCTGATATTCCAGCGCAAATGCCAGTAGCCGCACCATCACGCGTTGGGCGTTTTCCGAGGGATGTTGTGCCAGTGTGACACTGATGTCCTGATATACATGGCGGTCCATATCGCTGAGCGAAAGGTTGGCCTTTAAAATAGTTGCTTTGAGTGCCATTGCCTGTCCAAGTTAACAAAAACGCCATTATATCGGTAAACATGGAATTTGTGCGGGGAAAGTGATGTAGATCTACATTAGCCTCGATGCAGGTAATAACGGAACAGACATGCTTGTAAAAGTGCGCAACCAGGTAGCAACCATGGCCCGTTGAAAATAAAGGTGAGTGTTAGCAGTATGGCGGGCAGGGTTGCATAGTAAACAAGGTGGCCATTGGTATAGCGGCTGCACAGCCAGTGAACTGGCAGCCCGATGGCGAGCCAGCCTGCCACAGAAAAAGCGAGATAAAATGCTGAGAGAAGGGCGACGGTGATAAACATACGCACTATTTCAATTGGACTGGTGAAGTCACCTAACCTCTGAGTAGCAATACCCAGTAACAGGAGCAGGCCGGTGTAAAAAACACTTTTTATTGCTGCACTGTCCCAGCTTCCTTTCAAAATACATGCCTCCTGTTATCTATAATGCATTGCTGACCCAATATCCACGTTTATAGTACACTATGCGTTATTCATGTGTCGTGTGGCCGGGCAAATTCGATAGTGTGTGCCCAAGGCGTTGAGTCAGACACAGCCAGATTTAATAAGGTAGAAAACGATGAGCAGAACAGGTATCCAGTGGTTTCCCGGACATATGAACAAGGCGCGCAATGAAATCAAAGAGATCATGCCGCAAATGGATGTGATTATTGAAGTGCTGGATGCCCGCATACCTTATAGCAGTGAAAACCCTATGGTAGCGCAGCTACGCGGTGATAAGCCGGTCATCAAAATTCTGAACAAAGCCGATCTGGCTGACCCAGAGCTGACTCAGGCCTGGATGGAGTATTTTGAGCGCGAAGATGGGGTGAAAACCCTGGCGTTTGGTCACGACAAAGGCAATGAAGTGCAGCGGATCAATGCTTTGTGTAAAAAGCTGGCACCGCAAAAGGTCGGCCAGGATAAGCAGCTTAAAGCCATGATCATGGGCATTCCCAATGTTGGCAAGTCGACGCTGATCAATATTCTGGCTGGACGGATTGTCGCGAAAACGGGCAATGAACCGGCTGTGACTAAGGCCCAGCAACGTATTAAGCTCGAAGACGGCATTATGTTGTACGATACGCCGGGCATGTTGTGGCCTAAGGTTGAAAACGAAAACTCGGGGTATCGTTTGGCTGCCACCGGTGCCATTCGTGATACTGCCATTAACTATGAAGAAGTGGCCAG
Organism: Pseudoalteromonas rubra; assembly: GCF_004212645.1. GTDB lineage: Bacteria > Pseudomonadota > Gammaproteobacteria > Enterobacterales > Alteromonadaceae > Pseudoalteromonas > Pseudoalteromonas rubra_G. The sequence goes on along the minus strand of NZ_PPUZ01000004.1, from coordinate 660 downwards.
TTACACCGCCGAATACCTGTTGCAGGCATATCCTCAGCTGTTACAGGCAAGATATAAAATTGACGAGCTGCCCGATTGCGACTGGACCTTTATTGAAATGGCCGGACGCAAACGTGGCTGTATTCGCGGCGGCAATCAGGTCGATACCCATAAAATGTCGGAGATCCTGATCAACGAACTGCGCGATGCCGTGATTGGCCGTATCACCATGGAAACCCCGCAAATGCGCGATGAGGAAGAAGAAATGGTGGCACAACTGCGCCAGGCGGCAGAGGCAAAGAAAGCAGCCAAAGAAGAAGAGAAACGCCAGCGTCGCGCCCGTGCGCGTAAAAACCGCCGTTAAGGTTTGCTTTGCGTAAAAATCAGGCATAAAAAAAGCCCGGGGCAGGGCTTTTTGATTTCATATCTACCGTCACCGATATGAGCAATGTAGCAAGTAAAATGTGAGTTGGTTGCCGGTAAGCCACATCAAGGGGCGTTAATGCTTTTCACCTGCAACCAGAGCTTTTTGCGTAAGCAACACGTACTTCTGAGTCGAGAAACAAATTAAGTACTAATACCAATTTCACTAAATATCTGTTCAATTTGACGGAGCAAATATGACGCTAACGGCGTTAAAAATTTCTCATTTAGAACAACTAAATAACAAAATTTTTGCCT
>NZ_PPUZ01000039.1:0-192821 GCF_004212645.1 Pseudoalteromonas rubra | reverse complement strand
GTGTTCCCCGTACGCACGGGGCTAAACCGTCGAAGCTGACACAGACTACTATATAATCTGTGTGTTCCCCGTACGCACGGGGCTAAACCGTGCCAGAGGTCTATAAACATGTGGCCAATGACGTGTTCCCCGTACGCACGGGGCTAAACCGCTAATAAACTTAGCTATAATGCCATAGTTAGTGTGTTCCCCGTACGCACGGGGCTAAACCGGAGTTGAACAGATGGCATTACCCAGAAAACTAGTGTTCCCCGTACGCACGGGGCTAAACCGTTGACAGAGATATACGTGATTTAATAGCCAATGTGTTCCCCGTACGCACGGGGCTAAACCGCTCAGTAACCTGTTGTTCTCGATGCTGGCCATGTGTTCCCCGTACGCACGGGGCTAAACCGGCTGCAAAAATCATGAAAAACATACAAATTCGGTGTTCCCCGTACGCACGGGGCTGAACCGCTTGCGGCAACATTGGGTCTGTCACCGATGGCGTGTTCCCCGTACGCACGGGGCTGAACCGACAACGCCAGATTGAACAGGCATTCCTCACAAGTGTTCCCCGTACGCACGGGGCTGAACCGCCCAAGAGCTGAATGATAAGCAGCAGCGTCCGGTGTTCCCCGTACGCACGGGGCTGAACCGAACTGGGGCCAGAGGCGTCGGCGCTGTTGTTTGTGTTCCCCGTACGCACGGGGCTGAACCGTCCAGTAATATCGTGGTCATGTGACCTCTTTTGTGTTCCCCGTACGCACGGGGCTGAACCGCCTGTTAAGATGCAAGTGCGAACAAACATTTGGTGTTCCCCGTACGCACGGGGCTGAATCTAAACTAGGAGGTTGAAAAATCGCCACAATTCATCCGTGAAGCAGCGTCCTTCGGTCATCTCGATAATTGCTCCTGCATTATTTTACTTCCCCATATTCATGTGGGTCCATGACCTCACCTAAGCAAGCTGCGAAACGGTGTTTCGGTCTTGCTTCGCCCTTCACGAGCGTGTGGATTGAAACGTATCAGCTGAAATGGCTCTGGACCAAACCGACAACCAACGTAAGATCCGGTCTAAGTGTTAATACAATGATAGGTACAGATAATCTCTTACAAAATTGCGCTTAGAGCGGGTTAACTCCGCCTTGCAATGCTTTTTGCGATGCGACATAGTGCGGCCTTAAAAATATGAATAATAACAATATTAAGGACGGTAGGGATGAAAAAGAGCAGGTTGATGTTGGCTGTGTCGACGGCGTTGGTGGTGTTGGGCGGTTGTACTCAGCACGTCAGCTCAAGCGATAAGAGTGCGCATGCTCAGGTGCAGCACAGCCTTAAGTCGGGGGTGGAGCTGCAAAACTTTGATATGACGGTCAGGCCACAGGATGACTTTTATCAGCATGTTAATGGTAAATGGTTAAGCACAACGGCCATTCCGGCAGAGCGCTCGTCGTGGGGCAGTTTTGATAAGCTGCGTTACGAGTCGGATGAAGCGGTAAAAGTTTTGATCCAGCAAGCGCAGCAACAGTCTGGGGCGCACGGCAGTAGCGAGCAAAAAATTGGTGACTTTTATGCCAGTTTTATGGATCAACAGCGCGTGGAGCAACTTGGGCTCAAACCACTTAACCCCTTGTTGGCTGAAATAGATGCCGTGCAGAGCTATGATCAGCTAAGCACGTTAATAGGTAAACTGACCACGCTTAAGGTTACTACGCCGCTGCGGCTGTTTGCGGTGCCGGACGGCAAAAACTCGTCTCAAACTGTGCTGTACCTTATGCAAAATGGCACCGGCATGCCTGCCATAGAATATTATCTTAATGAGGATAAAAAAACGGCCCAGACGCGCCGTCAGTATCTGCAATTTGTCACAGAGCTATTGCGCCTCGGTGGTGAGTCTCAGCCGCAAGTGCGTGCTCTGGCGGTACTTGATCTGGAGACCAAACTGGCCGCTGTGATGTTAAGCCGCTCGCAGTCGCGTCAGCTCAGCCTGGTTTATAATCCGCGTACGCCCGATCAGTTACGCACAACACTCGGAAAATTGAACTGGGAAAAAGCCGCGCAGGCAATGGCGTTGCCTGCAATGGATAAGGTGATCCTGATGCAACCCGATTTCTTCGCCGGGCTGGGGGAGTTGTTTAACCAGGTGTCGGTGCAGGACTGGCAGACTTATCTCAGGTTTCACACGCTTAATCACTTTGCACCACAGCTGAGTGAGCCATTTGTTGCCGCGCACTTCGATTTCTATAAGCGCACGCTGCGCGGTGTTAAAAAGATGGAGCCTCGCTGGCAACGCGCGGTGGGGCTTATCAGCGACACGTTGGGCGAAGAAGTGGGCAAGCTGTATGTCGACGCCCATTTTTCACCTCAGGCGAAAGCAAAAATGGAAGAAATGGTCCGTAACCTTATAGCGGCCTACAGTGACAGCATTAATGAGCTGACCTGGATGAGTGACGCAACCAAGGCGGCTGCGCAGGAAAAGCTGGCCAAGGTTCGCTACAAAATAGGTTACCCGGATGTCTGGCGCAGTTACGACTTTGAGATCCGTCGCGATGATCTGCTCGGCAACGTCATGCGGGCTCATCAACATAATTTTAAATACGAAATGGCACAGATCAACCAGCCGGTTGACGAGCATAAATGGGAAATGACGCCGCAAACGGTCAATGCCTATTACCATCCGCTGAAAAATGAGATTGTCTTTCCTGCCGCCAGGCTACAGCCTCCGTCGTTCGATTTGTCGGCCGATGATGCGGTGAATTATGGGGCAATCGGCGCGGTCATTGGTCACGAGTTGAGCCATGGGTTTGATGATCAGGGGGCGCAGTTTGATGGTGACGGAAACATTCGTAACTGGTGGGCAGAGCCCGACCTGGCTGAGTTCAAAGCCCGTGGTGATGCGCTGGTGGCGCAGTTTAATCGTTATCGTCCTTTTGAGGATATGGCTATTGATGGCCGTTTAACACTGGGCGAAAACATCGGAGATCTGGGCGGTGTCACATTGGCATACAAGGCTTATATGTTGTCTCTGGCGGGCAAAGAAAAAACCGTGCTGGATGGGTATACGCCTGAGCAACGTTTTTTTATTGGCTTTGCGCAAAACTGGCGGACTAAAAAGCACGAAGCGGCGTTACGTCAGCGCTTAGTCACAGATGTGCATGCCCCGGAAGCGTTCCGTGCCAATGGCCCGCTGTCTAACTTTACGCCTTTCTATGAGGCATTTGCTGTGAAAGAGGGCGATAAGCTTTACCGGCCGCCCAGCGAGCGCGTTAAGATCTGGTAGGGCAACAACCGCAGGAAATAGCCTGCGGTTGTTGTTTTAAGGCGTTTAATATCGCTTAAGGCGCGTACTGCCAGGGAATAGGCCATTAATAAAAAACTGGCTATTTGCAGAAAAATACATAGAATACCGCGCTCATTTTTAGGTACATATTGAGGATTGATATGAAGCAGTTACCTTCTTTGGCCGGATTGACTTTGTTGCTGTGTGGTACGAGCGCGATGGCAGAGCAAGTTCAGGCGGTAAATTATGATTATGTTGAAGCCGGGTATAAACGTTACAGTGACAAATCGGATTTTTCTTATGGCGGTATGCAATTTACGGTCAGTAAACGTGTCAACGAGTTTTACCTTGAATTGAATGCTGAGCAGTTCGAAAGAAGCGTCAACCAATCAGTAACTGTTGCAGACTTTGGCACCTATTATTCAAATTCTGATGTTGAGCTGACCGCGTATCGTGTGGGTGGTGGTTTTATCTTTGATCTGGACAGCACGTCCGCAGTTGATGTGGGTTTACTGCTTGGCAAAAAAGAGTCCGACTATCGTAGTGAATATTGGCTTGTCCGCAATACTGGCATTACGTCGGAAAAAAGCAAATCAAATGGTAGCTTAGATGCAGATGTAATGGATCTGCGTGTTCAATATCAGAAGGTCTTGTTTGAAAATCTGGCACTCAAGGCGGCAGTGGGATACGAGCGCTTGTCAGGTGATGCGCCAAATAACCTATATAGTTTACTGGCTGTGGGCTATCACTTCAATCAGGCTTGGTCTGTCAATACACAATATCGCTATGTGGATGAGTTTCGTGACTGGGGCGTTAACGTCCAGTACGCGTTCTGATAGCATACTCACAGAGGCTGGCCCTATTGGCTAGTCTTGCCTGCACACCCTAGCCATCGCTTTCACTAATTAACATCCCGCACAAAGTCACTTTCTGCCATCTGGCCTGTCTAGTTTCGCTGAGCAAGGCCGTACCCAAAATATCTTACCTCTGATCACATTATGCCAATCCGATCTGCAAAAAACTTTAAAAAAACGCTTTACCTCAACTTAACTTGGGGTTTTATCTTGGCTGCACATTAATAAAGGAGTCAGATTATGCAAACGTTTATGCTCACCAAAGCGTCTTTTACCGCGCAGTTGCTGCGTACATTTAACACCACAATGCAGAATAAATAAGGAGCCGAGTTATGTATCTGGAACATGTAAATTTAGTTGTTGACGACATCGAGCAGGCACTCAAGTTTTATCGTGCTGCTTTTCCACACTGGTATGTGCGTAGCGAGGGCAGCGGCAGCTGGCACGGCAAGGCCAGAAACTGGCTGCATTTTGGCGATGACTACCATTATATTGCCTTTAGCGATCATGGTGAGGGCAGCAACCGTGAACTCACGGGTCATTCGGTGGGGCTGGCGCATTTTGCTTATGTGGTGCACTCGGTGGATGCGGTTATAGCGCGGCTCAACCAGGCCGGGTATCCGGTGGATAAAGACGGGGCGCAGCATCCGCACCGTAAAAATGTTTACTTTATCGACCCGGCCGGATTTGAGGTGGAATTTGTTGAATATCTGAGTGATATACCCGCTGAGCGCAACAGCGATTAGTCGAACGATAAATCGGTACGAGACTTTACAAAAAATTTACCTTATCATCGGCAGTCAGAAAGGGTTCTATCAGAGGCTGCCGGGATGGCGACGGTCAACATCATTCCCAAACCAGATTGGGTGCTTAATCATCAGCATCAGCAGTTACATAGCAATCAGCGGGTGATCTCGCTGGATGACAAGCAGTATGCACTGCTGACTTTGCTCATGACGCATGCCAGCCAGGATGTGACAAAAGAGCAGATCTTCAATGCTTTATGGCCGGGCCGTGTGGTCAGTGAAGACGCCATTTATGTCACCGTTAATGGCCTGCGCAAGCTATTGGGCGACAGCGTTAAACAACCCAGGTATATCAAAACGGTGTCGGGTGTGGGATATCGCTGGGTGGGTCCGAAAATCGGTGAGGATAAGCCACTGCTGCCGCGTTATCTGATACTTTCGGCAGCACTGTGTTTACTTGGCGTGGTGTTGCTGGGTAGCCAGTTTAGTACCTCCTCAGCGCCCGAACCCATGTCGCCCGAGCAGGCCGAAAGCTTTAAAAAAGCCCGCTACCTGCTCAGTAACGACCCCACCGCCGTTGCGCAGAGCATTGCTCTGTTACAACCGCTGACGTTAACCCGCTCAGATCTCACAGAGCCACAAGTGTGGCTGGCGGATGCCTATCTGCGCCAGCTACTTGCCGATCGACAGCGTAACGCACGTAATCGTAACCGTGCCCATGCGCTGCTGACATCGGTTCTGGCCAAAACCCCGGAGCATGTGCAGGCAAATCTGCTGATGGCACAGCTGATCATGCTCATCGACTTCGACCCCTTAGCTGCTGGACATTACTTCAAAGCGGCGTTGCCCAGTGCACAAGGGCATCACTGGTATGGGCAGTATTTGCTGGCACGGGGCGATTTTCAGGGGGCGCTTGAGCACATTGAGCAGTACCGCCTTTTAGAGCCCAATGGCTATTCCAGCGAGAGTGTGGCCTGGGTATATACCATGAGTCAGCGCCATGAAGCCGCGTTAAATGCTTTGCTTAAATTGCAGCCCTATAGCGACAGCAACCGCTTTTATCATACCTGTTTGCGCACGGTCTACGAGCAACTGGGTGAATATGATAAGGCCTTTGCCGAGATGAAATGGGTGATGCAGGATGCCGGTTACAGCCCGCAATTAATAGCGCAGGCTGAGTCAGCATTTAATCGCGATGGCTTACCCGGCGTATATCGCTGGCTGTTGCATGAAGATCCGTTACGCGCAGAGATTGGTCATTACACCCCACCCATGTCACTGGCGCGTTATGCCGTGATGGCCGGTGAGCATGAGCTTGCTGTTACTTATCTGAACCAGGCATTTGAGGCGCGTCAACAGGCCATGCTATGGGCCGCGGTTGACCCGGTTTTTACCCCTTTGCATGAGTACCCGCCTTATCAAAGCCTGATGCGGCAGTTACACTTGTCCGACAATTAGTGTCTTGGCTTGTACTGTCCGCGGACTGTCCGCTGTCCGTCCGTCAGGCAAGATGAATTTTTTTACTCTTTTGATTTTTATGGGTTTATTTTCTGGCATGTAACGTGCAATTGTCAGTGAGTACAAAACGATAACCATAAAGCAAAGGAGTCAGACATGTTTAACCAATCCGCGAGCAAGTCAGTTCAGGTATCCAGGCGAGCAACTAAAAGTATTACTGCGTCGGTCAGACGAACATTAAACGGCGCACTGACCGGGGTCTTGCTTTTTATGGCGGGGGCTCAGACCGCTATGGCCTCCCAGACGTTGGGGCACTTCTCAGAGCAATACAGTGCTGAGCAAGTTCAGGCGGATATCGAACAGTGGACGCAATGGGTGCACACCACGCACCCGGACCTTACCCACAGCATTGACGATATTGATGCATTCTATGGGCGCATCGACACCTTGCGTGACACACTCAATAAACCTATGACGGGTGAGCAAATCTGGCGCGAGTTTGCCACTCTTAACAGCCTGATGGCAGATGGCCACCTGAGCATAGATGATGGCTCCAATGCGCAGTGGCGACAATGGGTTGCGCAGGGTGCTAGGTTATTTCCGTTTGAAGTGGCTCTGGATGAGCAAGGGCTGCGCGTGGTCAGTGAGCTGGGCGGTGCGCCGTCTGTACACGACGGTAAGTACATTACACAGATCAATGATGTGCCGGCCTCTGAGGTTGTTGCGACTTTGCTCAAGCGGACAGAGGGCGACAACTATGCTTTTCGCAGCGCTTTACTGACCCGCCGCTTTGCTATGACCTACCGGTTAATGTATGGCGCTACCGACACATTTGCACTTACGCTCGGCACAGGCCAGACAGTGCAGGCTGCAGCGCTCAATAAGGCACCCAAAAGCATTCAACAACGCACGTTTGATGATAACTTCAACCTTAAACTGCTCGATAATCAGCAGGCACTGCTCACCATCAAACAGTTCGGCTGGGATGAGCCAGATGCCTATTTTCAGTTTATGGCTGAAGCCTTCGAACGACTGAATAAAGCAAAGGTTCAGCACCTCCTGATCGATATTTCTGATAATACCGGCGGTGACGATGTGTACTGGAAACAGGGTATTTTGAAATATATTGCTACTGCGCCTTATCGCCATGGCTCGACTTACCAGGTACGAATTTTGGAAAAATACCGTGACCCGGGCGAGGTGGTGGGCTCCGTCTTATCGGGAGAGTTGACGAAAATGACCCAGCCCGAAACAGACTCTGCCAAACTGTTCAAAGGCAAGGTGAGTGTATTAACCGGACCGCTGACTTACTCATCATCCGTGCTGCTTGCCAACACCGTTCAGGACTATGGCTTTGCAACTTTAGTGGGCACGCCAACGGGCGGGCGCAGCTCGCAAAGCGGTGGGATCCAGTTTCTGACCCTCAAGCATACCGGCATACGGCCATTGCCCCGCGCTTTATCCTGCACCGTCCGTCTGGCAAGCAGCAAATGACCCCGGTGCAGCCCGACCTGGTTGTCAGTCAGCAAGGCCTGAGCAAAACGGAATTTGTGACCAAAGCACTGAGCGTAACCTACTCTCTATAAGGGCTGGCTCTTTAAGGGCACGCTCTTTAAGGCTATTCCCTATGAAGGTAACAGCCTGTCCCGAATGACTCCCAACCTGTGCGGCTACAATGGCCGCATTTTTCATTTTAAGCGCCTTGGCCTTTATATTTTTTTGCACAATCTTGCGCAATAATATGAACAAACAGCGTGCGTTATGCTTGACCTAAACTTAGCTTGAGGAATTAGTCTGGCCACCACAATAACAACGATAAAAGGGATAAATATGGATATAAGTAGTTTACCAGTGCAGCTTTCGCGCTTTACGCCGCTGGTTTGGGTGATGTTGATCGGCAATTTCTTTGTGCGCGCCAGTTACTATATGGTGTGGCCCTTTCTGGCTGTGATGTTGTACGAAAGTTATGGGCTCAGTGCCACTGAGGTCGGGCTGTTGTTAACCGGCTCGGCTACGCTGGCGGTGTTTTTGGGGTTTTATACCGGCAATCTGGCAGACAGGTTTGGTCGTACCCGAATGCTTTATGTTGCAGTGCTGGTGGGGGTGGTGTCTTTTGCCATGCTGGCGCTGGCCAATGCGTTATGGCTGTTTGCGGTCGCGGTATTTTTGGCCTGTATGCCACGCACTCTGTGGGAAGCGCCCAGCAAAGCTTTGCTCACTGAAGAGCTGGCCAACCCCAAAGACCGCGAGCTGGCGCTGCACCTGCTGTACTTTCTGGTCAATGTGGGGGCGGCTCTGGGGCCACTTTATGGCTTATGGGCCGGGCTCAATGGTGAGCAGTTTAGCTTTATTTACACCGCTGTGTCTTACCTTGGCTTGCTGGTGGCTCTGCTTTACTTCAGACCCAGGCGTGATGGTGCAACACCTGCTACACAGTCGGCGCCAAAATTTTCACAGTGGCTGAAGATCCTCAATAAAGACCGGACTTTTCTGGTGGTGCTGGTGGCAACGACACTAGTGTACTTTGTTTATGCCCAGTGCGATACCAGTCTGGTGCAGTACCTTACCCGCGCTGACGTCCCTGAGCTTGCGTGGTTGATTTCTGCGGTGATCATTACCAATTCTACCGTAATTATTGTCTGCCAGTTTCCGCTGCTGCATTTGATGCGTAACTGGTCTATTGAGCACAGGCTGTATCTGGGTGGCGCTATTCTGGCGGTGTCGCAAGTGATGATGGCTTTAAATGATGTTCACAATACCTGGGGCTGGATAGTAGCCATGATTGTACTGAGCCTGAGCGAAGCGATTATGTTCAGCAATATCAATGTGTATATTGACCGGCTGGCACCCGACAACCTGAAGGCCAGCTATTTTGGTGCCGCGGGTTTATGTTCGCTGGGCTACGCATTTGCGCCCATTTTAGGTGGCCTGGTGCTGGATTTATCAACTGGTGTGATCTTGTTTGTACTGACAACCCTCATCTCTTTTGTAGCCCTGGCGTTTTATAAGATTGCCCAGCTACAGTTAAAAGATGCGCCCCGTGCGGTGTCTGAAGTGTGAATGAGCAGCGCGGCCATCTGTATGAGGCCGCGCTTTTTTCGTGGTGCTATACGCCGAGTTGTTACTTGGCGCAGCGTTGCAGTGGGGCAGGTGCCTCGGCGCTACTCAGTAATCTGACAAATCCTGAGCACATATTGGTAATCATCGCATCAGACAACGCGCCTGCCACGTAATGCCAGCCCAGCTGCGAAATAATGCGAGATTTAAACGCGCTCAGGGCCCGTTGCTTGGTTGTTAAGTCATTCATTTCAATATTCCTTCTGTGGCGGTGCCCGTTTAGTGACTGCCTTCAGATCTTAGTCTTCTGGTCTGATGTGTCGTGAAACGGTGCCAAAATCTAGCCAAAGCGTCTGTTCGCCTTGTTTGTTTTAAAGCTAGAAAGAAAATGCGCAAAGAATGTGAAGCGGTATAAATAAATTCATACTTTTATCGTCAAAAGTGCACTTTGAACGCGTGCTTGGTAATTAAAAGCAATAAAAACAAGTTCTTGTGTAGATTTTGAGTGCGGCTTGTTGGTTGTGCGGGAAGCCATTAAGGATCTTTAAGAAGGTTTCAGGGTGATTTCAGGACTTTTTTAGGTGTTGTGCGCCAGGGTGATGGCAAATCACATAAGGAGAACACCATGAACGCAACAAAAACACTGCAACAACTTGGACTGGCCAGTTTGCTGGTTGTAGGGCTTAGCCACGATGTTGCCCAGACGGTATGGGCTGCCAGCGGCGATTATCGGTTTAGTTATCAGGTTAAAGGAGAAAACTGGGGAGGCATTACACTGCGTGACCACACCGCATATTTTGGCAGTGACGATGGTCATCTGTACGCACTGAATGTTGAACAGCCCAAGCTGACCTGGTCCTTCAAAACCGCTGGCCTGGTGCGCTCCAAACCGACGATAAAACATCATCAGATCTTTTTTAGCAGCGATGATGGCTACTTGTATGCACTAAACCGCTGGCAGGGCAAGTTGCTATGGCGCACCAGTTTAAACGATGCCGATGTACAGCGCATTCTGCCCGCCAATCACGCGCCATGGGAGTTTGATTACACTAAATCCAGCGCCCTGGTCTTGGGCAATCAGGTTTTTATTGGCAGTGGCGACGGTCATCTTTATGCCCTTGCCAGAAACTCCGGTGAGGTGTTATGGCGCTTTAAAACAGAGGGTAAAGTTCGCGCCACACCCGCGCACCATCAGGGGCTTGTGTTTATCAGCAGCTGGGACGGCTCTGTCTATGCACTCAACAAGCACTCCGGCGCCTTAGTGTGGCAATACGAGACACAAGGCGCGCTGACGTCCAGCCCACTCATCGTCGACGATGTGCTGGTGATTGGCTCTCGTGACACCCACTTGTATGGGCTTGACCCGAAAAATGGTGCGTTACTCTGGAAGAAGACCTATCCGGGCGGCTCCTGGGTGGAATCGTCGGCAACGGCGGCTGCAGAGGGGGAGCATTTTTACATCGGCAGCTCAGATTCCAATTTGCTCAATAAATTTCATGCCCGAAGCGGTGCGCTTATCTGGCAATTCGAAACCGGTGGCTGGAGCTGGGGTCAGCCGGTTGTTAAAAATGGCACTGTGTATATTGGCGCAACGGGCCATGATGAACCAGGCTGGTTTGAAACGCAACGAGGCTTTTTTGCTGTAGATGGTCAGACTGGTCAGCAGCAGTGGCAGTATCAACCCAAAGCCATTGATGGCTTTGTACACGGTGGCGTCTATGGTGCTCCGGCGGTGGGGTATGGCAAAGTGATCGTGCCAGACCTGGACGGTTATATTCATGTTTTTGAAGAGTAAGTTCTAAACTGGCGCGCAGGTTATTGGTCGCGTACTCTAATATGCAATGAGCGCACACTAACACGCTCCACAATTACGCCCAAGGAGGACATTATGGACCTATTGATTGCACAAGAAATCGAGCTGCATCAACATCATACGCGACAAAATCGCGCTGCCATTGAACGCCTGCTACATGTCGAATTTTCGGAGGTCGGCATGTCGGGCACACGTTACAACCTGGATTCCATCGTTGCCATGATGGGGGAGGAAGACCGTGCTCAACAGCGTGTGCATTCACAAAGTTACTGCTGTAACACTTTGGCACCGGGCGTATGTTTATTGCGTTATCAGTCCGCATTGGTCGACGAAGAGGGTGAAGCGTGTAATTTTGCTGAGCGCTGTTCAGTCTGGGTATTAACTGATGAACAATGGCAGCTGAAATATCATCAGGGCACGGCCTGCGCGCCCTTTGCATTGATCTAGCTGGATCTCATAAAACGCTGCCTGTTAACTCACGGGCAGCGTTATGCGACTACCTGCCTTCGCTGATCCAGTCTTTGACCCAGATTCCGGCTTCTTTAAGCTGACTGTCGACAAAATTCTGTGTGTTGCAGGTGCCACGTTGCCACACTGCACCGCTGCGAAAATCGTCGGAATAGTTCCAGTTGGTCCAGCTGATCTTTTTACGTTTCATCAGGTCAATGTATTTTTGTGAACTGATACGGTCGTTCGGACCGTCGCCATCGTAGTTTTGCGTGCCCCACTCACTGACAAACACGGGCAGTACATCCGAGGCCAGATCGAGTACCGAGCGATGATAATCTGTGTGTGATGCCGCATAAAAGTGGAAGGTGTACATGATGTTGTCGAACGGGACTGGATCGTTTAGCACTTCCTGAACGCTGCCGCCGGTTGATGCGCCGAAGGTGGACCAGCCATGGGTGCCGATCAAAATTAACGCGTCGGGCTGAATGGCGCGGATCACCGGGATAATTTGCTCGCTGTAGCGGCGTACCTCGGTCCAGCTGACGTTATTCGGTTCATTGGCAATGTCATAAATCACGTTGTTACGGTTCTTGTTGGCAGTGACTATGTCGGTAAAGAACTGCTTGGCCAGGTCCAGGTTATAGTTCGGATCGCCCGGGTTGAGCTGATGCCAGTCTACCAGCACATATAAACCACGTTGGCTGGCCATGTCGATCAGGGTATTCATCTGTTGAGTAAAGCCCGCCGGATCGGTCTCAAAGCCACCTTCTTGCACATACATGCTAAGACGAACAATATCGGCCTGCCAATCCTGGGCCAGTACATCCAGCGAGGCATCGGTTAAACATTTGTTTAGTCCATACCATTGCAGGCCATGGCTGCTCATGCCGCGCAGCTGGATTTTTTCTTGCTGTTCACTGCACAGTCCGGTGCCGCAGACGCTGAGTTTGCCGTAGCGTTCAACCGGAGTCGTCTGGTTGCCAGTGTCGCAGCGGCCAAGGTATTGCCAGGCTGAGCTGCTGCCGGGCTCCGAGCGGGTCCACCAGTTGGCGCGATAAAGCTTGCCCTGATGCTGCATTTTGTCATTGGTATTGGCATGGCTGGGGTTGCCCTGCCAGTCTGTTTGTGTCCAGTCCGGGTAGGTGTTGACGCCCTGACAGCTTGCCGCATAGGCCTGGCTGAATCCTAATCCGGCGGTCAGTGCAATGGCAATTACGTGCTTGTTATTCATATTCGGTCTCCTTTACATGTGTTGGGTCCTGTGACGCGCCAAGCTCAATTGTTCGCTCAAAACGTCACCGGACCCGATCCAACATAATGGAAAAACCGCACACCAAGCTTAGACTTTAGTCTAATTCTGATCGTTAAGTATTGTAATTGGATGGAATTGTGTCATCGGCTGCTTTCGCACGGATAGTGTTGTGATGACACGTGCTGCAGTTTTTGTCAGCCAAGCGGTTTTCTGATATTTGTATATGGAACCGTGGTGGGAACAATTGAGGTTTCTACTCTCTGATTAATAACAAAAACAAGGAACTGTCATGAAACTGTATGGTCGCACTACGTCATTTAATGTCCAGAAAGTACTCTGGTTACTCGAAGAACTAGAAGTAAATTACACACATATTGAGCTGGGCGGACGCTTTGGCGGTCTGGATGATCCTGCTTTTACTCAGTTTAACCCAATGAAAAAGGTGCCGGTACTTGTTGATCAAGACAAGGCTGTGTGGGAATCCCATGCCATTTTGCGCTATCTCGCGGCCAGTTACGGCGATGAGCAGTGGTATCCTGCGTGTCCTTATCAACGCTCACTCTATGAGCGCTGGATGGACTGGTCGCAATGTGTGTTTCAGCCTGCTTTTATGGCCTCTTTTTGGGGATACTACAGGATGCCTGCGGAAAAACGCGATATGGATGCCGTGCAACAGGCGCTCGATACCTGTACTGATTGTATTAATAGCCTTGAGGCGCAGCTAAAAGAAACCGAGTATCTGGCTGGCAGTACGCTGAGTCTGGCCGATATCACAGTGGGCGCTGTGCTTTACAGACTCACCTCACAAGGGCTAACCGTTGAGTTACCCCAGCGGGTCGGCCATTGGTACGAAAAATTGAAGCAACGCCCCGGTTATCAGCGGTGGATCATGAGTGATTTTAGCGAATTAAAAGCGCGCGAAGCGTACTAAAAATAGCCGAATATGTATTGTTGGCAGCGGTAAGTGTGATCAAACGTAATCTTATTTTGTATGCAAGTTTAGTCCTGATCACTATATGTTTGGGCTTGCTCAGCCGATCTTCGTTGCTTGAACTGCCAGAGATACTGACGCTTTATGCCGGTGACACCTTGTGGGCGATGATGGTCTTCTGGTTATTTTGCTGTGTGCGACGTGGAATGCGCACCGCAGGTATTGCGTTGCTGGCCTTTGGGTTTGCTTTTGCGATTGAATTTTCGCAGTTGTATCAGGCTCAGTGGCTCAATGATATCCGACATACCCGATTGGGTGCACTGATACTGGACTTTGGCTTTAAAGGCAGTGATCTGGTGTGTTATACCTTGGGCATCCTGATGGCTGCGGGTGCAGATAAGCTGATTGCAGGTTGCCAAAAACAGCGCCCACAACCGGCAAATTAGGCTAATCCTGCATTCTTACAACCCTTATACACAGGCTTGCTCTGTATTGAGGCGACCCGCTTTTGGTCTGGTGTCGTCTATTTATTCGTCAATTCAATAACAAAATTTTACGTGTTTTATCTTGCTAATTTGAAGTTGTTTTGGAGATGCAATAATTTCTCCTAATTTAGGGACTATTTTGTCTTTTCCTCAGTGATGAATAATCATTTCTTCACTTTTTCTGATATAGTTTTGCGCTTACGATAGAGCCATGAACGATTCAAAAAGGCAAAATTTAATGAATGAAGCTCAATACGATTATCTGATTGTGGGTGCAGGCCTGTTTGGTGCTGTATTCGCCAGAGAAGCAACCGATCAGGGCAAGAAAGTCCTGGTGATAGATAAGCGCGACCACACCGGTGGTAATATCTACTGTGAACAGGTAGAAGGGATCAACGTACATAAGTACGGAGCGCATATTTTTCATACCAGCAATCAGCAGGTGTGGGATTACGTAAATCGTTACGTGTCATTCAATCACTATGTCAACTCGCCGGTTGCCAGACACGAAGACAAGCTTTATAACCTGCCTTTTAACATGAATACCTTTTATCAGCTGTGGGGCGTGACTACGCCAAAAGAGGCAAAAGAGAAAATTGCTGAAGCCCGCGCGCCGTATGCTGACCTGACACCGCAAAACCTCGAAGAGCAGGCATTGTACCTGGGTGGTCGCGACCTGTACGAAAAGCTCATTAAAGGTTATACCGAAAAGCAATGGGGCCGTCCGGCCACTGAGATCCCGGCATTTATCATCAAGCGACTGCCGTTCAGGTTCACCTTTGATAACAACTACTTTAACGACCGCTATCAGGGGATCCCAATTGGTGGTTACAATGCCCTGACAGATGCCTTGTTTGAAGGCGTTGAAGTCAGAACTGGCGTGAACTACTTTGAAGATGCTGAAAACCTCAACAAGCTCGCCGACAAGGTACTTTATACCGGTAAAATTGATGAGTTCTTTGACTGTCAGTTTGGCAAGCTTGAATATCGTAGCCTGCATTTTGAAACCGAAGTGTTGGATGAAGAAAATTACCAGGGCAATGCGGTGGTGAATTACACCGAGCGCGATGTGCCTTATACGCGTATTCTGGAGCACAAGCATTTTGAATTTGGTACCCAGGAAAAAACCGTGGTAACCAAAGAATATCCTCATGAGTTCAGTAAAGACAACGAGCCGTATTACCCCATTAACGACGAAACCAATAATGCGTTATTAGCGCGTTATCAGGAGCTGGCAAAAACAGCCCCGTATGCCGATAAGTTCATTTTTGGCGGTCGTCTTGCCGACTATAAATACTATGATATGGACGACACCATTGAAGCGGCACTGGCATTAACCAGCAAGGAATTGGCATAACATCATGAGTCGTAAAGTTTATATCGCAAGAAACTACCGCTCTAAGTTTGATGCAGCCGGTAAGGCAAAGATGGACTGCGAGACCATTTTGCAAAACAACGGTTGGAAAAACATTGGCTTTAAGCAAACCTGGATAGCAAACTCGATTTTGGGTACGCTGATCAGTGCACTGGGTGTGAGCTGGGCGCTGCTGAGGTTAAAATCGGGCAGCACTGTGTGTTTACAGTATCCGTTTAATAAGTTTTATGGCTACTGCCTGTGGGGCGCAAAGCTTAAAAACAGCAAAGTACTGACTCTGGTGCACGATGTGCGCAGTCTGAAAGGCAAATACGGCCATTCGGAAAAAGAGATCAACATGCTCAATAAATCGGATCAGCTGATTGTGCACAATGATAAGATGCGTGCCTGGTTTGAAGAGCAGAATATTCAGGCTGAAATCACTAATATTGAAGTGTTCGATTACCTGCACACAGATAACCCCAATGCCAAGCGCACACCGACCGATTACGATCAAATTCGTATTGTGTTTGCCGGTAACATGGGTCCATTCGTGTATGAGCTGGATGCACTGGAGCGCGGCAACTTTAAGTTTGACTTGTATGGTGTTGGTTATGATGAGAAGAAAGTTAAAAACATCAACAATACCATGCTGGACTACAAAGGTTGTTTCCCATCCGATCAGGTGATCGACCATATTGACGGTGACTTTGGTCTGGTCTGGTATGGCAACACTCTGGATACCTGTGATGGTGTGACCGGTCAGTATCTTAAGTACAACAACCCACATAAACTGTCTTTGTATTTGTTGTGTGACATGCCGATCATCATCTGGGACAAAGCGGCAATGGCCGACTTTGTTGAAGAGCAGGGAATTGGTTTTAAGGTCAGCTCATTGCGTGATATTAAAACCCGTCTGGCAGAGCTCACGCCTGAGCAAATCGACCAGATGAAGCAGAATGTTCAGAGAGTAAAAACCGATGTGCAGTCGGGCCAGTACCTGAGCCGTGCTCTGGAGCGACTGGTATAAAAGTTTACTGCGTGGGCCGGCCTGCGCAGTATTATAAGTGGGCTTAAGCGCCTAGCTTGCCGATTTCTCTGTATTCATCACATTTCCTTTATGCACTTCCATTGGCTCGTTGGTTTGCAACCACAAAAAAGGCCGCACGTCGGCGGCCAAAGGTCAGTATCGCACTCTCGCTGTCCTTGCGAGAGTGCCGACTGAAAGCGTAACGCTGTTGATTTGATTAGATTAATACACGGTCACATAGTTAACGTTGACCGCTCCTTCGTGAAATAACTGATTGAACTGGTGATAATCAACGTCGATTTTGACCATGGCATAGTCGGTTTCCAGTGAATAATCGCCCCCCACTGAACGTGAATACGTGCACTCGGCTTGTGCGTACAGATACACAGGCGACGCGGGTTGTACAAAGTAGTTGATCACATGTTGGTTGCATGCCTGGAGTTGATATCCAGCTTCCAGCAACTGACCTTTGATCTCCTGATATTGACGGCCATATTCAATGACTTCATTAACGCTGCTGTACCCAGGGCGCTCAGGTATTTGTTCGGCAGAGGCCGTCGCTGGCGTGACATTAGCAAGTGCTGACGTGCTGGCGAGTGAGAGTAAAGAAACAAGTAACGCATTTTTCATAATTAAACTTCCTTTTTGCTATAAAACGCTGTGACCGGGCGCAAAAAATCAAGGGAAACCCTTCGCCTTCAGCCACAGCAGACGACAATGGCACAGTGTTTGATGCCGTGCCCTTGAACTCATGGTGGTACATTATCATGAAACTTATGTTTCGATAAATAGACGAAATAAAGAAAGTTTTATTTATTTAAATTTAATTTGGTGCAAATTTCATTCAATTTAACATGGTTTATTGACTTTTATAAGCTGTAAGTGTGCACTTACTTTTGGTGTTGGGCTTGGGTATGAATATTTTCATTTTATAGTTCTTTTTTCTTATTCAGATAACTTGAATATCCGATGTTCGGGTAACAATTTATTTATAATTCTTTGCCTAAGCGTGTTGCTTAACTAAGCTTAAGATCTGTCCCGCTGCAAAGTGCAAACCATGAGTCAAGATACCTGGCAAATTAAACAGGCATTAAACCGGATTAGCGGCAATGCGTAGTCTGAGACGATATATTCTGTTGTTGTGCGTTTTTCTGACCGCAGGCGCCGAGGCCGCGCGCTATTCCGTGCTGGTGTATCACGGGGCAAACCCGCCTTATAATTATCTGGAGGGCTCTGAGCAGGCTGGTATATTTAAAGACATTTTTATCCGTCTTAGTGAGTTGACGGGGCATGAATTTGAGTTTGTGCCCCTGTCGGTTGCTCGTGGCCACAAATCGTTTGAATCGGGTGAGATTGATATTGAACCGGGTGTTAATCCCAGCTGGCGGCAAAGCTCCAGAGTGCCAGGTATTTATAGCATTGATTATGCCTTTTCTCGCGAGGTTGTGCTGGGGCGCAAAGACGCGCGGGCTTATCAGCAACCCGAAGCCTTTTATGGCAAAGTGATGGGGCGTGTACGTGGCTACCGCTACGGGCCGTTTGAGCGCCATTTTGGCACCGGAAAAATTGCCGTATACGATAATATTTCGGAGCGGGAGCTACTGGTACAGTTGGCACACACTCGCCTGGATTACATCATGATTGGTGATGTCACAGCGGCGTACTATATTGCGACCAACCCTGCCTACCGTGGCTTTAAGGAAGTATACGAGATCAGTAAGTTGCCGGTGTCTATGCGCATTCAGCCCAGCAACACTCAGCTTAAGCAGGAAATTGACCTGGCGCTCAAGCATATGCTGGAGCAGGGTGAAATCACCCGGATTTACCTTAAATATGGCATTGAAATGCTGCCCTTTTGAGCTTCACCTGCTTGCTAATCCAAAGATCTGCCAAGTTGGGCGATAAAAAGTCAGTAGGGGTATCTGAGATCGCTGCTCACTTTACGATGTGGTTAGCCAAGCGTAAGCTAAACCGACTCCTCACCTTAAAAACAGGCGCACTATTAGCAAGCTTATGGTGCTGGTTTGGTGATTTGTTTATGTCAGTATTATGTCTTTTATCTCGATTTGGTTGATTTAAGTCTTTGTTATTTCAACCGTTCCAATCTTGCGTTGGCTCTTTTTCAGAAATTTTTGTGAAATAAACTTCACCAATTGCTGTAAAAAAATTGTTACGGTTAAGTGTTTAAAATACCAACTAATGATGGCGTTCAGACTAAATTTCTCACTGGTCGTGCTAGTTGTTTTTTTCATCACTCCCATTGATCTTTGTGTGTATCTCAGATTATTTCTAGATTGCTTTTTGAGCAATAACCATACAAGGATACAACATGAAAATTACACTTTTGGCTGCGGCTGTCCTGTCATTGTCAGCAACTGCCGTCTCTGCGAATACAGTGCAACCGGGCTCAACCGATATCACTCCAAGTGTTGTGGGTGGGATTGAAACCCCAGCTTATTCAAGACCATATCAGGTCGCTTTGCTAATGAATGGGCGTCAGGGTTGTGGCGGTACTTTATTGAGTGAAAACTGGGTACTGACTGCTGCTCACTGTCTTGATAATGCCTCAACGGCCAGCCTGACGGTGCGTGTCGGCGCTCACTCTATTAGCCGTGGTGACGGTGATACGTTGCGCGTATCTCAGATTATCATGCACGAAAACTGGCGTGGTGCGAACGGGATCCGCTCGGGCTATGATATCGCCGTGTTGCGTCTGGCAACGCCAGCTGCGAGCAAGTATACCCCGGCAAAACTCCCGACTCAGTCTATTGCGGATCAATACGCGAGTATTGGCGACTATCCAACCGTGTCTGGTTGGGGCCTGACTTCTAATCGTGGCCGCCCGAGTGATGTGCTGCGCGAAGCTCAATTACCGGTGATCTCTAATGCCAGTTGTAGTAGTCAGCTGAATTTTAATATTCCGGGCTCTGTGATCTGTGGCGGTGGTGAAGGTGGTCGCTCGGCCTGTAACGGCGACAGCGGCGGACCTTATGCGGTGCGTGTTGGAAATGATTTCTACAGTATCGGTACTGTGAGCTGGGGGATCGCCTGTTCAGGTGCGACGGCATTTACCCGCACGACTAGCTATCTGGACTGGATAGAGCGTAAAACCGGCCTGAAACCGGGCAACCCGGATAACCCAACGGATGAAAAACCAGTTGCCGATTTCAGCTCATCGGTATCGGGTTTGACCGTAAGTTTTGCTAACCGCGCAACGGATGACAATGGCATTACTGCGTACGACTGGAACTTTGGAGATGGTAATCGCTCCAGCGCTGCAAACCCACGCCATACTTATGCAGCAGACGGCAGCTACAATGTGACGCTCACGGTAACCGATACCGCACAACAAACAGCAAGCGTATCTAAAGTGGTCTCAATTGGTGAGCCGCCAGTGTGTGATGTAGAAGCCTGGAACAGCACAACGTCATACGCATTAGGCGATAAAGTGTCTTATCAGGGCAGTATTTACGAAGCCATCTGGTGGTCTTCAGGTGCACAGCCGGATGTCTATCCCAATGTCTGGAAAAAGCTGGATAACTGTGACGGTTCAGGTGACCCTGCCCCCGTTGCGAATTTCACTGTGGCTCAGTCAGGCCTGACCGTCACCCTGAACAACACCAGCACAGACAATGGTCAGATTGTATCCAGCCAGTGGCAGTTTGGTGATGGTCAGAGTGCTTCTGGGTCCTCTGTGACGCATACTTATCGCGCCGCAGGCAGCTACACTATTCGCCTGACGGTAACAGACGACCAGGGGCAAAGCAGCACAGTGTCTAAAACGGTGACTGTGGGCGGTGACGACAACTGTCAGGGTATTCCTGGCTGGGATGCGAGTGCCGTTTACAATACCGGCGACCGTGTAGCCAAAAGCGGCGTTGTGTACGAAGCACAGTGGTGGGTGCAGGGTGAAGACCCGGCTCAATCTGGTCCTTGGGGTCCGTGGAAAACTGTAGGCGCCTGTAACTAGTCGCTTTTTTGCTCAGTCCCGGGTAATCTATCAGAAATTGAACGGTAATACAGAAGATCATGGGACTGAGTCATCAGGCACACAGTGAACTACGCAGACTGGGTGAGCGGGTCAAAAAAGTGCTCACGGCGATTATGCGGGCAATGCCTGCCCAGGCGCAAACCATAGGCGGGTTTGCCCGCCATATTGGCTGCCATCGCTCAACCAGTCAGCGTTTATTTAATGCATACAAAGCCAAATCTGGCGAGCAGGTGCTTTATCATTTACCCGGGCAACAGGCACTCAATGCACTGGGTGAGCAACTGACAGGGCATGTGCCGCACGACCTGGTCGCGCAGTGGTGTCAGGTCAGTGAGCGTTTCGAAACCACCATGCCTCAGTACGCCAGAAGCCATGCGCAGCTAAAACGGCTGCTGACGTCTCGTGAAGAGGATAAGGTGACTAACCAAGACCAAAACCTATCCGGCCAGGACAAACGGGCACAGTTGTATTACGCGGCAAAGTCTTTGCTTGGCACAAGCATGGATGAGATCTTCTGTGCTTATGTGTTAACCCGTGGAAGAGGCCGGGAGGGGTTTTTGCAGGAAGTGGCGATGATCAGCAAGTCGCAGATCAAGCGTGAAACCGGTGCCGCGCCTTTCGTGCAGTTTTACACTCATCCTCATAATGATGATTTCATCGCACCTTTGCACATTAACGCCAACAGTCGGGTTGAGGCACAGCGCTTTAGCATTGGTATTGCCGAGGAGCTATCAACCCCCGGATTGTATCAGGCGTTTGCCAGTTATTCCCCTGGTAACAGCGGGCTGGTGTTTGATCCCATAGCGGGCAAGGAGCACTTTGACGCGACCTTTATTTTTAATAACCCGGATGAGCTGGTAGACCCGCTCAGTCACGCCAGCAAGTGCAGCTCCACCAGTATTTCAATCAAAAATCCGGCCAAGAAATTGCGCCTGCTGGTATTGATAGAGCAACAGCTGGACCGCCACAGTTGTGTTAATGTTGGCTGTTACCATGGCAATCAGAAAGTCGAAGAAGGCAAGCTCAGCGTAGAGGACATGTGGACCGAGCGTTTGCCGGAGTTTCCTGAATTACGCTTGATTGACTTAAAAGCTGGTGCCCGAGCATTGCAATGGGACGAACTACAGCAGCAAAAGCTCGATTACTTGTTTCGTTACGCCGAGCTGGACCCGGCTAACTACCGCTGCTATCTGATGGAAGTAGATTATCCTATCTGGTCGAGCACCTACCGCATTTATTTCGAGCATCAGTGAGCCGCTTTGAACATTTGCAGCGTGCATTCTATAGTTTCAGGAGGTAGGTAAAAGCGAGTTGGGTGATGTTACGAGCGATTGTTGGGCTGTGGATGTTGCTGATACCTGTGATCGCTTGGGCGCAAGCGCCAGGCGCGGTGGTCGACACCCTGCAGGAAGCCGAAGATTACTTAACGGTAGACCCTGCAACCACGCTAAGGCTACTGGAGCAGGTTGAGCAACTAGACAGACTGCCTACACCCTTATTTCTGCGCTGGCACTTTATTCGCTTGCGTGCAGCCGTGCCAACCCATCAAATGGAAACAATGGAGCACTCACTGGAAGCGATATTTTCGCACCATACTCACCCCTATTTTATCGAAAAAATTCCCACCGCCATGAGCGCGCTGGGGATTTGGTTACGCCGCCACGATTACCTGAATGATGCCAGACTCAGCCTGGAGTGTGCTTATAAGTATGCGCAGTCTGATCAACAACGGCTGACCCTGACCAACAGCCTGGCGCTGGTTTCTCGCCAGATCGGTGACTATGAACAAGCCAAAACTTTGTATGACAGAGCGATTAACATCGCAGATAAAGCCGGGATCACCTCTAAAAATGGCATTATTGCCAATAATTTGGGGATCATTGCACTGGAGCTTGGCAAAGTGGCCGAGGCCGAAGCGCAGTTTCGTAAAGCGCTGGCGAACTATCAGGAAATCGATAAACGCTCCGGGCAGATCTCCGCAGGCGTGAATTTACTGTTTACTTTTATTATTCAAAAGCAGCTGCTGAACTATCAGCGGTTATACGGACCGACCGCCAGGCTAACCGAGTCATTTCCCAACGAGACCAAGCAGGCCATGTTGTTATGGGTCAATGCCCGTTTTATGCAGCTGGAAGGGCACCCGGTGAGTCAGCAAAGTAAAAGTGCCCTGAAACTGGCCTACACACAGCTTCAGGATGACAATGTGCGCCGCCTGGTGTTTCAGCATCTGGCAACGCCCCTCGGCGTAGATGTTCAGCTACCTAAGCCCCTGGTGAACAGGCCATTCGAGCGCCGCTGGTACAACGCCGTCAAAGCCTGTGACTGGGCAACAGCCAGTTGATTGGGGTGGCCCTTTAAGCGCGATGGTAATTGCGCTGGTACTAGTTGCCATTTGCTTGCTCAAAATGCGCTGACAGCAGGTCGATAAAGTGCCGTACTTTGGGTGAGAGGTGGCGGCGGCTGGGATACACCACATACACGTTCACATCGGGCTGCGGATAGTCGGGAAACAGAGTGACGAGCTGCTGCTGTGCGATTAAGCTGTCGACATAAAAGGCGGGCAGACGCGCAATGCCTATTCCGTCGCGTGCCATGGCGGTTTGCATATGACCGTTGTTACATAAGATCCTTTGTCTTACGTCCACATGAAATGCGTTACCTTGCTTATCTTTAAACTCCCAGCGGTCGGGGGTTTTGAGGTTGCTATAACAAATGCTGTGGTGTTTTTGTAACTCCTTCGGGTGATGTGGCTGCCCAAACCGGCTGAGATAATCTGGGCTGGCAACAATATAGGTCCTGCATCGATAGACCCGTTTACAGATCAGGCTGGACTCCTCCAGCTGAGGCGTTGCCCGTACTGCCAGATCATAGCCATCGCCAATTACATCAACGGCTTTGTCTTCAAGATCCCATTCAAGCGAAACATTGGGATAACGAGTCAGATACTCGGCTAAAACGGGTTGCAAGTAATCCGTGCTGAATGCTACCGGACAGGTGATTTTCAGCGTGCCGCGCGGGATATCATCGGCCACATTCAGCTGCTGAGCGGCTGCCTGCGCATCCTGGATAAGCCGGGTACAGTTTTGGTAATACGATTCACCCTCGGGCGTTAAAGCCAGGGTGCGGGTGGTGCGGTTTAACAGCCGGACACCCAGCCGCTCCTCAAGCCTGGCAATCACTTTGCTGATATGAGAGGGCGAGTGCCCCAGCTTCTGGGCTGCGGCAATAAAGCTCTGGCTCTCGACCACTTCAGTGAAGATCTCTATGCCTTCAAAAAGATTGTTATTCATATGGAAATAGTAACTTTACTTTTGCCCTATTAATCATTATTAAAACCTAATATACACTGGTTGTCATCAGCTTGAGGCAAACACAGCGTGAAGTGTGGCATCAGGTGAATCTAAATTCAGACTTATTTTGAGAGGGTAACACCATGAAAGTTTTAGTATTTGCAGCCAGTAACAGTCGCCAGTCAATCAACCAGCAGTTAGCCAGTTATGCAGCTTCGTTGATCCCCAATGCCGACGTTGAAGTGCTTGACCTGAATGACTACGAAATGCCGATTTACAGCATTGAGCGCGAGACCCAGAGCGGTATTCCAGACCAGGCTCAGCGCTTTTTCGCCAAAATTGGTGCCGCTGATGCAATCATTGTGTCTTTTGCCGAGCACAATGGCAGTTATTCCGCCGCTTACAAGAATCTGTTTGACTGGACGTCACGCATTGATAAACAGGTTTACCAGAATACGCCGATGCTGATGATGGCAACATCACCGGGTCCGGGCGGCGCACAGAGCGTGCTGGCATCGGCGGTGGGATCGGCCCCTTTCTTTGCCGCAGACGTTAAAGCCAGCCTGTCGGTGCCAAGCTTTTTCGATAACTTCGACTCAGAAGCAGGCGAGCTGACAAATATCGAGCTCAAACAACAGCTTGAAGCTGCATTACAACTCTTGCACTAAGCAGTCACTGGGGCGCATTTGCAGAAGTACAGTGGACAGGGCGATAGTAATCGTCGCCCTGTTTGGTTGAAAATTAGTCTAACAGCTTAATTACTTTAAAAAAGTTACATTTGGGGGTTTTCAAAGGCAGAAAAATCTTCTAGTATCTTTGTCGTCGATTTGGGGCTATAGCTCAGCTGGGAGAGCGCTTGCATGGCATGCAAGAGGTCGGCGGTTCGATCCCGCCTAGCTCCACCAAATCTCTCTTCCCTTTCAATTTATTTTCTTTTTCGTTCGCCTAAGTTACGATATCTTTTTTAAAATACTCCGGTGAGCAATGAATAACCTGTTTTCTGATATTCCTGCAGACCTCAGCGATGAAGTCTTCCAGACATTACTATCTCATGATCAGCTCAAAATAGAACGTATTGTATCCAAAGGGCACACCTCGCCACCTCAGGGGTGGTACGACCAGGATGAGCATGAGTGGGTTTTGGTGCTGCAAGGGACAGGTGAACTCACATTTGAAGATGGCCGGGTTGAGCGCCTGAGCGCCGGAGATCACCTCAACATTCCTGCGCACTGCAAGCATAAAGTCAGCTGGACCGATCCTGAGCAGGAAACTATCTGGTTAGCCATTTTTTACCGCTAACCATTTATCGAGCACGGTTTTGAGTTGCTCCAGCGCAATGGGCTTACTGATGTAGTCGTCCATACCGGCGGCAAAGCAGGCTTCAATGTCTTTGATCAGCACGTTGGCGGTCAGTGCAATAATGGTCAGCTGCATGTGTTGTGGCATTTTGCGGATCGCTTTGGTTGCCTCTATGCCATCCATATTGGGCATATGCATGTCCATCAGAACCAGATCGTAATGTTCTTTTTCCAGCTGTTGCAGCGCCTGCTGGCCATCGGTGACTATAGTGACACTCAGGCCCAGTTTCTCCAAAATGGCTTTGGTGACAATTTGGTTGACCGCATTGTCCTCTGCGAGCAAAACATGGCCATGAAGCGCGCCCAGTGTTATCTGGTCGCTGTCTTCAGAATAGATCAGGCAACATGGCGCAACAGGCCAGTTAAAGTCAAATTGTGTGCCTTCTCCTTGCTGTGACTGGCAGTTGAGGTGGCCGCCGCATAGTTCAATGATCTGCTGACAAATACACAAACCCAGTCCGGAGCCGCCGTAACGTCGGGTAGTACTTTCGTCCTCCTGATAAAAGGGGTTAAAGATGTGCGGGAGCTTATCTTTCGCAATGCCAATGCCGCTGTCAGAGACAGTAAACTTGAGCATTACCTGCTCCATATTGCCAATATTTTCGACTTCCAGCCGGATAAAGCCTTCGTGAGTGAACTTGATGGCATTATTGAGCAGGTTCAGTAGTACCTGTTGCAGACGGTGTTTATCGCTTACCACCTCTTTGGGCACAGTGTCGCCGATCACCAATTGAAAACGCAGGCGCTTTTCGATGACCTTTTCGCTAAACAGCTGTTCCAGGTGGTGCAGTACAGCGTGCAGATCAAAGGGTTCAAAATACAGCGACACCTCGCCCTGATCTAACTTAGAAATGTCGAGAATGTCGTTGATAAGCGTCAGCAGGCTCTGCCCAGATTCATTGGCAACCCGGATAAGTATAGCCTGCTCTTCGTTGAAGTTGTTTTGTTGGTTCAGCAACTGCAAAGTGCCTAAAATGCCATTCATTGGAGTGCGTATTTCATGACTCATATTGGCCAGAAAACGGCTTTTGGCATTGGCGGCTTCTTCCGCGGCCTGTTTTGCCAGCTCCAAAGCTTCAGTGCGCTCTTCGACCCGTTGTTCCAGTTCGGATTCGCGCTGGAACACTTTATCGCGCATTTGGGCAAAGGCACGGCCGAGATTGGCCAGCTCGTCTTTACCCCGGGTAGATAACGACACATTAAAGTTACCCTCGGTCAGTGCCTGTGCGGCCTTGGTAAGCTTCGCAATGGGCTGATAAATACTGTTGGAAAAACGCCAGGCGACCAGCAATGAAATCGCCACGGCAAACCCCAAAATGATTAGCAGCTGCTGACGCAACGCGTACACAGGGGCAAACACCACATGCTCAGGCAAAGTTAAGGCAATGCTGTAGCCGGCGGATTTTACCGGGGCATAAAAAATGTACGACTTAGGACGAGTGGGGGTTTGCGCTAACTTGGCGTAGCCGTTAAACCCGGCGATCATTTTCAGGCCGATTTCTTGTAGTTGTGGATCAGACTCTTCAGTGACTTTTAAACGAATGGCGATTTTCTCACCAATGTCATTAACCACAAACTGCCCTTGCTCGCGTTTGAGTTGAATGATTTTGTCTGGCTGCCAGTGGTACATGTAAATGCCTTCCTGGGAAACCAGCATAAACCGGGCATTGTCGTAAAATTGATGTACAACCTGTTTAGACACCGCCTGCACCAGCCGGTCAATTTCACGCCAGGGAATACTGCCACCAAGTAAACCGGCCACTTTGCCATCGTTTGCCAGTATGGTGGCGGCAACCACAATTTGTTTGACGCCCGTGGTGTAGGAGATCATGGGTTCAGATACATACACTTCGGCTTTTTGATTGACATTACGGCCAATGGTCTGTTGCCAGTAATCGCGCCGGGCTATGGTTCTTTTACGCGAGTCGGGGGCCTTGTCGTCAAATGTTCTGAGCATGTTTTGAAAAGGGTTGCCGCCTTCGGTGTTATGAAAGCTGCCGTCGGGCCGGCCAAGTATAAACTTTTCGTAGGTTTGCTGATGAGCGGCTTTTTCGCTGTGTAAAATGGGCGCGATTTGCTCAAAGTTCATGGATTTTAAGGTGGGCTGTCGTGCCAGCGTGGCCACTTCGCTTTTACGCTTGGCAAAGTAACGGTCAAAGATGGCTGCGGCGTTATACACTTTGGCCTGGGCAGCCGAGATACTCAGGCGTTTTGCCTGCTCGGTGCTGTGCAGCATTGCCAGCAAAAAAATCACCAGCATCGGGGCCAGCGCAGTTAAACCCAGGATCACCATCAGGCGCGTTTTTAATTGCATAAACTAAAGTAAAAAAGCTTCTTATCTCACAAGTTTAGACAAAATTTTAAGTTGCACCTCTCGTTATCAAAATTTATTGTCGCCGGAGTTAAAAAAGGCGAAATAAACTGGCCTAAGCTGAGCGCGATGCGTTTGAGATAGCGGTTTCTTTATTCCAAATCAAATCAGCCGACACTTGCAATTGCTACATTAGTAAGGTGTTTAGCCCCTGTGAGTGGTACTAAAGCGTGATACTGAGATTTCTGATTTGGGCATTGCTAAGCAGTTCAGTGTGTGTGGCAGCCGAACCCATTTTACCTTTACATAGTGTCGCAACGGATGAGCGTAAAGTGGCTCTGGGGCGGCAGCTGTTTTTTGACACCCGGCTGTCGCGCTCTAACGAAGTGAGCTGCGCGTCATGTCATCAGCTGGCAACCCATGGTGCCGATAAGGTACCGCGCTCAAAGGGCGTAGCCGGACGGCTTGGCGATGTAAGGGCGCCCACAGTGTACAACTCAGTATTCAATATTCGTCAGGCCTGGGATGGCAAGGCGATAGATTTAAAAGCGCAGGTCACGCTGCCCGTAGAAAACCCCAAGGAATTTGCAACGACCTGGCCTGAGCTGATAGCCACACTCAACGAGGATAAGTCATTTGTCAGCGCGTTTAAGCAGGTTTACAAGGGCGGCTTGTCGAGTGATGCCATCAGCGACGCCATTGCCCATTATGAGCGCAGTCTGATCACCCTGAATGCGCCGTTTGACTTGTGGTTGCAAGGCAAAGGGCCTTTGTCTGAGCAGGCTCAGGAAGGTTATCGTTTGTTTAAGTATTATGGTTGCATCAATTGCCATCAGGGCAAAAATGTGGGCGGTAATATGTTTGCCAAAATGGGCACTTTTGGTGACTATTTTGGCGATCGCGGCACCCCAATCGAGCCCGCAGACTACGGCAGGTACAATGTCACAAAACGTGAAGCCGATAGGTTCACCTTTAAGGTGCCGGGTTTACGAATGGCTGCCAGGCAGGATTATTTTTTTCATGATGGCAGTGAGCAAAGCCTCGAAGGTGCTATTGATACTATGGCCCGCTATCAGCTTGGTCGCTCGCTCAGTAAGGCGGAGCTGGCAGCCATTGCGGCCTTTCTCGAAAGCCTGGTTGGGCATCATCAGGAAATGACGCCATGAAGCGTAATGTAAAGATCAACTTGCCGGTGATAGGCCAGTGCTTGTTAGTCGTGGTGCTGACGGCATTAATGGTGTACTTCTTCCGTGCACATATTGCCACCGGCGAGCGTCAGCACGAGCAGGTGTCGCATTTGTTTGATGCCAAATCCATTGATGCCAAATTAGATAAGTTCGCGCTTGAACTCAGTGTGGGCAGTTTGCGTCATTTTGACGAGCTTCAGCAGCTAGACAGGACATTGCAGCAGCTGGTAGAGAGGCAGCAAACGCGCCAGGCAGGCATTGAGTATCTGGCATATCTCAGGTTGCTCAGGCATAAAATGGTCCTTATGGAGCAATTAAAAACCCAGGCGGTAGGGATGCGAAATGGCCTGACCTACCTGCCGGTGGTGCTCGATGAAATGGTTGCGTCTAATCACCCTCAGGCACTGCTTGGCAGCACCATACTGGCAAGCCTGGTCATCTCTGGACAGTCGCTGGATGAGCTACTGCTGGATACCCGGATCCGCACTTTGGCACAGGCGACGGTAACCGAACCTGAGCACGCACTGCTTAGCCGCCGCTTCGTCAATCATATTCAGGTTGCCGTCGATTACTATCGTCAGGTACACGCAACCCGTCAGGAATACCTGGCCATTAACAGCAAAGAAGCCTTTGCCCGGCTGTATCGGGCACAAATGGATTTGCACGGCGCTCAGTTGCGCCAAACCCGGACGCTGAGCGAGCAGTTATTTGGCCTGGCTGTGGTTTTACTGCTGATGCTGTTATTTATTTTGCAGCGTTTAAACAAGGCAAAAAACCGGGCACTACAGGCCAGCCAGTTGCTGCATGATGCCATTGAGCGGTTGCAGGAAGGGTTTGCACTTTACGACAGTGAAGGCACCCTGATGCTGACCAACCAGTGCTGGCTGCGCCACTATGGCGTGGCGTGTCGCACTCAGTTTCCGCAAACGCTGAATGAGTGGCAACAGCGCCAGTCTGAGTTTGTGCATGAGCAAAGTGATACGCCACAACGATTACAAAAAACGGCGCACGGGCGCTGGCTACAGATCCGTCATGCCCGCACCGAAGACGGCGGATACGTTTATATCAGTGTGGATGTCACTGAGTTTAAGGAGGTTGAAGCTGAGCTGAAGACCGCAGCGGCGGTATATCAGGCGACCCAGGAAGGGATCATGACCACCAATGCCAGCCTTGAAATAACGGCGGTCAATCCGGCCTTTACCCGCATTACGGGCTATCAGGAACAGGAAGTGTTGGGCAAAAAACCGAACCTGCTCAGCTCGGGGCGTCATGATAAACGTTTTTATGAGCACATGTGGCATACGCTTGAAACTAAGGGGGAGTGGGCCGCCGAGATCTGGAATCGGCGTAAAGATGGCACCATTTATCCCGAGTGGCTGGCCATCAGTGCGGTTGAGGATGAACAGGGGCAGGTACAGCAATATATTGCGGTGCTCTCCGATATGACGGAGCGCAAGGAGCAGGAGGCCAAAATTGCTTATCAGGCCATGTATGATGCATTAACCGGGCTGCCAAACCGACGCCTGTTACTGGACAGGATCTGTCAGGATCTGAAACAAATTGAACGCCAGCCACACCTGAGTGCTTTGCTGTTTATTGATCTGGACAGGTTTAAACGCATTAACGATACGATGGGGCATGACGCCGGTGATAACTTGCTGCTGGAAGTCGCCAACCGGCTTAACCATTTGGTACGACGCACAGACACCCTGGCTCGCTTCGGGGGCGATGAATTTGTCCTGCTGCTGAGCCAGATAAGCGAGGTGGAAGACGCCGCAAAAGTTGCAGAAAAGATCCTCGCGTCGCTGGCTCAGCCTTTTAACATCAATGGCTTTGAGGTGATCAGCGGTGCCAGCATTGGTATTGCCATCATGCCTGATGATGCCAATGAACAACAGGAGATCCTGCGCCGGGCCGACCTTGCTATGTACAAGGCCAAAGAAAGTGGCCGTAATCAGTATCACTATTTTGCGCCATCCATGCAGCAGCAGGTTAACCGTCGCGTTGAGCTGGAGCAATTGCTGCGTAAAGCCATTGCAAACAACGAGCTGGCAGTATTCTACCAGCCCATTATTGAGCTAAAAACGGGCCAGTTGTATGGCTTTGAGGCCCTGACCCGCTGGCCGCATCATGACCAGTTTATTTCACCTGATGAGTTTATTCCTGTTGCCGAAGAAAGCGGTTTGATCTCTGAGTTGGGCGAGTGGATGCTGATGCGCTCAACCTCAGACATTGCTGAGTTAAACACTAAACTGGGCCTGGATTGTTGTCTGTCGGCCAATATTTCCAGCCAGCAGTATCGGCTTGGGTTTAATGCCACCACTTTGCGTCATATCCTGCGCCAGACCGGGTTTAAGCCGGCTAATCTGGCGCTTGAGATCACCGAGAGCATTTTACTGGATGATGACCAGGCGATCCTGGCCTGGCTTGAGGGGCTCAGGGCAACAGGCGCTCACCTGTCGATAGACGATTTTGGTACAGGGTACTCTTCGTTAAGCTATTTGCGCCGCTTCCCCATCAACACCATTAAAATTGATAAGAGCTTTATTCACGAGTTTGCACACGCCCCGGACTCGCAAAACCTGGTGCGCGCGATATTATCCATGGCCGCCAGTCTGGGGCTGTCGGTTATCGCCGAAGGGGTTGAACATGTGGCTCAACTCGAAGGCTTAAAAGCCATGGAATGTGACTTGGTACAGGGTTATGTGTATGCCAAACCTATGTCACTGGAAGAGTTGGAGATCTGGTGCAGCGAGTTTGCTCAGGAGCACACTCAGAGCCTGGCCTAGCGGCGTGAGGCTCACCGACTCATAATCGCGTGATTGTGGTTAGGCAGCGCATCATAGGTCAGACGGGCTCTGAATGACGTGCCAAGCTCCACACGCTGTTGAGGGTTATATGTGTTACACAACCAGACTTGCCCACTATCCACAAAATAGTAGGCCTTCTGGGCACACAAAGCAGCCAGGCGCGCGGCGGTGCGCTCGGAACAGAGTATCAGGACACTGAATTCACGATAATCCAGGTTGGCACTGGCCCCCCACATGGCATGCATCTGATAGCCCCTGCGCTTGATTGCCTGGTACAGCAGGTGCTGGAATCGGCGGTTTTTGGCCTGTGTTTGTTTTACGCCGTTGGGGTTCCACAGGCTGATGATAGCGCCGCAAAGTGTTGCTGGCAGTGCACCGCAAGGCCGAAACCAAACCTGCTGATACTGCTGCCAAAGCGCGTTTTCGATTTGATGGTGCATCAATGTTGATGAGTGACTAATTTCACGGTGGCTTCACAGTAACAGGGATACGTTGAGTCTGTCCAAACAAAGGAGACTCAATGATGAAAAGACCACTGATAGTTGCATCTTTATGGTCGCTGGTAAGCGCAGGTACAATCAATTCGGCCATTGCCGCAGACGAGCCACATGTACTCATGGTGTTAAGTAGTTATGGTAAGCAGGTTGATGGTAAAACCACCCAGCCTGGTTTTGAATTTGATGAGCTGAGTAAAGCCTACCAGGTGTTCAGTAACAATGGTATTCAGATCACGCTGGCCTCACCGGCGGGTGGCCAGCCACTGGCAGATGAGTACAACAAGGATAAATCCTATAACCAGGCGTTTTTAAACGACCCGCAGGCGATGAGCGCGCTGTCTGATACCGTTAAGCTTGCCAGTCTTAATGGGCAATCATTCGACGGGGTATTCATTGTGGGGGGGAAAGGCCCCATGTTTGACTTGCATCAGGATAACGAGTTGCAGCGTCTGATCCGGGAAATTTATGAGCAACAGGGCGTGGTTGGCGCCGTGTGCCATGGCCCGGCAGCATTGGTTGACGTGAAGCTGAGCAACGGCGAATACCTGGTCAATGGCCGAAGAGTGAATGGCTTTACTAATCTTGAAGAAACGGCGTTTGGTAAAAAATGGCGTCCTCAGTTTGAGTTTTTACTGGAGGATAAGCTCAAGGAGCGTGGCGGTTTATTTGAGCAAGATGGCTTAATGCTCAACCAGGTCACCATTGACGGTCGCCTGATCACAGGACAAAACCCCTTTTCAACCGCAGATACGGCAGTTGCCATGGTGCGTGCCATGGGCATAGAGGAGGTTAGCGAACCCGTTTATAAAGACGATCAAAGCGTAAAGCTGGCCGAGTTGCTATTCAGAGACAAAGCGGCCGCCGTGGCACAATTCAACAAGTCGCCAGACACCTATGATGTCCAGATGCTGGCCATGCTGGGGGTGTATCAGGCTAAATTTGCGACTACTCAATTGCAGCTGCACCATGCCATAGAGCTGATGACCTTTGTACAGTCGCAGTTTAACCATCCTATGATTGAGCTGACGATTGCTAAGGCCCATGTGCGGCAAAATAATCAGGCCGAAGCAAAATCCAGCCTATTACGTGCCCAAAAGGCCTACCCCGACAATGCCAAAATAAAGGCCATGCTTGCCACGTTGTAACGCGTTATTCAGCGAGATAAATTGCGGTAACTGGGGTGAGGTCTGCCCCAACCGCATTAACCATGAAATTTACTAATAGCTGAATGAGTGGTTGTTTTATGTTCATTGTAACCAATAACGGTATAAAAGGTGGGGAATAATTTGCCCGGCGCAATCTTACCCCCTCAGATGTATCTTTTTTGTTTTATATTTGTGTTCGACTTGTACAATGTGAATAATTCCTTTCATTCAAGCGCGGGCAACTCAATAATTTTTCTATTAACAAAAGTCATGTGCTTTCATCGCAAATCGGATTTAAAAAAAACCTGCCAGACGCTACACTAAATGTGCTTGATAACTCAAAACGTCAAAGGAAGTGTGTCTATCATTATGAAGTTAAATGATAAATATGATACTGACTTTAGCCGTGCAGTATTTGGGCCCTATGAGCTTCACAAAAGGAAAAGGTTGTTAACATATTGTGGTGAAAGCGTGCGCCTTGAACCTCTTATCTATGACTTATTAGAATATTTTATCTGTCATAGAGATAGGGTGATTGGCCGGGATGAATTGTGCCGGGAGATCTGGCAACAAGAGTATGTCGACAACAATGCCATAAATCGGGCTGTGTCCGAGTTAAGGCGCTGTGTTTCCAAACACAAACTTGGGGTTGACGTGATCAGAACGCATTACCGCAAGGGCTACAGTTTTAACCTGCTGGTTGAACTGGATCCCAGACCAAACCCGTTCCGTTGGATAGCTAAGTGGTTTCATCAGGCTGTACCATGCAAAGGACAGTGATCAATCAAAAAACAGGCTTTTTAACCAAAAGCCCGCTGGGCAGGCGTCGCTCAGCCAGTCGTGCTTAATCTCTTCGTATTTTGTCCTGGTTTAGTGCTTCTCAGCACCAAATCTAGTGTTATACCCGTGCTGGTGGGCCAATTTTTATAATTTGCCTGCCTACGTCACAATCTGCATATTATTTTGAGGTTATAACTGCTTCTTCAGTACCGGTTGAGCTTACTCTTCCTCTTGGCTTGAGAGGTCAAAGCCTGGGCGCTTGCCAATCACTGCCAGATCCTTTAAAAGAAAGAACCTATTTATTTTGGAATTGACAATGTCAGAAGTTTCTAACAACGCAGTTGCTTATACCTGCAGGATCGCAGTACGTGAAGATATCAGCAGAATGAGCGAGATCCGCCTGCAAGTGACAGAGAATAAATTGTCTGATCCTGGGAAAATTACACCTCAGATGTACGAGGCGCACATAGCAGGGCAGGGAAATAGCTGGGTGTGTGAGTTCAATGGGCAGATTGTCGGGTTTTCGTCCGCAGCCGGTGAGGATGGATCAATCTGGGCACTGTTTATCTTACCTGGATATGAAGGGTTGGGTATGGGTAAGGCTTTGCTAGGCCTTGCGTGTGACTGGCTGTTTAGTAAAGGACATAAAGTGATTTCATTATATACCGAGGCCAACACGCGTGCAGATGGTTTTTATCATGCACAAGGCTGGTTACGGGGTGAAATGGACGAGCTAAATGATGTCTCTTATACACTGTGCAGTCATGATTTTTACGAAATAAGCAGGGCATGATAGACTGGCGCCGAATCAAAGGACTAACCAGGAGATATGATGGCGCCGCCACTTCAACAACTGACCAGCTGGTTTTGTACGCTGCCTCAGGGCCAAAGACAGGTGCTGACCGAGACACTCAGTAGCGTGTTTACTGAGCTCAATGCGGTGCCTGCATTAAGCAAGGAACAATCGCTTCTGACTTTACTGGACAGCCAGCCACCGACGGGCAGTGTAGTTGCCTTAATTCTTAATCTTCGCACACAAATCGAACATACCATGACGATGCAGGCCGACGCGCTGCCAAAGTTAACAGCTGCGGGAGATCTGCTGTTTTATAGTCGCGCACAGGATAGGAGCTCGCTCAGGAAATTAGCCGATGAGCAATGGCACTGGCAGCAGTCACGTGACTCCTGGCTGCAATTAAAACACGCGTATCTATCGTTAGATTATGTTCGTCGCTGGCTGCACACCCACTAAAGGGTATTTCACATTGTTTTCACGAACCTTGCACTAGTCTATAGTCACTTGTTTATTAGTATGGTGGCCGGGATGGCACAAATCAAAGTACTGCTCATTGAAGATAATCAGGATCTGAGCCGCAACATTGGCGAATATTTTGAGTCACAGGGTGCGGTGGTGGATTTTGCACACACCGGAGAGTTGGGAGCGAAACTGGCGCTGGAACAATTTTACGATTGTGTGGTCCTAGATGTGATGCTACCCAAAATGGATGGATTGGCTGTCTGTCGGCAATTGCGTACAGAGGCCAATCGCCATATTCCCATCATCATGCTGACAGCCCGCGATACACTGGACGACAAGCTCAGTGGCTTTTCTCTAGGTGCAGACGATTACCTGACTAAGCCATTTGCGCTTGAAGAGCTGTGGGTGCGCTGTAATGCTCTGGCCAGAAGGCACCTGCTTAACAGTGAGCACACACTACGCCTGGGGGAGGGTGAGCAAGCATTGTCGCTCAATAGTCAGACTCAGCAAGTTGAGCGTGCCGAAACACCCGTTACGCTACAGCCAATCCCGTTTAAAATTCTGCGCTTACTGATGGAGCATCACCCAAGGGCACTCAGTCGCAGTGAGTTGTGCGACCGTATTTGGGGTGATGAACCGACCGATTCCGATGCGCTGCGCTCTCACATCTATCAACTTCGTAAGGCCATTGATAAGCCGTTTGTCAGTCCGATCATCAAAACCATTCACGGCATTGGTTTTGCGCTTGATATAGAAGGATAAGCGACCTGTGAAAGCCACTCAGTTACGCAATCGGATCCTGGCCTTTTTTGTGGGAATTGCGCTGTTCATTAGCGCCTTATTTGGCGCAGCGAGCTTTTTGTTTGCTTATAGCATTGAAGATCGGTTTTTTAACGCATTGCTGAACGATGAAGCCCAAACCATTGCCACGCAACTTGCAGCAGGCGAGCAAGCCAAACCCAGACTGGCGTTCATTCAGTATTACCCCAAGCTAACGGACTTACCCAAAGCCGTGCAGGACATGCTTGCGCAAGAGCCAAACCGTATTGAATTTAGCGGCGAAGGCGAGGCCCATTACCACCTTAAGAAACTACCAAGCGGTTACTTAGTGGCCGAGGTGAGCGAGCAACTGGTGGTGCGCAAGATCAAAGGCGGTATGCTGACATTTATACTGGTTTTGTTTGGTGGCGTGCTGGTTGTGGCGCTGGTGCTGGCTTTTGTCTCTTTGATGATGGCAAAGCGCCTGGTTAAGCCTCTGGATACTTTAGTTAAAATAGTAGAAGATGCGCCGGTTGAGCGGTTGCCACAGAATTTTTCGGGGCAATTTGTCAATGATGAAATTGGTGCATTTGCTAAAACGCTGGAGCAGGCACTGGCAAGAATACGACGTTTTATCAGCCGAGAGCAGGCATTTACCCGAGACGTTTCTCATGAATTAAGAACGCCCGTTGCGATAACACAAAGCTCGCTCACCTTACTTAAACAAACACAGCTGGATGACAAACAAACTGAGCTGGTGGGCCGGATAGCAGACGCCCAGCATCAAATCACGCAAAGCCTTGAGGTGCTGCTGGCGCTGGCCAGAGAAGAAACCTTAACCACCGCACAGACCCGCGTGCTGCCGGTGGTGGAGCAGGTGATCTTAAATCAGGCTGAGAAAATCGCCGATAAGGACATTGATGTAGAGGTTGAAGTCGCAACCTCCGTCACGCTGCCCATTGCACCGAGTGCCCTGCAATTACTGTTAAATAACCTGGTAGGCAACGCATTTACCCATATCCACAGTGGGGTGGTGACCATCAGCGCAAGCGCACAAACCTTTGTGGTTGCGGATACGGGGCAGGGGATCGCGCCACAGCAGCTAAAGACCCTGTTTGAGCCGGGGGTAAAAGGCCCCGACAGCAAAGGCATGGGCATGGGGTTGTCTATGGTTAAACGCTTGTGTGAAAAACTGGATATTGAACTGAGTGTTTCCAGTTCAGAAGCGGGTAGTGTGTTTTGTTTGAAGTTTCCAGACGGGGATAGCCAGGTTAGCCATTAGCTGAGTTATTGTTTACTCACAAGGTTGGAGTGGTTAAAAATGTAAGGCTGATAGTCTCTATCGTCATCCCGGACGCGTACGAGCCGGGATCTACTTAAACACCACATAGACGCGCTTTGTTGATAGCAAATCTGACGAACAACTCCACCAATTCACAAACAACCTGGTCACTTCCAAACAGCCCCGTCATCCCGGACGCTTGCGAGCCGGGATCTACTAAAACACCACACAGAAGTGCTTTGTTCCGAGCAAATCTGACGAACAACACCGCCACTTCCAAACAACCCTGTCATCCCGGACGCTTGCGAGCCGGGATCTACTAAAACACCACACAGAAGTGCTTTGTTCCGAGCAAATCTGACGAACAACTCCACCAATTCACAAACAACCCTGTCATCCCGGACGCTTGCGAGCCGGGATCTACTAAAACACCACACAGAAGTGCGTTGTTACGAGCAAATCTGACGAACAACTCTGCCAATTCACAAACAACCCTGTCATCCCGGACGATTGCGAGCCGGGATCTACTTAAACACCGCACAGACGTGCTTTGTACCGAGCAAATCTGACGAACAACTCCACCAAATCACACATCATTCCGTCACTTCCAAACAACCCCGTCGTCCCGGACGCTTGCGAGCCGGGATCTACCTAAGGACCACACGACAGCATGTTGTATAGGAAAATCATACAAACCACTTCGTTATCCGGGAAGTGTAGTCATAAGGTGGTTTATGAGAACACGGCACTATGGTTGTCTGGCAAATGAATATAGCGGTGCGGCCATCTTGTCAATGCAATGTGCAAGGGAGAGATATTCATGCTGTTCCGAAATCACAACCACTTGCTAAACAGGAAAAAAGTGGGTCTAATGATACGCATAAATAACGTTGTTCAGGCAGGGAATGAGTCACGTTGTAACGGGTTAAGTCACAAACGATTCAAAACAAAAGTTACTCATCAAAAGTAAATCCCCATAGCATAAACCACACCAGCCGGATACGGCGTGCAGGTAGCAGACCAGTGCAACAAGCGGTTATGTGTAATGCTCAACAATAAATACTGATGTGTTTGGCCAAAATAGAAAAAGGAGTAAAAGTGAGAATTCAGGCAGATGTAGGGACGTTAGATATTCTAGGTCATTTAATACTCTGGTTTATTCTAATATTAATAACATTTGGTATTGGTGCTTTCTTTTTCCCGTACTCATTCTCTAAATTTATAATTAATCGTTCAAAAGTCATTGATGACAACGGAAATCCAAGACAAATGGTATGCCATACCGATATCTTTGGAAATATAGGCCATGTAATCTTATGGATTATCATATCTATAATTACTCTTGGGTTAGGTTACGCTTTTTATTTTTACAAAGTCTGGAACTACTCTTTAAATAATACAACCATTGAGTGATTTTCAATCTAAAAAGCGCTTTAACTAAAGTATTCAAAACAGCAGGCTAGCGCGCCTTCGTCGCAAATTTCAGCCTGCTACTTTGTGCCAGTTAAGGGCGACTGGATATCACACTCCCTCCGAATCACGAGGTCGATGGATACGACCACGTTGGTCAAATCGATGCGACCAAAAAATCGTTTACATACGACCAGGAGTGGATGGGCTCCGCGGTACCTAAGCTATAACTGATAGGTGCACCAATAGTCTTCACAGCTCTAGTCGGTTATACACGTCTGCACTTGTTTTCATGAACACCATGCTGGCTGGCGTCCATTGCAAAGAAAAAAGCGCTCAAAGAGCACCAATTTGGAATAGGTTTTACTTTAAGGGTTGCTCAGCCAAATCTTAATATTAACTTTCTCGATAGTAAATATACCAACCGATATCTCCAAGGTAGGCTAATTCACCATTTTTGAGCTGCTCTTTAACACGAGCGCTTTCAAAAACGATGAACTTTACTCCTTTACTGATCCCCGACACTGATAACCCAGAGTTATATAGTGGCAATGTTACAGAAACAAGTGGGGCGTTAACCTTACTATAATCCCTTGCACAAAAAATAGACTCTATTCCCAAGTTATTCATCACCAACCGAGTGTTAGTAACAGAAAAACTATCTATATTCTCATTTGGTTTAGATGATAAATCAATGTCGTTAACTCCAAGCCATTTCACGCTTTCATGCAAAGCACAGAACTCAACAAAGCCTTCAATGCGTACTTTATTTTGATTATAAAAAATTCTAACACTGTCATTTGAGGGAGGTTTATGTTCCCCTGAAGAGTCACACCCTAAAATACTTACTAAAGTAACAGTAAACATCACTTTCATTAATTTATCTTTAATCATTATAGTAATCCCATCCATTCATTATATTTATTGAATCACCGGGGTTATCACCCCATGAGAATCCAAAGTTGGTTGCTGTTCTTGATATTAAGTCTGGCAACAAGTATCCACCGCCACTATAAGCCAAAATAGGGATTGCTAAGTGTAGTTGTCTAGGGGTATCACCCCCTTGTCTGAGCACTTGGTTTGCACCGGCCCCAAACATACTCCCTTCAAGATTAAAACCATATGCAGCTGCAACTACTCCAAAATGAAAGTTGCCGAAATCAGCAAGCAGCTCTGAGCTAAAATCATAATCAGTTAGACTTGAAAATCAGCCTGTCACCGCACCGTTAGCAAATTTTGCCATCAGAGAGTTTAGGATCTGCACCATCAACAATAGTTGACACAGCCACTCGGGTGATACTGAAGCTAGAGCCAGCATGAATTGGTGTCGATACCCTGTGCAATACCGGCGTCATGCTGCGTGCTGGCGTATTTGCACAGAAAAAGGCGCCCACTTAACGCCTTTTTGGAATGGATATCACCTTACGCTTCTTACTCTCTTTACTTAAACAGCTCTTTTGGCTCACCATCCAGATAAGTATTTTTAGGAAATCCAGAGGATCCAACTATTATTTTATTTCCTAAGTCATCGTGATAATCGAAAATTATACTATTTCCAACAATACCCTTTGGCTTGTCATCCACGTCAAACATTCCTATATACCTCCCGTCATTACCATCTAGAATGATTAACCTTTTTGCAAGACGGCGATTGCCAAATTCCCTAGCATAGAAATATATGCAATAATTGAAATCAAGATGTGAAACCCCTCCCATCAGCTCTATTTTTTCTCGACCGTCAAGAATTCCAGAAAAAGCCTGCGAGCTTAATTTTTGTGATGTTACCTTTGTACTTTCATTACAGTCAGCCCTAGACTCACCAAAATACAATAAACATACCGTTAGAAGAGCCAACAAACTAATTTTAATTACCTTTTCTGTCATTTTACATTCCTGTTTGTAAATTTATTACCCTATCGGCATGCCAGTCCACAAGTGCTATTGAGACACTATACTGACATCAATGCACAAGAAAAAGGCGCTCGATGAGCGCCGTTTTTGAATGGATACCACCTTAACCTTACTTGTGGTGGGAGTTAACAAAATATGCTATCAACCTGGGTGGCTATCCTTGTTATTCTGTATATAGCTTTCTAAAAGCGCTAAATCTCTCTTAATAAACCCTTTTAGCCCATACGTTTTTCTTAGCTCACCTCTTTGTACTTCAATATCATCCAGCGTAACTCTTTCACCGTTAGACAACTTAAACATAAACCCAAAGTACACGCCTTGGTTCTTGGTAAGTGCTTCGAAAAAGTTCTCTTCAGGAATTAGTGGCTCTGGGTAATTAAAGCTATTTAGAGAAGCAACATATTGCTCAACCAACTCATCTTTTTTTTCTATAAAGCTTTCTATGAAAGCTCTAAAAAATTTTTCATCAAAGACTTGCTCGATAGGCAGCACTCTACCATCTCGCAAAACCCGATAGTTTAATGAATGCTGTATTGTTAAACAATACTCTTCAGCCAGACTAAAGCCACTAACATTCCCCCACACCTTTGCAAGGTCACGATCATAAATACCGTACTGAACTTGAGGTACATCCCCAACTTTATGGTTAGATATAATTATACCAATCGAGTATCGCTCATCGATACCATAAAAATATATAAGAGAACTATCAACCGACGGACCTTTTTTAAACCCGTAACTTTCAACAATTTTTCTCAGTTCTGCTTTTTTCATAACATTAACCTTGAGCTGACGAATCACGAAGACACCCAGCATTATCAGCTTCACTTATCGATCTTTAGCCCACCTTTGGACTTATTCGCCAAAAAACACCCGCTAAAAGTCACTAAATTACTTGTCAAAAAACCACTCAAACCAGGCAAACTTCTGCGTGTCTGGGTCATTTTTCAGCTGATATAAGGCATCAAATTGAGCGAGGCCCAGCTCAACCGGTGGTGCAAAACCAGGGCTGTTTTGCGCCAACGTTACACCATTTTTACGGCCTTTTTCAGTGACCTCACAGACTCCGTTTTTGCATGAGACATCCGGCTCGGGGAGTGAAATGCGTTTTTCAGAGTGGGAGATAATATAGCGCTCGCTGGCGCTATTTGCTTCAGTGAAAGCTTTAAATTGCGCGGGCGAGTCACTGGCAGGCATACCTGCCGTTACTTCTGCCATGTGTGCCAGAAATTGGTAGCTACCCCGGTGAGAAAGCGCGCCAAAACCGGGCTGCGTGATAAAAGGCACAAAGCCTTTGTCCAGGGCACTGCCGGGCAGGGCACCACTGTTCGTCAGGCGATCTATTGAGGCTTGATCTTTTTGTGTAAATCCGACGGTCAGCTTTTGGCCGTCGGCATTAAAATGCCCTTCATTGAAATTACCCAGTAACTTGCCGTCGTCATGCCGTCTGTAGTTGCCAAGATCACTGGCGAGTTTTTTAATGTAGGTAAAATCTATGTCATTTTGATCCGCATATTGATACATGTCGGCCAGCACATCTCGGTCTTGCTGGTTCAAAAATTCATAATTGCTGCGCTCTAAATTGTTTAAAGACATACCTTGTGCGCCGTTTTGTACTTTAGGTTCATTGCCGCCAAACAAGTCTGCCACCATAAGCGCATAGTACTGCTCAGATTCACTGCCCTTTGCCTTCGCCGACAGGCTCATATCTTGTATCGCAGACTCAAAGTGTGACTGTGCTTGCGACATGTAATTACTGGGGAGCATCGCTTTAGCGAGATCTGAAAACGCCTGGTAATGTGTGTCTAACGCAGTGGCAAATGATGCCGCGGCATTATCATCTTTGAGTGAATGCCGCTTCAACTCTGACAGCGCGCGTTGATCAAGTGCATGCCATTGTTCATAAGCGGCAACCTTTTCGGCCTCTGAAAAGGTATGACTGGGGTCCATGGCGATGGTCTCCAGCTGAGATTTAGACAGTTGCTCAAACTCGAACTTAGCCGAGCCAGTCGCTGCTTGTTTGTTCAGAGCTTGCCACGTTGACGCACTTTTGTTCTGAGGCAAGGGTTGCTGAGTCAAACGGGCGGCGTCAATGGCTTGCTGCGCTTCTTTAAGTCTCACTGCCAGTGAAGAAACAGACACCTGTGTACTGTGTGCGCTGCTCTGGCTGATAGTCGTATTTGAGCGATATGAGTGGGCAGGTGAGGCGTGCGTTTTAGCGCGCCATCGGGTGTCTGAGATATCCATATTGGCTGTTCCTTGTGAATAGTTAACCCCTTATAAAATAAGGACTATAAATACAATAGCGATAGTAACATAACTCCGTTTTTTGGGGACTCTGAAATGCGCCTTAGCCAATCATTAATTAGGGAACAGACAGTGAACATTGCCAGTGCTGAGTCTTCTTCTCTGAGCGCTCTAAAGCCTCTGTCTCAATTTTGATACACCCGCCTGTTTCATCTGTACCAAAACCGGCACACCTCTTTCATTCACCTTTCAATGTGAAAAATAAAGTTAATTAAAAACAAGTGACTATGCCCATCTGACTCTGGCACGCCCCTTGAAACTACTGCTACAAACGTGATCGATAACAGAAGAAAAAGCGCAGACATCCAGCGTTATCTTTTTCTTCATAGGTCGGCAGATAAGTTTTGGTATGGGTGTCTCTTGGGCTCCCTTGTCGTTAGCAATGATGAAAAATTTAATAAATGGAGGTGAAATTTCATACATATCCTGATTTAACTCGATG
The DNA here is from genome assembly GCF_004212645.1 of Pseudoalteromonas rubra. GTDB lineage: Bacteria > Pseudomonadota > Gammaproteobacteria > Enterobacterales > Alteromonadaceae > Pseudoalteromonas > Pseudoalteromonas rubra_G. The sequence goes on along the minus strand of NZ_PPUZ01000039.1, from coordinate 149,391 downwards.
TGTTACTTTGATTTGTCCCTTATTTAGGGTAGTTATTAAACAAGTATAAGCAAGGAATAATATGCACTTTTTAGTTAAAACCTGTGTGCTGACAGGCTGTTTAGCCAGCACTTCTGGCTGGGCAAATAACCCGGTTAAGTCGAGCTTTAATCAATATTTAGCATTTGACTGGGGGTCATGCCCGAGTCAATTCCAAAGCCGTGATGGCAGTAATGAATGTACTTTGGCTCAGGTGCCATTGAATTGGGAAGAGCCGACAGGCAAGCAAATTGAGGTGTTAGTTTCAAAACACCCTGCACGTTCGGGTAACAGTCGCGGGCAGATCTGGTTTTTACAGGGCGGGCCGGGTGGTTCCGGGAGCTTTTTTGTTAATCAATTCGACAGTACACTGGCGCCCTTTACCAATGACTACGACTTATATGTACTAGAGCACCGGGGCGTAGGTTGGTCAACTCACCTGGGGTGTAACAATCCACCTTCTCAAGATTACCAGGCCTATTGGCAAGATTGTTTTGATGACTTATATAACCAGTGGGGGGAGGGGCTATATCAGTTTAATACCACTTCGGCCGCGAAAGATCTCGATTATGTCATAGGTAAAAGCAAGGTATTAGACTGGCAGCCAAGCCATGTTTATGGTGTGTCGTATGGCACATTTTGGGCGCAGCGTTTTAGCCAGGTGGCGCCGACTGGCGCGCAAAGTCTGATATTAGATTCCGTGTTTCCTGCCACCGGGGCCGGGTTAGATCTTTGGGATGAAAACTACGGCAAAATCTTTACTCAGTTAAGCCATTATTGTGATCAGGATACGCTGTGTAGCAGCAAGTTTCATGGCCAGGCAGAGCAGACAATTCGCTCGCTTCTAAAGCGTGTGTTTAATGGTGAACATTGTCCTGATCTGGCATTTATTCGCGATGAATTACAAGCGTTTGCCACCGTATCCATGACACGCTCGGTAGAGCAAATATTAATGCCTGCTTTTTATCGCCTGGCGCGTTGCAACAGCGATGATGTCGTCGCGCTGAATAATTTGCACCAGTTTATATTGAGAGGAGAAGGCCGCGAGTTAGTCCAACTGCCTGCCAAAGATCCGCTGGGTTATTCCAGTGTCATTGCACGGTTAATTAGCAATAATGAACTCAATGACGTAAATCGAGATTTAACGGCGCGTTTGGCATTCTGTCGGGATGCTGTGGCCTGTTATCCCACTTACTTCCTGCTGCAAAAGGAAGTTGATAAAAGCATTTGGGGTAATCGCTATAGCGATCAATTTATCTATCAAAATATGCATCACTATATGCCGACTCTGGTCATCAACGGTGATGTTGACCCACAAACACCGCACTATGATATACCGCTGATACAGGCTGCTTTTACTAATATTAATCAACGTTATGTAGAGTTTCAGCAAACCGAGCATGGGGTAGTTTTTGTCTCGCACATGAGCGAGGGAGCGGAAACCTGCGGTGCTCAAGTGATGATGAGCTTTATAGACAATGTATGGTCTGAACCCGATACCAGTTGTCTAAGTGATCTCAAAGGGCTGAACTTTTCGGCCTCAGAGTTTGAAAGCTTAATGCTTTTCGGCGCAAGCGATGCCTACGAGGGCACAGCCCAAACCATGACATTTGAACAGCGCATGGCGCTTAAACAAGCTCAGCCGGCACAGTTTACTCAAGCGGTTGGCACGTTCGCCAGGTTAGTAGACTGGTAAAGGCGGGCCTGAGCTCATCCTGTTTGCAAATTTAAGCGGCCAGCATAACTGAAATAGCATCGCTGGCTGTTAAAGCAACAATTGCATATCGGCATACAGCTATCTGGGCAGGGTGAGAGCATACTTCGTTAACGATCATTAACCGAAGATAAGCTCTGCCCTGAATTCATCGTTAAAACTGGCCGAACACACTTGCCAAGTATCGAATCTTTACGGTCTGTGTGCTGTTCTTCCAGATTGCGAACTACCCGTCTGATCAGTGCCATATCGTCCGTCGAAATCGGCTCGCTGGTCTGGCAAGCATCTTCCTTAAACACGACATCCAGCCCCCAATGCTGCTGGTTCTAGATGTGCCAATGATGGCGGATGGCTTTTTGTAACATCTGTGCACCTGGCTCGACAGAAGTAATATAAAAGTACGTGTCTATTTTTGTTGTCGGGCCGGATTTGCTGTGCCTTTCGATTGAGACCTGCGAAGTAAGCTCTGGCCATTTTTCTTTTATTTCTTCAGGCAGTTTGTCTGCTTTCAGAGCATAAGTAATGTGTGTTTCCTGACGTCTATGACCATTGCAGACTTGTATATCTTCAGGCAAACTCTCCTCTTGTTTAAAGGCTGTTTCAAAGCATGAAGTGACTGCTTTATAGAGTATTTTCTGATTTTCCTTGACCTGAACCAGGTAATCAGCCCCGCTTGAAATCAGTGCTGAGAGTGTCGCTTTCTGACAATGTGTGCATCCAGTGTGACGATAGAATCTGAAATATCGAGCGTGCCGGTATTTCATTGGATTTACTTTCTACTGTACGCTGATACAAAGTTAAACCAGACTCACAGTCAAAAGCGGACACCAAGTGTAAGTTAACCTCACGTTTCTTACTGGCACCGCGTAGGGCTTTGCCATCAAACGCAATGATTGGCTTACCAGACTGAGAGCGCTGTTCGTTGACCCAACTGAACAAGGCCCAAAACCAATGGATCAGTCACCACTATTTTAAGAGCACGTGCAATGCTATGTCGTGTTGGAATACTGTGTTTGAATGCTCTGAACTGCCTGAGCCACGGCAGTTTACCGGGCCCTAACACTTCGATATAGTTAGAATAAATGGTAAAAGTATACGATGTACGATAATGAGGCGAAATAGGGTAAAAAAGAGCTATCGCTAGATGATTAAGATTGCTAGTTGCCCGAGGAGATATAGTGATTATTCGAGAATTTGATGAAAGAGATTTTTATTCTGTAAAAGAAATCTACCAGCAAGGTATTGATACAGGTAATGCAACATTCCAAGAGCAAGCTAAAGACTGGGATGAATGGAATAACTCACTATTAGGCTTTTGTCGTCTTGTCGTAATTGAAGGTAATCAAGTCGTAGGTTGGGCTGGACTCTCTCCAGTATCAGGTCGAGCGGTATATTCGGGAGTTGTTGAAGTTAGCGTTTATATTGCAAGCCAAGCTCAGGGAAAAGGTTTAGGTCACAAGCTATTATCACGGTTGATTGAGGAGTCGGAAATACACAATATTTGGATGTTACAAGCGGCTATTTTTCCTGAAAACCAAGCCAGCATAGCTTTACACAAGAAAAATGGATTTCGTCAAATTGGAGTTCGTGAAAAGCTTGGAAAAATGCATGAAATTTGGCGTGACGTTGTACTAATGGAAAGGCGTAGTAAAACTGTTGGTGTATAGGGCAACTTACCCATAGAGCCTTCTTCGGTCAGGTAAGGAGTCGCTCCTGAATAACCCGCTTTTTAAGTGGTTAGGCACGTACACTCGGCTCGCACTACCTTGAGCTTCTTCACTTTAGTATCTAACTGAGTATGTGAATTGCTGCACCTTCACTGAAATAGGCCACTGTAAACTCCAGGCATAGAAAAGCCTCTGAGTTGCGAGGATTTTTCGGCAATTCTGGCCAATACCTGCCAGGATTGCATTTAGCTTGTCACCCAATTTCCCTTTCAATCGGTAAAGTCCCAGATGCCCGTCCTGTTTCATATGTCCTATGATCGGCTCAATTGCATTGTGTCGTTTCAGTTTGCGCTAATCGATGGTGTAACTCCGCGTTTTTGCTATGCGATATCAATCTCATACCGCTGCGCCATGTGTCCCTTGTAACCTCGGTCAACGTAGCAGGCTTGCGTAGGCTGGTTGGTCATATCAAAAATTATATGCAATGTTTTCAGCAAGATATCGCTATCGTATGGGTTACCGTGCATTGCGTGACTAGCAACTATAAACTGCGATCTGACTGTCGTTGCGACACTCACTTTCACATCGAATTCATAAGACTTAGCACTTTTTCCTTTCGCGATACACTCTACAGCAGACTAGTGCAAACTATAGAGTGTGTTTTTGCTGTGCTTTTCTTGTTTTAACAATTGCTCAGCCTTGAGCATCATGTGCACTAACTCTGATGTGGACTCAGCGAGTAGATCCCGCATTACATCGCCACCTTTGGTCCCTGTCTCGCGCAGCTTTACTTTAATCTGACACCCGCTTTATTTGCCAGTGTGGTCAGCTTTTTACGGCACCTTTACAGTACCACCACTGCCAGCTAGGTTTCGGTGGCAAACTGGTACAGCCTGCTCAACAACCCAACGATATACAACGCCTCATTGGATCGGTTAGTTCACAACGGGCACAAAATAGAGCTCAAAGGAGAGCGGTTAAGAAAATCGCCATTGAACCAACCCGATCACACAGGTCAAAAAGAGCCTTGGAAAAAGAGAAGAAAATCATAATCGGTTTACGGCGAAATGATCGAGCGGAATCAGTGAAATACGCCCATGGCTGTTAACGTGATTTATTTTCACGTTTCCCTGTGTTGATTTTTTGTTTTGGTTGTTGGAATATTTTTCTTTAGGTTAAAGTTGTAAAAAGTGTTTTACTTATTGTTTTTTATGTACTAATTTATCGCATGAAAAACACTATACTGTTTTGTTTTTGTTAATTAAGAGTGAATGGAAAGGAATTTTGAACATGTCAACGAGGAACATAGTTTTTCTTTGTACCGCCAATAGCGCCAGAAGTATAATGGCAGAATCAATATTTAAGTATCTAAATCCAAAAGAGTTTTCTGTCTACAGCGCAGGTAGCAAATCAAGTGGAATGGTGAACAAGTATGCGCTAGCCTTTTTAGACTCAAAGGAAATTCCTACCGAAGGGCTTACTTCTAAATCTTTAGAGCAATTACCTTTTGAATTAAAAGAGGATGATATGGTTGTTGCTGTGTGTGGTGGCGCAATTGATGATGTTTGTCCTTTACCTAATTTCAAAGCACAGGTAGTGAGATTGATTCTCCCAGATCCTGCTGTCCCTAATAGTTCAGAACAAGAATCAACCAAGTTCTTTGCTGAAGTGGGTAACTATCTCTATGAAACGCTTCCCAAATTTCTGGAAATGCTTAGGGCTAATGAGCCACTTAGTTATATAAATGACTACTTTGCGCAAGCAGAAAAGCCAACGCTTGCTTAACTTTCAGTGCTTTATGTGTTGTATCAAGGAATAATAATGAATATAAGAAACTCAATTTTTTATTTAACGCTCATATTGAGTACCAATTCAGTCTATGCCAATGATAAGCAAAAGTTGCTCATAACTGGTTCTTCAACGGTTTCTCCGGTGGTACAAGAAATAGCGAGAGTATATGAACAGCAACAAAAAAAAGTACTTGTTGACGTTCAAACGGGTGGCTCTAGCAAGGGAGTTATGGATTCTAGAAGCGGCTTGAGCGATATCGGTATGGTATCGAGAGCTTTAAAGCAATCCGAGCAAGATCTTAAGGCCTATACTTTGGGGTTTGATGGCATTAGTTTAATTACTCACAGCAGCAATTCACTGAGTAACTTAACTAAAAAACAGGTCATAGATATATACACAGGAAAAATAAATAATTGGAAAGTGTTAGGCGGTCCTGACGAAGAAATTGTCGTTATTTCAAAGGCGGCTGGAAGATCAACTCTTGAATTGTTCTTAGCATATTTAGGTATAAAACATTCAAAAATAAAAGCTGACATAGTAATTGGCGATAATGAGCAAGGTATAAAGGCAGTAGAGTCTAATAAGTTCGCAATTGGATATGTGTCTATAGGTGCTGCAAAATATCGGGCAGAGAATGGAGCTCCAATCAAACTAATTTCCGCAGACGGTCACATACCTTCTTTGGAGAATGTCCGTAAGCGTACTTACCCTATGACCCGAGAACTAAACCTTGTCACTTACGGGAATGTGAAGGACTCGACAAACGAATTTATTAAATTTTCTTTGCAGCAGAGCAGTTTAATAGAAGCGTTCAACTTCGTTCCAGCGGAATAAATATGATGTTTGTTGTACGAGCAAAGGTGTATACAGTCACTTGGTACGCTTGGATGTTTATTGCAGTTATATGCATTGCTGTGAGTGTTGGCTTGATTTTTAGTTTACTTGCAAATAACTCTATGCTCGCTATTGGTAATATTGGGATCAAGCAGCTTATGTCGTTTGAGCAGGGTTGGTTTCCGCTTGATGGCGAACTGAGTTTGGTCCCTATGTTGATGGGGTCAATTTGGGTTAGTGTGGGAGCTATGGCTCTTGCCGTGCCCTTATGCTTGTTAGTCGCAATATACATTGTATTTTATTTACCAAATAAAATTCAGCCTGTAGTTCACCTATTCATTGTTGTTGTCGCTGCGTTGCCTTCAGTTTTTTATGGGTTTTGGGGGATGATTTATATTGTTCCTTATATAAATCAGATCAAATCACCCGGTGCAAGTTTATTTGCTGGACAGATTGTGTTGGCAATGATGGTTTCGCCCATGTTGATTGCACTATTCAAGTCTCAGCTAGAAACCGTTCGTAAAAAGCACCAACAACAGGTCTCAGCACTTGGAATTGCCGAGTATTCTGCGATTTGGCCTTTGTATGTGACTAACCAATTACCTGCCATTTTCTCTTTATCTATATTGGGCTTTGGCCGTGTGATCGGAGAAACCATGGTTGTCACCATGGTTACAGGTAATGTTGTGGCGGTTCCTGACTCAATTTTTGAGCCTGTACGTACTTTGACTGCAAACATAGCTTTGGAAATGGCGTACGCGGTAGATGAGCATCGCTCTGCATTGTTTTTTAGTGGCTTCATCTTATTGGTTCTTATTGTTTTTTTGTCTGTGGCTAGGTTGACACTCGCCCGAGTAGGGGACGCACAATGAGTATCTCAAAACTGAACTTAAAGTTACATAACTACATGCTGTGTAGCGCAGCCTCTATTGTATGCTTGATTATGTTTTCGCATATGGCTGTATCTATTATTACTGGTGGATTGGAACACCTTTCACCGGGTTTTCTTTTCGAAATGCCTGAGATGGGAGGTAGAGAGGGAGGCATTTTTAGCATTATAGTGTCTACTCTATTGATACTTTCCATTTGTGTTGCTGTCGCTGTACCTATTGGCTTGGGTGCATCTATTTTGATTTCTGAGTATATCAACAAAAACTCAAAACTATCCAAGTTCATATACTTTATTCTAGATATTCTAGCGTCTACACCTTCGATTGTATTTGGTTTGATGGGAAATCAATTCTTTTGTGTTGAACTTGGTATGGGGTTCTCAATACTGTCCGGCGGGTTAACTCTGGCATTAATGGTTTTACCTTTATTTATAACTGGGTGTATAGAATCTTTTAAAGATGTTGAAGACAGGCTCAGATATTCCGCATGTGCACTCGGATTATCTAAGCTAGCCAGCATTAAGAAATTAGTTATTCCAATGGCATCAAAGGGAATTTTCCTCACAATTGTACTAAGTGTTTGCAGAGCCTTGGCGGAAACGGCAGCTCTATTATACACCGCAGGTTATGTCACTCGAACACCAGAATCAGTAATGGATTCCGGTAGAAGCATATCCGTTCATATATTCGATTTGTCGATGAATGTATCAGGAGCTGATCACAACGTATATGCTTCGGCGATTGTACTTATCGCGATTGTTATGAGCTTTAATTTTGTTATATATATGCTCCATATGTTATATATTAAAATGGAAGGGGTGATGCAGTGAAACTTAATATAAAAATGTGTGATAAGCAGCGTCATGCAATAGTTCTGTCTAATGTTAGTGTTTTCTATTCAGGTGAGAAAAAAGTAAAAAATATCAATCTGAACGTAGAAAAAAATAGAATAACGGCATTTGTTGGACCTTCTGGCTGTGGAAAGTCAAGTGTATTAAACGTGATAAATGCTATTAACTGCGATTATCAAAACTGTACGTTTGACGGGGAGATTTGTATTGCCTCAAAAACGCCGATGAAAGGTGTTCGTCGTTTAAATAAAGTTCAGTTGAGAAGAACTGTTGGTACTATATTCCAAATGCCACAACCATTTCCACTTTCAATTAGGAAAAACATTGAGTTCCCGTTGAAGCATCACGGTATTAGTGACAAACACTCACGCTATCAAAAAATGCAAGCCGCACTAGAGAAAGTTGGGCTTTGGAACGATGTGAAAAATCGGCTAGATGACTCTGCACTTGCGCTGTCGGGTGGGCAACAACAGCGTCTTTGTATCGCACGCGCCTTGGCGCTGGAGCCAGAAATTCTACTTCTGGATGAGCCGTGCAGTGCATTAGATCCATATTCATCCAAAGCAATTGAAGAGTTACTCATTGAATTAAAAAAAGAGATTTCAATCATTGTGGTAACTCATAATTTAGCGCAAGCAAAGCGAATAGCTGATAACTGCTGTGTGTTTTGGACCGACGATGAAGTGGGGTATTTAGCCGAACAGGGGGAGGCTCATGCTTTATTCTCGGCGCCTACAACTGCAGTTTCAAGAGAGTATTTAACAGGATTAATTTCTTAAGAGGTTCGTAATGAAAAACAGTTTATCTATATTACTAGGTGATTCGTTAACGCGAGAATTGATGAATATACTTGATTTATCACTTAGTAATAATAATCGCTTTTTACATTTGGGGTGTAGCGATGGTCGTTTGGCTTTTAAAGTTGCCAAGTTAGTTGGCGCTGGCGGAAAAGTTATTGGTATTGAGAGCGATCCAGCTGTTTTAAGAGATGTTTACGGCATGATGTCAGATGTTGCTGACGATCTAGGCTATGACAATATGTACTTTTATCACGGACAAAACCATGAGCTCAGAACAGATGTATATCGCCAATCAACGCTCTTCAAGCGTCTTAAAATGGATGATTTCAGCGATTTCTCGGCGTTTACGCACCGTAGTCTTGAGTATTTTAACAACAATCCAGTCGTTGTCTCTCATTCTATAGACGTACTTTTTTCAAGCGTCGATCTTGGCCAATTGACTCATTTCCAGGTTGTTGAACTTTTTCATGAAGCTGCAAGGGTACTTAATGACAAAGGGGTACTTTTTATGTTGACGCATTCTGGCAGTTCAATGCTAGAGAAAAACATTGAGCAGTACGAGCGAATCTTATCTGGTGCCGATTTTGAAAGTATTAACTTCTTTAATCAGCAGTTTGAGCAATCAAACTGCTGTGGTACTGAGCAGTTAAAAGTTATTAGAGCAGTTCGCAATACACGTAAAAGTAGCGTTAGTAATGAGAGCAGTGAAAGCTGCTGTTCAGGGTCATCTTGTTGTTGATATGAGCATTTTAAGTAAAATTTTGAGGTAGAAATGAATATTCTAATTGTGTCCACTTTTGAAGGTGGTTACCAACCCATCTCTGCACTAGCTGCAACGACTTCCTTGGTAGCGGAAGGGTTTAGCCCGACGTTATTAGATGTTTATGTAGATGGTGTTGATGAAGATAAAATTAAAGCTGCGAATGTAATCGCAATTTCAATGCCATTGTTCGATTCACTTGAGTCTGGCGTTCAACTTATTCTGCAAATTAAAGAACTTAACCCTAGCGCTATTCTGATTGCATTTGGGCAATATGCGACGCTCAATCCGCAACGCTTAAGTTTAAATTATGTTGACTTCACGATAGTTGGAGAGTGGGAGAGGCCAATTGTGAGTCTGGCTAATCACTTAGTATTAGGTAAAGAGCTGGACCTGGCGGGCATTTGTACGCGTGAAATGGCTGAGCTCGGATCAATCCCTAATCCGCTCATTACTAGGAATAACATAAGAACTCCACTTCGCTCTTATGCTCCACCATTGGCTAAATATCCGCAACCTCAGGTCGAAAAGTTACTCGAAAGAAGCGCGATTGTAGGTGGCTTAGAAACATCTAGAGGGTGCATTCATAAATGTACATACTGTTCGGTTTTTGCCGCTTACGATACTAAGGTGGTGAAGGTTGATGAGCAATATATTATTGATGATATAGAGCAAATGGTCGCTCAAGGGATGGATCATTTAACCTTCATGGATGCAGATTTTTTCAATGCTAAGCGAAGAAATGTTGAGTTAATACAGACTTTACACGAAAAGTTCCCTCAGTTGACTTTCGACTTTACGACACGAGTCGATTTTATTCTTGATCTGGAAGATTTGATCCCTGTGTTAAGCGAGTGCAATGTTAAATTTATTACGTCTGCATTGGAGTTTCCAACTCAAAACGTTTTAGACATAGTCGCAAAAGATATCACCGTAGAAGATATCGAGCGTGCTATCGAAATTTGTAACAACGCAAATATAAAACTCAATCCAACATTCATTATGTATAACCCTTGGATTGATAAGGAAGAGTTATCACAGTTTCAACAGTTCGTTGTTCGTAATGAGCTTGCAGATATCATCGATCCTATCCAGTATGAAACACGCTTAAAATTGTATAAAGGCTCGCCATTACTTAACCGAGAATCTACCCAGTATCTCGAGTTGGAAGAACAAGAGTTTCACTTCGATTGGAAGCATCCTAACCCTGAAATAGATAATTTATATTTTAGTAATTTAACGCCAGTTGAAGAAGGTGTCTTTAAAAGATGCTGTTTAAAATGCTAACTAGAATAATACCTTACGCAGTAGGGCTGGCAGTTGTATATGCTAGTCCTTGCTATGCGGATCAACAGGATAAATTAGAAGTTTCTGTTAAAACGGTCAATGCGCTCAGTAATACGACTTCACGAAGTTTTGTCGGAATGGTGGCGCATAAAGATGTGTATCAAATCGTATCGCATGTGAGCGGTCTGGTAAAACATGCGTCAGTTACTCACGGGCAAGTAATCGAAGATAAAGCCGCGCTTTACGAAATAAAAATCCTTGATCCCGGATTTGGAAATGTTTTTATTAACAATGAGTTTGGAGAGGTCAAGGTGATCCAAACCAAGATAAGGCAAGGTCAGTTTGTAGAAAAGAACAGAACGTTGGCATATGTAGTTCCATTAGATGAGTACAAGATTGAAGTCAAGATGCTTCCTAATGAGTTGGCGTTGTTGCAATCAGGAAAGACGCTTATTACGGGAGAGTTATTTCCGCAAACTGAGTATAGCCAGCACTTTACCTTGACTGATTACAATGTCGTGAGCCCTATTGAAAGTAATCCATTTTACATTGTTGAGTTTGAGCTAAATTGCCGAGCTTTACACTGTAACAGCTTAGAGTTGTCTTCTGCTGTAGCAAAGGTGACAGTGGAAAATACCGTAAATGAAGTTGCGGAGATACCCATCAGTTATCTAAGAAAGGGAATGAAGGCCGTGTATGTATTGAACGATGATGGTGTTGTTGAAACGACCCATGTGGATATTTTGAAATTAGATGACCAATACGCTCGAGTAAAACTCGCTTATGGCACGCACATGAACGTCATTGTCGAATCAAATCGCATTCCAAATGATGGTGAAAAGCCTTCAGTAGTAAAAGAACAACTATAAAAGTGTGAACGGATAGCATGCAAGATCTCTACTCAAAAAAACTGCACCCTTATAGGGCATTTATATTAGGTTTGACACTCTGTTTGGTGTTGCTCAGCACATTTGTTGTCGAGCTACTGCCCGTGTCGCTATATCCTAACAGTACCAAGCCAACAGTCAGAGTAGTTGCAAGCTATGATATGGATGTGAGCTCTTTCAAAGAGGTGGTAGGAAAGAAAATGGAAAAATCCCTTCGTAATATCGAAGGGGTTGATCGTGTCGATGCACAATATGGACCGGGTAAAACGACTTATTATGCTGTATTTGAGTGGAATAAAAGCTCAAACGAAGCGATGAAGGAGGTAGCGACTGTTGCTTCTTTTTACCAATCTCAACTGCCGAGCAATTATCCACCGATCAAAACCTATTACTATGATGCAGGCCTGGAACTTTATATTGCAGTTAAATCTAAAAAGATGTCTAGTGAGGCGTTGAGTGTTGCTTTAGAGCAAAGACTAACCCCCATTCTATCAAGCATTCCAGGTATTTCCTCTGTGTATGTCTCTCCAGTAGACCAAAAAGAGGTTATTGTAAAAGTAAACCCATATTCATTAGTAAGGTACAAACTCAGTATAGAGGATGTGCTTGATAAATTAAAAGAGTCGCGTTTTGATACTCATTTAGGCACGATTCGAAGCGTTGGTGACGCGCCAGAATATCAAGTGACACTTGGGCAAGCGGCAAAAACTATTGATGAAATAGAGAACTTTGTACTTAGTTCTGGTGCAGGAAGACTAGTAAAGCTGTCTGATGTTGCGACCGTCGAGTTACAGGTGAAAGAATCAAGTCGATATTTTTATGTTGACGATATGCAAGTCGTAGCGGTAGCCGCATGGCCGCTTCCTGATACAAACTTGTATGATATTTCCAAACAGTTTGAGTCGGCTGTTGCAAAAGAGCTAAATGGGCTTGGCGAGGTGATCGTCTTAAATAGCCCAATGAAGTACATCGGTGTAAGCCTTTATCAGATGGGTGTAGCAGTATTAGTCGGCATGCTATTTACTGCGCTCAGCGTGCTAATATTTTTTAGAAAGCTAAGTGCGACGATTTTGATAACTCTCAGCATGCCAATCTCCATTACATTTGGTGTGTGCATGCTATTTTTGTTTAATGCAGGCATTAACTTAGTGTCGGTGGGCGCTGTTGGTATTGCAAGTGGTTTAGTGGTTGACAGTTGTGTATTTGTGCTCGAAAAAATTAGATTAAAGCTGGCTATACTGAAATCTACTGAGATCTCAACACGTTATTCGCGCACCGTAATAGGTGCAGTAAGAGAGTCTGTCCGTTCGGTACTTTCTACCTCAATGACAAGCATTGCGGTGTTTTTACCTTTACTCTTTACTCAGCCAATTATAAAGGCTTTGATAGGAGAGTTATCGATAGTAATTATCGTGTTACTACTCGCCTCGATAGTGTTTTCCTTATTTGTTTTACCCGCGTTAATCCTGCTGTTTCCTGGAAAATTGTTTTTGCAAACGACAAGTTTCAATCAGGGTAATGCTGAACAAGACAAACGTCGTGCGGGCAGTCTGTACCCCAAAACTCAAAGGCTGCTCAGTAATATTTGGATCACAACTCCCATATTATTGCTGACCATTTGGCTGTGTAGCCATGCAATTGGATTACTTTGGCATGATGTTAAACGCGATGTGATAGCACAGCCACTCCCCAATATTGTCGATGTAGGTTTGTTTTTTAATGATACTGAGTTGCCATTATTTAAACGTCAGAAATTGGCATTTATTGTTAAAGAACGAGTTGATCAAGTTTTAAAAGACGAAATAAAATTTTCATTTACTGACGTTAGGAAAGGCGTTGTTTATATATCGATTCATTTGAAAAATTACGAGCAGGCACCCAATGTAATTAAAAAGTTAAAAAAGGCTGTTCCAGATAATGAAGACTATACGGTAGATATATCTCCATGGGTTAGCGCATCAGTTAAAGTTGAAAATAAACCTGACTATAGAATCTATATACCAAACGGAGAGCATGAAAGAAGTGTTAAATTAGTAAGTGATTTATATAAAGGTTTTAAAGCGGAATCTGCTGTTTTAAAAGTTGTTCCCTATCCAAAGGTTAAAAAGTTTTCGATCGCAAACCTAAAATTAAATCAGATGGTGGTGTCTAGCTTGAGCAATGAACTTGACTATGGCGATTTGGAGAAAAGCTTATCTTTATTTTCAAAGCTATCTCTTAAAGAAGAGTATTTATATTCCGTTAATATGAACGTGGGAGATACACCATTATCAATTCAAGTTGGTCAAAATGGCTTAAGTGGCATTGCCGAAATAGAGCAGTTGCCAATTTGGCTGGATGGTATTGCAGTTAATTTTGGACAGTTGGCAAAATTTATTACTTCCGATGACTATTTATATTATCACAGCAGAAATGGTGCTGATGTATATATGCTTGAGCTCTGGATGGCAAAAGATGTTGGAAATGCCAATGAAATTATAAGCAAGGTTATTGGGGGGGTAGGTGTGCAAAGTTTGGGTGTAAACGTTGTGAGTGTAGAAGGTGAGATAAATGATAATATTCGCTCTTTACTTTTTGCTCTCTGTGCTTCAGTTATTATTGTTTTTTTGGTTTTAATTATAGATTTAAAGAGTGTAATTTTATCGTTGGTCGCTTTGTCTTGTATACCGTTTGGTATGGTGGGGGCATCATTTAGTTTGTTTTATTTTGATGGCACATTTTCAGTTAACTCGTTAATTGGGTTGATTATGCTTTCTGGTATAGGTGTTAATAGTTCTATTTTGATAATTCATAGTTATCAGGATAATGCGGTTAAATATCCAGATAATAATGTTTATGAGAATATTATTAGCGCGGTTGTATCTAGGCTCAGAGCAATATTTATCACGTCTATATCGACAATTCTGGGTATGTTGCCACTCGCCTATGGCTTCGGAAACGGTGGCCCAATCATGCAACCTTTGGGTTTAGCGATGTGTGGTGGAATGCTCACAATCGCACTACTGAGTATCGTGATTATCCCAGTTTTATTGGCGGCGCACCAACGGTTATTCGCCAAGTTCACTAATCATGTTCATAACAAAGCAGTTTCTAATTAACTATTGGAGTAGATATGTTGAAATATAATGAAAAATTATCTGAGTTGTTTAATACATTCGAGCAATCGGCCACATCGTCATGTGGTTGCGGTTTGACTGCACGAGACATTGCGATAGCAAAAACGGCAATCAGTCTAGCTATGAATAATGAAGCGCTGATCACTGATGCGATCATTTCAGCCAAACAACAACAATTAACGAATGATGATATAGGTCAACTAGCAGCGTTAGTTTTAGAAAGGCAGAGCAAAGGATTTCAATCCTTAGCAGCCCCCCTAGAGAGTGAAAGCTGCTGTGCGCCAACGCAAAATGATGGGTGCTGTAGCTAATGCAAGACTTTCAAAAAAGACGCTTTGTTGCATTTGTTGGTGTCAGAGCAGGCTTAGAAGAGCTTCTTGACTGGCTGAAAGCTCAGGACATTTATTCTTTGCTAATGTCGCCTAAATGTACACTCAAGGAAAGCTTAACGTATGACTACTGTCTTGATGTCGACCCTGATGATGAAGCTGCGGTCATAGATGCAATCAAAGCATTGCCGTCATGGGTAGAGTTAGCGTGTTTCTACACGACAAATGAATACCGTGTCCCAGCTGCGGCAAAGCTGGCAAATTATTTTAAAGTGGGTAACCCGGTTGCAGTTGATGGTGCCGTAAATTGTCGAAACAAAAAATTGGTACGAAAAATACTTTTCGATAATGGTCTGTCAAAACTGAAGTTCAAATTAGTAAAAAGCTCAAAAGAGGTAATGGCAGCATCAATGTTTTTGCGCTTTCCTGTCATCGTTAAGCCATCTAATGACGCTGGAAGCCGTTTTGTT
Source organism: Pseudoalteromonas rubra (assembly GCF_004212645.1). Taxonomy (GTDB): domain Bacteria; phylum Pseudomonadota; class Gammaproteobacteria; order Enterobacterales; family Alteromonadaceae; genus Pseudoalteromonas; species Pseudoalteromonas rubra_G. The sequence continues at coordinate 133,977 of NZ_PPUZ01000039.1, read as the reverse complement.
TTTAAATGCGATGACATGTTGGAAGCCTGTGCGGCTGTCAATGAGATAACAGCAAACACCACCAATTACGTAGGTCAGAGTATCGATCCAGAAATACTAATTGAAGAGATGGCTGTTGGTCCAGAGTACAGTGTTGAGTCATGTACTGTTAATGGTGTAACTCATGTTATAGCTATTACGCAAAAAGAAACTTCTGGTTCACCTCGTTTTATTGAACTGTCCCACTTTGTGCCAGCACAGTTGGACAGTGAACAAGAGCAACGCATTAAACAGCTCGTTGTTCAAAGTCACCAACGTGTAGGGATTGATAACGTTGTTACACACACCGAATTCAAATTAACGCCGTCAGGACCAGAAATTATAGAAATTAACGGTCGACCCGGTGGCGATCATATTCCTGAATTAGTCAAATATACTACGGGAATATGTTTAAGTGAGTTGGGTGCACACATCGCTATGGGCAAGGAGTTTGATACATATGTAAAACACCCTGTCATTGCTGAATCGGCTGCTGTGCAGTTCTTTTTAGCGGATAAAAATGGGGAAGTGGAATATATTGCGCCTAAAACAGCTTCGAAACAAATTTTAAAGTCTCAGATAACTGTGCAACCAAATAGTCAAGTAGTAGAAACTACGAATAACTACAATCGACTTGGTTATGTGTTGGCTATTTCTTCAAACAACGATGCGTTGCAAGTAACACAAAACTACATTGACTCTATTGGTTATAAAGTAACGGCCAATGGATGTTGTACTTAGGGATCGAACACTTATGAGAATGGTTGGATCATTAAAAGCACGCAACATCACACACCCAGCTTTAGTACTGTGCTTTGTTGTTTTGATGCTAGTGACTGGTACCGGCATTGTTGCTCCATTATTGGTTCCTTATGGCACATCTTTGGGGCTCAATGGCTTTATGCTCGGTACATTATTCTTTGGTTTCTATGCGGTTAGGTTATTGCTCGCCACGCCAATTGGGATTTTGTCAGATAGGTTGGGGGTAAGAAATGTACTGTTGATCAGTCTGGTTATATATCTAGTTGTTGCAAGTTTGTACTTTATAGCAGCTAATTATCCGGGCCTGTTATCTGCAAGACTTGTTCATGGTCTATCTTCTGCGATGATGCTTCCTATGGCCATGGCCTACGTAGGCTTGCTATCACCTTCTGGCCAAGAAGGAAGGTATATGGGCTATTACAATAGCGCGGTCTTTCTTGCCAATGCAATAGGACCATTGTTAGGCGGTATTATTGCTGACAATTATGGTTTTGTAGGCGCTTTTGCTAGTTTATTTGTACTTGCTGCTATCTCTTTGCTTATCTGTGCTTTTGGACTTCAGCCTGTTAAACAACAAGAGACGGAGAAGCCCCTTAAAGGAAAGGCAAGTAGTGAGCCCAAAAATGCTGAAGCTAGTGCCGTTGTTCATAGCAATGTAATACTTCTAGCTATGTTATTGGTTGGATTTTCAGCCGCTGCATTTTCGATGCATTCTATTTCATTTTTTGTTTTTTACCTTGATGAAATTGGTATCGGCACGGCATACATCGGCTTACTGTTATCGCTGTACAATTTAAGTATTGCCTTAACTCAAGTTCCGTTTGGCAAGCTTGCTGATTCTGGAAAAAACAGAGTTTTGTTGAGTTTAGCCTGCATTGTCGTCACGCTCGCTTGTGTCATATTACCAAGCGTCAAACATTTATACATGATAATTGTCGCCATTCTGGTGGCCGGGTTAGCTAGCTCCTTAGCCTTAGTGATTTCCTCGGCAGCGTTAACCCAAATCGGAAAAAGCCACGGTATGGGAACTGTTATGGGTAAGCTCAGCACAGTTCAAAGCCTCGGTTTTGCAATGACCCCTTTGATAAGCGGATTCTTAGTTGACCGTTTCTCGAGTGAATACACATTTTACTTAGTAGCCTCCTTTTGGGCGATTGCCACATTAGCGAGTTTTTTAATTATAAATAAGAAATAAAGGAAACATTCAATGTCAACACCTTGTTGCGGCGCTGAAAAGCCAAAATTTAACGAAAAAATTCAAGCTATCCATGATTTTTACACGAGTGCGGCGAAAGATGCCGGCCCGTATGCTGTGGGTAATGCTAAATTTTCGCCATCAGGTCCTACTGACAAAATCATTGAACTTGCAAACGAGCTAAAATCAGAAGTTGTTCTAGATTTGGGTTGTGGAATGGGCGGTTCAGCTATTCGAGTTAGTGAAGAAGTTCCTTCATCAACAAAAGTGGTGGGAATTGATTTCGTTGCAGAGATGATTGAAAAAGCGAATGCTACGCTTGCTGAAGCAGAGCAATCGATTCAAGACAAAACATCATTTTATGTTAATGACGTGCATTCAGCGCCTTACTTTGATTCGACGTTTGATCTGATCTTTAGTGAGTGCGTCCTTAACTTAACTGAAAACCGTATGGAAGTTATTTCGAATGCATATCGCATGTTGCAAAAAGGTGGGTACTTTATTTATACCGACTTTGTGAGCTTTGCAGATACACCAAATTCAATTAAAGAAAACTTGAAACTGGTGAGCGGTTGTCGTGCCGGTAGCGTGCCTTTGAGTCAAAATATCTCAGAATTAGAATCGATAGGGTTCGAGCATTTTGAAATTTTTAATTTCACGGATGATAAGAACAAGCGCTATGAGGAATTAAGAGCTGAAAGTGAAGAAATGCGCAGTGAATGGGAGAAGTTTGTTGCCGATCACCCTGAAACAGCGGAGTTCTTAGAAAACAAAATTGGCTACTATGTGATCATGGCTAAAAAATAAATGATTGGATAGGTAAGCCAGCAGAACTGGCTTACCTTATTACGCATTGTTTTCATTAAGAGTTAACAAATGGACTTAGCTAAATACAACAAGTTACTACAGCTTTTTAAATGTCTATCAGACGAAACAAGGTTGACGATAATATTGTTAATTTACCAAAGTGGTGAACTTTGTGTTTGTGATTTGACTGACAAGATCCAAAAGACCTCTCAGCCAAAAGTTTCTAGGCACTTGGCGGTATTGAGAAAGTGCAAAATATTAACCACGAGTAAGAACATGCAATGGGTTTACTATTCTTTGCACCCTGATATTCCAAACGAGATTTTAGATATTTTAAATACGTCAGCATCTTACTTAATAGAAGACGTAAATGCGTGGGGGAGGAAGTTTAACGGCGAAACGAAGAAGGACTGTTTGACGGGAAATGAGCTTGAGCTAGTACAAGTCAAATAACACGAGCTTGCTCTGCGCTACCTGGTCTTAATTCAAAAAGGAGCGCTCATTATAGAGCGCTCGAAGCCCGTTTAGCTGATCGCAGAACAAGGCTGTTTGCTATTTCATATTAGCAATGTCGTCTTTGGTTGCATTCACGGTTTTCCAGGCATATGACTCGCCTTCAACTCCGAAAGGATAGCCGTTTGCTGTCCAGTTCGGGTTTGAGAAGTAGTCGTATTGTGTTGCGCTACCAAACACATGCGGGTAAGCCATGATACTGGTAAATACATTATAAACGCCATGTCCCATGCCATCTGTGTATACGCCACCAGAGGTGTCCCCTTGTCTGCGCGCGTGCGTCAAGCCCTGGTTGTGGCCTAGCTCATGTACAAAGGTGGTTGCGCCGCAATCTACCGCGGTAATAGAGTACATTTTGTCGACCTGAGACGGATACAGGTTACCGTTGCTGCCCTGGCCAACCCAGGCAATACCACAGCTGATCAGGTTGCTGCCCGTTGCTGAGCCAACACCCAGTAACGCTACCATGTCTGCACTATTTGCATCACGATATTGCGCGATGGATGTGCTGTTTGTCAGTGCATTTAGCCAGTCTTCATCAGCTGTGACCTGTGCACTGCCAATTGAATCAGAAGCAACCAGGTTCAGTCTCAGGTTGATTTCGTTTTGGCTGTAAACCTGATTGGAAAACGAGATCAGCTGATTGATTTTTGTCTGGATATTGGATGTTTTAGCTGCTGCTTCATCACTATATAAAATGGCAATATCTATGGTGTTTGCCTGAGCTAATCCAGAGGCTAAGGTGAGCGCCGTCGCTAAAATTGCTTTTTTCATATTGATTTTCCTTACTTCTTACTTGTTGTTTGAGTGTTGATGGGCGGGGTAAAGAGATCTTTTGCCCCTTCAGCAGGTGCACGCGCCTGAGGCGTGTGTTCTACATGATTCTTATAAAGGTCGCGTTTGGCGGCAATCCAGCCATGCTTGCCATGGGATTCAAAAACATAATTGCCAGAGGGGACAGTGAATTGTCCGTAAATTGCGTCACTGCCCACCGTCATCACTGAATTATGAAAGCGGTTATTAGAGCCGGTGACTGTCGCAAAAACGCTTTTATCACCATTGGGAAAGACATCCACCTGAGTGACTTCTGCGCGGTGCATTTCGGTGGTCTGAGGGATAGTCAGGTCAAAGGTATCGCCGACTTCCAGTTGCTGCATGGCGGCAAGGTTAAACTCAACATAGGCCTCTTCACTGATATCCCTTGCCAGCACGCCCGCCTCTACTAACACGGCTCTTGCGTCATCAGAGATTGATGCGATTTCCCCAATATCCAGCGGCAATCGCTCTATGTCTTGCGTTAGCTCTGTTGTTGTGTTTGTGGTAATTACTGTTTGTTGCTTAGGGGAGCTGGAAACAACAACAGGCGCTACCTTATCTACGTTTTTATTCACTATTAGCGCATCTTTTTGCACTGATGGGGGTTGGGTGACTTCTGATTCAGATCCGGAAAAAAGCCAATATGATATAAATATACCTATTAAAATAAGCGAAAATGTCAGTTTCTTCATTTTTTATTCTTCGGTTGGCTGGAAGGAAAGTGAATATAATTAAAGTTAACAAATGTGTCAAATAGGTTTCAAAGTGATATTTTCTTGATGTTTTTGTTATGATATAACGAATGGTTGTTGTTAATAGTGAATAAGTATTAGTCACAAAATCCGTGCAAGAAATGGTAGTTACAGGGCAAAGATAAGCAATTACAACGCTTCGATCACATCAAATATAAGAGTCTATGTTTTTGTATTTGTTGCTTTTTAATTTTTATCTGATTAAACCTTATGGCCCCGTGGGTGTTATCTGCAGCGAATTTTTTATCTGTTTTTTGTTATCAATGCTTGCTTGTAGTTAATAAGAGAGCAGATATTTACTCTCACGTGAGATATTTATGAGGTTTATGAATAAACTCATGGGAATATATTATTCATTTTTATTATATCGGTGTTTAATGAAACTCTCTTCAACTACTGACCGGGCGCCTCGGAGCTTCGCTCATAGTGGTCTCAATGCCTGATAATTTATTACCAGAGCGGCCGTTATCTTGGTAAAAGTATTAATTTTAGGAACTAAAGCAAACCTTTGATTGAAATCAAGGTTGCGATCGCCATGCATGGTTAAAAATGTTACCAAAATAATGCTGGCTAGATTTTGGGTGCAGTGCTTTTGCTACGCGTCAGTTCCGCTTGTACCTTTTTAAATCTGGCCGTTTATAGGAGTAAGGAAATGAAAATAAAACACCTAGTACGGGCTTTAATAATCGCATCGGCCACTTTTTCTTCCGCGAGCGCATTGGCAGAAGGGCATGTCAATTCACCCGTGCGTGTTGCGATTGATCATCAGGGCATACCTTATGTGCAAAAAGATGACTCATTGGGTGCCTGGCAACAAGCTGCGCTGCCTTATGGTCAAAAAGCGGTCGCTGCTTCTGGAGGATACTTCCATTATCATTTTGGCACTTCACCGGATGATCCAGGCTATGCTTACTATGAAGGCGCGACATTTAGTGTCTCTGAAAGTGGTAATGCATTCAGATATCAAGACGGTAACTGGCAGCCTGTGACCGGCTGCTGGGGGGCAACGGATGTCAGTTCATTCACGGTAGATCATGTTTACTGCGTCAACGGGGATGGCACTTTAAAGAAATTCAATGATGACACGGAAAACTTCGAAGGCAGTTATCGAATTGACAACGAAGTCATTACCAAAATTGATGTGGCACTGGGTGGAGAAATTTGGGCAATTACTGAAAGTGATAAGCTGTTTAAGTTTAATGGGGTAAGCTGGGAGCAGCAATCACTGGCCTGCGGCAAGCTGTGTACACTTAAGGATATCGCTGTGGGAAGTGGTCAGGTTTACCTGGTGGCCAGTGTGTACGGTAGTAATGATGGCCCGCAAAGTGTGTATACGCTGAACAATGGTGAGCTGGTTAAGTTTGGTGCTTTTTACAATATTGATGTCGACAGAGACGGCGTGATCTGGGCCATTTCAAACTACACGCGTACCCTATTTTATAAGCGACCCGGTATGAGTGAGTTTGCTGAAGATGCGCAAATGAGCCAGAGAGTTTCATCCAGTATTGGTGGGTGATAAGTCTACCTGTGCAAAGCATGCACTTGCGTATCTTTACTAAAAAGTGAGGGGTGATTCACATCACCCCTCAATCATGGTTAAAAGCTGAAACTCACCTTGGCGTAGTACGTCATACCATCAAAGCCATAGGGCAAAGCGCGCAGCGGGTAGCGCATAGCACCATTGGTAATGAAGTTGAGTACCTCATCATCGCCCAGTTCATCCGGCGTTTCATCGAACAGGTTATCAATACCGGCAGACAGGTTAATGTTGTCGGTCAGCTGGTAGCCCATATTTACGTCAACCAGGACGGCAGATTCAACCACACTGGTTTGTTGCCAGCTGTTGGTGGGAGACAGGAAGTCTGGCAGTACAATGTGTCCGCCTGCAAAGTAACTGACCTCGGTTTTACCGAAGTAATTAAAGCGTAGAAGGGCGTTCCAGTCGTCTTGCTGATAATCAAAGGTCAGTGTTGCCCGCTCTCTAGGCTGACCATGGGTCAGGAATGAGCGTCTTTGTTGATCCAGAACGATGCCCTCAGGGATCCCCTCAGGTGCGTTAACCTTATCAATTTCTGTCTTATTTTTATTGGCGGCAAAGGTAATGTCCAGTTCACCACTGGCGACGGCCGTCGAATAAGACGCGATGAAATCCACCCCACGGGTCGTTGAATCCAGCGAGTTGGAGAAAAAATTACCCTGTACAGCCCCGGTGGCGGTCAGCGCAGTATTGGCGGCCGGGAAAGCCTCCAGCTCATCGCTGTTGACGCCAATGAAGCTACCCAGGTTGATCCGGTCGTAAATCTTGATTTGATAGAAGTCCAACGTAACAGAGAGGTCGCTGCTGACATCCCAGGCCAGGCCCAGGTTGTAGTTGTCAGAAGATTCCAGCTTCAGGCCATCTACACCCAGAGCTGCCGGGAATGGTGAGCCGGCTGTTGCGGTATAGGAGGTTGCCAGCGAGCCATCGCCACCTAGTGTGGTGGTGAAGGCAGTGTAACCAGACTGCTGTAAGGACGGTGCCCGAAAACCCGTCGAGGCCGCCGCTCGCACTGCCAGATCTTCGGTCAATTCATAGCGGGTTGCCAGCTTCCAGATGGTGTCATCGTTTGAGTCAGACACATCTTCGTAGCGCAGCGCCGCGCTGACCAGCCAGTCTTCATTGAGCAGGGTTTCAGCTTCTATATATAAAGCATGGCTGGAGCGCTCTGCTTTGTTTGCTGCATCCGGTCTGAGCCCCTGGTAAGCCTGAAAACCACAGTCGGCAAACACTTCCGCGTCAATCACAGAGGGGAAAGAGCGGTCGGAGTTAGATAAACCACATGCATAAGACGCCACTTCACCCGGCACTATCTGATAGTTTTCCTTACGATATTCGGCCCCCACAGACAGATAAATCGGCTCACCACCATCTATGTCAATAATGCCGCTGATGTCCAGGTTGGTCGTCCACTGATCGAACCTGAAACCACCGGAGTAGCCACCTCTGGGTCCGGCATTGTTGGCAATGTCCTGATCCGATGCGCTGGGATTATTTGCCAGGTATTCAGCGGCATAAGAGGCATTAATGGTATTGGATGACGAATAGTCGTACTGGTTTTCGCCGTATACACTGGATACATCGAACGTCCAGTCTGGGTTGATATCGCCTTTGAGACCAACAGCGAAGGACAGATCTTCAGCTTCGTTATCTATCCTGGGCAGAAAGCCATCCGGGTACACCTGGGGAATGTTTCGCTCCGCGCGGTTAAAGTCGCGATAAAAGCCATTGCCCAGTGCTGTTCGATTCGAAAACCCAGCGAATGAATAGAGCTCTTTGTCACCGACCGGTAGTGCCGCGTTATAAAATACCGACATAAATTCGCTCTGTGAGTTACCCTGACGCCAGCGTACCTCATCAGATAAGCTACCCGGGGCGATGGTCGAGGAGCCGCCGGTATCACGCTCGGCCCGGTTGGTGCCATCGGCATCGCGATATTCCACAGAGACATTGATAAAGCCGCCCTGACTGCCTAGCTCAAAACCTCGGTTCAGGCCCAGTGAATAGGTGTCCCCGTCGCCCTCGCCAGTCGATCCTGCCTGCACAAAGCCGGTGGTGACGCCAGTGCTGTCGTTCAAAGAAAGGTTAATAACGCCCGCTATGGCGTCTGAACCATAGCGCGCCGCAGCGCCGTCTCTGAGGATCTCGACATTTTTTAAGGCCATCATGGGAATGGAGTTCATATCTGTGCCAGCTGCACCTGCCCCCACCGTGCCAGACAGACCAAAGATAGCCTGAGTATGGCGGCGCTTGCCGTTGATCAGCACCAATGTTTGGTCCGGTTGTAGCCCTCGCAATGTTGCCGGGCGGAACAGATCCGAGCCATCCGAAACCTGAGTTCGGCTAAAGTTAAACGAGGGGGCGATGGATTGCAGACTCTGGCCTAATTCGGTAAAGCCGCCTTTGTTGAGCTGATCGGTATCCAGTATATCTATCGGAGAAGTCGACTCTGTTGCCGTCCGATTGGATACTTTGGAACCGAGTACTGAGATGGTCTCCATGTTTTGTTCGTTAGATTGTTCGGCCATCGCGGCGGAGCACGCAAAGAGTGCCAGTGCAACTGGCGAAAGTTTAATAGTCGTTGTCATCACTTCTACTACTCTGTTGATGTTATGTAATTATTCTGTGTTGATTGAGCAGACGTTGACATAAATCAAATTTGAGTGCAATCGGATTGGACCAAAGTAGAATATGAATTTTATTCAATTGATAGTGGAAAACACACTGAAATGGCTTGAAAAAACCAACCATTTCAGTGAGAAAAATACATGCCTATTTACGGACCACACTGACTTAACCAGGGAGAAGCCAGACAAGTTTGACGTAGCATTTCGGCATCACTCAGTGCAATCTGAGCCGCTTCATATTGGGCCTCCAGTGCTGGCTTTTCAGCTTCACTGGCAACGCTCAGAAACGCCTTGGTACGCTCTAAGTGTCTGACTGCTTCACCGTATTGATGTTCCGCCCAACGCCAGGTCGGTTCATATAAAGTGTTACTCATTACCGACTCCCAGTCGGCTGCGCCATAGTGACCAGAGTCCTGATAGCTTTTTACTACAAAACTTCGGGGCACTTTGTCCAGGTCAGCCAAATCCAGCATCAGGCCATTGGGGTCAAAGCTGTAAGACACCAGGTTTTGCAGGGTTTGCAGACATGGGGTAATGTTACCACCGCGACAATACGTGGGTTGCTCGTTCAGTTGCTGCTGCAGCTTTGCCGGTAAGGGCCCGTTGGAGTTGACGTCTACGCTGAATACCGCGTTTTCGGCATACTTTTCGATTTCTTTGACTTTGGTGATGGTTTTTTTGAAAAACAACAAACGTATCTTAATTTTGATCACAAACCGTTTGTAATCTTCCTCGGTTTTGAAGTGCAGTCGGGTGTTGACGAACAAGTCGCGTCCGTAGTTCACCTGATAGACAAAATGACTGCCACAATTTTTCAGGTCAACCCCCGGTTTTACCTGGCGATCTTCCAGCGTGCTGTAGCCCTCTTCAAACTTGAGGTGCAACTGCGACGTTAAGGTACGCTGGTCGGTGGCATTGCGGTGTGTCATTGAGGTTGAAACACTGCCGGCAATAATGAACAGGTTAACGCCACCGTGAACCTCGCCAAAAGTACGGCGCTTGATGAAGGTTTCGTCAACGCGCTGAAAGTAATCCAGGCTGCCACTGAACTCTGAATGTTGCACCGGTGTACCTTGCAAACAGGCATTGTTCAGTTGATGCATCGTGGGGTCAAATGCCCGGCCAAGATCGTTAGGCCCGACTTGTTCGCTGTAGTAAATTTGGCTATGTGCTGCGAATGAGCAGCTTAGCGCCAGAACTGATAAAAAGCTTTTCATATCCGCTCCCTGAATAGAAATCGCAATGTGCACAGGCACATTGCGATTAAGTATGGCAGGTTATTGCGCAAATGCCGTACCGTAGGTGGTCAGTGCACCTTCACATAAACGCCAGTTCAGGATCCCGCGGGCCGGGGCTGTGACATCAATGAAGGTGGGTGCCCAGCGCATGTTTCTAAAACGGGCGCTGTCCTCTTCGCTGACGATGCCAGCTCTGACGGCCTCCTGGCGTGCAAGTTCACATTGCTTCCAGTCAAACTCATCACTGCTGGGTAGCTGGAGTTGAGTTACATCGTAAGATGCCGGGCAAGCATTGCCACGTTGCTCACATGCGGTTTTCATCTCCTGGACTTTGTTCTCACAGGCATAGCCAAATGGGTTGTCGCGACAAAACTGTGCTGCATTGAAAAAGAACCAGGCGTTGTTGTATGCCAGATCTTTAATTCTCTGTACTGCAGTACGTTGTGCGTCAGGCAGATACGCATAGTAGCTGTTTAGCAGGTTTTGTGCGCGTTGCTCATCCAAAATGGCCTGCTTAAAGTCATCCTCAAGTTCGCTGATCAACCATTTGGTTGCGTTTCTGACTACCTGATATTCAGGTACCAGTGCACGCAGCGGCAGTGAGGAGTTCTCATAACGTGTGGTGTAGTAGCGCACGACATTATAGTCACTCAATGAGTTTAGCTGCGACTTGAACCCTGATTTGGCATACTTCACGGCTTCATAGAACATATCAAAGCAAGGCTTCGGGTTGTCCAGTGAACACGTGATGATGTTATTAGGGATAATGGTTAGCAGTTGCTTAGGATCGCCTCCGTGCTGGATTGCCCGTACTGTGATCTTGACTGACGACTTAGTTTCATCTTTAAGATATCTCAACTGTCCGCCGACATTAAAGACGCCACCATATAAGTCGACATCCAGATAACCACCAATATCAGACTTGTCTTTGTTGCTACCGTAATCGATCTTAAGGTTGACCAGCACGTTTGCGCCGTATTCGATACCGGTTACAAATTCATCGCCAACCAGGGTTTGCATTTTGGCCTGATGGTTGTCAGCGACTGCTTGACCTACACTACTGAGGGTATACCCAGTGTTCTGGTTCTCGGGTAGGTAGAGACGTTTTTTCGGCGTGCTGGACGCGCTGAAAGTATAAGAACTTGAGTATGAACTGGATGCCATCTCTTTGGCTAAAGAAGCCCCGGCGGAGACGCGCACAACGGGAAAGTTTACATCTACATCGACGCTACCGTTGAGTGTATTGAGTACATCGTCGTAACTCATATCAATACCGGTTTTAAACTTTAGCTCCGTATTGCCGTAGCTTTCATCAATGACACCGGCGACCGGCTGCACATTCAAAAAGCGTTTTTTCTGGCTGTCGTACGCGGTACCAATCGCCACATGGTCATTGATCAGACCCGATATTACTGAGCCAGATACATTTGAGCTTGAAATTTCAGCGCTAGCTTGCTCAGCAGCTAGGCCCTGTCCTGCAAATGCCATTGCAAGTACAGATAAATAGACTGGTTTCATATCATCTTTCCTTAACGAACCGTTAGCAAATAGTCTTCAACTTCGCCGTACTGAATATTGGTACATGCGTTGTTTGAACCGCCACCGGCATCGAGTGCGACTCGCATGGCAGTCACCCCTTCAGGGGTATTCGCAGGTACAGGTAAAGTAAACTTCACTGTGGCACCTGTCGTTGAATTGTGGACCAGTTCGTCGTTGTCAAATTGGCCGTTGTGATCCCAGTCCACCCATACACGCACAGCAAATAAAGTGGGATAGTTAGGGTCGAGCAAGCCGGGCTTAATCTCGACACTTGCATCACGATTCGCGCGCAAATTAAGTACTTTGCCCGAAACTAGCGTATGTGCAGTAGTTCCCGAAGTGTGAACAAAGTTATCTACTTTGACTTGCTCTATCCATTCCCACTCGTTATCGAAGCTGCGGTTTTCACAGTAGTGGTGAGATAAAACGGTGGTCTTGAGTGCAATCGCCCGGTACTCGGGTGGCATGGTAGAACAAGCCTGTTCAGCACTGGTGCCCGCATACCAGTTATAGGGGTTACTGAAATCTTCGTTGGCGAAGGTCGGGTACTGTGCCTTACCTGCTGCAAGGGCAGCATCGGACAGCCAAAGTTGCTTTAACTGCTTGAGCTTTTCCTCTTTACTGATGATTTCACGTGAGTCATACATTTGCTCCCACATTTCAACCAATAGTCCGTCATAACACTTTTTAAGCCAGTCGTAGCGACCTTTTGCTTCGGTCACTGTGAGCATATCACCCAGCTCGTTAAAGCTGGCTTGTTCAATTGGGTTGGCCATGGTGTAGTTGGCTGTAGCCGACAGGCCACACAGTAGGGCAACCTTTGATAGTTTAGTTAACATAGTCATGGTGCGTATCCTTACTTTAAAACATCGCTATAGTCACTGTAGTCACGGTAGTAACCCAGGTTTGCGGCTTCGTAATCAATGCAGTAGTTACCCTCTGGGTTGCGTTCACAATAATCGACCAGATCGGCAAACAGGTTGGCATTGGCGCGACTGTCTGACTCTATTTGCGATAATTGATTCAGCTGCTCTGCTGTGAATTGGGCGGCATAATAGCGTTGTAAGTTTTTCGCGCGACGATATGTCAGGCGCTCTTCTATCCAACGAGCGGTGAGCTCTTTGACCACAATTTTGGTCAGATAGTTAACTGCCTCATAACCTTGTGCTGGGATCAGCTGTTGCAGGCTTGCTCCTGAGTCCAGGTACTGAGCGACATAAGTATCTGTCACGTTGTAGTCGTCTAAAGAGTTAAACTGGTTGATGTAGTCAGTTTTCAGGTAGTTGACGGCTGACTCAAACAGGTTGAAACACGGCTGCGGGTTTAACAGAGTACACTGCATAATACCGTTGGGTATGATGTCCAGCAGGCGGTTAGGATCGCCGCCACTTTGGTAACCACTAATGGTAATTTTGACCGACTGACGTGTTTTGTCGTCTATCTTTTGTAGCTGACCATCGACTTTTACCTTACCGATCCAGTCAACGCTCAGGTAGCCACCGATAGTGCGTTTATCGGATTCATTGCGATAATCAATCTTCATGTTGATCACCACGTTGGAGCCATAGGCAAAGCCCTGAATGAAGCCGTCTCCCAGGTTGGCGGCTTTGTTGCCTGGGTATGCTTGCGCGAGGTCCAGTGCCGCCTGCGTTGGCTGGTAACCAGCATCTGTGAGTGGCATCAGAATGCGTGATTTGGGCTTGATCGACGAATACACGGTATAAGTGCCGGTGTATTTATCGGCGCTGATATCCTTGGCATAGTTGGCGCCAGCATCAACACGTACCGCAGGAAATTTAAAACCAGCATCGACTTTTCCGTCAATCAACTTCAAAGCTTGCTGGTAACTCAAGTCAACACCAACACGAAAATCAATATTGGTATTACCGAGATGCTCAACAGTCTGACCACTGACAGACTTGAGCCCTAGCAAAATATCTCCCTTACTTTGAAAGGCAGTTCCGAGCGGGGCCAGATCAACAGCGCTCGATGTGGCAGCCTGACCATGTATTTCACTCAGTTTGGTCGGTAGCGCCTGTGATGCGGCAAGTGCTGGCAAAGTCGCACAGGCCAGTGTGACTTGAATGAGTTTAATATAATTCATATTTAGTCTCTCCATGAGAGGCCCGATGGGCCTCTGTTCGCTTGTTCCTTAGTCTTTAAGGCTGTTTAAGTAATCCTGGTGCCAAGCTTCCGGCAGGTTGTTGAGTACATCCTGAGTGGTCACTTCACCGTTCGAGAACTCATTGTCACCTTGCATTGCCAGGTCGCCGACTTGTAAGCCATTTGCGAACATGGTGAAGGTTTCGCCTGTAACATGGGTCTCGTCTGTAGCAGCGCGCTTCAGCTTGAGGTTGTATACGTTGTCGTTGTATTTCACTTCCTCAATGGCTGTGATCATCTCAACACCACTTTCAGTGCGGATCTGATCGCCAGTTTTGATCTTGTTTGCCCAAGCCGACAGTCCGGAAACCGTCACAACTGGGTGCGATTCGGTCAGCAGCAAAGTTTTGCCACTGGCGGTCGTCAGCTTAACCATAGGGATCAGTTCAACACCGACTGAGATATCTTCAATTTCAAGAGGCATGTGCTGATCAGGTGCAAACTGGCTGGCACCCAGAACGGTGTCGCCGACGCTCAGATGCTCAATGGGCAGGTGCTTGCCATTTGCGAGCGTGATCATTGAACCTTTCGCCAGACAACTGTAAACCACTTGCATTGGCGGGTGTTTGATGTCCTTCCAGTTACTTTCTGGCATGTCTGAGCTGCCGATCACATAGGTTAAGTGGCGGATCATAGGACGGTTACGACGTATTTGCTCCACTTCAACGGCCAGGTTCATGATCCAATGAGCATCTTGGTAGCGACCGTACAAGGTGGCATCGCCAAATACGCCCATGTTTCTGGGAATGTTCCAGGAAATGCGGGTGTACGGATACTCGTTGCCACCGACGGTTTTCACCCCTTTTCTCAGTGTCAGATAGTCAGAGAATAAATTGACGGAGTCTGAGCCTTGATAATCATCACCGATCCGTGATGCGCCACCGCCTTCGCGAGTTTGGATAAAGATTTCAGAGCCGTAATGAATGCTATCGGGCTTTTCGACAACAGGCTGGTTTTTATCATCAGTAACCAATTTCTTGGTACCAACGCCGGTATTGTCGTCGTATGTGACTGCCAGTTGGTGAAAATCAGGTGTATAGATTTTCTTTACTTCTCCCATTACTTCGCGATAACCGCTGAATGGGATCAATAGCTTTAACTGATCGTTGGGTGTGCCTGGATCATACATTGCCTCGTAATCGCAGTCGTTGTACTTACGGTTGAGACAGACTTTGATTCGATTAAGGCTTGGATCGGCCTCATTACGCTCTTTGACATCTACCGGGTGGATCACATCATTTTCCAAGATGGCGTTTGGATTGCGGCCATAGCCTGGTGGCAACGTTGAAGCGATACCCGCTGTGTTCGCCTGCATCGCCGCTAGGTGTGTTGCGGTACCAGATGTTTTATACACCCCGAGATCGGCAAGCAGGGTTTCAGGAGAGTATTCAATCACTGAACTGCGGTTTTCTGTGATGGTGTCACCATTTGGTCCCTGATAGGAAACTGTGACGTAAGCGTCGGCAAAAATACGCTCTGAATTAACCAGTTTAGGGAGTACATCTTCCATTCGACCTAATGAAGCGACGCTGACCCGTTTTTGTGGCTCATCAGCGGTACCCTGACCGAAATACTCGGTGAAGCTAGGCATTACGAGCTCTTCACCTTTCTCATTCATGAGTGTCAGGTCAATCAAAGTGTAGTAGGTTGTACTGAGCTCACTGTTGACAGCGGTCAACACCAGATATTCCTGACCATCTTTGCGTGTCATTGAGCGTATGCCCATATGCTTGAAAAATGAGCACAGCTTGCCGGTGCTACAGTCTGCGGTCGACATTTGCGCCTCGCTCATAATGTCAGCGGTTTGAGCACGCAGCTTTCTTTTGTTAATGGTTTCTCGCATGGAGCGAAACAGGAAAGGGCGGTTTTTTTCCGTGATCCCATGTCTAGCCAAACGTTGTTTAGCTTGTTCCAATTCACTGAGTTGTTGAAATTCAGCGATGTGCTGAGGGAGGCTCTCGACTTTTGACACCATTGGCGCTGATACAGAGGCAAAAGACGCTCCTCCCAAAGCAGCGGCGACTGCTAGGCTAACCAGTTTCATACAATTTTCCTTTTAATTTGTTTTTGAAAAGGCTCGTAGATAGGGCTTTGCCCTATCTACCTAACTGCGAGCACAAGGTATTAATTACCATCTAGTAATTTTGAATTGAATGTCTTCGACTTCTCCATAATCGAAGGATTTACAAGCATCCTGCTTTAGGGGATATTGAGGATTTTCCTCAAATTTGGCTCTCAACGTGAACAATTTATCTCTAGAAACCCAAGGCAGGCGGATTATTTTACTTGACGTGACACGGCAATACTCCTGGCCATCATTACGAGAATGGCAGTCTGTCGTGTAGTAGTCATAGCTATAGTCGTTAGACCCATTATGGCCTTCGTCCTTGGTAAAGGTATCATCGTGGTTTTTATCTATCCAAACACTGAAACGTGCGCCGATCTGATTATTGCCATACAAGTTATCTATGGTTGTACGGGGCATAAAATTGGTTGAGCCGACCACAGTTAAATAGCTATTGTCAGACCGTGAAAAGTCGTTGAGTTCTGTGTAGTTATATCCGCTACCATTTTGGCCTCCCACTTGAGTGACATCTCGCAGTACGGTCGAATAGTAGTTCAATGTCAGCTTGTCGATGTAGATCACGCCGGCATTACTCGGATCGGTGATGTTTGCACTACAGCTTGATACAGGCTGTAAGGTCAGTGTCTGGGTGGTCGTATCACTGTCACTGTTGTCTTGATAGTGAGTTGTTAGTGACACGTTGAAGGTTCCCCCTTCCTGTGGAAATTGCACCGTTGGATTTTCTGCACTGCTAGATTGATTGTCAAAACCAAAGTGCCAGCTGTAGTTTGGCTGCTTGGCTTGATTCGCGGTGCTGTTATTGGTGAATTTCACGCGATTTCCATCTAACAATTGATAGGTGAAATCGGCAATGATGGGTAAGTCAGGCGAGTCCGCGTCGATTATCACGTCAATGACCTGACCATCATCAACAACACCACAGCCGTCGATGAAAGAATAGTCAACATCTGCAATAGCAACCCGCATCAGACCAATGCCTGAAGGTACACTGTTGTTGAGCTCAAAAGAAGCGGTGTTGCCAGAGATAGTCACGTCGTCGAGCAAGTGTTCAGTGTAAGCAAATTCGCCATTTTTATTGAAATCATATAAAACGGTTAACTTTTTCCCGCTTAAATCTTTATCGAACGTCAAGCTGTAAAGGCGTTTTTTAGCCAATGGAATACGAGTATCAACAGCAGAAGTGTAATCGTTCGATATGGATGTTATCTCTTGATTGGCTATCTTCAGGCTACTCGTGTGTACTTTTGGCGTATTCAGATAGGGTGGACAGTTTACATTGGCTGGACGGCTGAAAAAGTGGCGATAAGCCGAGCGAGTATCTCCTCCAGTCAGCGTGACACTGATTGCAGCTCTGGCCATTGTATTGACGGGGAGCTTATGTACCTTTTGCAAAAATGGGTAAATAGGCTGATTGTCGCTGTTACGCCAAACACTACTTGTACCATCCCCCCAGTGTGCACTAATTTGCTCAATCGCATCGGCGTTTAAGTGGCTGATGTCATAACTTAGCTCATCATAACTGACCTGAGTATTGGCTTCCAGGTTGGATAGGTTGCTGTCTGCGACGATACCGACACCAAGCAAGGCATCAACGACATCCTCTTTGCGCTGCGCAGCGCTCTTGTCTGCGATATCAATGTGCACGCTCTGCTGTGCTACGCAATAGCCAAATTCGTCCATGCTCATGTTTGGAAACATACAGCCCGCGGTATTTGCGCGTAAAAAGACCTTAAACGCGTCTTGAATTGACCATTGTTTAGTTTTTACCAACTCATAAAACGCTTTGCGTAATACGCCGCCATTGGCATGCTCTGTTTTGGCCAGTGAAAAGTCAGCAACATGGTTGATACTGGTGCCATCCCAGGAAGGTAATTCATAGAAACGTACGCCATTATCCTGATAAATGGCGTCCCAGCCAAACCACCATTTGCGGTTTTGATTATATTGACCGGCCTGATCCTGAAATTGCTTAACAAAGGCCTCTGACTGAGTATATGGACCGCTCGCGTTGTGTTCAAAGTAATCCATGACTGCGATAGTCACCAGATCTGAAAAACCTTCATTGATCGCGCCATCAATGCCATCAGAGCCTATCCCGGCATTCCAGCTATTAATGGCATGGCCAATTTCATGGGCCGCTATGCCCAAGGTTGCGAGTGAATAAAAATCGAAGCCATCACCAGAGCCATAGTTGACGTATTCGCCATCCCAGAATGCTTTGTTGGTACCATAAATGGTATTGCTATGGACCTTTTGCTTGAGCGGTTTTATGCAGTAACCATTGGTGTCACAATCTGAGGATTGTGACGGGTACAGCTCGGCAAACTGCTTATGAAAATATTGCATGACCAGCCCGGCATTGAAGTGTGCTTCGCTGGCATGGCTGTAGGTAAACCAGGTGCTAAAGTTTTGAGTTACAGCCGCAGAGTCAAAATTTTCATTGTTTGTACCGCAAGGGTAAGAAACCGTTTGGGCATTGCTGTCCCTGGCATCAAAAGTGCTGAGATAAGGGTTTTCCAGTCGACAGGTATCCCCATCCTTCTTCACGACAAGAGGGAAACCGCTAAATTTAGCAAAAATAGCATTGGGATCTGTGTCTGAAAACTGCAATCGAGCGCCCATCGGGGTATATTCATCAAAGCGATATTCTGTACACGCCTGCATGCTGTCCGGCTGCGGCGAGTAGCAAATGGCGCCCAGTTTTTCGTTACCGCCTATTGCGCCGCCAGCCACGTAGTCGTTTGTGAGCGTTGGTGAGAAAAATGAATTGGACGACCGGCGTTGCATCAAGTTACCGTTGGCATTATCCAACACCAGTTGTTCTCGATGACCTTCATGGTTTATGTCTAAAACAGTGACGCTCAACAACTGACCTTGATTAAGGACGTAAGCCTGGGCCGATTTTTCTATTTGTGGTTGCTTCCCCTCATACAGTGCTGAGATATGTAATAGAGGGTCCTGTTGAAGTGCCGAGGCTTTGTTCGCCAGTTCTATACTGCCACTGAGTAATTTCCCCATACTCTGGACTATTTCGCCTTTGGCGTTGCGCGCAATCACCAGAGTGCTGTCCAGCACCGGTTTGCCCTGAAAATAAGCTTGGTAGTGCTCATATTGAGGCTGTGCACCGACCACTTTCTCTAGTCGATAAGACAGCCCGGCATCTGCATGTCGCGCTAAGTTGGAAGTTTCCTGAATGCTCGCTGAGTTTGCTGTTGGTAACTGACCCCACAGGTGCTGTTGATTCAGAAGCGGATGGGATTCGATGGTGGCTGAGGCCTGCGTACAGCTCAGTACCAGTGAACCCGCGCCAAGTAAAGTGCCAAGGCGTTTCATACAATGATCCTTATCTATTACAGTATTATTTAGATTAAAGAGTCTAAGCTCTTAACCGATGGCTTATGATAATTTTTTTAATAAATTGTTGCAAATGTTTATTTGGGGTATCTTTTGGGTTTATTAAATTATTATTTTTAGTTTGCAATAACCACTTGGAAGGTGTCTTCCCAAGTTATTGTTTTTGCTATTTCAGTGAAAAAAATGACGAAGTGAGAGTTGCGTTAAATGAAAGAAATATTTCTGAGATAGGTTGCTTTCGAAGGGTCATAATTCGGATAAAGTCAGCGACGGCAGGCAGGCTTGACCTACTTTTTCGATGTAATGTAGATCAAGCTCACCATTATGAAGGCAAAGAAGTTGGCTACTTTGCGGTGTGTGCAAGCCACCTGGCGATGCGCTCATACATAAAATCGCGGATAACGGGCTGGGCTTTGGCATTGGGGTGCAGGTTGTCGTTTTGCATCAGACTGCGATCTGCCGCGACGGGCAGCATAAAGTAATCCATCAGATAAGCCTCAGTTTGCTGAGACACCAGCGGGTAACTGTCGGCAAACAAAGTGCTGTAGCGTTTGCCATAGTTGGGTGGGATCTGGATCTGCATCAGCGCGACGTGGGCACCACTGGCCTGGCTTTTTTCGACCAGCTCGCGTAAATGTTTGCGGATCAGCTTAGGTGGAAACCCGCGCAGGCCATCGTTGGCGCCCAGCTCTATGAGTACATGGCTTGGCCGGTGGCTTTCAAGTTGTTTGTCTATGGTCAGCAGCGCATTATCTGTGGTTTGTCCCGAGACACTGGTATTGACCAAAGTGATCGCTTTTTGCTCTGTCTCGTATTTATTTTGTAACAAATTAACCCAGGACGGTGCTTGTTTGAGACCATAACCGGCGCTTAAGCTATCACCAATGATCATAATTTTGGTATCGTTGGCGCTTGCTTTTAATACGCAAAGTGTGCCGAAGATCAATACCACCAGTTGTAGGAAAAATCGCATCATGTCAGTGCTTTCTCAGTTAAATATCATTCAGGTTAAGGAGTTGGGTAAAACCGTCAGTACCTTTGAGGGTGACCTCACTATCCTTAGCGATATCAATTTTTCTGTCAAGTCAGGGGAGTCGGTGGCAGTGGTTGGCACTTCTGGCTCGGGTAAATCAACCTTACTCAGCTTGCTGGCTGGGCTCGACATTGCCAGTAAGGGAGAAGTCTATCTCGATGGTGAAGCGCTTCACCGTCTCAATGAAGAGCAGCGAGCGCGCCTCAGAGCTGAAAAAGTCGGCTTTGTATTTCAGTCATTTATGTTGGTACAAAGTCTGACTGCGCTGGAAAATGTGATGCTACCTGCAGAACTGGCTGGTGAAAAAAATGCCAAAGAGCAGGCCCAGGCTCTGCTTGAAAAAGTCGGGTTAGCACACCGGGTAGGGCATTATCCCTCACAGCTTTCCGGCGGCGAACAGCAACGTGTGGCTATTGCGCGTGCATTCATCGGTACGCCAAAAATCCTCTTTGCCGATGAGCCTTCGGCCAATCTGGACTCTAAAAACGGTCATTTAATTGAAAGCTTGTTGTTTGATCTGAACAAGCAGCACGGCACTACGCTCATTTTGGTGACGCATGATGAGGATCTGGCGAAACAATGTGATCGTATCATTCATATCGAGGGTGGTCAGCTGGCAAAGATCCGTGACGGAGAAGGAGTAGCAGTACATGTGGGCTAAACTGGCGCTGAGGTTATTTTTTCGCGAGTTGCGTCGAGGTGAGCTGACCATCATTTTTGCAGCCATCTCATTGGCGGTACTGACAGTGTTTAGTTTAAGCTCAGTGACCGAGCGGATCCGACTCAATATCGAACAAAAGTCTGCGGACTTCATCGCGGCAGATCGTCGTCTGTCCAGTAACCATGAACTGGATGAAAACTATCTTAAAGTAGCGCAGGACTTGGGTCTCAGAACGGCGCAAAACATCTATTTTGACTCTATGTTGTTCGCAGGCGATGAGCTGGTTTTGGGGTCAATTAAAGCGGTCAGCGACAGTCACCCGTTGCGCGGTAAAATCACCCTTAAAGACGCTCTTGAGGGGGAGCAATACGAGGTTGCAGCGGCGCCCGCTCAGGGGGAAGCCTGGCTCAGTGAGGGACTGTTTTATACGCTTGGGCTCACAGTCGGTGATCAGGTTGAAATTGGCGCGGGCATGTTTAGCGTCACTAAAGTGCTGGTGCAAGAGCCCGATGCCGCGTTTTTCTCCCTGGCAGGTAACAAACGCGTGTTATTAAACATTGCGGATATTCCTGCGACACAAGCTATACAGCCCGGCAGTGACGTGTTTTACCGGCTGCTGTTTGCAGGGGATGAGCAGCTGCTCAAAGACTATTATGTGTGGCTAAAGCCTCAGCTCAGAGAAAACCAAAGCTGGCAAGGGATCAAAGACCGCCAGTCTCCTTTGGGAGAAAATCTGGAGCGCTCAGAGCGGTTCTTACTACTGGCTGGTTTGTTTGGCATTATGCTGGCCGCCGTGGCCATGGCGGTATCTGCAAAACGTTATTGTGAACGTCAGTACGACCCGGTTGCCATGATGAAAACGCTGGGCGGCAGTCGTCGTACCATCAAACGTATTTTCCTGATGCACCTGTCGCTTGTGACCGTCAGCTCGCTGTTGATTGGCCTGGCGATTGGTTATGGGCTTCAGGAAGTCGCGGTTGATTATCTCACCCAGTTTGTCGCCAATGAGTTGCCCGCGGCCGGGCCAAGACCCTGGTTGCTGTCGATTGCCATTGGTGTTGTATGCGCTCTGATGTTCTCACTCAAGCCTTTGCTGGACTTGTTTGATATCCCACCTTTGCGGGTACTCAGAAGAAGCCTGGGTGACAAGCTGGCCGTAAGCCGGGTGCATATGGCGCTGTCGGTAGGCACCATCTTTATGCTGATGTGGCTGTTCAGTGGCGACATTAAGACCACGCTACTGCTGTTCGCAGGTACCGCGACACTAATGGGCGTGCTGTTTGGGTTATCCCGGCTGTTTTTCAGCGCGGGCCGTAAGCTGGGCCTGAGCCCGGGTAACAGCTGGTCGCTGGCGATTGCAACCTTGCAAAAGCGGGCCAACGCGAATGCCGTTCAGCTGATCAGCTTTGCGCTTGCCATCAAGCTGATGTTGTTTTTGTTTGTACTTAAAAACGACATGATCTCCGACTGGCAAATGCAAGTACCTGAGGATGCGCCCAACGCGTTTTTGATCAACATTGGTGAGCGTGATGTTGACCAGTTTAAGCAATTCTTTGCTGAGCAGAACATTCACCACGAGGCGTTTTATCCGGTCTTCCGGGGGCGGGTCAATGCCCTGAATGGGGAAGCGTTTGCACGTCGGTTGTCCAAACAGGAGGGCGAGGAGCAGCAAGAAGATGCCCGCAGTGGCGTTGGCCGTGAGCTTAATTTGACCTGGACTGACACTTTACCGGATGGCAACGAAATTCTTGAAGGGCAATGGTTTGAACAAACGGATGAGTTACAGGTGTCGGTGTTTGAAGGCACTGCCGAGCGGGTTGGCATTGAGCTGGGCGACACCCTGACCTTTTTGGTCAATACCCAGACTTTTGAAGCGAAAGTAACCAGTATTCGCAGTGTGGACTGGGGCACACTCAAGCCCAACTTCGTGATGATTTTTAACTCTGCGATGGCACAGCGTCTGCCAGTGACCTATTTTACGGCAGCTAAACTGGAAGATAGCCATGTTCGCCCTATCAGCCGTAAGTTATTGCAGTACCCGACTGTCAGTATGATAGACATAAAGAACAACATTGCTCAGGTGCAATCAATGATAGCGCAGGTGTCTCTGGCAATTGGCTTTGTGCTGTCCATTGTACTTATCAGTGGTGCGCTAGTGCTGATATCTCAGGTCCAGGCAAGTCTGGCCGAGCGCATGCAGGAAGTGGTGATCCTGCGCACTCTGGGAGCAAGGGGAAGATTGATTAAACTGGCAACCCTGTATGAGTTTTTGTTACTGGGGGCGCTAGCCGGTTTTGTGGCAGCTTTGGTCAGTGATGTCACCTTGTTTGTTATTCAGCAGCAGTTGTTTGGTGTTGACGGGCGGTTACACCCGTATGTCTGGCTGCTGGGCCCGGCTTCGGGTGCCGCGTTTGTCGCCTTTATCGGCTATTTTATGGTGGCCCATACGATGCGGCAAAACACTCAGGGGTTATTGCGCAAGGTAGCCTGATAACCATGATTGAAACGTTGCGGCTTGTGCTGTTACCGGCACAAGCCGTTTATCTTTTTAATGTTTAGATAATGCCCATCTTATTTAACGTTGCTTTGGCGATTTCTACCCGGGTCGCAGCGACTTCTTTAAAGTTTTTGGCATCCATGTTGAAGGCAAAGTAATGACGACCTTGTGGGTTCTCGACCATGCCCACATACCAGCCTACGTACTTACCCTTGGCCACCGGGCCCGTGCCCGTTTTAGCATACAGCTTGCTGTCGGCCGTTTGTTCTTGTAAGAAAATCTTGCTGAATGCCTGATAGGTGGCGGGTTTTAACTTGAAAGTTTGTGCCTGTAAACGGCGTAAAAATTCAACCTGTTCAACGGCACTGATTTTAATGCTGCTGTTTAGCCAGAATTTGTCGTGTGGTCCACTGATATCGCGATTACCATAGTTAAAGTCATCCAGGTACTTTTGCATGGTGGGTTTATCCAGCAGCTTGGTCCAGGTTTGATACAGCGGCAAAGCGGAATATTTAAACGCGGTCTGAGGTGTGATTGAGTCGGCGCGCCAGGCGTCAAACCACCAACTTTTTGCCGGATAGGCCTGCAAGTCTATCTGATAACCCTGCCCGGGTTTGATGGTTTCGGTATCCAGCAAGATCAGGGTATTGGGAATTTTATAGGTAGAGAAAGGGGTATAAGCTTGCTGTGCCCTGGGCTGATTGACAAATTGCCATTGTTGCGTGCGTTCGCTGTAAACTGCCATGGTACAGGCTTGCCCATCCTCACAGGCAGGCTGTGTTGCGGGCGTGGAAAGAACACCGGCAGCAAGTAAAGGCGTTAACGAAAGAGAGGTAATCAGTGGCATGGGGTTGTCCTTAGTTATTATCGTTAGGTTGTGCCTATGGTATGAACGCTCCCTTACTTTAACCTGAATTGTGACTTCAGATCAGAGCCTTTTGTTGCACCCGGGCGCGAAACTGGCTGGGCGTACACTGTTTGATAGCCAGGAAACGACGATTAAAATTAGACAGGTTATTGAAGCCACACTGATCGCTTATCACTGTGATGGGGGCCTTGGTTTTGAGTAGCAATTTACAAGCTTTGGCTATTCTGAGCTGATTGATGAACTCAGTGACTGTGCACTCTGTGCGCTTTTTAAAGAAGCGGTGAAAGTGGTTGGTACTCATGTGGGCTTGCCTGGCGAGCAGCTCTGCGCTGAGTGACTCGGTGTAATTGTCGTAGATATAGTTGATGACATGATCAAACTTATCCTTTGCGGGGTCCAACTGTTTAGCGTAGCTGAACTCCATGGTCGAAAGCGTCTGGTAAGGACTGTTCGCCATCAGGTTGAGCAGCTGGAACAATAAAATATAGCGCTCCAGCGGCGTGGCACTTTCCATCTTCTTGAACAGTTTTTCGCTTTTTTTGGCTGTTTTGTGATTAAAGCTGAGTCCACATCGGGCATGCTCTAACAAGGTATGTAGGCCTTGTAATTCGGGGTTTTGTTGCAGCTGTTGTTGCAGCCACTGCGCGGGGATCTGTGCCACATGCACTAGGTGCTTGCTGCCATCGGTGTTATCGCGAGACTGCCAGGTGTGGGGAAGCTCCGGACCAAGTAACACGAGATCATAGTCACCATAGGAAGCGATATAGTCGCCAATATGACACATACCCTGACTATTGAGTGTCAGGCAAATTTCATACTCGGGGTGATAGTGCCAGTTAAAAGGAATTTCCTCGAGCTGGTAAAGCCAGTATCGCCATGAACAATTTTGCGACGGAATGATTTTTTCACACATTGCTTTCATTTTATCGCTCCTTAACGTTAGCTAGCTGATGGCTTGGTGCACGTTTTTTGTGCCAAACTAGGTTTGTTTTGCTATCTTCGCGCCTTCATTCATTAACAGTGATGTATTTCACGTATCTTGTAATACTATCCTATCCAATATAAACAAAAAGGTACAAGTCATTAACATTAATGGTTGGAAAGCATGCATAATGCTTGCACATAGCTGGTCATTAAAGTTTGAATCTGAAAATGACAGCGCTGTTATCTGATAGGTTTGTACCGATATGAGTTTGAAAATGCAAACTTATAAGTTACAAGCCTGTTCAAATAGGGAAAGTGCCTGATGATTATTTCGCCAGGTGACCATCTTAATAATGCAGAATAAGAGGAAGAAGATGAAACACAGCAATGCAGCATTCAGATTGTCTCGCATTTCATTTGCGGTGACTGCCGCCGTGATCTCGAGCACCGCCTTTGTTGCGCCGGTTCAGGCCGAGCAAGCAGAGTCAGTCGAAGTCATCGAAGTGCGAGGGATCCGTGCTTCGACTGAAAAAAGTCTTAACACCAAGCGCTTTGCGGATGGTGTTGTTGACTCTATCACCGCAGAAGACATAGGTAAGCTGCCGGACGTGACGATTGCGGATTCACTACAGCGGGTTCCGGGAATCCAAATTCGCCGTAGTGCCGGTGAAGGTTCAACCATTAACGTACGGGGCATGCCTCAGGTAACCACGTTACTTAATGGCGAGCAATTTCTCAGTGCAGGCTCCCTGACGACGGTTCAGCCAGACTTTACTGATATTCCATCGAGCCTGGTGGGTGCCATGGATGTGATGAAATCGCCGACGGCGGATACGCTGGCCGGTGGTATCTCGGGTACCGTTGATTTGAAGACCCGCAAACCTTTTGATCTTGAAGAAGGGTTTAGCGGTGCGGCATTGGTAGAAGCATCTCGTGGCTCTTATTCAAAAGAAACTGACCCCAAAACAATGATTGCTGCAGGCTACAACGCCGAGCGCTTTGCGGTACTGGCAACGCTGACCAGAGATGAAGTGAACCTGGCAAACTACCGCTTTGGTTCAACCAATCACGGCTGGGGTTATGCACCACAAGAGGACGGCGGATGCTGGTACTGTCCTGCGGGTGATATCAATGGTGACGGTGATACTGATGATGCCGAATTCACCTATGTTAGCTACGGCATGGTGAACCGCTTTACCGAGCGTGAGCGTACCGGTGGAAGCCTGAGCTTTCAGGCGCAGCTGAACGATAACTTCGAACTGAGTGCTGATGTTTTTTACACCAAAATGGATGACGCCGATCGCCAGCGTGGTTTGATGGCTGATAACGCCTGGGGTGGTCACTGGGACTGGCAGGAACAGCATGATGCAACCGATCGGGGTAAAACTGCTGGCGGATATAACCTGTATACCGCTCAGGATATCACCCTGCACGCTCCCCGGGTGGTAGCGCACTCAGAAAGCCACACCAATGAGCGTGAATCGACCAACTATAACTTTGAGCTGACCTACAAAGGCGACGGCAATTTTTCGGGCAAAATGCGCCTGATCACGGCCGATGCTGAGCGCATGCACACAGAAAACGTTGCTCAGGGCTATATGACCAGTGGTCTGGCACACAATCTGCGCCGCAATGAAGGCAATGGTCCGATTGCCGTTAACCCCGGCGGCTATGGTCCGGGCACGGTACCCGTCAGGCTGAATTACCAGGGCGACCACCCGGTGTTACTGCCGCCCAGCGAAATGCAGGGAGAAGTATTTGGCTCTAACATGAACCGTTATTCTGTGGTGTCTACTTATTCAGAGAACAACTTTAATGAAGATGCCAGTCTGGATATTTTGCGCCTTGACGGAGAGTACCTGTTTGAAGATATGGGCTCACTGACTAAGATGAGCTTTGGTGCGCGTTTGGGTAATCGCGATGTGTCGCGTGAGCAGTATGTTTTGCTGGCACCCTTTAGTAACCCGGTGGGTGAGGGCAGTGTAGATGTGATGTGGAAAGATCAGGGTCTGGCCGCATTTGATACCGATGGCAGTGGTGGTGTACCCAGTGCTTCTGACGGTGACCTGACCATGGGCTATGACACCCCTTACACGTTCGATAAACTGCCTCAAGGCTGGATCCAGCAAGTTTCTGACTTTGGTCCGGTGAATGGAGGGAGCTATTACTTTATCGACCCACGCCAGCTTGACGACCCATTCGCCTTCCAGGATCAGCTTTACCCTGGCAACAAAAAAGGTGGCGTTCCGGGCAGTACTTATGAGGTTGAAGAAGAAACACAAACGCTTTACTGGCGTGCCGATTTCTCCAGCGATTTGTATACCGCTAATGTCGGTTTCCAGTACATCAAGACCGATCTTGAGATACTACAAAATGTCGTTGGTGACTCTATTTGTGTGAACTGTCCGGGCTCAGTGGCATCGGATGGTGGTGACATCAATACCAGCAAGTCGTTCAGTGACTTCCTGCCTTCACTGAATCTCGCGGTTAATCTGAGCGATGACCTGATCTTCCGCTCAGCCTGGGGTAAGACCATGACGCGTCTGGATCTTGGGGCGATTGCCGGTGGTTTGCAGGTGAGCCGTTCACGTGCGGGGGACGACCTGGCAGCCCGGGAAGGCATTTCTCCGGATCTGTTGATTGCCACCAATGCTAACATGCAGGGTAACCCGGAACTTGAACCATGGCGTGCAACCAACACCGACCTGGCGCTGGAATGGTACTTCTCACCCAGTGCCTTAGTCAGTGTTGGTGTATTCAACATTCAGCTGAAATCCTTCATTGAAACCAGCACCTGGACAATGCCACTGGCAGATGCCGATGGCGTTGTGCGCCGTGAGGTGAGTGTAACCGGCCAGGTTAATGGTCAGGGCGGCACAATGAATGGTGCCGAGTTTACCTATCAACAGGCATTCGACTTCCTGCCAGGCTTCTGGAGCGGATTTGGTGCAGCATTTAACTACACCTATTCAGACAGTGAAAGTGGTCGGGTGGACTTCTATGGCGATGCCTTGCCATTGGTTGACAATTCCAAGGAATCATCCAACGCCGTGCTTTGGTATGAAAAAGATGGCTTCCAGTTCCGTTTAGCTGCAAACCATCGCTCTAAGCGCCTGGCCCAGGTTACGACCACAGGTGGCATGGGTGATACGGCTATCTGGACCGAACCGACCACTTATCTTGATGTTTCAGCCAGCTATGATGTCACGGATTACCTGACCGTGTATATGTCGGGCAGTAACCTGACAGAAGAGTACGAAACGAACTACGCACAGTGGAAAGACAATCGTATTTCACAAAACGTTTATGAGCGCCGTCTGACACTGGGTGTTCGCGGTCGCTGGTAATTCTCCTTCAGGCCTGAGTAAGTGGTTCAGGCCTTTTTTCTCCCGAGCATCAGCGTCAAAGATGAACCAAAACACCTGATGTTTTCTCATGCTACTTCCGTATTCAATCCGAGTATTGTTATTCACTCTGGCTGTGTGAATGAAGGCATAGCAATCGCGAGCTAGATTCATCTGTGAGATATCGGTTTATGATGCATTTCCCTCACTGACAACAGCAAATCAAACAGAATTTATTAACTTTTTCATATGGCAAGTTGAATAATATTTTAGTCTTATCTGCAATGATACAAAGCAAACACCGATTGTCGGGTGGGAGGACTAAGCTTACTGATAGTTATCCGGTTTTTGCTGCGATAAACGCTTCTTCAGCTAACTAGAAAAGTATTAGCAATTGTTAGAAATGTGCCGCTACAGTGCTGGCAATGGCGGCAAACTAGTCTTACCAACGAGTTAAGGCGGTGGCAATCCCTAACAGGATCCCCTTGGATCATTGAGTTTGTCTGCCCACAAACTGGCTCCAATTACGCCACCGCCTTTTTATCTCTCAGTCGATAACAAGGTAAGACACATGAAACCTAACTACCTCGTGGTTGCCCTGGTGCTGGTAACCTTCTTTATGGTGTCCTTTTTCACCAATATCCTCGGTCCATTGTTTCCAGAGCTGATCACAAGTTTTGATATTGGTCTGACTCTGGCGGGCTTGTTTCCTTTTGCTTTTTTCATCGCCTATGGGGTGATGTCGATCCCCGTCGGGCTGCTGGTGCAGCGCTTTGGTGAAAAACGGGTAATGCTGGGGGCGTTTACGCTTGCGGGGCTGGGGGCGTTGCTCTTTGCCGTGGCACCGGTATTTATAGTAGCCATGCTGGCGCTGTTTTTGATTGGAACGGCTATGGCCATGCTACAGGTTGCCATTAATCCGTTACTGCGGCGCAGCGGCGGTAGTGCTCACTTTGCGGCGTTCTCCGTGCTTGCTCAGTTATTGTTTGGTGCGGCAGCCAGTTTGTCGCCCTGGGTCTATGTCACATTGGCTGGCCTGGTACAGGCGCAGCCCGCTGAATTTAGCTGGATCCCTGCCAATATGCCCTGGTTGAGTATGTACTGGCTGTTTGCGCTTTTAAGTGTGCTGATGCTTTTCTGGATTGGCCTGAGTCAGTTCACCAATGTGCAGCGGCAGGAGGAGGAAACACTAAGCTGGCAGGCCTGTGTGGGCTATTTTCGCCATCCCACGGTGATCCGCTTCTTTTTTGCCATCGTCGCCTACGTGGCACTGGAGCAGGGCATTGCCAATTCTATCGCGGTGTTTTTGCAAAATTATCATCAAATCGAACCACAGCATAGTGCCCAGGTCATTAGCCAATTCTGGATGATGCTCACGCTCGGGTGTGTGCTGGGCCTGCTGTTGCTTAAATTGTTCGATGCCAAACAGGTGCTGATGGTGTTTTGTCTGGGGGCCGCACTGAGCCTCATTGCGGCGCTGACTGGCAGCGTCGAGATTGCCTTGCTGGCTTTCCCTTTATCCGGGTTTTTCTTATCTGTGATGTGGTCAGTGCTATTTTCACTGGCACTCAACTCTGTGCCCAGCGGCCATGGTGCAATATCCGGGGTGCTATGTACCGGCATTGTTGGTGGTGCATTGGCCTCTCCTGCAATAGGTCTTCTTACGCAGCTGACTGGCTCATTGCAGCTGGCCTGTCTGGTACTGCTTTTACCACTTGGCTACATCGCCTGGATAGCTTGGTGGGCGCAACCTTTGGTGCGCAATCATACCATCCGTCCGTTTTGGCAAAAGCAAGTTCAACGCGAAGAAACACAGGAAGCAGCAGGACAATGAGTACAATAGTGTGTGTTGATCTGGGTGGCACCAAAGCACAGGTTGCCCGAGTTGATGAACAAGGGGTCTACGACGCGCGACGTTATAGCGTGCCAGCGTCCGCGACCAAGACTCAGGTTAATGAGTTTATCCGGGGCATCATTGCACAGCAGCTGAGTGCAAGCTGTTGTGGTATCGCCATCGGCGTGCCAGGTATGGTTGACCTGCGCAGCGGCACTGTGCTGGAGACGGTCAATATTCCGGCTTGGCAGGATGTTCCACTGGCTGAACAATTAAATGGCTATTTTTCTTTGCCTGTAGTTGTTAACAACGATGTTAACTGTTTTACTATGGGTGAATATTGTTATGGTCAGCATTACCAGCCAGGCGCCCCGCATTACGAACCTGTGCCTAACCTGCTGGGGGTTTGTTTGGGGACCGGGTTAGGCGCCGGGTTGATTTTTGAGGGTCGGCTTTATAGTGGCAGGCATTGTGCAGCGGGTGAGTTTGGCAGCTTTCCTTATCGTGATGGGATTTTGGAGCGCTACACCAGTGGGCAGTTTTTTTTGGATCGAGGCACCAATGGCGCCGAGCAGGCAGCGCTGGCATTGCGCGGAGACAGTTATGCGCAATCCCTGTTTGATGAGTTTGGCTGTCATCTGGGGTATGCCCTGTCACAAACTCTGTTGGCCTTTGATCCGGATAAAATTGTGCTGGGTGGCTCGGTCAGTAAGTCCTACAACTTGTTTGAACGGTCGATGTGGAAAAGTCTTGCCGGGCAAACCCATCCGGCATTATTTAAGCGGCTTGAAATAGAAGTGGGTAAGCTGGAATATGCTGCGCTGCGCGGCGCTTATCAGTTGTTCCGGCAACAGTTTTCGGAGGGAATATGAAGAAGTTTGTTTGCTGGCTTTTGGCACTAATGGGGGCTCAGACGGCACTTGCATTAACACAGGGCGAGTTAAATGAGGTGGCCGATAACCTGGAGATCCGCTATCACCTGATTGACTCCATGCCAAAGTCGTGTCCGGCGCCTGCTAAGCAATGCTATTTGTCTGAACTGCGTTTGCGCTCACCCATGCCTTATGACGGTAGTGACTGGGCCATTTATTTCAGCCAGCTGATGCCAATTTATCAGGTCGACAGTGGGTTGTTTAAAATAGAGCACCTCAATGGCGACCTGCACCGACTGACCCCAACGGAGCAGTTTGGTGGCTTTTCTGCTGATGATGAATATACCATTCGCTTTTATACCAAAAACTCACAGATCACCCGCTCGGAGTTTATGCCTAACTATATACTGGCCGATCAGGCGCAGCGTCTGCTTCCCAGAGTCATTGCCAGTACACGCACGGTGCGCGATGAGCAAACACAACTTGAGCAACAGCCTTATCTGGCCCCATTTGAGTCATACCATCAGTTACGTGTCAGCGATAAAGATCACACTCCCTGGATGGGGACGGCTTATCTGGCCCGGCATCAGTCTGAGCCGGTATTCAGCCGTGCCCCTGAAGGCGTGATCCCAACCCCCCGAGCGTTCAAAGTGGTGTCTCAGGGGCGGATCAACCTGGATAAAGGTGTGCATTTTGAGCTAACGGGCCTCAATCTGGCCGACATTGAAATGGCTGCCAGGCGTCTTGCGCAGCTGGGAGTAGAGCAAACGCCAAAGGGGTTGCCGGTTAGCGTTACGGTGGACCCTTCATTGCCGATTGAAGCGCAGGGGTATGAGTTTAACAGCTCCACCAATCGCATTGATATTAAAGCGTCGGATGCTGCCGGTGCCTTCTACGGCGTACAAACTCTGGCGGGTTTGATGGACCTTAAAACCCGCAGTATTCCCAGTGTCGCCATTGCGGATGCGCCCCGTTACGCCTTCCGGGGGCTGCATATCGACAGTGCCCGCAACTTCCGCTCCAAGCAGTTTATACTGGATACCATAGCGCAAATGGGTGCATACAAATTGAATAAACTGCATCTGCACCTGGCCGATGATGAAGGCTGGCGTCTTGCCATCGCAGGTCTGCCGGAGCTGACTAAAATTGGCGGGCTGCGTTGTCTGGACTTCAGTGAAACGCGCTGTGTGTTGCCGCAACTGGGTGCCGGGACGGGCACTGGGGCACCACGCAACGGGCACTATTCACAGCAGGATTACAGTGACATCTTGCGTTTTGCCAAAGCGCATCATATCGAAGTGATCCCGTCACTGGATATGCCGGGTCATTCCCGTGCGGCCATCATTGCTATGGAGGCGCGTTACCGGGCGTTGATGGCGAAAGGTAAAAAAGAGGCGGCCGGTGAATATCGCTTGGTAGAAGAAGCGGACAAAACCCGCTATTCCTCTATTCAGCACTACCATGACAACACCTTAAATGTTTGTCTGCCCGCTACCTATCGCTTTGTTGGTAAGGTGCTGAGTGAGCTACAACGTATGCATGAACGTGCTGGTGTACCTTTAAAAACGTATCACATAGGGGCCGACGAAACCGCTGGTGCCTGGCTGGATTCTCCTGTCTGTCAGGCGCTCAACAAGAAGCAGACCATTACGTCGATGAATGGTTATTTTATCGAGCAAGTAGCGGCCATGGTGGCAGAAAAAGGCATCACGGTGGCCGGCTGGAGTGATGGTCTGGGCGACGTAGACCCGCAGAAAATGCCCAAACAGGTGCAAACCAATGTTTGGAGTACGCTCAGTGAGCAAGGGCACAAAGTGGCGCACCAGCAGGCCAATTTGGGCTGGAAAGTGGTATTGTCTTTGCCAGATGTAACTTACTTTGATTTTCCGTATCAGTCTCACCCACAGGAGCGCGGCAACCACTGGGCGAGCCGGGCGCTAGATACCCGCAAAGTGTTTGAGTTTATGCCCGATAACCTGCCAGTCCATGCGGAGTTCTGGCGCGATGTGTTGCATCACAACTACAGTGCCGATGATAAAGATTCCGGCCTGAAGCCGGGCGTTGGTTATACCGGTATGCAGGGGCACCTGTGGAGCGAAATGATCCGGGATGACGTGCAGGCCGAATACATGTTGTATCCGCGTTTGCTGGCACTGGCAGAGCGAGCCTGGCATAAGCCTGGCTGGGCCGTGCCCTATCAGGCCGGCAGGATTTACAACGATAAAAGCGGCTACTTCAGTGCTCAAAGTCAGCAGCTGCGTGAGCAGGACTGGCACCGATTTGTCGCCTTGCTGGGCTACCGGGAGCTACCTAAATTAACCCGTCAGGGGCGCTTTTTTCGTATCCCGACAGTGGCCGCAAGCCGTCGTGAGGATGGCACACTGAAGCTGTTCAGTGAGATCCCCGGATTTGAATTAGAAGCGCACATCAACGGGCGCTGGGTTAGTTATCATCCCAAGCTGGATTTTGACTCGGTGGATGCGGTGCGCGCTGTGTTACCGGATAACACACGTGCCGGGCGGGCTTTGCCTATACCGGCCCCGGTTGAGCAGGATAGCCAGTAATTTACCAGATACCTCAGGGGGCCAAGTCGGCCCCCTGCCTGATTTAACGCTGGTAAACAATCTCGCCATCAAGCAGTGTCATTACCACTTGGGCGCCTCGGATCTCACTGGCGCTGGCTTCAAATAAGTCGCGGTCAATCACTACCAGATCCGCCAGTTTACCCACTTCAATACTGCCAACACGCTGCTCCTGGCGCATTGCATAGGCGCTGTTAAGGGTATAGGCCTCAATAGCTTGTGCCAGCGAAATGGCCTGTGGTTGCCGCGACACCGCGTTACTTAATCCGATAAACGGATTAAACGGGCTGACATTCCAGTCACTTGAGAGTGTGAGCGTGGCCTTGTTATCCGTCAGGCTGCGAATAGGCACCAGATCTTGGGCACGTTCACTCCCAATCAGGGGAATGGTTTCTGGCCAGTGGCTCGGTTTGGTGAAGTCTCCGGCGACCTGAGCGTCGGCAATAACCCCCAGTTTGGCAAAGCGTGGCAGATCGAGCGGGTCGATAACCTCCAGATGGGTGATACGGTGACGACTCTGGCCATTGGAGGCATTTTCAATGGCATTCAGGGCTTCGTGAATACCGCGGTCGCCAATGCCATGGATATTAAAGTCAAAGCCTGTTGGTTCCAGCGCCTTAAGGTACTTCTCCAGCCGTGCCTGGGTAAAGTAATTCAACCCGCGGTTGCCATCCAGTTCCAACCAGTTTTCCAGGTAGGGTTCATGCATCGCAGCGGTGGTATTGACCAAAATACCATCCATATAAAACTTGACCTGGTTCACCTGTAATAGTTCGGCAGGGTTGTTTTGATACAAGGATTTGAGCTTAGCCAGCTGGGTGTTGTCGTTCATGTGCGGATAAGCCCATAACCCCAGACTAACCCGCAATGTCAGTTTGTCTTCATTTGCAACCCGTTGCCAGGTTTCGATGTGGCCTCGTTGCCAGTAAGTACGGGCGTCACTGATGGAGGTGATCCCGGCTTTGTTCAACTCGGGCATAGTATATTCTATCAGGCCAAGGTAATCGCTCTGAGCGGCGTCGGGCAGAGACTGCATCGCCAGTTCCATAACCTGATTACCTGCATTGTCGTACAAAATGCCATTGAGCTTACCTTGTTCATCGCGACCCAACACACCGCCGATCGGATCGATACTGTTGTCCGACAGACCCGCTAATGCGAGTGCTTTGCTATTGACCCACATCGAATGAGAGGTTTGTTCCATGATGATCACTGGCCTCTCTGGTACTGCCTCATCCAGCACCGTCAGTGGCGAGTCTGCCATCTCCAGCAGCGTCGATATTTCATGGCCGTAGCCAATGAGCCAGGTGGCTGTGGGGTGTTGGCTGGCAGCATAAGCCACTTCGTCTATGTATTCTCCCGCAGTAGCCAGGGCTGGCACGGTAAATTGGGTGGCCTCGGAGGCTGATTCAAGCGGGTGCATGTGTACATCGTGAAACCCGGGCAGCATCATCTTACCTTGCAGGTTAATGTGCTGGGTTGTTTCGCTGATATAGTCCTGGGCTTCTTCATTGCTACCGACCAGAATAATCTTATTGTCTTTAACTACCACGGCTTGAGCCCAGGGTTGCTCAGCGTTTACCGTATAAATGCGGCCGTGAGTAAATACCATAGTTGCACTTTGCGCTGCACTGGGCTGCTGCATACTGGATGTCGGGGTGGTTGGATTGGTACTTTGGCTGCTGGTTTGATTGTCAGAGTTACAGCCACTGAGGGCTAAACCGGCTATCAGAAAACTGCTGGTGATCATCTTTGTTGCTCGCATTGTTGACTCCTCGTTGATGCCGATACACTATCAGTAGCATGGTAACCACAAGGTAACAGTATAGAGGTTAAATGCTGATCTTATTGGTTGAAGACGACGCGGTGTTGGCCGCCCAGACGATAGACTTTCTCAATGCAGAGGGCATTGAAGTCGATTATGCCGCAACTTTGGGTCGTGCAAGAGAGATTGCGGCGCAAACCGCCAGTTTTGATAAATATGATGCGATTATTTTAGATATGAGCTTGCCCGATGGCAACGCGCTGAGTTTGCTGCAGCAATCGCTGGCCGGGTTTGATGCCCCTGTATTGTTTTGTACTGCGGCAACATACCTTGACGATAAACTTGCCGCGTTTGCGGCCGGTGCCCTGGATTATATCACTAAGCCCTTTGCGCTGCCTGAGCTGGCCGTACGGGTCAAGCTGTTGGCGGGTAAAGTGTCTAAGTGCAACCAGGTGTTTGAATTGGGTAGTCTGCATGTGGATTTTTCGGCAAAAATTGTCAGACGGGGTAACCGCACTATCGTGTTATCCCCTCAGCAATGGCTGCTGCTTACCCTGTTGGCAGAGCAGGCACCGGCGCCGGTTAGTAAGGCTCAGATCCTGCGCCACATCTGGCCCGACAGTGAGGTGAACAACAACATGTATAAGTCTTTGTTAACCAGGCTTCGGTATAATCTGAGCCGCGATAATGAGCCCTCTGTGATACAGACACTTAAGGGGCAGGGCGTGGCACTGCGAGAATCGAGTTGATGAGACAAAAAACGCTCAGAGGGTATTTAGCCAGGCGGCTATTTTTGTTGTTTGGGGTGTTTTCTCTGATCTGGATTTGGGTGGCCAGCCAGGTGTATCACTACGCCTGGGATGGGACATCAGACTATTACCTTTATCAGGACCTTGAGGTGGCGCTCTCAGGCCAGTTGAGCTTACCTTATCAGGATAGCACTAAGCTGATGGGCAACTGGCAAGACCTGCCCGCAGACTATCAGCGTGTTTTTAAACACAACGGGCTTGGGCCAGACGAGCAAGCCCGTGAAGTCACTCAGTTGCTGATGCTGGGCGATGATTACGTGTATATCTTGCGCTATGCCGAGGTACCTTATGAGCCACTTTATATTGTGCATCGTATTGCACAGCAAGATTCCCCCAGCCTGCTGGCGGTGTTTATTGCCTTGACCCTGGCTTTGTTTGTGCTCGGTGTGCTGAGCTGGTGGCCTGCTCACCGGCGTATTGCGCGAGAGTCTGAGCGCCTGACAGCCAATTTAGGGGCCCCAGAAAACTCGCCAGGCGCAGAGTTTGAAGAGTTTTCTTCTCAGTCTATCCTGGCTGCGACCGATGCGTATGCGCAGCAGTATACGCAACAGCAGGAACGCCTGTATTCCGCTTTTTTAAGTCATGAACTCAATACCCCGCTGGCACAAATCCAAAATACGCTTGCCCGCTTTGAGCAGCTGGATGAGCTGCCGTTGGATGCACTCCCTCTGCTGGCGCAACTTGAACAATCGGGTCAGGACCTTAGGTCGCTGAGCGAGGCTATTTTGTTATTGTGCCGAGCCGATCAGGCGCGTCTGGATGTGGCTGATCTGCGGGCGTGTCTGACAAGCTGGCAACAGACTTGGCAGCGGCAGGGGTTGGTTATTGAGTTGAACTTACCTGCACACCCGGTCAACCAACCAGTGCAGTTGCGCCTGCTGATGCTGCTCCTGGAGCAGCTGGCCAAAAACGCACTGCAACATGGTGAGGGAGCACTTACTGTCATGCTGAGCGATAAAGAAATGACCTTCACCAATCGTGTGTGTGGTAAGCAAGTGCACCATGGCCAGGGGCTAGGCACCCGGATCATTGAGCGCGTGTGTGCGTGTTTTGGCTGGCGGGAGCAGCGTAATGCTGGCTCGCTATTTATACAGACTATTCGCTTTTATGATAATAGCGGTTGAATCAGCACCTCTGTTTTAACAGAATTGGCGATAAAACACAGCGCATGAGCCTCATGATGTAGGGGATCCAGATCGATTTGCTCGTTGGCATGCTGTCCGGCCAGGGTGACTTTGGGTCTCAGGCACACTTGTGTCATCGCTTTTCTTCCGCTTGTGTCTTCACTGAGTACACCGACCGCCTCATCAACGTAACTTTTTACTACGATGCCGGCTTTAGCAGCCAGGTGGAGGAAAAACAACATGTGGCAGCTGGAAAGTGACGCAACAAACGCTTCTTCCGGATCGGCATATTCAGGGACTGAGTAGGGTTGGGGCACGATATTCGGTGATGCAGAGGCGGGTATTTCAGCACCATCACCGAATTGCCACTGGTGTGCGCGGCTGTATTTTTGTTCCGTAAAATTATCATGCTGGTCTAGCTGCCAGCGAATGGTTGCAAAGTACCGGGACATCTTATTACTCCTGATTGCGATGACTGGGGTCAGTATGGAGTTGAAATGCTATGAGTAAAAGCGATAATAACTCAATCTGCTGTTAATTTTTTTCACATCATGATAGAAGCAAATATATCGCTCTCAGCGCTGCAGAGTTTTGCTGTGGTTGCGGCCGAGCTGAGTTTCACCAAAGCGGGGCAGATCCTGCATAAAACTCCTAGTGCGATAAGTCACCAAATGAAGTTGCTTGAACAACAGCTGGATGTACAACTGTTTTACCGAAAGTCGAAAGGGGTGGTGCTGACACCGGCTGCTGAGCTGCTGCTGAAAGATGTGCATAATGGGCTGTCGCAGCTCAACGCAGGCGTTCGCCGGGCCAGGCTGAAAGCGCAAACAGACAAACACACCATAGTGCTGGCTGTGATCCCCTCACTACTGGAACACTGGCTGTTACCCAGGCTCACGCGTTTATATCAGGCTTTACCCCATATACAGCTAGAGCTGATAGCCATGGACCAGCTGGCCGATTTTGCCAGCAACCGGGTGCATGGCCATCTGCACTTTGGCCGAGGTGAATTTGCCAATCTGACTAGCCGTTGGTTGGCGGATGAGCATACTTATCCGGTGATATCGTCCGCACTGCGCAAGCAATTCCCTGAGGTGTTGTCACTGGCTGACTGGATGAGACAAGTGCCGCTGCTTGCTTATCGCAGTGGCCTCGAGGATGCACCTGCCAATCTGGGTTGGGAGACCTGGTTGAGCCGCTTTCAAGTCTCAGCTGGGGATGCGTTACGTGTGGATACTTTCAGCCATGTGGGCCTGGCTATGGGCGCAGCCAAATACGGCCAGGGAATAGCCCTTGGCTGGCACCATATCGCGCAACAGGCTCTGAATGACGGCGTGCTGGAATCAATAGGTACAGAATCCATCAAACTCGCTTTTTCATATTACCTGGTTGCGCCCGAGCAGCATTGGCTCAGAGCTGAGTTCATGGCTTTATTTGAGTGGCTTAATACTGAATTTGCAACCTCGTCAGGGGAGGTGGATTTTTAGTCAAATTTTTACCCACATTGATGGGGCGTGACTATACTCTGAGTGAACATTTCCAGAATAAATGGACTGGCTTTCTATCAGAGTGAAGGAATAATGGAGTTAAATACGTTAAGCACGCGCATCAGCGCAGGGTTTGTACTGGCTTTTTTGATCCCCGCTGCAATTGTTATTGCGGCGCTTTTTCAGTTAGCTGAGCTGGAGCAAAGTAGCACTCAGTTTAGTACCAATGAACTGGCCAGTGTTAAGCATATGCAGGCACTGAGATCTAACTTCGAGGACTCTAAACTCGAGCTGAAATCCTGGATGGCTGGGGGCGGCCAGCAACACTTGCAAGGTCGACGTGAGGCATGGCAAAACATTGACGAGTCACTTTTTAAAATTAAGCGACTGCCCCAGTCTGCGTTGAGCCAGACACAGATCTCTATGCTTGAGAATAAACTCAACGAAGCCAGGCTAATACAGCAAAAAATTGAAGAAATCGCTCAGTCGGAGGCAAATTTTCCGGGTTTGCAGGTATTTTTTAATCAGGCCATGCCCCGTGCGCAGCAAATTATCAATGCAGTGACGCTCACCATAGAGTGGGAGAACGAACTGGCGGCCGAACCGTCGCGCAAAGAACTACTAAAAAACCTGGCCGATTTTCGTGGCGGCTTTACCAGTGCGTTGGCATCGGTTCAGGCATTTTTGCTCAGTAATCAGGAAACCTACTTCCTGGAGTTTGAACGTCATCGCTCCTGGCATGAAGATGCCTGGCTGAATATACAACAGCAGCAGGCATTACTGAGTGCTCAGCAAGCCATTCAGATCCAGAAAGTGACTCGATTAAGACAGGAGTTCTGGCAGCTTCTGCCACAAATTTTTGAACTCAGAAGAAGCAATAGCTGGAATAAAGCTGAGAATACCTGGCGTGAGCTGTTGGGGCCGCTAACCAGAGCTCTTAAGAACCAGCTGATAGAAATCGAACTGGCGCAACAACAACTTGCGGACCAAAGCCTGACAACCAGTCAGAGTAGTCTTGCAGATTTAACCCGTCTGGCATCTCTCGCCATACTCGTCGCCGCATTGCTCACAGGGTGTATCGCCTATTTAATTAACCGGCAAGTCGGTCAGTCGCTATCACAGGCTATTTCGGTGGCTGATAAGGTTGCGGATGGTGACTTTAGTGCTAATGTGCAGCTTCAGGGCAGTAAGGAAATTAAGCAGTTATCTCAGTCGCTGGCAAAAATGACAGAGACCTTACGGGCCATAACTCAACATGCCAAAGAGATAGAAAAAGGGAATTACACGCAAGACTTTACGCCCAAAGGTGAGCAAGACTTATTGGGCATGGCGTTGAATGCCATGACAAAAAACTTGCGAAATACCCATCAGCTTTCACAGTATCAGACTTGGCTAAAAGCCGGCCAGGCGGACATTGCAGAGCGTTTGACGGGGACTCAGTCTGTCGAGCAAATCTATAAAATTTCCTGTGATTTCTGTAGTAGCTATCTGGAGGCTGAGGTCGGTGCTTTATATGCGTTGGAGGGGGATCTTTATAAGCTGAAAACCAGCTATGCCTATAAGTACCGAAGCACAGAAAATACCGAGTTTAAGCAAGGTGAAGGCCTGGTTGGCCAAGCAGCTTTAGAAGGTAAACTATTGTACTTTAATGGTTTGCCAGAAGAGCATGTATCGATGTCGGTGGATTCTGGTTTGGGGCAATCGGCTGCGAGATATGTGGTCGCGGCTCCGATCAAAGACAAGCGGCAAAATGAAGTGGTGTTAGCAGTACTGGTTATCGCAAGTGTTAAACCGTTCTCAGACATCAGCTTGGAGCTACTTGAGCTGTCTTCCGATGGTATTGCCCAAGCTTTGGCATCAGCGCTGTCACGGGGCAGGTTACAGGAGCTGCTGGATGAGTCGCAACAGCAGGCAGAGGAGCTTGAGTCTCAGCAACAGGATTTAAAAGCGGCCAACGAAGAGCTGGAGCAGCAAACGCAGGAGCTTAAACGATCGGAGGAAGAGTTAAGAGAGCAAAGAAGCCAGCTTACTCAGACCAATACTCAGCTCACCGAGCGTACAGATACGTTACAAAAGCAAAAAGTCGAAATTGAAAACGCGCGTATTGAGCTGCAACATCGCGCAGAACAATTAGCGGTATCGAGCAAATATAAGTCTGAGTTTTTGGCCAACATGTCGCACGAGCTAAGAACGCCGCTTAATAGCTTGCTGTTATTGTCGCAGTCTTTGGCTCGCAACGCCGACGGCAATTTAACGGAAGATCAGCTTGAAGATATTGAGGTTATTTACAATGGTGGCCAGTCCTTACTTACGCTTATTAATGAAATTCTGGATTTGTCGAAAGTTGAGGCTGGCAAACTTAAGCTGATCTCAGATCGGGTGAATTTACACGGCTTTGTAGCGCGGCTGAAGAAACAGTTTGATCCGATCGCAAAAGAAAAAAACCTTGAGTTTAAAATCACGATTTCCCCGTTAGCACCTCAGGATATAGAAACAGACGAGCTCAGGCTGGAGCAAGTGCTGCGTAATCTACTCTCGAATGCTTTTAAGTTTACGGAGCAGGGATACGTAGAATTATGTATCGAGCCGGTTGACGGGAGCGTTAAGTTTAACAATCCGGCGCTGAGCGCAGAGAGCTGTTTAAGCTTTGTGGTGAAAGATACTGGCATTGGTATAGCGCAAGATAAACAACAGGCGATTTTTGAAGCCTTCCAGCAAGCCGACGGGTC
The DNA here is from genome assembly GCF_004212645.1 of Pseudoalteromonas rubra. Lineage (GTDB taxonomy): Bacteria > Pseudomonadota > Gammaproteobacteria > Enterobacterales > Alteromonadaceae > Pseudoalteromonas > Pseudoalteromonas rubra_G. The sequence goes on along the minus strand of NZ_PPUZ01000039.1, from coordinate 92,041 downwards.
AACCAGCCGGGCTTTTGGTGGGACTGGCCTTGGGTTGACGATATCGCGGGAGTTTAGCCACTTGCTGGGCGGAGAAATTCAGCTGACCAGTGAGGTGGATAAGGGCAGTGCCTTTGCTTTATATATTCCGCGTCACAAACAGCCGGAAAACGAGCAGCAGGACGAGCCGCAGCCACAACCAGAGGTGCACACAAACCAGGCGATTCAGCAAAGCGACTTTGTCAAAGTGCATGATGATGCTTTACTGGCCGAGCGGCAACCAGCCGATACAACACTCAGCAATACAATGGTCACCACAGACGCGGCATCAGACTTGGCTACCGAGCAAAATAGTACGGTTCTGATTGTGGAGGACGACAGCCAGTTTGCCAGCATTTTATCTGATATTGCTCGCAAACATCAGTTTGACCCGCTTGTGTGCTCTCGGGCCGAGCAGGCATTAAACATGATACAGCAAGCGCAGCCCAGTGCGGTGATACTGGATATTGGGCTGCCGGATATGGACGGCATGACATTGCTGGACACCCTAAAGTCGGAGCCTAAAACACGCCAGATCCCGGTTCATATTGTGTCGGGAAAAAACAAAGACCCGAAAGCACTACAAAAAGGGGCTATCGACTTTTTAACTAAGCCCGTGTCCTTGGAGCAGATGGAGCAGGTTTTCGCTAAGTTTGAGGTCTTGCTGCAAAAGCACATTAAGCATTTGCTGTTGGTGGAAGATGACACCCACGCCTGTAAAGTGATTAAACAGGTTTTACAGCAAAAGGGGTTAGTGTTGCATATTGCCAACGATGGCGCCGCAGCCATGGAGCTTCTGAAGCAACATCAGATAGACTGCTGTATTGTTGATTTGAATCTGCCGGACATATCGGGTTTTGAATTGCTTGAAAGAATGGACGCGGAGGCGGAACTGGCGTTACCGCCGATCATTGTTTATACCGCGCAGGAGCTAAGCCGGGATGAATATCACCAATTGTTGCGCTTTACCGACAAAATTGTACTGAAAACCGACCATGCGCCGGTGCGTTTGCAAGATGAAGTGGAGCTCTTTTTGCATTCGGTGGAGCAGCGCTTACCACCTAGCGTAGTCGCTTCCAAACGCGAAGATATGAGTAGTCAACCTGTTGATCTGTCTGGCTTTCATGTGCTTTTGGTTGATGATGATCTGCGCAATACCTATGCTTTATCCAAGTTACTGAAGGAGCAAGGGCTTGCTGTCACTATGGCCGATAATGGTCAGCTGGCGCTGGAAAAACTTCAGCAGAATGAGCAGTTTGATCTGGTGCTGATGGATATCATGATGCCTGTGATGGATGGGTTTGAAGCCATGAAACATATTCGTGCAGACATTTCACAAAACCTGCCAATTATCGCCCTAACGGCAAAGGCGATGAGTGAAGATAAGCAAAAATGTCTTGAGGCTGGAGCCAGTGACTACCTTGCAAAGCCCGTTGATATCAATGTATTGATCTCTATGATGAAAATCTGGTTATACGAAACCCAAAATGCAAGTGACAGACTCCATTGATACGGCAGCGCTATCGGGCCGTGAAACCAAACTCACCGCTGAACAGGCGCTGGAAGTAGACATTTTACTGGATGTTTTGTATCAGCGCAGCGGCTACGATTTTTCTCAGTATGCCCGCAGTACACTGGTCAGGCGTTTGCAAAACTGTTTGCTCATGGAAGATTTGCCGCACTTTTCGTACCTGATCCCCAAAGTACTGTACGAAAAAGGTTACATGCACAAACTGTTGCAGGAACTGTCGGTTAGCGTCACCGAGTTTTTTCGTGATCCGGCCTTTTTTCAGTCTCTGGAGCAGCATGTCCTGCCGGTTTTAAATACCTTTCCCTTCTTTAAAATTTGGCACGCCGGGTGCGCCACTGGTGAAGAAGTATATTCTCTTGCGATGCTGTTAAAGGCGCATGGCTTATATGACCGGGCTAAGATTTATGCAACCGACTTTAATGACCGCATTTTGGATAAAGCCAAAGCGGGTATTTTTTCGGAAGAGACGATGCGCCAGGGAGAGTTGAATTACAACCAACTGGCAATATCTCAGGGCTCCCCATTTCAGGAGTATTTCTCGACCCAATATCACAGTAGCAAAGTCCGTATGGAGCTGGCCAGAAACATAGTGTTTGCCAATCATAATTTGGTTTGCGACGGGGTCTTTGGTGAGATGCAGCTGATACTTTGCCGCAATGTAATGATTTACTTCGATAATACATTAAAAAAGCGGGTGATTGATTTGTTTGATCAAAGCCTGCATCACAGTGGCTTTTTGGGGTTGGGGCGGCTTGAGAACCTTGATTATCTGGACACCAGTGCACGATGGCATTTGCTGGACAACGCAGCGACGCTTTATCGTAAAGTGCCTGGTATTTAACTAGGACTAAAGGCTTAGCATAATTTGTTTGTTTTGGGCGGGACGCTGCGATTTTTGTACTAAGCTTGAAGAAGCTGGAAAGCAATAAACCAGGATGATTTATGGAAGCGATGAAGCAAAGTGCGGTACAAGAAGACGAACGCACCAAACCGACGATTTTGATTGTTGATGACAGGCCAGAAAACCATCGGGTGGTGAGAAAAATCCTCGCGGATATGCGTGCCAATTTCCACTCTGCCGAGTCGGGGCATGAAGTGTTGTCACTGGTTTTGCGGCACAAGTATGCCGTGATCCTGTTGGATGTAATGATGCCCGGTATTGATGGCTTTGAAACAGCCTCTTTGCTGCGTATGAATGACGAGACCAAGCATACACCCATTATATTTATTACCGCAGCAGATCACACCGAAGCACTGGAGTTCAAAGGCTATGAAGTCGGTGCAGTCGACTACTTGTTTAAACCCATCAACGCACATACGCTGTACAGCAAGGTGCAAGTTTTTCTGGAATTGGAACAGCAAAGAACGAAGCTCTTACAATCTTTTCAGGATATTCAGGAGCTTGAAAACAAAAATCGGCTTTTGCTCAAATCTATTGGTGAAGGTATTTTAGGCGTTGACACCCAAGGGTGTATCACTTACACCAACCCCGCAACCGAGAAAATTCTCGGCCTGAGTGAAAACACCTTAGTCGGCGCAGATGTGGCGGAATTTATTTGTCTGTCGACCTCTAGTGCGGGTAATGCAGGATGGGAAAACTGCAGGATCTTCGAGCATTGTGCAAAGGGTTATACCTATCGCGATTCTTATGGATTGTTTAAAGACAATGATAAACGTATGTTTCCGGCAGAGTTTATTGCTACCCCTATCTATGAAAACAACACTTTATTTGGCGTCGTTATTGCTTTTCAGGACATCAGCCAGAAGCGCAGTATCGAGGAGCAACTGAGCCGTTTATCGCAGTTTGATACCTTAACTGGCCTGGTTAATCGCAGCACCTTTGAGAAGCACTTGCAGCAAGCTATCAAGCGCAGCCTCAGGCATAATCGAGAGTTTTCGCTACTGCATCTCGACCTGGATCATTTCAAACAGGTTAACGACCAGTTTGGTCATGAGGTGGGCGATATTTTACTTCAGGAGGTGGGGCACAGGATTGTAAAAACGGTCAGTGACGGTGACATTGTCGCCCGCATAGGTGGCGATGAGTTTGTGATATTGCTCGAGAACTTTATCGAGCAACATGTCAGAAATGAGGCGGCGCTTGCCGAGCATTTATTAAGCCATTTGTCGAGCGCTTATCTCATTCGCGGTCACGAGATTTACATTGGGCCCAGCATTGGTATTGCGCGCTTCCCGGGCGCCGGTGAAGATAGCGTCAGCGTATTAAGAGCGGTAGAGCTGGCGATGTATCGGGCAAAAAAGCAGGGCGGGCAGAACTTTCAGTTTTTCACCGAAGAATTGCACTTACAGGCTATGGCATCGCTTGAGCTGGAGCAAAAACTCCGCGCGGCGATTGAGCACGAAGAGTTTACCTTGTTCTATCAGCCGCAGTGGGACATCAATAATAACCGGGTTAATAAGGTTGAAGCGCTGTTGCGCTGGTTTCCCGCGGATGGTAGCAGCCTGGGTCCTGGCGTGTTTATACCTAAGCTGGAAGAAATGGGCCTGATCAATAAAGTTGGTGAGTGGGTGGTCGATCAGGCCTGCCGGCAGGCCAGGAAATGGCGAACTGAATATGCCAACCCACCTTGTATTGCGGTCAACCTGTCGATGGAGCAATTACGCCGCGAGGAGTTGCCCGAAATGGTGTTTTACTTGTTGCAAAAGTATCAGTTACCAGCCGATGCCATAGAAGTTGAGGTAACGGAGGGCATGATGATGCAAAATCCGCAGCAGGCAATTGAAATTCTCAATGCCTTTCAGCGGCTGGGGATTGCGGTGGCGATTGACGATTTTGGTACGGGTTACTCGTCGTTTAGTTATCTGGTCCATCTGCCGATAAACACATTAAAAATTGATCGAGAGTTTATCCGTAAACTGGGAGAAGATGAAAAGTGTGAGATGGTGGTGCGGGCCATAATTAGCCTTGCACATAATATGCATTTGAAAGTGGTGGCAGAAGGGGTCGAAACAGAGCAGCAACTGACGTTTCTGCTAGAACAAAAATGTGACTACATTCAGGGTTATTATTTTGCAAAACCAGCCTCTGCGGCACAGGTGCGGCTCGAGCCATGATCCTTGCTAAGCGTAACTTCGGGTAAATGGATCACGATAGCTTGTGAGGTAATGTAAACCACCCAGTTGATTGCTCTGATCTGTGGGTAGTAGCCCTGGCCCTCATTGCCAAAGATCCAAAATTGCCCGATGAGCGCATCTGCAAATGTTGCCAGTATCATAGCGGTTGCCATTAAACATCGGGACCTTACAGGCAGATTTGTATTGATCAGAAAGCATAAGCCCAGCAGTGCGGCTTGTGCAATAAATACGGCGTAGATGCCAGTCATCAGGGAGACGTACCAACCACTGCCGGGGATGTGCATGTTTAAATAGCTGAGCAACCCCATCGCGGCTGTGATCAGCATAGCAATAACAAAATAGCGAGTCTGGCGAGCAGAATAGCCCAGCAGACGCCAGCAAGCGATAAACATCAGAGTATAACCGGGCATAAAAAACCACACTGAGTCTGCCAGGTAGTCATGTTTCACTACCTCGCCATGTTGAAAGTAGCTCTGTGTCAGGTTGAAATTAATTACGTCGCCTGTCAGGCAAAGGAGCATGGAAAAAACCATCAGATTGGCAAGGACCTGGCCTGGGTGCCCATCTTGATACTGGTAGACGGAGTGCCTTATCATTAGGCTGTTGATGAACAAGATAGTCAGAGTCATTGCTTCGAAGCTGAGCACCCAGGCGCGGGTTACGCCTTCCACAGACCACACACCGAGCAGGGTTAACAGCAAGTCGAGCACCGCACAGGCGATGATCAAAACGCTGATTTTGACTGTATTCCAGCGGGGTTTCATCCTGAGTCCTTGTTCAATTACCAAAGCTGAAGGTACAACTTTTAACAGGATTCTCGATGCAAAAGCAATGCTTTTTGTGTAGATTGCTAGGGTTGAGAGGAAAATTATGTCACAAATAAAAACCACATTGTCTTTGACTTTTTCAGTCTGTGCCCTGGGTATCGCTATTTACAGTCAAGTTGCTCGGCCACCCGCGCTGGCCACTGGACCTGGTTATCCTGAGTCACCTGCATCTCAGTCGACTCAAAATGGCTCTCATGTTGTTAGTCATCAGGGCGAAAATAGCCCTGGACAGACTGATGTGAAGCAGTTAACTGAGCAAATTCACTATCTTCAGGAGCGCGTACTTGAGCTTGAAAACCGCGCGTTTGTAAATCCCATGTCGCCAGAGTCTCTTGAAGAGTCTGTGCTGGCAATTTTGGAAGAAAAAGAGCAACAAGAACGTGCTGCGCACAGAGAAAGCAACCCTGTCTACGGGTTTTATGAAGACTTGCCCGACGACTATGAGATGCGCCTGAAAACCGACCCGGAATATGCGGATAAACTCAGCAGGCAGTTACAGCAAACCGTGTTGAATGAGAGCTTACCTGTGATTGATCGTCTGTCGGCTATGGGCCAGTTGCAGATGAATATGTATGTACTCAATCGCACCCAAATGGACACCATGAGCTACGATACGGTAGACGCTGTTATAAAAATCAGTCGCGGTCAGTACGAGGATAAGTTACGTGTTCAGGCGTTGGATGTGGTGGCGCAAACGCCTGTGGTAGATGCGCGGATCGCGCGTTCATTGCTGGATATTGTAGAAAAGGAAAGCAACGACTATATGCGAGCAACGGCGGCGGAAGGTTTGATGTCGCAATATTATCAAGCCAATGATGAGCAATATCCGGGTCTTAAACGTCAACTTGCGAATGATATTCTGAAGCTCTACAACAATGATGTTGATAATCAGGTATATAACCTGATGCAGCGGATGATAGGGGATGAAGAGCTGTTGGAGCAGATCCGCAAAGATGCCAATAAATAACCGGGTGCCGTTAACGGCACCTTTTCTGCTCCGAAAATCTGCAAATTTGTTTCTAAATACCTTAAATTAGACTATTTTTGTGTTATACATATTAGAAAATAACTCTAAAAATTAGTGCTGTCGTCGAGTTGGGTTTAGGCGGCAGCAAAGGAAGGTATAGCCATGTTGCCGTTGCGGCTTTCCATAAAACACAAAATTACCCTGGGCTTTGGTGGGATCGGCATGTTGCTGGTCATTGCCAGCGCCCTTGCTTACTGGGCACTGTTGGAAATCCAACGCGCAAATCATAAAGTAACTGACACCGCCCAGCCTATTTTGCATGCCGCCGAGCAATTTCAGCAGCAACAGCTGAGGATCAGTAATTGGATCTCCAAGGCATACAGTGCAGACGACGAAGCCAGTGTACGACAAATCCAGCAGGCGTTTAATCAGGCCGAATCCCGCGCTCAGCAGCTGCTGGCAGATCTGGAGAATCGCGCAGCAGAAAATCCGGGGTTAATACAGCCGCTACAGCAAGTTGCTCAGGTCCGTACATCGTTACGGGCATTTTCAGAGGCCTTATTTACAGCACGCCTAGAGCAGTTTCAGGCAGTTACCAGTATTCACGAAGGGATTAACGCATTCTTTGAAGACCGAAATGCCGCCGGTGGTGCGATGTTGGATATTGAGCTTATTGAAACCCCAGATAGTCGACTAAGAGATGAGGTGGCAGGTACCGGGATCCGAATTGATGATTTGCTATTTACGTTGGAAAATAATGTCCAATCTCTTGCGCAGGTGGGACCAGATAAACTGGCCACTCACCGCGAAGATGTGGGCTTTATTGTAGATAACATCAGTGACAATCTGGCCTATTTGAAACGCCAATCGGCTGGCTTGCCAATGGCTCCCCTGTTGCAGCAATTTGAACCTGCCTGGGCGAACATAACGCGTCAGCTTAAAACGCCCGGCACTTTGTATCAGGCTTTGGCACGTCGTCATGCTGGGCAGAAAACGGCTATGCAGAGTTATCAAAGTGCAGAGCAGGCTTTTGCAGCATTGTTTACGCAAATTGACACTATTCAAAATCAGGCTCAGAGCCAGTTTGACCTGTATCAGCAAGAGTCTGATCAGCTTATCGAACGAGCGCAAAGTGCCGCGCTGATGCTAGTCCTGATATTTGCCGCTCTGGCAGTGGGGATTGCCATTTCTACCAGCCGTGCCATGCTCAACCCATTGGCAGCCGTCAACAAAATGCTCAGACATATCGCCAGTGGCGATTTTTCGAGGCAAATTGTCAAACGCCAGGATGATGAATTTGGCACGCTGACCGACAACATTAATCAGGTAAAACAAAACCTCAGTAGCTTGCTGGAAGAGATCGATACACAGGTACAGGAATTGAAAAGTCAGGCTGGCTCGTCGCTGGAGCGCAGTCAGACTCTGACTCGCCGGGCAACGGGTCAGGTCGAGCGCACAGACAACGCACTGCGTATTGCATCCACCATCGCCAGCAGTGCTGTTGATGTGTCGAAGCAGTCCCAACATGGTGTGTCCGGGCTGAAGCATGCGCAGCAGTTGAACCAGGAAACAGCGCACAGTGTTATGCAAAATAAACAGAAAATCATGTCGCTGAGCGGCACGATGGTGGAGTCTGTGGGGGCAATGGAAGGACTCAGATCGCACAGTGAGCGGATTGGCAAAATACTCGATACCATTGTTGCGATTGCGGAGCAAACCAACCTGCTGGCGCTGAATGCGGCCATTGAGGCTGCCAGAGCGGGTGAGCAAGGTCGCGGCTTTGCGGTGGTGGCTGACGAAGTTCGGCAACTTGCTATTCGCACCCAAAATGCGACCCAGGAGATCAATAAAATGATTGCGGCCTTGCAAGCCGATACTCATGCAACGGCAACCCTGATCCAAAATGGCGAACAGGATGTACGGGAATGTGCTGAGCAAAGCGAAGAGTTAGCGAATAATATGGCTCAGGTGAGTGAGGCCATAGAGCAGGCCACCACGTTAAGTGAGCGGGTGCTCGACGCGGCAAATCATCAGGCAACGCATTGTGAAAGTATTGCAGGTTTGATGAAAGAGGTGCAGGAAACAGCCGCTCGCAACTCACAGGAAATGGGCTTTATGGCCAAAGACAGTGAGTCACTTAGCGGGTTTGCTGCGCGCCTGACCCAGCTCATTGAACGCTTTAAGCTCTAGACGCCATCGGGCTAGTGGCCACTATCAATGTGGCCGAGGGAACGCCCTGGGTCTAGTTGATCGCGCACCAGGCGTTTCAATATCTTAGCTTCTGGAAAGCCGCCATCGCGCTCACGGCACCAGATCAGGGTATCGTTATAATAGATCTTAAACACCCCTTTATTGGCAGGTGCCAGCGCCACTTCTGTTAGGTCATCCGCAAAGGTAGACAGTAACTCCTGTGCCAGCCAGCCACTGCGCAGCAACCACTGGCACAAAACACAATACTGGATTGTTATTCTGGGTTTACTCATATCGGTTCCCTGTTGTGTCATCTATGCTGCGAGCGTGCTGGACAAACTCTGAGTAAATGGAGTCTTTGATCAGTCTGTCGGGGGTAAAAGCGTAATAATTCTGATAGACGTTTTCGATGGCTCCGATAAAGTTCACATCATAATGGCGCTCGATTTCCTCACGTACAGACAAAGGCGCAGGGAATACGCCAAACCCTTGTTGCCCAAGCGCTTTCATCAAAGCGCTGTCGTCCACATGACCTGCAACGGAGATCTCGATTTTGAGCTCATTGAGCCAATATTGAATGGCACTTGTCACCGGACTATTTTTGGCTGGCAATATGATGGGGGTATCGGCCAGCGCTGCCGGGAAGTTATCGCAGGTCAGGGACTGATCTTGTTTGTTACCGTAAAAACCAATCTGGCTCTTGCCAATTTCGTGGCAGAAGAGCTTAAACGGGGTATCACTATCTAAGGGTTTATCCGCTAACACCAGGTCTAGCTTGTGCGTTGCCATTTGTGCCAGGAGCTCGGCTTGCTGGCCATCGATACAGTGCAGGTTTGAGATGCGCTCGTTATCTATCAACGGAGCCAGCCATTTTGATACCAGAGACTTTGGCAAGGCATCAGAAATACCCACCTTCAGGGTACGGTTGATTGAGGCCAGGTCACCTTTAGTGGTTTCGAGCCACTCCTCTGCAATGGCAAACATATCATCGGCATACTGCTGCGTGAGTTGTCCATATTCCGTCAGCCTTAGCCCTCTGCCTTCCCTTAAAAACAAAGGCTTACCAAGGCGCTGCTCCAGACTGGTGATCTGCGCACTGATGGTTTGTGGTGTCAGGTGTAATATTTTGCTCGCTGCGGCAATACTGCCGTGGCGGCTTACCTGCCAGAAGTAGTACAGGTGATTATAATTTATGTTCGTTATCATTCGTAATATTCGAGGTTTTGCTAAGAATTAATCAGCTTTTTTCTTTTTAAATACATTAGTAGATTAGCCTCATCGACGCAACAATATAAGTTCAATTTCCAGTAATTAACTGGCTTTGTACAAGAGGTTGATAGCATTATGAAACTAAACTTCAGAGCAACGGGCAAGCGCATTGCAGAGGCGACCAAGTCGCAACTCTCAAAATTAGCGACCAACAAATTTATGCGTTATGCGGCCCACATTCGCAAAGTACGCATTGATGTGGATGAGCAACCGTGTCAGCGTCACGGCGTTTTGACTATCTGTAAAGTGGAAGTGTTATTGCCGGGATTACCCAGTGTGTCTGTTCGGGCCAAAGGCAAGAATATGATGCAGGTGATCAAACGTGCACTGCGTGACAGCGAGTTACTGCTTGCGCGTCAGTTTAACAGGGCAGCGTAGCGATTCCCCAAGCGCTGTTACAAGCCTTTTCGACAAGTAGATAAATTATTCGACCAAACAAAGCGAAATAGGAGGTGGCGTCCAGGTTAGAATATGATTATGCAGTATTTACAGTTATTCCCAAGCACTTGCGGCGGCATGGAGGCCGCGCTTTACCCTCGTTTTTCCTCCTTTATTCCCTTACCAGTTCACCCACAAATCAAGTTATGAGGCTCAATAATTAGCCTGTTAAGGTAAATAATGTACCCAAATCTAATTTGGAACTGATTAAAGTATTAATAAAATGTTTATTGATGGTGACATTTAGATTGAATTTTGCTATTTTCAGGCACTGGTATTGATCAACATTTTTATATTCAAGGACGTAGTGCATGCAGTATATCGATGATACCAGCGCTCAGGACAGCCAGCTAGAGAAAAAACACAACTACAAATTGTACTTCCTGATCATCGCTGGTGTATTTATTTCACTATATTTTGTTGTTCCTCAGGTGCTTGCCTGGGCAAGCGGCGAGAGTGCGGTCAGAATGGACAACATACATGTCGCCGAAGTACGCCGTGGTGAATTTATCCGGGACATTTCTGTACAGGGACGCGTGATCGCCTCGCGCCGGCCAACTCTTTATAGCCCGGCAGAAGGCACAGTAACTTATCTGGTAACAGCAGGTGATTCGGTTGAGATTAACCAGCCTCTGGCTCAGATAGACAGCCCTGAGCTGAAAAGCTTGCTGGCACAGGAGCAGGCAGAACTAACACGTCTAAAAACGCAACTTGAACGAGAAAAAATTCAGGCAAAGAAGCAGGACCTGGCGCAGGAAAACTACCTGGGTCAAGCGATAGTCGCTCTGAACGCTGCTAAACGAGAAATGCGCCGAAACGAAGAAGGTAAGAAAAATCAGGTTGTGAGCGACATAGACTACCAAAAAGCCAAAGATGATCTGGAAAACGCACAGCGTGAGCATCGTCTGGCGGTCAAAGAGGTCGCATTGCTTAAAGAGAGCCAGAAGTTTGAGATCCAGACGCGGGCAATCGAATTGCAGGCACAGCAGGTGCTGGTTGATGAACTGCAGCGTCGTGTGGCGTCATTGGAGATCCGCTCCCCGGTTAATGGTATTGTTGGTAACCTCAGTGTTGATCAAAAAAACACGGTGGCGAAGAATCAACCGTTGCTCAGCGTCGTCGACTTGTCGCATTACGAGGTTGAGGTCAATATTCCTGAAAACTATGCCGATGATTTGGCATTGGGTATGCCTGCTCAAATTACCTTAAATGGCCGTGCCTATGAGGGTGAACTGACCGCCATTTCCCCGGAGATAGTCCGTGGTCAGGTGGAAGGCAAAATCCGCTTTAAGGAAACAGACATCACTGGACTGAGACAAAACCAGCGTCTGACCAGCCGCATTGTACTGGAAGAAAAGTCGGGCGTTACCTATCTGCCCAGAGGCCAGTTTGTTGATGCATATAGTGGTAAGTATGCTTATGTCCTGGATGAAGGTAGCGCAGTGAAAAAGCCGATCAGCCTGGGATCGAAAAGCTTAGGCCAGGTAGAGGTACTTTCCGGGCTGGCGGTTGGCGATACGGTGATTATATCGGACACACGCATGTTCAATAGTGCTGAACGCGTGCGAGTGGTTCAGTAATTCAATCAATGCGATAGCACGATCTTAAGGTTGATCGTGCTGACCCGGCGCTATTTCCGGGAAATAACAAGGTGGAGGAAGCAAGCTGATGAGATATTATTTCAAACTGGCCTGGATAAGCTTCAAACAAACTCCATTATTAAGTTCCTTAATTGTGGTCACAATAGCGGTGGGCATTGCGGCCACTATGACCACTTACACCATCAATTACATGATGAATCAGGAACCAGTCCCCGGCAAAGCAGACTCGTTGTTTTTAGTCCAGCTTAATAGCTGGGGCCCACAAAAAGCCTATTATAGCCAGGGCGATGAAGAGCGGGTGCCGCCTTATCTGACCTTTCAGGACATGCAAAACTTGTGGCGCGCGAACCGTGCCGAGTCCCACATTCCTATCAGTGGTTATCGCGACCAACTGAAGCTGCCGACTCAGCCAGACTCTGAAGCAAAAACGGCGCTGGTGCGTTCCACCAGTCGCGACTTCTTTAGCGCTTTTAATGCACCCATCAAATTTGGCAGTGCCTGGTCTGAAGATGCCGATCAGCAGGGAGAGCGAGTGGCGGTGATCAGTGCAGACACGAATCAGCGACTGTTCAATGGTGAGAACTCAGTGGGCCAGCATATTACACTGGGTACACTGGAGTATCGCATTATCGGGGTCATGGATAACTGGCCTATCTTGCCACGTTTTTATGGCGAGGCTATGCATGCATTTCGCAAACCCAGAGATGTCTTTATCCCGTTTGAGACCCAAGTACGTCACGCCCTGTGGTCGTCAAATTTGCAGCCTTTTGAATGCTGGCAAGACCCACAAGACAGCTCGTTTGAAGCCCTGTTAGCGTCGGAATGTGTTTGGGTTTATTTTTGGGTTGAGTTAAAAGATGCCAGTCAGCGCCGTGCTTACGAGGATTTCCTCTATACCTATGTCCAGGAGCAGCGAGCTCTGGGGCGGTTTCAGCGTAAGATTCTCAACAAGCTGAGCACACCTGGTGAGTATCTTGCCGATCGCGAAGCTATTTCTGATGACAATCTGGTGGCACTGGGCTTATCACTGTGTTTCTTATTACTGTGCTTACTAAACAGCACCAATCTGATGATGGCCAAGTTTCATGGCAAAGCCAGTGAAATAGGCTTGCGCCGCGCGGTTGGTGCGAGCAAACAGCAGGTATTTATCCAGTTTAGTGTAGAAACTGTGCTGATGGGCCTGTTTGGTGGGATGTTAGGCCTGTTACTGGCTCAGCTGGGACTAACTTTGTGTAGCCGGGTTTACCAGCACCTGAGTAGTGATTTAATGCACATGGATATATATATCCTGGTTATGACGCCATTGGTGGCGGTTTCCGTTAGTGTACTTTTTGGGCTGTTTCCCGTCTTTCGTGCCAGTCGGATAGAGCCTGCCAGCCAGCTTAACGGTGTGTAAGGGGCAATTATGCGAGATTTGTTACCCATTCTTAAAACGTTGAACCACAGTCGTACAGCGCCTGTGTTGTTTATCCTGCAAATCGCCGTGACTTTTATGATTTTAGTCAATGCGGCCTATCTGGCGGTTGAAAAGCAAAGCTTGTTATCCCGTCCCAGTGGCCTGGATGAGCAGAACACGTTTTTCGTCCTTACTAATTTACCGGTTGATACACAAGCCAGAGCATCGCAAATTGAACAAGACTTGCTGGCACTAAAGGGGTTATCAGGTGTTGAGAATGCCTCCGTTACTTCTGGGGTGCCACTGAGTGGTTGGGGCAACTTCCTGGAAGTTGCGACTCAGGCTGAGGGAGATTACGACACCTTTAGCGGCTACTACGGCGGTGACACGGCGCTGCTCGAAACCATGGGGCTGGAGCTGATCGCAGGCGAACGTTTTGACCAGACACCGCAATATGCCGAAACAGACGGGTTTCGAGTGGCGAATGAGATCATCATTACACAAGCGCTTGCCCAGTCACTTTATCCTGATGACTGGCGTCAGGTTGTGGGCAAAACAATTTATATCGACAAGCGCCCTCAGCAAGTGCGTGGTGTGGTTAAAACCTTGCAGGCTGCCTGGAGTTTTTGGGTAGTTGTCGAACACAGTGTGCTGGCGCCTGTGATAGAGACCAGTGAATATGTGTATTATCTGGTGCGTCATGTTCCGGGTCAGCAAGCTCAGGCGACGGCCAATACGCTGGATTATCTGATGCGTCTGCATGGACGCAAAATTGAAGAATTAATGTCGTTTGAACAAGTCAAAGCGCAAAGTTATCAGGCTGAGTATGCCGCGAGCATGACCTTATTATGGGTTGTTGCTTGCCTGTCTTTAGTGACGGCTTTGGGAATATTTGGTCAGGCACGTTTTGCGGTGATCCGGCGGCGTCGGCAAATTGGGATCCGCCGTGCACTTGGCGCACAGCAAGGGCAAATTGTGGGCTACTTTATGCTCGAAAACGCGCTACTAACCATGGTTGGTGTAGCGGTGGGCTGTGTCGCGGCTATTCTACTGAACGTACAATTTAGCAACTGGTTTGAGTTGGCCACCGTGCCAATGGACTTTTTTGTCATCGGTGGTGTGTGTATGGTGCTGTTAGGGCAGGCTGCTACCCTGGCGCCGGCATGTCGGGCTGCCAAGATGTCTCCGGCGATTGCAAGTCGCCTGGGAGAGGTCAGATAGACGAGTGTACACTCGACTTGCTATGATAGCACTGAGAAAGGCAAATCGTAGTCACTATGTTAAAGCTATCAAACAATGTCGAACTAGCGGCATGGGAAATTGAACTGTCGGCGATCCGTTCGCAAGGCGCGGGTGGCCAGAATGTTAACAAGGTGGCTTCTGCCATTCATCTGAGATTTGATATCCAACGCTCCACTTTACCCCCATTTTATAAAGAACGTTTGCTGGCGCTGCAAGACAGTCGTATCAGCAAAGACGGTGTGATAGTGATTAAGGCACAGAGCTTTCGCACTCAGGAGCAAAATCGTGAAGATGCGTTGGCCCGGTTGAAGGGCTTGATCCTCAGTGCAATAAAAGTAGAAAAAGCGCGTCGGGCAACTAAGCCCACTCGTAGCTCACAGCGCAAACGTCTCGACAGTAAAAATAAACGGGCTCAGACTAAAGCAATGCGCGGTGCCGTTAAGTTTTAACCTGGCGCGCTTTGCGATATAAACGGCAGCAGCACAGTAAAGCGGGCACCACCCAGCTCAGAGTCGTCAATCTCGCAACTGGTTTTATGCCAGGAGAGAATTTTACTGACGATTGCCAAACCTAAACCAAATCCGCCGGTTTCTTTATTGCGGCTTTTATCCAGTCTGGAAAATGGCTGAAATACCTGGTCACGTTTTGATTGTGGAATGCCAGGGCCGTCGTCTTCTACGATAAATACCGCCATATTCTGTTGCTTTTCGAGGCTGATGCGGATTGTGCTATGGCCGTACTTGTCGGCGTTTTGCAGCAGGTTTTGTATGACCCGAGTTAACTGGTGAGGGTCACACATAACCGGGATATCGCTGATGATGTTGGTTATCAGTTGCTTATCGGTTGTGCGTGTCAGTTTGTCAATCTGGTCCAGTACCAATGGGGCCAGATCACATTGCTGCATATGTAACTGCTGATTGGCAAACTCAAGTCGGGCATAGCTGAGCATCTCATCAATCAGCACCTCCATTTCCGTCACATCTTCTTCCATTGCCGCCACCTGTTCAGGCGCTTTGGGTGCCAACATAGCCAGCGCAAACTTTAAACGCGCGAGCGGCGTTCTGAGCTCGTGCGAGACTGCATTAACCAGCTGTTTTTGGTTGCTCATCAGACTGGCTGTTTTCAGCGCCATGCGTTCAATTTGCTGAGTCAGTGTATAAATGGCTGAAAAGCGAGATCGATTTGTTGTCAGATCAAGTGATCCCGACGCCAGCTTCTCGGATGTACGTTTTAGTTGGACCAGGTCAATCCAGAGTGGTCTTAACCAAATGACCAGCAACAATGCCAGCACGGAGTAGGAAAGAAACTTGATGGTATACTGTTTTACTTCGGCAGATTGCGCCGGTGCAAACGGGCCAAGCTGGGCGACAGACGCGCCATTGTTGGTCATAAATAGCAGCAGGGCATTTCCTGTATCATCAAAAGAGGTGATGATCTTACCTTGCCTGAGCGCGGTCAGTTGCTCGGGTAGCCAGGCGACGTCTTCGTAGGGGAACACGGTCAACTGTGTTTGCGCACTGAGAAACGATTCAAACTCATCTTCTTTAATATAGCTGAGTGCTTGCTTATATTGCCCGGCAACCAAAGTTGCGTGTCGTAAGTCGTCGGGGGCTTGCTCGACCCAGTTTCGCCAGATTGCCTCGCTGCCTAAATTTATCGCAATAATACTGGCGAACACCACAATATAAAGGCTGACAAGCAATCGCAGCATAATGTATTAGTCCCAGGCGGATTTTGAGCACAAATACCCTTTACCCCAAACTGTGATCAGTCTGTAGGGCTGTTCAAGGTTGTCATTGAGCTTTTTACGTAACCGCGAGATCCGAACATCTACGCTACGGTCCAGTCCATCATAAGGTCTGCCAACAACCTGGTTATAAATATGCTCGCGGCTGAGGGTATCACCTGCGTGTCTGGCAAGCTCCCACAGCAAATCAAACTCGTAACTCGTCAGATCGATTTCTTGCTCGCTGAGATAGGTCTTGCGGGCTGCTTTATCTATCCGTAATTGGCCAAGTGTCAGTTGATCTGTGCTGTCTGTTTGTTTGCCCTGACGGCGCAACAGTGCGTTAAGTCTGGCTAGTAACACATAAGGCTCTACAGGCTTGATAACATAGTCATCAGCGCCAATTTCCAAGCCTCTGACATGGTCAAAATCACTGTCTTTGGCTGTTAAAAATAGCACAGGTCCCTGGTAATCAGGTCTAATTCGGCGGCAGATCTCAAAGCCATCCAGGTTTGGTAACATAATGTCCAGGATCACCACATCGGGTTGTTCTCGGGTGATTTTTTCCGGTGCCAGTGCGCCATCATGGATCAGGGTCACATCGTAATTGTTGCTTTGTAAAAACTGGCCGGTGAGTTGCGCCAGCCTCTCATCATCTTCTACCAATATGACTTTGATCATTAGAATAAACTCCAATCTGTTTTAAGTTTCCTGCGATACTTAGTGCTGACGACTGCATTGACTTTTACGGTTTTTCTAGCAAGCGTGTTTTGGTGTGGATCTTTGAGACTAAATTCCATATTTTGTGCAAGCTTGACTGCCAGTTTGACGCTTCCCTGCTGACTGTCTTTCCAGCAATGTAATTGAGTTTCAGACTGGTACAGGCAAAGGTTTTCCGATGCACTGTGATGCCAGTTCACCCGGATGGTCATCTGACAGGTTTGTCCCTGCGTTTTCACCATACAGACCTGAGGTTTTATCTCAAAGAGCGGTGGCGGCTCAGAATTGGCCTGGACTGTCTGTGAGCACCACAATAGTGTCCCCGCAGATAGGCTGTACAGGGCAAGATTAAAACGCATACAAGCCTCCGATGAAGACGGAGGTTGTGTAGCCTTCGTCGACAATTGGGCTGTTTGCGATGCTCGAGCCGAGCCATTGATGCTTCGCCGTGAATTTAAATTGCCAGCTTTCGCTTAGCTTGTGATTATAAGCTACGCCCACATAAGGGTTAAAAGTACTATCTACCTCATAGCGATAATGTGTGAGTTCAGTGTCTCTTTGTGTAATACCATAGTAATAGCTTCCCAGCTTGGCATCTTTATAATCGACCCCAAGCTTGAATTGGAACTGAGCAAATTTAGGGTTTCCAAAAGGCAGCTTGTAGCTGTACTCCACGGAGCTGTGGAAGCCCTTATAGATGCCACGCACATCATGGAGTAACCGCACCCTCAATTTGTGTTGTTCAGAGATATACCAATGGGCCAGTATGCCGCTATCGATAGCCCATTTACGCTTGGCAAGATCATCAAAGGTTAAGGAAGGGGGCTTTATCTCTTGCTGCTCTTGATCTAAATCTGTGACCGTTACTTGTACACTGATGTCATTAGGCAAATTGACATTATCACCGCCACTGACATTGCCTTCGGTAGGCGTCTTTATCTGCGGTAAGTTGACCCGCTCATTGAGGTCCGGGGATAGCGTGTTGGCGCGTAGTACCGTGCCTGGTCGGGAGCGGCTAAAGAAAGCTTGCTCCGAATTAAGCTCTGCAATCCAGCTGATATCAAATGCTTGATGGTCATAGAATGTGTAACCAATCGCCGTGTTATCGAGAAAAAAGCGATCGCCGTAATAACGTACATAAGGCAATACAATTAGTGGTGAGTGATCGCCTTCTTTCAAGGGATTAGTTGCAACACCGGCACCCAGTGCCACTGAAAACTCCCATTGTGACACCTCTATGCAATTCTCCGGTTGTGTTTCACAGTTGGCCACTGCCAGACTGCTAAATAATACTGAGCCAATCACACCAGACAGACGTTTCACTTTTACCCACTCCCTATTTAGAACAGGTGTACTTTACCAATAAAATTACTAATTACCAGAAAGAGTTACATTAAATAACATTTCCATTGGCTGGAATAACAGCAACGCTTTGGTAATTGGGTAAAGTTAGATACATACTTAATCCTAAGGAGACTGCCAATGTTATATTCTACCCAGCTGAAGCTATGTGCAGCGGCGCTTACTTTATCGCTACTCGGTGCATGTGGCACTGGGAGTGATACCGATACGTCTACCCAGAACCCGGGTAATGGCGGGACGCAAACGCCGCCCGATAAAGTGCCAGATTTGTCGACGGGTGAGGCAAGCGCGCAAAAACTGCGTAAGGCAAGTGCCGCGGATTTTGCAACGTATCTCAAAAATGGCATTTACCTGGCACAAGGTGTGACGACTCCTCAGGATAGCGGTGAGCAGGTAAGCGCGCCGAATTCTGATGCTGCTATACCGGCGTATTCCAGCACCAATGTGCAGGAACAAGCGGTGGATGAAAGTGACAGAGTGAAATACGACGGTGCGCACTTATATATTGCTAATACCGCTGATTTTCAGGCTGCACAGGATGAGCACAAGCAGTCTGTTCGCATCTTGAAGCGTGAAGAAAATGGCGCGCTTGGACCATTAACCACTTTGGTCACCAGTTCAGATTTTTACGCTAGACAGCAATTGTACCTGCAGGAGAATAATCTGGCCGCCCTGCTCAGTAATGACCGGGGTGGGTTTATGGTAGAGCCCTTACTAACGGCTGAGATAGCCGTAGATGCAACATCTATGCCCTTCTCGGGTTCCCAAGACTTTGCGCTGACCCTGGCTGATGTCAAAGACCCGTCACAGGCTCAAGTCACCCATCAGTTTCGTTTTGACGGCGAGTTGGTTGACTCACGCGTTATCGGTAACTCACTTTATTTGATCAGCGAATTCTCGGCCAGTTTTACCGGGTTTGAACAAGAAGGTGAGGACCTGGATGTCGTTAATTACCAAAAGATAACAGCGACAGATGTCACTGAACTGCTGCCTAAAGTGACCAACATTAAAACCGGCACCGAGCGCTTACTGGTCGACCCGGCAACTTGCTATATGCCGGAGAATGCATCCAATTTGAATGGGTATCATCACATTACATCTGTGACTCGTGTGTCACTCAACGACCCCGATTCATTGACCACGACCTGTATCGCCAGTCGGACCGAAGGGATCTACATGTCAGAAAATAATGTCTATCTTTATGGTTATTATTATGACTCTGAGGAAGCCTCGTTTGATGACGCAACTCAGACGGTGATCCACCAGTTTAATTTGGGTGAACAGGCGGTCAGTTACACTGTATCTGGCAAAGTGGCCGGTCATTTGGGGCGCAGCAACCAGAACCTGAGATTCAGTGAGCATGCAGGGATATTGCGTGTGGTGACGTCTCGTTTTACTGAGACCAAGGGTATGCTTCATAAGCTTTATCTGCTGGAAAAGCAAGATGATAGCCTTGCGGTGGTGGCCCAGTTACCTAATCAGACGCGCACCACGCCAATCGGAAAAGTATCTGACAATGGACTGGTAGAGGAAGACATCTATGCGGTACGTTTTTTTGCTGACAAAGCTTACATCGTAACGTTCCGCCAGATAGATCCTTTGTATGTATTGGACCTGAGTGACAAGAGCGACCCTAAGATCACCGGGGCACTGGAGATCCCGGGTTATTCTGCGTATCTTCATCCTGTGTCTGAACAGTTACTCATAGGTATTGGTCAGAACGTGCAAAACTGGTTTCTCGACGGGCCTTTGGAAAGCGAAGATGACTTTGGTGCCAAAGTGAGTTTGTTCGATGTCAGTGATATCAGTGCGCCTTTACTGGTTGATGAAAAAGTGTTTAGTGGCGGGTTTAGCCCGGTTGAATTTGACTATCACGCATTTAGCTACATCAAACACAGCGATGAGGTGTTCAGAATGACATTGTCCGTGGAAAGCTGGCTGACTGAGAACGACAGTGAAAACAGCGTGAGCTGGTACAAGCGCAATGAGCTGGCCTCATTTGAAGTACATACAGGCGAAACGCCCAAGTTACTGTATATGGGTAGCAGTACGGCTGAACAGCAACCAGACGCAGACACATCGCAATATATCTGGGCCGGCGACGACAGAGGTATTTTGCATGATGAACACATTTACTACGTGCACGGTAACTTTGTCTGGTCAAGCCTTTGGCAATCGCCACAGGATACCAGCGGGCCTTTCTAAGATGAGTTAGTGACGGTCACGCAGCTGGCATTGAGCGCTGGCTGCGTTACCTCGCTCAACGGGAGCTGATTAAGCCGAGCTTTTGGTCATGGCACCATTGCCCGCCAAGCTGGTAATTATCCCTGAGCGTGCCTTCATGCTCAAATCCAAGCCTGGTTAGCAAGTTGAAAGACGCCTCATTGCCCTCTGTTACGGTGGCAGTCAGTTTGTGGTAACCACACTGATTAAACGCAAAATCAATCACTGCGCGGGTTGATTCTTTGGCGTATCCTTTACCCTGATGCTCAGGGGTGAGCATAAAGCCAAGCTCTGCCTGTTGGTAAGGCAACCAGCTCGACAAAAAACCATGCAAACCGACGGGCTCCCCCGAGTCTTTTTCTTCAATAAGCAAAGTCAGCCATGCACCACACTCTTTATTCCAGTCGATAAGGCGACCGTCAAATTGCGCACGGATTTGGCTTTGCTCACAGAGGTCGCTGATAAAACGCATGACCTCAGTGTGCTGATGGAGGCGAAGAAAAAACGGCCAGTCCTGTTGGGTGAGCGGCCTGAGGCGCAGTCGGGAGGTTTCAATCATAATGCAATCCTTTTAATACTAGGTGCTATTGGGTTTTGAGTAAGGCTTTAATGGCAACAATTTGCTTAATGCTGTCCATGTTGTCGCCATGGACACAGAGTGTATCTGCTTTTAGTGGCAAAGCCTGGCCACTGGCCGTAGTGACTGTACCGTGCGCCAGCAATTGCTTTACCTGTGCCAGTACATTGGCCTCGTTGTGAACGGCATTTGGCTGGCTTCGCGCACAGAGGTGCCCTTCGTCTGTATACAGCCTGTCTGCAAAGGCTTCAAACAGTAGCTCGACTCCGAACTGTGACGCAAGGCGTGCATGCTCTGCTTGCTGAGCCGTTGCCAGCAACATGAGTTTTAGCGGAGCCGGATAGTCAGACAGGGTTTTGAGCACCTGAAGGAGGATTGCTTCATCACGCATCATGTCGTTATACAGTGCGCCGTGGGGTTTTACATAGCCCAGCGCCATACCCTGTACCCGCGCCATGCCATCCAGTGCGGCAATTTGGTAATGCAGGGTGTTTCTAAGCTCGGTGTCGCTCAAAGTTATGGAGCGGCGTCCAAACCCTTGCAGGTCGGGGTAGCCGGGATGCGCACCAATGCCGACTTCATGTGCTTTGGCTAGCGAGAGTGTGCTTGCCATAACGGTGGGGTCGCCGGCATGAAAGCCGCAGGCAATGTTAGCCAGGTCAATATGGGGCATTACCTGACTGTCCAGGCCCATTTTCCAGGCACCAAAGCTCTCGCCAAGGTCACAATTTAACAGCATAGACTGCCCTTCTGTTGGTTTTTCTCAGACCTTAACACGGATTGAAGCGCAAGGGTTAGAACGACATGTTCAGTGAAAGCAGGCCTCAGTCAATCACCAGGCTGAGGTCAGCTTTGTCGGTGACCAGCAAATGTTGCGGACTATTGATTATACACAACTCCGGCGCAGCACGGGTGATGGCCAGATGAGCCGTTAAACTGGTCGTCCAAAATACCGGGAGTTTAGGCGCGGCCAAAGCAAGAGGCTCGCCAAAGTTTGGCTTGCCGAGGTTTTTTATTCCTATCTCGCCCGGCTCGCCGAAATGGACCGGGATACCGTGTGGCACCCGGCTTACTGAACCGGCCTGAATGGCTTTGATTAACTCCTGTTTTTGCATTGGGCGCATGCAAACCACTTTATTGCCACCAAACGGACCGACCTGATTGCTTTCGAGGTGACTGATATACATAGGCAATGAGTGTGTGGGATTAGTCAGCGGACTTGGAATACCAAAGGAGTTGAGCACGGTATCAAAGGCCAGATGACTGGCCAGCGCAAAGATAACAAAGTCGTCACGCCACAAATGGGTGATATCAGACACTTCTTCTGTGAGCTGGCCGTGTTTGAGAATGCGGTAACGGGGCAGATCTGTGCGTATATCTATATTCTGGCCCAGTTGATCCAGGTGATAGCTCCCCGGCGCGATGCTGGTGGCAAGCAAAGGACAGCAGTCTGCGTTGTGTTGACAATAAGTCTGAAATTCAAATGCATTGGCCTCGGGCAGGATTAAAATATCACATTGGGCAAAGCCGGGTACAAAGCCGTTGGTGGGGCCGGAATAATCTCCGGCCCGGATCATGGCGCGAATGGCGTTGGGAGCAGTGAGTGATGCCTTTGGGTCCATACATGTCCTCATCAGGTAACAGGCGGATTCAACAACACCTCACCAATATTATAGGCCGCTGGTGCTATTCTGCCTGTTTGTTTACGCTGACAGGCAGTTTCCCCTTGGCTTTTTCCAGGCCCAAAATGACTTTGGCAAGTGCGGTGTAGGCAGGCCCACTCACTTCCTGTGTCGTTTCAACATCAACATTATAGGCATAGCTTGCCAGCACTGCCTGGCTGTAGGGCGCAAACCGGGTTGTTTCATAAGGGGCACGCAAGCTAATGAACAGGGTGGATTTATGTTGCGATTGCGCAAAGCTCAGCAGCTCCTCCAGGGCATCAGGCTGGGCACGGGCTGCCAACGAGAATTGCGCCAGCGTTGCAACATCCTCCATACCGCCGATTTCTACCGCGCTTTGTGCAGGCGTCGCGTGACCGGCAATGATCCAGTCCGCTTTTTTTATGTTGGCCCTGGCCTGCGCGGGGTTAAAACCTTGCAAACTCGACAGCGTGATGGTGAGCGGGTGAGCAGTGTGAGCCTGCAAAGCTTGCTTAAGTGCCATGGCTTTTTGTTTGTCCGGCATGATCAGGTGAATGCGCTGATTGGCGCGAATTGCCAGTGGCAGCAGGTTATCATTTTTCACCTCAGTGATGGCTGCCAGCGCCAGCTCAGCTTCCAGTTTGCGGTGCTGAGGGTTACCCAACACAGATTGCGCAATCGCTACAGACAGGTGGCGTTTTGGCGGCAAAAAGCGAGCCTTGAGCGCCTGTATTCTCTGCGCTGATGTTCGCAGCTCGGTGACATCAAGCTGGCTTGAGGCTTGCTGGTACAGCTTCGTCATAAACGCTCTGAATGCCTGGATATCTTGCGTGCTGCGAACAGCGAAGGGCATCAGAGCAATGTCTACGCCTGCTGCAAAGGTTTCAATGACGGCCTGCTCGGGCTCAAAAAAGTCGCTGATCCCGGCCATATCCAGTGCATCTGTGATGGTGACACCCTGATATCCTAGTTCACCTCTGAGTAAGTCGTGCATAATTTTGCGTGACATCGTGGCCGGGCGCAGCATTTTTTCGCCGTGTTTGTTGACTATCTGGGTCTCGTCGAGCGCAGGGTACTGGATGTGTGCGGTCATTATCATGCCCGGCGCCTGTTGCTTGATGATGGTGGCAAAGGGCGCGATGTCCTGCTGGCGGATTTGGCTCAAAGTATGGTTTACACGTGGTAAACCGGTGTGGCTGTCAACATTGGTATCGCCGTGGCCTGGGAAGTGCTTTATGGCAGAGATCACTCCCTGTTGCTCGAAGGCTTTAACTTGGGCAGCGCCCAGTTTTGCAACCATATGCGGATCTTCACCAAAAGAGCGGACATTAATAACCGGGTTATCCGGATTGGCATTAACATCAACGGTAGGAGCAAAGTTGACATTGATCCCAAGTACCGCCAGCTCTTTGCCTATGACTGACGCGACCTGATGCGCATAGTGCGTGCCATGTTGGGCATAGCTGGCGCCAATACTCATATTACCGGTGAAGGAAGTCGCTTCTGAGCGATTAATTCGGGCAACCCGGCCACCTTCCTGATCAATGGCAATAAACGGCGGTTGCGCCGTTGCGCTATGCAATTGTTCGGTTAGTGTCACAATTTGCTCAACGTCCTGAACGTTTTCAGCAAATAAGATCACACCGCCAATCTGGTATTCGTGTAGCAGCGCTTTTAATTCCGGCGGCAGAGTCGTCATGGGCGTGCGGCACTGAGCGCCTGTGCCTTGCTGACAAAAATATCGTAAATCGAGCATCAGTTTTTGCCCTATCAGGGCGCGCAAATCAGCGACAGGCTGAGCATTGATACTCGGGGTTGTGAGGGTCATGAGCAAACCTATTAACGTGAAGCGAAACAAGGTATTCATTATAAATATGCTATTTTTTCTGGCACTCTATCATGCCACAGCGCTAAGATGGAGCCAATTCAGTTCAAACGGTTGTCGGTTATAGCAATACCCGATGAACACCTGTTGAATATAAAAACGAAAAGGAGAGACTATGACACATCACACTCTGAACTATGTGGAATTTGCCGCAGCAGATTTAGCGGCGACACAAACTTTCTTTGAATCTGTGTTTGGTTGGCAGTTTCAGTCATATGGCCCCGAATATGTGGCGTTCAGCGAATCAGGCCTGGAAGGCGGCTTTTTTCTAGGCGATGTAGCGGCCAGTCAGGCACAAGGTGCGCCATTGCTGGTGCTCTACAGTGACGACCTGGAGCAAACACAACAGGCCATAGAGCAGGCCGGTGCCACCATTAACAAAGCAATATTCAGCTTTCCCGGTGGCAGACGGTTTCATTTTATTGAGCCCAGCGGCAATGAATTAGCGGTGTGGAGCGATAAGTGAGCCTCAGGTAGCGATACCGACATCCAGCTTTGCAAACCACTCAAGGAATTCAGCCACGGCCTCTCCTTTGAATAAGCGGCCGTGCTGAGGCGCCATGATCTCTATGTTGAGTTCTTTTACCCGGGCAATCCAGTTGGCTTTGGCCCGATTGGATGGCATCCAGCGGCGATGGAAATATTCCATATGCTTAATATGTGCGCCAAAGTCATCGACAAATATTGGCGCACCGGCTTTTTCCAGTGCCGCACCCACGTCGCCACTCATCAGTATCTTCGCCTGAGGATCATACACATGAAAGTTGCCAGAGGAGTGCAGGTAGTGGGCGGGCACAAGTTTAAGGCTGATATCATTGAGCCGGATCTCGCCGCCTTCATCTTTGATCCCTTGGTATTTTATGTTGCTCATACCAAAATGGCGAATAAACCCTTCCCATAACCAGGGGGCGTGCAGTGTGGCGCCGGGTAAGGCCTTATCCCACAGCCCAAGTGAAGAAATAATATCCGGGTCCTGATGTGAGGCGAACAGGGTGGTGAGTTCTTGCAGGTCAATATGCTGCAATATAGCTGCCAGCATAGGTGAAAAAAGCTCAGTACCGCCGGGGTCTAGCAGCACGGCCTGCCCTTTACCCTTGACCAGATATTGGTTGGTATCAATGATTTTTTCCGGCTTGCCTTCGTCGCGGCCGAACATGAGCCAGCTGTGACTGGCAGCCTGGTATAATGGTGTTGCTTTCAATGCAAGGTGCCTCTCAGAGTATGGATTTCGTTTAGATTGACGGTGACCGATTGCTTAATGGTTTTAGCTGCAGTAGCAATAAAATCAGAGACCGATTGCAAACTATCACTGAACTCACCGGCATTGGATGCTTCGACCCGGCTTGTGACCGCAATGTATTCGGCACTGCGCATTTGCTTATTGATTTCTTCAAAAAAACTTTCCAGCTCCAGCAGGGCAATTTCCAGCTTTTTGGTCTGCTGTTGTCTATCCAGTTTGGCCTTATGCTGCAAGGTTATCAGTTGCGGGGTAGATACTAAGGTGGCGGCTTTGCCGACATGCACATCGAACTGAGTGCTTCTGACCGCTTCAAGGGCAATTTTGAACAACTGATTGGATAAGGCGGAGATATGGGTTGTGGTTTTGATGGTTTGCTCTGAAAACTCATCAATGAAATTAGTAATGGGCTTAAAGCCTGACGCCGAATCCCCGGCTCGAAGTGCAACAACACGGGCATTTTTAGCGGTTAATGAGAGGTTTTTCGCTTCGGCCAGGATTGCATCGAGGTTGGCAATAATGCGCGCAACGCGAATGAAGCTGTCTACGATATTTTTGTCGCTCAATGCGAAACTCCACTGTCAACGGGCTGCTTTCAAGACACTAGAATAAAATTCGCTGAAATTCCAGAAATCGGCATAATTGCAGGCGCATGGCAAATAATCCGATAACCTTAAACTCTTTCATTAACAACGGCTTCAAAAGTACTACTCGGCATTACCAAAGTAACTGGATAACGACTAAGCTTGTCAGGTGCGACATAAAAAATAACCGGGAGTCTGATGAAACCCTCTGCGTTGCAATCAATCGTTTGTCTGTGTTTTTCGGCCGTTGGCTGGCCGGTAAGTGCGGCAACTCAATCGTCTGCTAGTTTTCTGGCCAACCCTATGGTGTTTGCGCTGGTCATGGGGGGCGTATTTGCTTTGATGGCAGGTCTGGTCGTGTGGGGGTTAAGTCGCAAACAAGGCGTTATCCGCAGCAATAAACATCACGAGGCACATCATTTTTACCTGGAGGCATTTCAGGCAAGCGCCGGGTATCAGTTTGTGTTTAGCTCAGATGCCAGTCTAGTGAGTATGAGTGACGGCTTGACTAAAGCATTGAACAAGAGTCACACCGAATTGTTTGCTTATAACCTGCACGAATTACTTGAGCCAGATAGTTGGGCAAGGCTTGCGGCGTGGCTGGAGCAACCAAAAGCAGGTCAGGTGGTTAAATTGACGCTGGTCAGTGCGCTTAGCGAGCGAGTGACAGGCTTATTTGAACTGCAGAGTTCTGAGCACCGCAATCTCCACCTTGCCCGCTATCTGCCGCTGTCCCCTCATCTTGGTCAGGCAGACACCGACAGTGAGCTATTGGCAGTCACCCTGAGTTCGATTGGTGATGGCGTTATCTGTTGCGATGTGGATAGCCGGGTGATCTTTATGAACCCGGTTGCCGAGGCCGTTTTAGCGCTGCTTACTGAAGAAGTGAAAGGGCAGCCCATCAGCGAGGTGATGCCTCTATACCATGAAGGCAGCGATCGGCCCATAGAAGATCAGATGGCGGTGTGCATGCGCAGCCAGCAAACGGTTAGTTTGCCGGATTCGACCTGTTTTCGGAATCATCTCGGATTGGAGTTTGCAATTGATGATTCCTGCTCGCCGGTATACAACAATGCGGGCAAAGTGATAGGCGCTGTGATGATTTTTCAGGATGTGACCGAATCCCGCGCACTCAAGCGCAAAATGAACCACCTGGCCCACCACGATGCCTTGACTGGCCTACCGAATCGGTTATTGCTACAGGATAGGCTGATCCAGGCCTGCAAACGGGCGCTGCGTAACCGCCACCAGTTTGCGGTGGTGTTTATGGACCTTAATAAATTCAAAAAAATCAATGATTCATTGGGACATGACTTTGGAGATTTGTTATTGAAGCAGATTGCGCACCGGCTAACGGACGCTATCCGAGCCTGTGACACCGTGTCCCGGATGGGCGGCGACGAGTTTGTTTTGTTGCTCGATGCTATTGAAGACAAACGGCATGTTGGCAGCGTTATCAAGAAAGTACTCGACAGGGTGTGCGGACAGTATGAAATCAAAGGTGTTGAAGTACAGGCGACATTGAGTGCCGGTGTGGCTTTGTATCCAGATGATGGTGATAACGCTGAGGTATTAATGAAGCGAGCAGACAGCGCGATGTATCGGGCAAAAAAATCCGGCAAAGGCGGCATGCAGTTCTACTGCGCACAACTGGATGATGAGGTCGAACAGAATCAGGCACTGGAGCAAGCCATTTTAGAGGCCATATCGCAGGACCAGTTTGTGCCTCATTTTCAGCCCGTTGTAAACGCGATGGATGGGCGAATTGCTAAGCTCGAAATGTTAGCGCGCTGGCACAAAGAGGACGGTTTGATCGAAGCCAGTCGTTTTATCGCCGAGATAAATGATGTGAAAGCGCTAATGACTTTGCAGGTTAAATTGTGGGAGCAAGCATTAAGCCATTTTGCCAGGTGGCAATCGCAACACCCAAAACTCAGGTTGAGCCTGAACCTGGCGGTTAAAACACTACAGCAAGAAGAAGCACTGAACGCACTGAAACACAGTATATCCGGGCACGGGCTCCAGCCTCAGCATATCGAACTGGAAGTGACTGAAAAACAGCTATCGATATTGGGCAGCGAGTTAAACTCAGTGATTGGAGCCTGGCGCGAGGCGGGATTTACTCTGGCCATCGATGATTTTGATGCCAGTCACACCAGCATCGGGCAGCTTCATGCGTTCAATTTTGATACCCTAAAACTGGACCCCGGGCTCCTGGACGGACTAACAGAAGTTGAGGCCGCGGGTGTGGTGAGTTCGGTGCTCACCCTGGCCAATAACCTCGGTGTTGTTTGCTGCGCAGAGGGCGTAGAAACGGCTGAACAGGCCCGCTTACTCACCCAAATGGGGTGCCCTTTGTTACAAGGCTACCATCTTGGCGAGCCACTCAGTGCAAAAGAAATAGAAATCCACCTGGCGCACCACCTCAAGTCATAATGGCTAAAATGCCGCATTTTAAAACCTTAAGGTTGTCTTAATATTCCAGTTCTACTCTGCACCTAAGTTAACAATACGGAGCAGCGTATGACCGCCCTAGTTCAAACACAAGGAACCGCGATTTCTCCCCGGCAGTTGAGTTGGGCAGATAATCACTCTGAATTACGCGCCATGCTGGAAGAAGACATTCGCAGCGGCTTTCGCAGAGCATTTGATGCTGAGATCAAGCATTTTTACCCGTTACTGAGTGCGCTGAAGCTGACGTGCGGCCAGTGTTGCCTCGGATTGCGACTGGCTGGCAAGCACGAGCTGTTTGTTGAACAATACCTGCAACAAAATATTGAGCAGGCTATCGTGGCACATCAAGCTGGCGCTCATCTATCAGACCAGTATGGGCGCTTTGAAATCGCTGAGCTGGGCAATCTGGTATCGACGCATCGCAAAGCCAGCTTATTGCATTTTGTAATCGTGACGCAGGCACTGACCGCTTACGGCATTCGATATCTGACCTTTTCGGCAACCAGCCAGGTCAGGGCGCTGTTGTCTTTACTGCAGGTGCCGGTCCACATTCTCGCGGACGCTGCTAATAATATTGAAGATGCCGCAGATTACGGGTCTTATTACCAGCGACAACCTAAGGTCTGTGTGGTTGACTTGTTGGATGCGACTCAGCTGATCCGCGCAACGGCATTGTTCAGACGCTATGCACAGGACTATCGCAGTGAGACAGAATACTTGCTGGAGGGACTGCGTTATGCGTGAACTTCTCAGTCGTATATCACATAAGCTGCACGAGGTTGTTTTAGCAAGCGAACAGGCTCGCTGGACCAAGCACGCATTTCAACAGCAATGCGATGCGCTGGCAGCGCTTGTGAGTGAGCTTGACGGAGCCTGTATTGCTTTTCAAATGGATAATTCGCCAGCCTGGATTTCCGTTGACCTGGTACTGTCGCAGTGCAACAAAGTTGCGCTGCCCTTACCTTTGTTTTTTACCCCGGCTCAGTGTGAGCATGCATTGAGTGAGTCAGGCGCAAGCTGGTTATTCAGCGACACGGAGCTTAGGAATGATACACCGTTCAGAACCATCACCGTATGTGAGTGCACACTCTATGTTTACCGAATAAATAGTAAAGCGACGCACTACTTTGCTGGTACGCGTAAGATCACTTTTACATCGGGCTCCACGGGGTTACCCAAAGGAGTTTGCCTGTCGCAAACCAGTATGATGCAGGTGGCCCGAAGTCTCGGTCAGCGTTTGAGCCTCGAAAAGCCCAGACACCTATGCTTGTTACCTCTGGCCGTGCTGCTTGAAAATGTCGCTGGTGTGTACGCCCCGTTACTGAGTGATGGCCAGATCATTGTGCCTTCTTTGAAGAGCCTGGGATATCTGGGGAGTCAGTTACAGGCCCCCGACAAACTATTAGCCTGTATCAGTCAATTCGAGCCGAATACGCTGATCCTGGTCCCCGAATTACTGCAGCTGCTAGTACATGCCTGCATGCAGGGGTGGCAAGCTCCGAAGAGTTTGCGCTTTATCGCTGTCGGTGGCGCCCGGGTTGATAGCCATTTACTCGCTCAGGCCATCGCGTTCGGGCTGCCGGTTTTTCAGGGCTATGGGCTGTCGGAAGCCGGATCTGTGGTGGCGCTGAACAATGTAGACGGACAGCTCACAGGTGTCGGAGAGGTGTTACCGCATCTGGAGTACAAAATTGAACAAGGACAGCTTTATCTCAAAGGCCCACTCTTTTTGGGTTACCTCAACGGACCTGAACACAGAGCCGACAGTTGGCTGGCGACTGAAGACTTAGCCAGGCAAGACGGTCGTGGCTTGGTCATTAATGGACGGCTTAAAAACCAGCTGATCCTGAGTAACGGGCGAAATGTGTCACCAGAGTGGCCCGAATCGATGCTGCTAGCGCAAACAGGTGTATTACAGGTCGTCGTTTTTGGTGATGCCAGGGCGCATCTGGTTGCATTGATCTATGCCGCTTCGCAGCTCAGTGACAATCAGCTGACGAAGCTGATCTCCCAGACCAATGACCTGTTACCGGACTACGCCAGAGTTGCATCCTGGCATCGACTGACTCAACCCTTGTCGGCAGAAGCCGAGTTAATGACATCAAACGGTCGGCCCAGGCGTGATGCCATTGCCCGCCACTATCAAACTGAATTAAACGCGCTCTACCGCACTGGCACAGAGGCGCAGGCTTTGCAGCCGCAGATATTATTGGAGAAAAGCATATGAACAATTTCTATCAGGCATTACAAGACGCGACCCAGACTGAACGTGAATACCTTTTAAGTGCACCAATTTTCAAAGCCGTCTTTGAAGAGGAGATCTGTATTGAGCAGTATGTTGGGTTTTTAACCCAGGCTTATCATCATGTGAAGCACACCGTGCCGCTATTGATGGCATGCGGTAGCCAGTTAAACGAGGAAAAAGAATGGCTGCGTGAAGCCATTGCGCATTACATTGAAGAAGAGCTGGGACACCAGGAGTGGATCCTCAATGATATTGCTGCATGTGGGTTCGACAAAGAAGCAGTGCGACGCAGTCAGCCCGGCTTTGAGACCGAAATGATGGTTAGTTATGCCTATGACAGCATTCAACGTGTTTCTCCCTTGAGCTTCTTTGGCATGGTGAATGTGCTGGAAGGGACTTCTATTGTGCTGGCAGACAAGGCGGCTACGGCCATACGTACTAAGCTGGGATTACCTAAAAATGCCTTCAGCTATCTGACATCACACGGAGCACTCGACCTGGAGCATATTGACTTCTTTGCCGGGTTAATGAATCGCATTGAAGACCCACAAGAGCAGCAGATCATCATTCATGCTGCCAGATGCTTTTATCGTCTTTATGGTGCCATATTTCACGAGATGGACACGCAGCAGGGGTCATTCACTCGGGAGGCAAGCTAATGAGCAAGCAAAAACTAGCGGTGCTGACAGGCGCTACCGGAGGGCTTGGGCGAGTGTTTGCACATCGATTGCTTCAGGATGGTTGGCGTTTACTTTTAGTAGCCCGGGATCGGTCGGTGCTACAGACCATGGTCACGCAGTTTGGGCCTGAACATCAGGCCATAGCAGTGGATTTAAGTGATGATAAAGCACCTGCTCAGATCGCGCATCAGGCTGCGATGATGGGAGGTGCCAGTCTGCTGGTCAATAATGCCGGGATTAATCGAATGGTGGCCTTTGCAGAGATGGCGCAGGATGAACTCACTCAGATGTTACAAGTGAACCTGGTGTCACCAGCCTGCCTTACCCATGCCTTGTTAAATCAGCTTGAATCTAATCGGGGCACTGTTGTGAATATAGGTTCCGCGCTCGGCGCCATCGGGTTTCCATATCAAAGCGCTTATTGTGCCAGTAAGTTTGG
The DNA here is from genome assembly GCF_004212645.1 of Pseudoalteromonas rubra. GTDB lineage: Bacteria > Pseudomonadota > Gammaproteobacteria > Enterobacterales > Alteromonadaceae > Pseudoalteromonas > Pseudoalteromonas rubra_G. The sequence continues at coordinate 59,691 of NZ_PPUZ01000039.1, read as the reverse complement.
TTTACGAGGTTTCAGCGAGGCGTTAGCGCGTGAGTTCAGTGGCACAGTGGCGGTGAAATATCTTGCTCCGCGCGCTGCGGACACCGCCATCAATGATGAGTCGATTCGTCAGCTGAATCAGAAGCTGGGCAATCAAATGGATAGCCCTCAAGTTGTTGCCGATGAATTTATGGACTTACTAAAGAGCAAAGCCATACGTAAGGGGGTTGGCTTCCCTGAAAAGTTTTTCGCCAGACTAAATGGTCTGCTGCCCGAACTAGTGGATGGTAGCATCATTAAGCAGTGTGCCACTATTCGGGCTCATTTTGCCGCGCAGTGTGCAAAATTTTCTTCATCTTCGGAGGATTCAGTATGAAATCAATATATATCGCATTGAGTTTGTCGGTTGGTCTTGTATTTAGTGCCACTTGCCAGGCTGCATTGAAAGATGACATTGCGTCGTTGCAACAGTCCTGGGCCAAAGTAAATTATGAGCTGAAAGACGATGCGCAGGAAAAAGCTTTTCAGGCTCTGATAAATGACAGCCAGAGCGTAGTTGAACGCTACCCAGACAGTGCGCAGAGCCATATCTGGCATGGCATTATCAAGTCCAGCTATGCGGGCGCGAAAGGCGGACTGGGCGCATTAGGGCTGGCGAAGGAAGCTAAAGCCGAGTTTGAACGGGCAATTGAAATTGATAAAGAAGCACTGAATGGCTCGGCTTTAACCAGTCTGGGTACCTTGTATAGTCAGGTTCCGGGCTGGCCAATCGGTTTTGGCAGTGATAAGAAAGCACGAACTCTGTTTGAGCAGTCGCTGGCAATCAACCCTGAGGGCCTTGATATTAATTACTTTTACGCGCAATTTCTATATGATGAGCGCGAATACGGCAAGGCTCTGATACACTTAAAGCAGGCACAAGCTGCACCCAAGCGTCCAGGCCGCGAAAAAGCGGATCAATATCGCCAGGCTGAAGTCACAGAGCTGTTAGCTCGGATTGAGAAAAAGCTTAAACGTAAAAAATGAGATTATTATTAGTAGAAGATGATGCCCTGCTTGCACAGGGTCTCATCCAGTCATTAAAAAAGGAAGGCTATGCGGTTGAGCATGCTGATACTTGTGCCAGTGCACTGCTAGCCATCGAAACCATGCCCCCTGAGTTAGTGGTGTTGGATTTGGGGCTGCCCGATGGTGATGGGTTGACTGTGCTCAAAGCGCTTAAACAGCAAAAAGCGCAGGTTGGTGTACTCATCCTGACTGCACGCGATGAATTGGATGATAAAATCATCGGATTGGATCACGGCGCCGATGATTATCTGGCAAAACCATTTGAACCACTTGAATTGTTTGCCCGCTTGCGGGTCGTGGCACGGCGTTTTGGTAAGCAGCAAGACAGCCGCCTGAATGTTGAACCGGTTACTCTGGATCTCGCCAGTCACCAGGTGGAATTTGAACAAAACACGTTACAGTTGCCACGAAAAGAATATATGTTGCTTAAGGCCCTGATGGAGAACAAAGGGCGAGTCTTGTCTAAAAGTCAGCTTGAAGACAAGCTGTACCATTGGGGGGAAGAGCTAGGTTCCAATGCCATTGAAGTGCATATCCATCACTTGCGTAAAAAGTTACCGAATGGGTTTATCAAAACCCTGCGCGGTATTGGCTATGTAGTAGGTAATTGATTGACGATGCATCCTGCCCTGCGCCCTGTTTCAATTAATCGAAAACTGACGCTGATCCTGGTTTCATGCCTGATACTGTCAACTTTCTGGGCTTTGCTGAATGGGTATCAGGCTAGCATGACCAAGGCAGAGCAACAGCTTGATGAACAGCTCAGGGAAATGGCCGGGTTGCTGATGAAAACACAGCTAACACACACTATTACGACTCATGACTTGTACTTTCAGATTTGGCAAGATGGTGTGTTGGTCGCGGCCAGCAAGCGACTCAGTAATACGGTTGCACCACTGGATTTATCTCCTGGCTGGCAAACGCAAAATATTGCAGCAATGCGGCTGCGCACCTACACCGACAAACAAGACACCCGATTGGTATTGGTGGCAGAGCCAGTCAGTAAGCGCTTTGCTCTTGCTGAAAGTCTGGTGTTATCGGCGATGCTGCCTTTGGTAATCATCATGCCTTTGCTCGCGGCATTCATCGCCTGGTATATCTACCGTGCACTGCGCCCGCTGACTCAGCTGAGTGCTGAGTTAAAAGTACGCCGGGCGGACGATTTTACGGCATTAACAACGCACAGCCAGGATAAAGAAGTTGCCCCCGTGATTACCATGATGAATGCGCTGTTTGCCAAAGTAGAAGCGGCTTATTTGCGTGAGCGTTATTTTGCCTCAGATGCGGCACATGAATTAAAAACCCCTATTGCTGCGCTAAAAATTCACTTGCATAACCTCAAATCCAGTCCTTCTAAAAGCAGTATTCAGGGCATAGAGCAAAGTGCCGATCAACTTAATCACATTGTAGAGCAAATGCTGATACTGGCCCGAACTGAGCCGCAAGTTTGGCGTAAGCAGTTTGAAGTGCTGGATATTGAGGTGGTGACCCAGCAGCTGGTGGCAGAAATGTACGGCAAGATTGCAGACAAAGACCAGCAGATAAGCCTGCACTGTGAGCCCTCTTCAGTATTGGGATGTCAGTTTACGCTTACAACCTTGCTGGGCAACCTGTTGAGTAATGCCATAAAATATACGCCTGCTCATGGTGAGATCCGTATTGACATCACGCGTGATTCAACACAAGTCTTGTGGCAAATACAAGACTCAGGCCCGGGAATGACACAAACTCAGATAGAACGTGTGTTTGACCGATTTTATCGGGTTGGTGGCGACTCCCACCCCAGTGGGGAAAAAGGGGCCGGACTGGGTATGGCGATAGCGCGGCAGATCTGTGACATTTACGCTGCCAGACTAACCTTATCGCGCGCCGAGTTGGGAGGGTTACGGGTATGCGTCGCATTCAACGGAGTGCAGGATGAGTCGTAATCGTCTGGCGTTGGCTTTATGTCTGGCCTGTGCACCCGCGATAGCGCTGGAAACGCGCAGCATAGTGCTGAAAAACCATTTGTTTAGTCCTCAGTCGATAGTCGTTCCTGCAAGACAAAAAATCCGTTTGGTGATTGAAAATCAAGACCCTGCAGCAGAAGAGTTTGATAGCTTCGATCTGAATCGCGAGAAGGTGTTATTCCCGGGGCGAAAAAGCGTCATTTATATCGGCCCGCTTGAACCCGGAGAGTACAGTTTTTTTGGCGAGTTTTCTCCCAACACGGCGCGAGGTGTGGTGATTGCCAGGGAGGAAATACATGCTCCTTAATTCGGTTGTGATCACACTTAACCAGTGTTTACCGGTAGCAGTTGTATGCGTACTGCTATGTGCAACAGGTAAAACCGTGTTAACCACAAAACAAGCTGTGCTGGGCATTACGTTGGGTGCTTTAGGCTGTATTGCGCTACTGCTAATGGCTGCGGATATCTCCGCCTGGTGGGATTACCGGGGGCTGGAGCTGGTCCAGATAATGCTCCTGATGGCACTGTTTGCTGGTTTATCAGGTCATTACATTCAGGGAAGTGATAAGGCCCGGGTGCTTAGCCTGGCGGCGGCACTGACCTTATATCTGAGTAACTTTTTTACTTATTTTGGCGGCTACTGGCAGGCTGATGGCGCATTTGCGCTGGCCTTGGGAGCCGGTCTTGGTCTTAGTATTTGTGCCAGCTTTGCCATATTGCTCTATTTTTCACTGCTCTGGGCGACGAGGAATGCGATGGCTTTAGTAAGTATGTTTGTCGCGTTGCACAGTGCCAGCAAACTGGTTTTTGCCAGCGATTTGGCCGCACAAATCGACATTATGCCAGCATATCCCGCGCTGTTTGATCTGCGTAACTGGGTAAGTGAGGACAGTGTCGGCGGTCGGATCCTGAAGGTCTTGTTCGGCTATGAAGCAACGCCTAGCGTATGGTCTATTCTGGCGCTGGCAGTGGGTACAGGAATTTTTTGGATTGCGGACAACTGGAGGCGCGGGCGTGAGGCATAACTTAGTCTTGAATACAGTTTTGACAGGGTGCCTTGCCTGGCTAGTGATGATGCCATCTGTTGCGATGGCCGATGGCATGGTGGTTGATAAAGTTTACCACCCCTACGTGTTGCCTTTAGAGCGCGAGGTCGAGTGGCGATTACTATCCAGACAAAGTGATCAAGGCAATATCCTGGCTCAGAGACTGGGGTTGGGATGGAGCCTTACTGAAACCATGACTGTTGAGGGCTACGCCATTGGTGAGCGTGACCAGGATGATAACTTTGATATGGCAGCTTATGAAGCCGAGGTACGCTGGCAGTTGGTCGAACAAGGTCGCTACTGGGCTGACTGGGGTTTGTTATTTGAATATGAAAAACGCCACAAAGAGTCTGCTTATGAAGCAACGATTGGCCTGTTATTCGAAAAAGAGTTTGGCCGCAATAGCCTGACGCTGAACGCCTTTATCGTCAGAGAATGGGGGAAAATGATCAGCAACGAGTGGGAGTCTGAATTTCGTGCCCAGTATCGTTATCGCTGGATGAGTGCTTTTCAGCCCGCGTTTGAAGTGTATACAGGGGAAGACTTTGTGGGAGTAGGCCCTGCGGTGATAGGGTTGCATCGGTTTCAGGGTCAGAAACAACTGAAATGGGAAGTGGGCTTTGTGACTGAGTTAAGTCAGGTAAGCAAAGATCACAGCGTGCGATTGGCTCTGGAGTTTGAATTTTAAATTGGTGCGTTCAGGCTATACTCAAAGAGCAGGCCTGCAAGGTATGTTGCTAATAGAGGGCTTGTTAGGAGCTGGCACGTGAACACCAACACTTTATCAGACGAACTGGTTACACAATGGAATGAACTACTCACTCGGGTGGCGGAGTTACTGGAGGTGCCTGTGGCCCTGATCATGAAACTCAATGGTGCCCACCTGAGTGTGTTTAATAAAAGCCTCAACAGTCAAAACCCCTACGAGATTGGCGAAAGTGAATGCTGGGATCAGTCAGGGCTGTATTGTGAAACCGTGATCAAAACCCAACAAGCGCTGTTTGTTCCTAATGCACTCAAAGACCCAGTCTGGGATCATAATCCGGATATTAAACTGGGCATGATTGCCTACCTTGGCCTGCCTATTAAAAATGTCGACGACTCTGTGTTTGGCACTGTGTGTGTGCTGGATGACAAAGAAAATACCTTTGATGGCAAAACCAGAGCCATGCTTAGCTCACTAAAGCATTTGTTTGAGTTACAACTGAGAATGCTGGCTGAGCAAAAGGAGCAGGACCACAAAGAAGCATTCAAAGAGCAGACTTTAATGACCATGGGGCTGGCTCATGAACTGAATACGCCGCTGGGTGTGAGTGTAACTTCTGCCTCTATGCTGGTCGAGTCGGCCAGTCTGCTTTTGCGTGCACTGGATGAGGGACCAGAGGGTATGGAGGAGGTTCGTAAACAGGCTGGTTGTATTGGTCAGGCGGCAGCTCTGCTGTCGCGCAATCTTTATCAGATGGACGACAAAATTGACCGGCTTAAGCAGTCTATTGTGCAGTGTCACAACGGGGTTTCAACGGTGTGCCGTATTTCAGACGTTTTTAATTCGCTGGCAGAGGTATGGGTGCCGTCTTTAGCCCAGAAGAAGGTAGCGCTTAAAATCGATACTGATCCAAGTGCAGACGTTTTACTCCACCTGAAACCCGCCAGTTTGATTGAAGCGCTTAACCACCTGATCACCAACGCCATTGAGCACGCATTCGAGGGCGTTGAGCAGCCGACCATCAGAATTGCTGCTAAGGTAAAAAATCAGGAGCTTAAACTCAGAGTGAGTGACAATGGTGCAGGTGTAAACCTAATACATCCGGAAGATATTTTTGCACCCTTTTACTCAACTAAAAAGCAAATTGCAGGGTCGGGGCTAGGTCTGGCACATGTTAAACGCATTGCCCTGAATGACTTAGCTGGCACTGTGTATGTTAGCCGCTATGAAAATGGTTTGAGTATAGTACTACGTTTTCCCGTGTCCGGGCCAATCGCGCAACCGTAAGCGGATAGCCTACGATACTTTGTTAAAGCCCTTTTTGTGCCTTGACCGTTGCAATAGACAGTGACAGTTGTGCAGCCATTGATGCATGCTTTTTATGCAGCACATGATAGGCTTTAGAGCTAAATAAGTGATGTACATTCAAATGCGCGAGCGAGTCGGGCAGCGGCCACTGAGTTGAGACGACAAAAATAGCATAATCAAAGCGGTTTACATTTAGCAGCTCAGGTAACTTGCCTAAATTGTTGATCTGATAAAAGTGGTTTCGCTGCGCCTGCGGGTACTTAGTGAGCAGCACGCGTTTGGACTGATCGGTCGCGACTATGGTACTGGGTGTTGCTACCAGCACAGAGTTATCGCAAGGCACATTTGCCACACACAAAAGCACAAACTCCACCTCCGTTAACGCCGGACCCACAGAAATAACATCCTTGAAGGGAGCAAATATCTCCTGTGCCAGAATAACGTCGCCATCGGTATGCTCTGCGGTAATTTCGTGTAACACCCGGTGCGCGGGCATCGCGATAAAGTTCGCTTTAATGCCTGCCTGGGCGTACGCAGCCTGAACTAATGGCAGGGCCTGATCGCGGACGCTGGGATGTTGCAGATAAGATATGGTTAATGGGGCTGCACTCAGCGGCGCACTGATAGCGCACAATACAACAACCTGGGTCAATCGCAGAAAAATATCTTTGAGCATAAAAAGCGCCTTAGTGGATCTGCGCCGAATTATACCCAGTTTAGTTGCAAAGCATAGTCTCCAAAGGTGTTATATTCGGTTAAATTAACCACAATTTGCCCTCGATCATAATCCTGCTAAATAGACAAATTAAAAAAGGTACACCCTTACCAGCTCTGCCTTGAAAGCGACTTGTTAGTGTCATTAAGAATTAACAAATATGATTAAAAATTAGTTGACTTAGAGGGGCAGCCCGATAAGATGAACGTAGACAGAATTTGGGTCAGTGTTTATAAATCTCCATTACGTTGTTGTATAAGTTTTTGCTTGTAGTAGTACCGTCCTGAAGTTTTATCACCGGCAAAATTTAGGTCTATGCGCCCACATGGGCATAGGTTTGCCAGTTTTTTGTATAGAAGGATCCTTTGCATCAGGGCAGAGGTTAGCTTTTAAGGATTGGCATCATTTTAATATTCAGGATTTACTATTATGTCTAATACTTTAACAGGTACCGTAAAGTGGTTTAACGAATCAAAAGGTTTTGGTTTCATCGCTCAGGAAAATGGCCCAGATGTATTCGCACACTTCAGTGCAATCAAAGGCGATGGCTTCCGCACACTAGCTGAAGGCGAGCGCGTTGAGTTTAAACTGACTCAAGGCCAGAAAGGTCCTCAGGCAGAAGAAATCGTTAAGCTATAATTGACGGTTTTTGCTTAAGAGAAAAAGCAAGCTAAGGCTTGCTTTTTTTGTGTCTGTAACCCGGCACAACATACCTTTCATTTAGCTGGCTGTGGTAAGATCGCATCATTATCCCCTGATGTGTTTTATTCCATGGACCTGACTCAATTCTGGCAGCTCATTGCCATCGACAACCAAACTAAAGATAAAGCGGCGCTATTAAAAACCAGGCTAGAAGCACTGCCTGATAACGAACTGGCCGAGTTTGACAGCCACTACAGCAAGCAACTCAGACGTTTATGGCACTGGGATCTTTGGGGCGCAGCTTATGTTACTTGTGGCTGTAATAGTGAGTATGACTTTCTGGATTTCTGCAACTGGTTGCTGACTCAAGGCGAAGCTGTGGTAGAGCAGGTGCTGGCCCAGCCAGATACCCTGGCAAGCATTGAAGATATGCCCCTGCGCGACAGCCTGCCTTATCCTTATTGCGACGAACTGGACCTGACAGCCGGGCTGCTCTACGAGCAAAAAACGGAGCAGGAGCTGCCCTATCACAACACAGTGAACTATGCGCCACAGGGCAAACAGTTTAAAAATAAACCCAAAGTGTTAAAGCAAACTTACCCACAGTTGTTTGCTAAGTACTGGCAGGGGTAATTTACCTTGGCCTTAAAGGGTCTGACACTGTATTTTTAGTTGTGGGCCAGTCGAATGTGATGTGTAAAGCGCTGGTACAAGCGGATTATTAACTGCAAGCCGGTCGCTGTGATTAAAAGCGCACGTGACTAAATGCGCTTTTTTGCAACCTCGCATAGGCCTTTGCTTGTACCAGCGTGCAGAAAAAGCAAATAGACTTTCAGAAAAATCATACAGGCTCTTTTTAACCTATTGAAATATTATATAAATTACCATTTCCTTAATATCTAATATTTAAATATCAGAGATAATCTTATTTATATACAAAAAGTACCGTATCACATGGTTCTTTCGTATTATGCTTGTCTGCATCATCAGATAGTGTTGAGAGTTCAGAAGTGAATATGAAAATTTAACAGGTTGTTTGTTTTTTGTTTCAATTTGGTCGTTAGTCAATTACGCTTTTATTACGCAATACGTTAGGTTTGTATCGCTTGAGTAAAGGCAACTGTATCTCCAAGGTGTTAATGAGAGAAAAGTATCAAACCTAAAAGGAAAATGCCTAATTTTTAGATTCTAAGTATTCAGGGAGAGAGTGAATGCCTATAAAAAATGCCTCTTTAGCGGCCTTTCTGTTCGGGGTCAGCTGTCTGAGCAACGCCGAAACACAGTGGGTTGACACACATTCATTATTAAACCAAAAGCACCTGTGGCACGAAGTTGAGGCGCAGCTCAAGAAACAGCCTCGAGCTTTACCCGCAGCAATGGGCAGTGCGCTCACGGATAACGGAATACGTTATCAGCGGATAAAAACGATAGGAAAAACCAAGCGTTTTGAACATTACCAAGTCTATTATCGTGGTATACCAGTAATTGAAGGCCAGTTTGTACTCGTCAGAGACAGTAACGGTAAAGTCTTGCAGGGGCTGGGTGCAACTTTGAGAGCACAAGAGGTAACTAGTGCAGCTGATGGACGTTTTTTTCATCTACCCCCGGCTGACATAGAGCAACAACTGGCGGCAGGTTCGGGCTTAACGTCCGAGACAAAGTTGCAAGATCTTAAGCGTGGTTATTTGACTTGGCAAGGCCGCTTAATTGGCGTGTTTCAGGTCACCACCACTTCGAAAGAGGGTATACGCTTACTTACCATCGACGCGGATACACTAAACATCCTAAAATCTGAGCAAGGTGTTATTCACTCTGCTAGTGATGAGCAAGATGCAAAACGTCTTTCAGATGACGGGCAATACGTTGCTGCTGGTGGCATCGGTGGCAACGAGAAAATGGGGGCTATATGTTATTCACCACAGCCTTCAACAATGGAGGCTTGCCTCAGGTATCAATATGATGAAACGACCAGCCCCTCAACGGAACTACTTTTTAATGATACCAGCGGCACGGATCGCCCTCTTATCTTTTCCGAGTTTAATGGCTACCCTTTTGTTGTCAGAAAAGAGGGGGGACGTTGTTTTTTAGAAAATCCATATGTGCAGACAATTGACAATCTAATTCATGAAACAAAGCCTAGTGAATTTGACTGCAATGATAAGCTTGAAAATTTTGATCGAACTATGGTCGATAAGTTGTACTACCACCGGTTTAGTTACGGCCCTGTGAATGAAGCCCACTTTTATGGCGGGTTGACAATGCAGTTTTTTCACAAACAGCTGGGTGAGCTATTTCCTGAACAGGACACTCATTGCTCGGAAAACGGTTACTGTCTCCATATACTAAAACAGAGGGTACATCATAATTTTCTTGGTATGAACAATGCTTATTGGGATGGTACCTATACTAATTTTGGAAGTGGCGACAGCTATTCTAGTTATTCGCTAACTGTATCAAGCGTAGTCGCCCACGAAGCTGCGTATGCATTGACACACTGGAATAGTCAGCTGAAAAGTCGTAAGAAGGGAGGTGCATTTTATCAAGCATTTTCTGATATTGCGAGCCTTGCCGTACTGGATTACTTACAGCGCAGAGTATTTGGCAGTTTTAGCACCTCAGAGCCATTTTTAACGCAAATATTGGATGGTACAGGGCGCCCGCAAGACGATAAAAAGTGGTGGCTTGGCTGGGATGTTAAAACCCAGGACATAGGGCATCGCTATTTTGCACTTCCGTCAATGGATGGCCGTGGCATTGACCACCTGAGCATGTATCGCGCGAATATGTCAAGCTACAACGCGGGTGGTATTTTCAGAAAAGCGTTTTATGAGCTAGTGAAAACCTACGACTGGACAATTAAAGAGGCGTTTAAGTTATTTCTGAAAGCGAATGTATCCTGCCTGCCGACCAATGCCAGCTTTGATGATGCAGCAGCCTGCTTGATATTGGTTGCAGATTCAGATGTTGTGAATAAGTCGGTACAGGAAGCGCAGAGTAATGTCGATGGTGCGCTGCACCTCGTGGGGTTGGTGGCGCAATCATCGGAGATTTCCAGTCTGGCAGTCACGGCGGTACCGCAGTATGACGAGTTCAGGTATTTAATCGGGACCTTACCTATTGGTGAAATAGAGCGTATTGCTGTTGATTGGGGGAATGGGCTCACTGAAGACTGGTCGCGTAATTCAGGTACCGCTATTTACCCGTTTTTACAAAGGACCCATGTTATTGAACCTGATTTGCTGACGCGTTTTAAGCTCAACGTAGTCAAAACTGATGGTGAAGAGTTGTTTGCTTACAGAGATTATTATTCGCGCTCTCTGGGTGTGGTTTGTCCACCGTTATTTAGAGAAGAAAATGCAGGCCTGATGAATCATTTGTTGATTAATGGTCACAATTTGCCGTTACTACCACAGAACTATCAGGAGATATTGGACCAGCCCCTAGATATGTATCTTAATCAGGAGAACTCGATTGAGTTAGACACTGATGTTGTCGGTCAAAATGTGACTGTATTACTGGATACTAACCGCAATGGTGCGTACGAAGAACAAGAAGTGTATCTCGAAGAGAAGATTACAAGTACTGGGCAGGTCACTTTTTCTTTGCCCGAGGGTTTCCTGCCGGGCAAAATCATGATGCGAGTGGTTGTCGGTTCCAGATATGGTTTTTTCTTTTCATGCGGCAATTTAGATGAAGGCCAAGTTTTCGATGTTAAAGTCGACACCTTAGGCACAAGCCAGTGGTCGCGCACTGATTTCAGCCTGGAAATTCAAAGCGGTAACAAAGTTAAATTCACTAACAGCCCTATGCCAGACAATGTGCAGTCCTCGGGTGACTTTGAGCAACCGGTGAACGCAGATAGTGCAGTGCATGTACCACTCTCAAACGGCATCTTGTATCCTTTTGATATTCCGACTTGCTTAGAATCAGTACCTGAAACGAGTTCGCAGCTCTATACATATAGAGAATTATCAAATTTATTAGCATGTCAAACAAAAATAGCCACACCTACAACCTACAACGTGCTCCACCCGACTTAATTGAATGAATTGCTGTAGGGTTTCGCCAGCATATCGCGGGCGGGACCTGAGCGTTTGCTCAAATAACTCTCCATATTAAGGGAATAAAATATGAAACCTCTGTATTTATCCATTGCACTTGCATTGGGGACGGCTGTCGTTATGCCTGATGCCTTTGCGGATCCACTAAAAGCCGATAGCAATGTTGCCTACCAACAAGATATACAGATTAAAAATGAGCGTTTAAAAGCACGACTGGCACAGCATGGGTTGAGTAAAAGCAATCGACCTCACTTGTATTCACTGATTGAACAAAGGCTGAATCAAGAAGTATCAGTAGCGGGCAATTCGGGTTCCAGTTCACTACAAAACTGTTTAAGCGGCAGGCCTGAACTGTGCTCTTTTTTTAAACATATGGGGGTTGAAGTTGCAACTAGTAGTGCTACTGGTGAGCCCTATGTTGTGTTATCTGCGTTAAACAGTAAAACTGTGTCGACCGACTATACATTGATAGACCTTCGTCTGATCAATGAAAAAGGCGAGCAGTTGACCTTGTCTGCATACAATGAATATTTTGGCGACGGGCAGGAGGCTAAACGCAAATCTGTATATTCCTTCGCAAAGGCACAAGATGTTCTTTCCAGACTTGCAGCTTCAGATCGTATCTTTGCAGATGGCTGGATTACCGTAGTATACAAGGATTCCAACAACAAGCAGGTTTTGGAAGATCGAAATGTTGTAGTGGAATATTCAAAGGATACTTTGCTTGCTAAACTAGGTTATTTTTCTCAGTCGAAATCGGGTGTCTCCGGTGAGGTAATTAGCACATTACTGCCTTTAGCCGGACGAGTTGGATTCGAGACAGAGGTTGAGATGCCAAGAGACAACCGCTCTGAAGCCGGTGCAGACGTGCCTGATGGCAGGATTGTTATGTGCTTGAATCGGAATTATGGAAATTGTGACTATGAAAACATTTACCCAACAGGAACGCCCAATAGTGAAACCAAACTAAAAGTGCCGTTCAAAGGGAGCTTTGACGTGGTGGGGAAAGTAACACGTATTTACCTTCCTGATTTTACCACACTAGAGACGGTAGAAGAAAACGGAAAAGTTACGCTAGTCGAGAATCCTGTGATTGATAAACCAGTTTTCGTGAACCATGGCACGAATATTTTTATTCAGACTAAAGAGGGTGGGGGGGCGGTACCTATTGGCGGGTCTGGTTATCAGGATATCAGCGACATCTTTGCGAAAAGCTTAACACTTACCTATAGCAATTCTGGTGTCATGGATATGACAAAAATATCCTGGGATATCCCGCAGCGTCAAGGGGTGTTCGGAGATGCCACTTTATTTGGCAGATACCAGGATTCCCACTGGATAATGCATTTTGCGCTTGATCATGTAGTACGTCCAGGCAGAGCGCCATCAACGACTTCTTATGTGATTGGCTCTACCGAAATGGACAGTAGTAGCTGGTCTGATATAGGCCACCCGACATTGCAAATTGTCTACAGTTGTCTGGCCGAAGGCTCTTTAATCACGCTACCAAACGGTAAGCAACTTCCTATAGAGCAGCTTGAAGTGGGCGATCAGGTGCTGGGTGCCAGTGAGTTTACACCCGCTAATCATATAGCCCTGACGATTGAGGATATATCCGTGGGTGTTGAAACCATTCCCATGGTTCAGCTCACGACCAAGTCGGGCAAAACACTGTTGTTAACTGAATCTCACCCTGTTGTGATGCAATCAGGCAAAGCGGTATGGGCTAGCAAGGTTGAGCAAGGAGCGCAGATTTTAACCGCAAGCGGACTAGAAATGATTACTCTTATTGAGGAGGTTGAGTTTACCGATAAGGTATACAATCTCCGTTTGGGCCGCGGTAAAGATGACCCGGATTATCAACCAGGAGAGTCTTTCAGTATGTTTGCCAATGGCCTGCAAGTGGGTGACCTGGCAATGCAAAGTGAGCATGAGTTTAACAACAAGGTGGAAACGACAGAAGATGTGCTTAATCGCTTGCCTCAGGCCTGGCATCAGGATTATCTGAATAGCATTAAGCAGTAGTCATGGATTGACAAACCTAAAGGCCCAGACGGGCCTTTCATGGAGATATGATAATGAAAATACGTAATGTGGTTTCGTTTATGTTGGTATTGGGGGCGCTCTTTCTATTGGTCAAGGCACATGCCCACACTTTAGCTGTCCATGAAGTAGAAGAACGAACGTCCATTGGTCAGAGTACAGATCTTGTCCCGCTTGGCACAGCCTACCAAAGCAAAGGTAAACTATTTTTGGGGCTGCAATCAGTACTTGATAAACAAGTTGAGCACTTGGGTAATACGCACATTGATTTCAGAGTAGGTGTTGACCTGAGCTATCAGCAAGCCCTTAAGTTGATTGATGGTAAGGTAGATGCTGGTTTTGAACTGCCAGCAGTGCGTGTTGATGCTGGCTCGAACTATGCCAAAGACATCAGTGCAGACAGGTATACAGGTACATACACGGTTTATTCTTCTATCAAACCTAAATCCAGGATATTGGTTCCCAGCGATGATATCGGCTATCAGCCGACATTGGCCGCGAAGGAGCTGGCGACTGCGTATCCCGGCAATAAAGCGAGCAACCTGGGAGATGGGTTTGTTCAGGGCTTTGCCTATGGTTCGAATGTAGTTATTAACATGAAAATTGAGTACAGAAATGAAACAGACAAACGCGCAATAGGCGGATACCTGAGTGTTGACTGGATAGGCAAAGTTAAAGTCGACGGCGAACTTCAGAAGATAAGTGAAGAAAAGCGAAACTCAGTGAATATCACGATAAGTGGTATGCAAAGTGGGGGAGATCCAAATAGGTTATTTCAAGTCATACCTGATGGTATCATGCAGTGCACATTACTCAACCCTCAGCCCTGTTTCAACTTATTTGAGGCAGCGATACATTACCTAAAAACGGACTACATCAACCAGTTTGACTCATTGGCGGATTACAACATTACCGATGTTTATACTGCCAGCTATCTGGATTCTGGTGCTGATCTTCAGCAGCTTATCCCTGACAATGGTTATACACCGGTAAATTATCTGACGCGCTTAGTTATAAAGGAGCTGACTGCGCGCTGGATAGAGGAAAGGCTGGTGTATCGACGTGCCAAAAATTTGCAGCGCTACTATGCGGCCCAGTTTTCTGCAGAGCAACTTTTACAGTTGCAGGATATTGAGCGCAAAAGCCGGGCTAACGCGAACTTGTTTGCTGATTTGGTCGACTATTGTGAGCGCAACCCGGAAGGCAATCACTGTATTAATTACGAGGCAGATAATCTGATTTACTTCCATGATTACAGCGCCATCAGTGACGTACTCAGATAAGGATATCTCATGAACATACTCAGATTTTTATTAGTCTTACTAGTACTGATGATGGCTTTTGGTATAAAGGCCGTCGCTTCGGTATCAGAGCAAAACAATGATAATCACCAACAAGCCAGATACAGTGAATTAGGTGATTTACTCACGGTTGAACAAGCTCAAGGCCGATTTGCCTGGCTAAGTAAGTGTTACGATGATGTACTGGTTGAACTGTGGGAGCGGATGCATGCATCAACCGATATTGTCGATAAAGAGGAAAAGCTTCGACAACTCAAAGCCTTGTGGCTTTCCGATACTGCGTTGGCTGCAGGTAAAGCTCAGTACGTGACTTTTGCAAATACCGATTTTACCAACCCATATCAGTGGTATGCGGGGATCAGTGCGGATGAAGCATGTTCTATTATGCCAGCGGAATATGAGCCAGTAGCGCTTAAAACCACCGTGCTACCAAGATCCTATTGTGAGAATCGTAGCTATGAACATGAGTGGGAGTGGATCTCAGAAGTCACAGTGGATGATTTCACGCACCAATCTGGAAAGCACGGGCACAGCATGATTTCGGGCAAAGTGTTTGTGCTGCGAGCGAATCAGGCATCGAAAGTCACGATTAAGCCGGGTAACAAAGATCCGGAGTTCCCATCATATGTTGCCGCACGCGTATGGGTTGACTGGAATCACAATGGTCAGTTTGAGTCTTCGGAAATGGTGTATCGTTCTGCATCAATGGGTGTTTTCCAATTTTTATTAGACGTACCGGCAACAGTGCCCGAAGGTTTGACGTTGATGCGCGTTGCAACGGACGCCGGTGGTGGGTCAAATAATGCGTGTACTCGTGTCCACTACGGTGAAGTAGAAGATTACTTGGTCACTGTTCGTTAAGGAAGATGATATGAATCCAATTTACTCTACATTATTAATGATGCAGCTCACTCTGGTAAGTGGTTATGCACAAAGTGCAGATCCACAGTTGAGCAATAGCGTATTGACTGGCTCGGTTGTTTCAGGGCTGATTAATGACCATATCGAAGTCGGAACGGCTTACGACAGCCAAAAGAAACGCTTTCTAAATGTTCAGCCAATAAGCGGTGTTATTGATGAAAGCTTTGGTAACACTGAGTTGCAGTTCAAAACGGGTATCGACATGGGTTATGACGACATGTTGAGTATTCTCAATGGCAGCGTGGATACCGATGTTAACTTTCCCGTGGTACGCGTATCTGCCGGGGCTTCGCTTGCTAAGGAAATGGCATCCAGCACTTATTCAAGCTCCTATACTTTTAGTGCGTCCAGTACTCCGAAAAAGCGTCTATTTCTACCTGTGGACCAAAACAAGGGATATACCTTGTCACAAGTTGGCGATAGTATTGCCAACAATCACCAGACTCAATTGCAGGCTTTGGTGGGCGATGAATTTGTGACAGGAATCGAGTATGGCGCAAACGTACTGGTTAATTTGAAAATTGATTATGGTAGTAATAAAGACAAGTCAGATATAGGCGGTTATCTGGATGTGGACTTGTATGGTGGTGTATTCAATGTAGGCGGGCAGCTCAAGTACTTGCAGAATGACACAAAATCGTCGGTCAAAATAACGGTAAGAGCAGTGCAACAGGGCGGCGACCCAAAACAATTGTTGTCGGTCATACCCAACAATATTATCACTTGCTCTTTGGATAACCCAAAACCTTGTTTTGATATGTTTTATGAGGCGGTTAAGTACGCAAAAACGGGTTTTAATAGCCAGCTGTCATCGCTGAGTGATTACAATGTTGTGCGT
This sequence comes from Pseudoalteromonas rubra, assembly GCF_004212645.1. Classification (GTDB taxonomy): domain Bacteria; phylum Pseudomonadota; class Gammaproteobacteria; order Enterobacterales; family Alteromonadaceae; genus Pseudoalteromonas; species Pseudoalteromonas rubra_G. The sequence goes on along the minus strand of NZ_PPUZ01000039.1, from coordinate 43,114 downwards.
TATTATACAACCCGTTACGACAAATCCTCTCTGGCACTGCGCGCATTGGTACCCGACTATCAGGTAGTCAGAAATGCGACTAAGTGGCTGATCACTGAACTTGAGGATGACTTTAAACAAGCTATTCTGGACGAGCAAAGAGCAGCCAACCTGCTTAACAGCTATTACGCATACTTACCTGAGACGCAGCGCCTGGCTGTAAAACGTATCAAAACGCTTGCCTACGATAATGCCTGGTTTTCTTTCAACGCTGCCCAGTTTTGCCGTGATAACCCTTTTGGTTATGCCTGTGAAAATAAGGTACAGGAAATGAAAAATGCGTGTGTTCAGCGAGGCAAGTCTTGTCCTGCCAGTTACGACATAACGGATTTGCAATTGCCTTCGAGTGATGGTCAGGATTGGAAACAATGTGAGTTAGCCCGCCAAGAGGCTGTTCGCTCAGGGGTTGTTTCACAAGCACACAGTGTTCTGTTTCGCAACCTAAGATGGGCGCCCACTTTTATTGATGCAAGTGCGCCTGCCCGTGGGATATTGAACTGGCGATTGTGTGAGGCTGCTTTAAGCACTTACGGTGTGGCATTTCAGCAGTAGTATCAACGCGTATGTCTGATTGCAGGCATACGCCCTATCGCAAAATTACTGTCTGGCACCGAATTATTGCCTAATACAAGTGAGTACATTTACGCATTTGAAGTAGTACTATCAGATGGATTAGTTAGCGTATTATATTTTATTTTTTAACGATTATGTTACAATGAGAGCCGTCATACGTTGGCTTCATCAATGAAGCTTGGGTATCACGTATGGTCCAATATCACTATCAGGGAGTGACTATGTACAAATTAATGACCAGCCTATTATTCATACTGACTTGCACTGTATCAGCGTCTGCCAATGATGCGCAGTATTTTTGGCGATTTGGTGACGGTTCTGTTTCTCATGAAGCAGAACCTGAACATGAGTACGCACAACCTGGTATTTATACCGTGACTCGAGAAGTCTATCAGGATGGAAAGCTACTGGAGTCCTCTGAAAAGCAAATTGATCTTATTTCTCCAAAAATTGTTGGACTGGTTATCTTACAGCCCGGTGAAGTGGTACAGGGGCAAAATGTAGAATTTCTGGCAAACCTGACGTCCAGCGAGCCACTTGATTTGCACTACCAATGGTACGTTGCTGGTGAACCTGTCAATGTAGAAGCAGACCACGTCAAATTTACAACTAAATTTGCAGAATCTGGTATTGTAGAGTTGTCGGTTGATGCACTGTGGCAGCAAATCGTGGTCTCGAGTGCCAGCGCTCAGATAGAAGTCATCGAAGCTGATAACGACGGTGATAAGCCGGACGATGGTGATGACAACCCTGGTGATGGTGATAACAACCCAGGTGATGGTGATGACAACCCAGGTGATGGTGATGACAACCAAGGCGAGGGTGGTGACAACCCAGGTGACGGTGGTGATAACCCAGGTGACGGTGGTGATAACCCAGGTGACGGTGGTGATAACCCAGGTGACGGCGGTGACAACCCCGGTAGCGACAAAGGAAGCGACAATAAAACACCAGGCACCGGCAAGTCTGATGAAGGAGGATCCGGCGGTAGCCTTCATTTCCTGAGCTTATTGCTCGCTGGTGCCTGTGTCATACGCAGGCGTCGCTAGTTAAGTAGCCCTACCTACACATATAGCTGCCAGCCATTGGCAGCTATATGCTTCAGCTCCAATACACCATCTAGATACAACTCTGCAGACGAGGTTTTTCGTAGCCTGCTGAGAGGATTAAAAACGAAGTTCATACCAAGTAATAAGCCGGTAGGTTCTCTCATCGGAATTTAAGCGTCAATTTCGCCATATTGTCTGTAAATAGCATTCATACGTAGCATATTGTGATTTGAGACTGTCATTTTAGTCGAGCCCAGAGGCAGCAGAGTTTGTTAGACATAGTAGAATGGGTCTAAAACAGAGCTGTTTTGAATATACAAGGAGGCCAGATGTTGGTTGAAATGGCAATTGCTGATGCATACGGTGCCGGATTTGAGTTTGTTGCAAAAGATATTATTCGTACACACAATGATCTTAGTGGCTACCGGGCACATGCATTATCTGGTGAGTCAGCCTGCTACACTGACGACACGCAAATGTCCCTGGCATTGGCTGAGCTGATGGTAAGTGATAAACCCTGGGACAGCGAAACGATTGCCGCTGCTTTTTACGATACGTACCACAGAGATCCGGTTCATGGCTATGCCAAGCGATTGCAACAGGCTTTTGCCGAGGCGCCTAATGCTAAAGCGTTTGCCTGGCTGGTTAAGACCGATAGCTTTGGTAATGGCGCTATGATGCGTGCTCTGCCATTGGGTTATCTGGCTGATGAGCAAAAAATTATGAGTAGAGCTGAGCTGCAAGCCCGGGTAACACACGACCACGATATTGCGGTCAACGCGGCCAGGTGTATTGCTCTGGCGACTCATGCGGGCTTATATAAAAAGGCAACGCTAGATACTTTGCCTGATTATCTTACTGATTTCGGTTGTGTGTTTGATGCTCAGTGGGAAGGGCCAGTCCGAGCTATTTCAGAAGACACACTGAGCGCGGTTTTGATGGTGCTGAGCCAGTCGCGTAGTCTGAGTCATATACTCGAACTATCTGTAAACTTAGGCGGAGACACAGACAGTGTAGCGGCAATCAGTTGTGGTATAGCAAGCTGCTATGACAAGGTCGAAAAAGATCTGCCCCAGGGATTAATTGCTCAGTTTGATCATCCTCATTACGGCCTTGAATACCTGGCCAATATTGATTTGCGCCTCGAAGCATTGAAGCGATGAGTTTATTGGCGTAGAAGAAAAATAACATCGCTACAGGGTTGTGTTGAAAGGCAACATGGTAAATGGGTGAGCCCTAAGCATTTGTGAATAAGCTGCTGGGTCTCAGGGATTCGGCACAGGTGCGTTGCGTCTTTCCGTACAAGGTATTGATGAAACGTATTGGGAAATGACATACACCAGTAGCTGGCCAAACTAAACCTGCACCAGCCGCTACTCCGGCAAACCGACATTATTTGGATAAAGTACAGGTCAGCTATGCCTATGATAGTTCAACTAAATCTTGGTACATTGACACCATGTTCCCAACAAAGACAGACTAAATAGTTTAGGTTTTAATATGCATGTATATTTTTCAGAAATTTATCCTATTACAAAACATATCTCCAAACCGTTTAGAGGTGAGTGGGGTCCTGGGATATGCTATGAAGGTGAATTTAAGAGCCAATTCCCATCTAAGGCTTTCTTAGGTGAGCTGTCTTTGTGTATCTATGAAATGCAGGAATTATGCTACCAACATTATCGCAGTGATGAAGATAGAGGACGTCTTAGACAGGAGCTTATTAAGCTGTTCAATGCGGATAAGGTACATTGGCTGGGGATGAATTCCGACTCTGGGTTGATTGGAGATAAAAAGCAGGAAGATCCTGACTACAATGGCATTCAACCTTACGCAGTAAGTGTTTGAGAAGAAGTATTTTTCGATGAAATTGAAAACAATAGTATTGACCCGGAAGAAGAGTACCACATCGATATGCTAAAACTCATGGTGAAACGCTGCATGTGGGATGTACTATTTCCCGGTGAGACCCTGCCAGGCTATAAAGAGCCCACATCGGGTGATTTATCGCTACTGGATTACAGTGTGATGAAATAATGCAGGAGCCATCTTGCATTTTGACAAGGCCAGCCTTTTAGCTGGTCTTGTCATTTTCACTGTGTATTCTTCTATTTTACTAGCTCAATCTTGTTTTATGGTAAATGGGCGTTTTCATCGTAGGTATTTGCCGTTGCTATTTTGGGTGGAGTTACAATTCAGCTTCTCCTACTCAAAAAGCGCTCTGCGATATAAGGGCGTATCAACCAACTGCTGGTAGGCGGCGCGCAGTTGAGCAACCCGCTCCGGGCTAGTGGCTAAGCTGGCCGCCAGATAGCCCCTGACACTGAGCGGTTCAATATCCAGCACATAGCGAAAGTGACCGTCGGGTAACCTCATTGCTTGCGCCATGGCGCTGATATAGCGTGGGTCGTCCACAACCAGGTCTACTTTGTTAGCCGCCAGTAAGTGGTAGGATTGTTGAATATCTGCGGTCTCGATAAATTCAAAGCCCAGTCTATGCAATACCTGGGCAGCCACATCATCTCTTTGTACGGCAAGCCGATATTGCCTGGCGTCTTGCAGTGTTTCAATTTGGATGTTTCGGGGCGATTGGTTTGTTACAAAACCGAGGTGAAAGAGCGCCACAGGGCCAATCCAGTGAAACAAGGCTTCTCGTTGCGGGGTTTTTGCCATACTGTAGATTAGGGTGTTTGGCTTATCTTTCGCTGTATTTAAAGCGCGTGCCCAGGGATACATGTAAAACTCCCCCTCAAGTGCAGCTATGTCTAAAATGGCTTTAACCAGTTCGGTGCTTACACCGGCAACCTGGTTGTTAACCCAGGTTTGATTGGGCGGAGATAATTCCGTGACTACGGTGAACTTAGCCCAGCTGTGAAAGCTACTCAGCAGCGTGACCAGCATCAGGGTAACGACTGTTTTTACCATCAAAAACATACCTTTTAATCTGCATACGGATAAAAGTGTAGCAGGGTCAGGTCATCTTGCCCTTATTATTCAAGGTGTCAGCCAGTGTGGCGCTGAATAGCTATAAATTTCATGAATACCCCCTATATTGTAAATTGTCGACAATCTGGTCCAGATCGGGTTGACGTACACGTAAAGCAGCACTATATTGTCTACAACTTTTAACAAGACCGGAAGGCAAAGACATAATGAGCTTTATGCATGAAAGTGCCGTAACTGCTTCTGATAAAGCATTTTTCCGGCTTAGAAAAGAGATTGTTGAAGGTGATATTCCGGCTGGCTCCAAGCTGAGCGAAATGGAATTGTCGACAAAGTATGAGGTAAGTCGAGCGGTTGTTCGGGAAGCGATAAACCGCCTTGAGGCCTGCCATCTGGTTGAACGTCGTCCGAATGTGGGGGCCAGAGTGGTCTCGCTGAGCGAAGAAGGCCTGATGGAGTTGTATCAGGTGCGCGAAGCCCTCGAAGGCATGGCTGCGCGTCTGGCAGCACAGCATATGCCTGACGAAGAAATTGCTAAGCTCAACAGCTTGTTGAACGAGCAGTTTGACGAAGTCAAAGGCGGCGAATCTTATTATCAGGAAGCAGGCGATCTGGACTTTCATTACCGCATTATTGTCGGCAGTCAGAATCAGCAGCTTATTGCCATGCTGAGCAATGGCATTTATCACCTGGCGCGTATGTATCGGGTGCAACTCGGCATGGCCGGGCCACGCGTTACAACGGCCTACGACGAACACAAACACATAGTGCGTGCCATCGCAAATCGAGATGCCGAGTTGGCAGAAATGCTGATGCGCCGCCATATTCAATATTCTAAAAATAATATTGCCACCAAGTTAACCAAACAGCATCAGTCATAATCGGGGAGACACACTTATGAGTACAGGGATCATCAGCGCAGGTAAAAGATTTCGTGACGCGCTCAAAGCCAATCAGCCACTACAGATTGTGGGCACCATTAATGCTTACAGCGCCATCATGGCGAAAAAAATCGGTCATCAGGCTATCTACCTTTCAGGCGGTGGCGTTGCGAATGCCTCTTATGGTCTGCCGGACTTAGGCATCACCTCTTTAAACGATGTCATTGCGGATGTCCAGCGTATTACGTCTGCTTGTGACCTGCCTCTGATGGTCGATATCGACACGGGCTGGGGTGGAGCATTTAACATTGCTAAAACCATTCAGGAAATGCAAAAAGCGGGTGCCGCTGCTGTGCATATGGAAGATCAGGTTGCGCAAAAGCGCTGTGGTCACCGTCCTAACAAAGAGATAGTGTCGACAGACGAAATGGTCGACCGCATCAAAGCAGCAGTCGATGCGCGTACCGATCCAGACTTCTTCATCATGGCGCGTACCGACGCGTTTGCACAGGAAGGCCTTGAAGCGGCCATTGAGCGTGCCAAAGCCTATGTTGCAGCCGGTGCAGACGGTATTTTCGCAGAAGCTGTGCAGACAGAAGAACATTATCGTGCATTTGCCGAAGCGCTGGATGTGCCCATTCTGGCGAATATCACCGAGTTCGGTAAAACAGAGCTGTGGAACAAAAAAGAGCTGGGTGAGTGGGGCGTCGATATGGTGCTTTACCCGCTGAGTGCGTTCCGCGCAATGAACAAAGCCGCAGAGATGGTGTATCAATCAATTTTAGAAAACGGCGATCAGAAAGCCGTCATCGACAGCATGCAAACTCGTATGGACTTGTATGATTATCTTGGCTATCACGAGTACGAGCAAAAACTCGACGCATTGTTTGCGCAAGGTAAGAACAAATAAAAAGTTTAAAGGATAAAGATAAAGCCGCGTTCCTGCGGCTTTTATCACAATGAAATTAACCAGCAGGTAAAATTCAGGAGACAACAAAATGGCTAAAGTATTAAGCGGTGCAGGCCTTCGCGGTCAGGTTGCGGGTAAAACAGCACTTTCAACAGTGGGTAAATCAGGCTCAGGCCTGACTTATCGTGGCTACGACGTAAAAGACCTGGCTGAACACTGTCAGTTTGAGGAAGTCGCATATCTGATCCTAAAAGGTAAATTGCCTAACCAGCAGGAGCTGGACAGCTACAAGGCACTACTAAAATCTCAGCGCGGTCTGCCACAGGCACTAAAAGAAGTGTTGGAGCGCATTCCGGCCGACGCACACCCAATGGACGTACTGCGCACCGGTTGTTCTATGCTGGGTAACCTGGAAGGTGAGCACGACTTTGAACAACAGCAGGCCATCACAGATCGTATGCTGGCATGTTTCCCAAGCATCATCTGTTACTGGTATCGCTTTAGCCATGATGGTGTACGTGTTGATGTTGAAACAGACGACGATTCAATCGGCGCACACTTCCTGCATATGTTGCATGGCGAAAAGCCAAGCGAGTTGCATGAGCGCGTAATGCACGTTTCACTTATTCTGTATGCAGAGCATGAGTTTAACGCCTCTACCTTCACTGCACGTGTGTGTGCTTCTACCCTGTCTGACATGCATTCATGTATCACAGGTGCTATCGGCTCGCTACGTGGTCCTCTGCACGGTGGTGCGAACGAAGCGGCAATGGAAATGATTGAGCGTTTTGAGTCGGCCGATCACGCAGAGCAGGAAATGATGGGCATGCTGGAGCGTAAAGAAAAGATCATGGGCTTTGGTCACGCTATCTACTCTGAGTCTGATCCGCGTAACGAAATCATCAAAGGCTGGTCTGAAAAGCTGGCAGCTGATGTGGGTGATACCGTGCTTTATCCGGTTTCTGTACGTTGCGAAGCGGTGATGTGGCGCGAGAAGAAGCTGTTCTGTAATGCGGATTTCTTCCACGCATCGGCTTATCACTTTATGAAGATCCCAACTAAGCTGTTTACGCCTATCTTCGTAATGTCGCGTCTGACAGGCTGGGCAGGTCACGTGATGGAGCAAAGAGCAGACAACCGTATTATCCGTCCGTCAGCGGAATATACGGGTGAGGAACTGCGTCCGGTTCCAGCTATGTCTGAGCGTTAATCCCCCAACTTAACATTCGTCACTGTATGGCACAGATCACCGACAATAATCATAAAGATCTGTGCCGTTGAGCCAATGAGCAATCCTGGAAGTAGTTATGAACAGCCAATTTCGCAAAAAATTACCTGACTCTTCGCTGTGTTATTACGACACGCGCGAAGCGGTCGAAGCCATCAAGCCCGGTGCGTATGATGGCTTACCTTATACCTCTAAAGTGTTAGCAGAAAACCTGGTGCGCCGCGCCGAGCCTGAAAAACTCAACGATTATCTGAGCCAAATTATCGAGCGTCGTCGTGACTTGGATTTCCCCTGGTTTCCGGCGCGTGTGGTCTGTCATGATATTTTAGGCCAGACGGCGCTGGTAGACCTTGCCGGTTTGCGTGATGCCATTGCTGAAAAAGGCGGCGACCCTGCCAAAGTAAACCCGGTGGTGCCAACTCAGCTGATCGTTGATCACAGCCTGGCAGTAGAGCACGCCGGTTATGAAGAGAACGCCTTTGAGAAAAATCGGGCGATTGAAGACCGCCGTAACGACGACCGCTTCCACTTTATTAACTGGACCAAAACGGCCTTTAAAAACGTTGATGTGATCCCGCCGGGCAATGGTATTTTGCACCAGATCAATCTGGAGAAAATGTCGCCGGTTATCCAGGCGCGTGATGGCGTGGCATTCCCGGATACCCTGGTTGGAACCGACAGCCATACCCCGCATGTGGATGCACTGGGCGTAATTGCCGTGGGTGTAGGGGGTCTTGAAGCCGAGAGCGTAATGCTGGGTCGTGCTTCTTATATGCGCCTGCCGGATATTGTGGGTGTAGAGCTGGTTGGCAAACGTCAGCCAGGGATCACCGCCACAGACATAGTGCTGGCCATCACGGAATTTTTACGTCAGGAGCGCGTGGTTTCTTCGTACCTTGAGTTCTTCGGCGAAGGCTGCGAGGGCTTGTCTTTAGGTGACCGGGCAACCATTTCGAACATGACACCTGAGTATGGCGCCACGGCTGCCATGTTCTATATTGACCAGCAAACCATTGATTATCTGCGCCTGACCGGTCGTGATGATGAGCAAATCAAGCTGGTTGAGCAATATGCTAAGCACACTGGTTTATGGGCCGATGCCATGACTGGTGCGCAGTACGAGCGTGTGCTGAAATTTGATTTATCTTCGGTTGGCCGTAACCTGGCCGGTCCGTCAAACCCGCATCGCCGTGTTGCAACGGCAGACTTGGCCAAGCAAGGCATTGTGGCAGATTACGAGCAGCGTGATGGAGAAATGCCAGACGGTGCGGTGATCATCGCAGCCATCACCAGCTGTACCAACACCAGTAATCCGCGTAATGTGGTGGCCGCTGGTTTGCTGGCACGTAATGCCAACAAACTGGGCCTGAGCCGCAAGCCGTGGGTTAAAACCTCATTTGCGCCGGGTTCTAAAGCGGTGCGTTCTTATATGGAAGAAGCGCAGTTATTGCCTGAGCTTGAGCAACTGGGCTTTGGTATCGTGGCATTTGCCTGTACCACCTGTAACGGCATGAGTGGGGCACTAGATCCAAAAATTCAGCAAGAAGTGATCGACCGCGACCTATACGCTACAGCCGTCCTATCGGGCAACCGCAACTTTGATGGTCGCATACACCCTTACGCTAAGCAGGCTTTCCTGGCATCACCGCCTTTGGTTGTGGCATATGCGATTGCCGGATCAGTGCGTTTTGATATCGAAAATGGCGTGCTGGGTCATGACCAGGCTGGCAACCCGGTAACGTTAAAAGACATCTGGCCAAGCGATGAAGAGATTGATGCAGTCATCGCGCAGAGCGTGAAACCGGAGCAATTCCGTGCCGTTTACGAACCTATGTTTGACCTGAGCGTTGACTATGGTGAAGACAACGACCCGCTCTATCAGTGGCGTGAGATGAGTACCTACATCCGCCGTCCGCCTTACTGGGAAGGCGCGTTAGCAGGTGAGCGTACCATGAAGGGCATGCGACCACTGGCGATTCTGGGTGACAACATCACCACAGATCACTTGTCTCCGTCGAATGCGATTCTTGCTTCCAGTGCCGCTGGTGAATATCTGGCGAAAATGGGTTTGCCTGAAGAAGACTTTAACTCGTATGCAACCCACCGTGGCGACCATTTAACGGCACAGCGTGCTACCTTTGCTAACCCCAAACTCCTGAATGAAATGGTGTTGGAAAACGGCGAAGTGAAGCAGGGCTCACTGGCGCGTCTTGAGCCAGAAGGCAAAGTCACTCGCATGTGGGAAGCCATCGAAACCTATATGGAGCGCAAGCAACCGCTGATCATCGTAGCCGGTGCGGATTATGGCCAGGGCTCGTCTCGCGACTGGGCAGCCAAAGGCGTGCGTTTAGCGGGTGTAGAAGTGATTGTGGCTGAAGGCTTTGAGCGTATCCACCGTACCAATCTGATTGGAATGGGCGTGTTACCGCTGGAATTCCAAAATGGTACAACGCGTAAAACGCTGGAGCTGGATGGCACTGAAACCTACGATGTCGAAGGCACACGCACACCAGGCGCAACGCTGAATCTGATCATCCACCGCAGTAATGGCGTGCAGCTTGAAGTGCCGGTGTTGTGTCGTCTGGACACAGAAGAAGAAGTGTCTATTTACGAAGCCGGTGGCGTGCTACAGCGCTTTGCCAAAGACTTTTTGGAAGCAAACGCTTAACCACTGCATTCTTGCTCCGCACTAACTGTGGAGCCTGTCTGAGCAGAGTGCACCCACAAAGGGTGTTCACTCTGCTACTTAGGATGAAAACTATGACTTTCAAACCTCAACTACGTGTGCCAGCGACCTATATGCGCGGTGGCACTTCCAAAGGCGTGTTTTTTAATCTCAGCGATCTTCCCGAGGCGGCACAAGTGCCTGGGGAAGCACGCGACAGACTGCTACTGCGAGTGATTGGCAGCCCGGATCCTTATGCCAAGCAAACCGATGGTATGGGCGGTGCGACTTCCAGTACCAGCAAAACCGTGATCCTGTCGAAAAGTGAAAAAGCGGACCATGATGTGGATTATCTATTTGGTCAGGTCGCGATAGACAAGCCTTTTATCGACTGGAGTGGCAACTGTGGCAATCTGACCGCAGCGGTAGGTGCCTTTGCCATTAGCAATGGCCTGGTAGATGCCAGCAGAATACCCGAAAACGGCATTGCCGTCGTACGGATCTGGCAGGCAAACATTGAGAAAACCATTATCGCTCATGTGCCTATGGCAAATGGCGAAGTGCAGGAAAGTGGCGACTTTGAGCTTGATGGCGTGACCTTTCCTGCCGCTGAAGTGGTGGTGGAATTTATAGATCCAGCCGACGGCGATGCAGATATGTTCCCAAGTGGCAACCTGGTCGACCAACTGGAAGTGCCAGAGATTGGCACGTTTGATGTAACTATGATCAATGCCGGGATCCCAACCTTGTTTTTCCGCGCCGAGGACTTAGGTTACACAGGTGTGGAACTGCAAGAAGCGATCAATAGTGACGACGCGGCATTGGCCCGATTTGAGCAGATCCGCGCTTACGGTGCTGTAAAAATGGGCCTGATTGAGCACATTGACGAAGCCAAGGTGCGTCAGCACACCCCTAAAATTGCTTTTGTATGCGGTGCTAAGGCGTATACCGCCTCCAGTGGCAAGGCTATTTCGCAGCAGGACATTGACTTGTCTGTTCGAGCGCTGTCTATGGGTAAGCTGCACCATGCCATGATGGGCACGGCCGCAGTGGCGATTGCCACGGCTGCTGCTATCCCCGGTACATTGGTGAACCTGGCGGCAGGCGGTGGTGAGCGCAACAGCGTTACTTTTGGCCATCCTTCGGGCACTTTGAAAGTGGGCGCAGAAGCCGAACTGGCAAATGGCCGCTGGCTGGCAAAAAAAGCGGTGATGAGCCGCAGCGCCCGAGTGGTGATGGAGGGACATGTTCGAGTCCCGCAAGAACAAATTTAGTGATGAAAATTGGCCCGGTTAATCCGGGCCTTGTTTTTTAAGGAACGAAAAAGATGTACGAAGCGTTATTTTCTATTGCCCTGACCACAGCATTGTTGCTTGGCTCGCCAGGTCCGGCACCCTTAGCATTGGCCGCTGTTGGTGCCAGCTCAGGTGTGCGCCGTGGAGTGCCATTTTTATCCGGTATTCTGCTGGGCTTGTTAGTGGCAATTATTGCGGCTGCTACGGGGCTGGGGGCGCTGTTGTTAAGCTATCCGAATCTCAGTGCTGTGTGTCAGGGCGTGGCCATCGCTTACCTGTTTTATGTCGCCTATAAAATTGCGACCAATCGCAGTGGTTTATCTGACGTGTCTGGGGGAGAAGTGGGTTTTCGGGATGGTTTTATTCTGAATTTGCTTAACCCAAAGGCATACGCAGCCTGTATTGCCATTTTTGCCAACAACAGTGTGCCTGATGCGAGCCCTGTGATGGGAGCCGTGTTGGCTGCGCTAACGTGTTTTGCAATTGCCATTTTGGTGGATAGCCTGTGGCTGGTGTTTGGTGGGGTATTACACCGTTTTATTAAAACCCCCAAACAGTTGCGTATTTTGCGTTTATTTTTTGCCTTTTTGTTAACCTCTCTGCTAGTTTGGATAAGTACCACCTATATCCAGAACTGAGGCTGCCATGGAGCGCTTTCATTCTATCTCTGTTGATACCGAACGCCTGAATGGCGGTCTGTTAATGAGTTTTAAAGCGCTTGGCAAGGTTAGTCATGCAGATTATATGGCTATTAAGGCCGTGATTGACAGCGCGCTGAGAGCGGCCGCCGGGCAGCAAATCAGAGTACTGGTCGACGTTACTGAATTTGAGGGCTGGGAGCTGCATGCAGCCTGGGACGATGTAGCACTGGCACTGCGCCACAGCCATGACTTTTATAAAATAGCGGTATTAGGCAACAGTCGTTGGCAAAAACTGGCTGCTATGGTTGGAAACTGGTTTGTAGATGGGGAATCTCGCTATTTTGAGGACAAAGCTCATGCCCTGTCCTGGCTGCAAAGTGAGTGATCCCGGCAAGATTTAAACGTATATAATAATCACTGGGGTGCTAAGAAAAGGCTGATATAAATTTATGAACACACTTTTTATCACAGGTGCAAATCGTGGCATTGGGCTTGCGCTCGTTAAACTGTATCTTGAGCAGGGCTGGAGAGTATTAGCAAGTTGCAGAGCGCCGCAATCTGCCGACGCGTTGTGGCAGCTGGAGCAGCAGTTTAGCCATTTACAGATAGTCGCGCTGGATATCACTAACTATGCGCAAATGACAAAACTCGCCGCATCGCTTATTGATGTGCCCATTGATTTGGTGATAAACAATGCTGGTGTCTATGGCCCAAAAGGCTATGCATTTGGCGACTGTGATGTGGAGCAATGGAAGCGTGTTATGGAAGTCAATGTGATTGCACCGCTAAAATTGGCAGAGGCATTCACCCCGCAACTAAGACTGGGTAAGTTAAAGACCTTTGCGGTGCTGTCATCTAAAGTTGGCAGCATGACCAACAACACCAAAGGTGGCGGGTATATCTATCGTAGCTCAAAAGCGGCGTTAAATTCGGTGATCAAGAGCCTTTCCAATGACCTGTTACCTGAAGGAATAAAAACCGTGGCGCTGCATCCGGGCTGGGTTAAAACCGATATGGGTGGCCCTAATGCCCTGATCTCTGCCGAAGAATCTGCACAAGGCCTAAAACAGGTGCTGGATGAGCTACATGAAGCGCAAAGCGGCGGGTTCTATGATTACCAGGGACTGGCTATTCCCTGGTAATGTTAACAAGCCTGAATACAAAGTTTTGCCAGCCAACTTGCTCAGGAGAACTTATCCTGTACTTGCGCCAAATGATAGTAACCCAACTGCCCGAAGCGGCGAAGCTGAGGAAAGGGGATCTTGGGCAAAGGGCGCTGGAACAGGGGTAAATCAGGCACGGTGTCTTTCATTGCCAGTTGCGCTAGTCGATAGGCCGCCTGGGAGCTAAACGATACGCCTGAGCCACAGTAACCTAAAATATATCCAACATTGTCCTCAAAAAAGACATGGGGCATATCGTCCAGAGCTGCGGCAATATAACCGTGCCAGTAATAATCATGTGCTATACCTTCGAGGCATGGAAAACACTCTGCAAGTGCTGTTTTGAGGTGAGCCAGGTACTTGGTTTTGTGCTGATCTTTGGCAAAAACTGCGCCTCGTCCACCAAACAGCAGGCGGTTATCTGGCAGCAGTCGGTAGTAGTACTTTAGCCTGCGCGTATCCATTACTACCTGATGCGTCCTCAGGCCTGTTTGTGTCAGCTCATCCTCGCTGAGCGGGCGGGTAACAAAGATACTGCTGAGGATAGGCAGGTAGCGGTTATCGATTAAAGGATGGCTGTGTTTGTTGTTATAAGCATTTCCAGTATAAAGCAGCTTATCTGCACTGATTTGCTGATCGTTTACACTCAGCGTGTGGCGCTGACCGTGTTTAACCTGGCTGACCAGGCTCTGTTCAAACAAGGTAACACCGGCTTTAATAGCCATGTCACGATAGCCGAGCAGGAGTTTGAGCGGGTGCAAACCAAAGCCATTCTCGTAGCGCATGGCACCATGGGCGTGGTGATTCAACATAAACTGCGCGTCAAGTTCTGCCTTGCTGAGCAATTGGCTGCTTTCACCGCCAAAATTATCTGAGATAAACTGCGCTGCACTTTGCAAGTTGGCATAAGCCTGAGCATTATGCGCTATTTTCAGATAACCCGATGCCTGTGCATCACAGTCGATTTTGTGTTCATCAATGAGTGACCTGACTCGGTCGACGCCACCGTGAAACTCATCGTAAATGCCACGGCTAACGTCCAGTCCCCATCGTTTTGCATAATCGCCATAACCAAGCCTTCCTGAGCCCGGCAAAGCAAAACCGGCATTGCGGGCACTGGCGCCAAAGCCCACCTGATTGGCTTCAAGTACACACACCTTTTGCTGATAGTTTTGAGCGAGATAGTAAGCACTCAGTAACCCTGTAAAACCACCACCTATAATGGCAACATCAAAGTGCTCTGATGTTTGTGGGGCGCTCAGGGCCTCAGGTAAAGGCTGTGTGGCAGCCCAGTAACTGGGGGCAAACGGCTGGCCCTGACAATGGGGGGCGTGGAGTGGATCAAAAGCGTGCATCAGAACTCCAGTACCATTTCAGCGGCCTGACAATGACATTCTGTGTCGCAAAGAGGACATCGATACCCTTGATACAAGGTAAGATCTAACCAGCGATCGTTGTGCAGCTTGATTAGTTTACCCCCCGCTTTGGTGAAGTACTTCACGGCACCATTACCGGGGCTTTGCTGCCAAAGGTGCGATACACCTGCTTTTGCGCCTTGTTGTTTCAGCACTTCGACAGACGCTTTAAGCAATCTGGGTCCAATCCCCTGTCCCTGCGCATCCGGGTGGATCGCAATACATTTAAAGTACGCCATATGCTGCTCATCCACTGGCCACAATGTCGGGGTGCACCATTTATCAATAGGCCATTGACCGGCACTGTATGACGTTCTGAACCCGACCACCTGATTTGATTCATCAATGGCAACAAATGAGGCATTGAGCCCATGCTGAGTGCCTAAGTTATGCATCATTTTGATGCCGTCCAGATCCAGGTAGTTCTCGCCATGTACCAGGTTGCCAAGCTCGATAACTGCCGGGTAATGAGATGTGTCGAGAGGGAGAATTGAGATCATACGCTACCGCCAATAGTCATTTACAGAAACACCATTTTGCAGCATTTCTCAAATTAAAACAAAGTCGTTGCAAAAAAACTGAACAAAATCGGTACGAAATTAGTTCGTTTTATGCCCAGGTGTTGTTGACAGCGATGTCATCTTGGTAATAATTGTGACAGCAGTGTGTCGAATGAGGTTATTACGGTGATCTTAGAAGGCAGGCTGTGCAACATAACGATAACAACCTAAATCTGGGGGCGTATGATGCACCCAAAACACAACAACATGTAAAGGATGTCCTATGAATAAACTTAACTTTGTCAGCCTGGCAGTGGCTGGGTGCCTGAGTGCCCCGGCACTGGCGCTGAATGTACAACCTGACCCGAATAATACCGGAGCGTATCTTATCGATCGGGCGGGTCTTGATGCTGCCGAGGCTGCGCTGACTGCCGACCCTATGTATGCGGTTTGGGCAAAAGCGTTACAAACTCGCAGTAATACCGTGGTGGACGCGATTGTTCCGGGCGCGGCCAGTAACCCGGACAATGTGAAACGCGTAGAGCGGGTATTTGGCCAAAGCGAATGGGATTTTCTGACTCAAATGGCTGCGCCAGAATACACTTATACGCGCTTTTTGCGTGCAATAGGTAAGTTTCCGGCGTTTTGTGGAGAGTATACAGATGGCCGCAATGCAGACGCCATTTGTAAAAAGTCTATCGTCACCGCGTTTGCTCATTTTGCACAGGAAACCGGCGGTCACATTGCGAAAGACAATGTGTCGGATAACCCGCTGAGATTAGAAGAGTGGCAACAAGCCTTGGTTCATGTGCGCGAAATGGGCTGGTCTGAAGGGCAACCTGGCTATACCACAGGCTGTGGCCAGAATGACTGGCAAAACCGTCGCTGGCCGTGTGCCGACGGGCAAGGGTATTTTGGGCGTGGTGCCAAACAGCTGTCTTACCACTTTAACTATGGCATGTTTTCTGAAGCCATGTTTGACGGTGATGCGACCGTGCTGTTAAACAATCCAGCACTGGTTGCCGACTCCTGGCTTAACCTGGCCTCTGCAATCTGGTTTTTCCTGACACCACAGGCACCAAAGCCGGCCATGCTGCACGTGATCGATCGTACCTGGGTGCCTTCTCAGACTGAGCTGAACGCCGGAATTGGCTACGGCTTTGGCACCACAATCAACGTCATTAATGGCGGTATTGAATGTGGTGAGCACAACAAAAATAAAGGCCAACCGGTTAATCGTATTCGTTACTGGGAGGGCTTATCTCACTATTACAATATTCCGGTAGAAAGCGATGAGGAAAACACCTGCTGGCAGCAAACGCCATTTGGTAGCTTGAATCTGGATGGCGCCGGTGAAGTGCTTTACACCAACTGGGAAGCAAACTGGGAGTATTACGCAGACCGTCCCGGTGGCTTTTCGTTTGAATGTAAACTTGTGGGTTATCAAACGGCTTACTCTGCGCTTGTCGAAGGTGATTACGAAAAATGTGTCACTAACTTCTATGGCTCTCACACTGGATGGCCCGCTGTGACTGTGGTTGATAACCTACCGCCGCCGGATGACAAACCACCTGTTGATAACGTGGCTGCATGGGAGGCAAATAAGGTTTATCTTAAGGGCGATAAAGCCAGCTTTAATGGCAAAGTCTATGTAGCAAAGTGGTGGACTCGCGGTGATGAGCCAAACGGCACCGGACCCTGGGAGTTGGTGACGGCGGCACAATAATGTCTTGTCGGTCGGGTATCAGGTTTACTGTCTGACGCGTAATGTAGCGAAAGACAGTATGCCGCTCCAGAGGCTTTATAGTCAACTATGACCATGTATCTCAATAAATAACTCCGGTATTACCTATTGAGATACATATTGGCTGCAAAAGCTAAATTATAATCAGAGCTTAACTCCCTTTATGGTTCTTTCCTACTCCATAATCGGCTTTGGCTGAAACTCTGGTTGTACTATTCCTGTATCACGACAGATATACATTTTGATTATTCATTCTTCTGTCCTCCTAACACTTAGAGCCATGCGAACAGCGCAAGTTATCATATCTGGATTGGCTTTAAATTACTGACCCAATATCCCGCTCAATCGTAATTCTTATTTGGTCTTGGTAGTTATTTCCCTGTATTGGTACCAAATGCTTAACGTTATGTGAAAGTTTGTATACGGCTTGTTGTTTTGAAAATGAGTTTGATCGATAATCGCGCAAATTTTTTTATGGAAGTTGGCTTATGAGCAACTCAGTGCGACTGGCAGCCCTATTGTTTGTCTTTTTTCATTCTATCTCAAATTCTTACGCCCGGGATTTTGAACAGGCATATATTCTTGTCAGTGTTGGTAAAATTCAAGTCCCTATTCCAGTTACAATTTTGCCGGCCAGCTCAAAATTGGTTACTTTGCGCGAGACTGAGTCTGGGTATGAGCTAGAATGGTCTCCAATCGACAGCACTGAGTTTTATATTGTAGAGCAGTTGGTCAATGGTCACTGGCAGCAGGTTGGAGGCGACATTACGGCGACCAGGCTTACAGTAACAAATAAACTAGGCAGCAATTTCAGAGTAACGGCATGTGGTCGTTATGGTTGTGGAAGCGCGGCGATCCGCAACAGCATTGTTGATGGGCCTGTTGCTGTGAAACGCTTTAGTTCATCATCAGATCAGGTTTTGCAGGGTGAGCAGACAACGCTTAGCTGGCATACCAGCAATGCAAGTAACGTGTACATTACAACGAATTTTGGTCAGGTCTACCGAGGTTTGCCAGCTGTCGGCTCTATGCGGGTAAGCCCACATGACTTTGGCATTTATACTCTGAATGCCAACGGGTTTGGCAGCAGTGTGTCGGTCAGTGCGACTGTTGTTGTAGAAAAGCCAAGGGCGTTGGTAAGCACGCCACAAACGGCATACCTTGAGCCATTGCGTAATAAGGGGTTTGATGTTATCGGCAGAACCTTATTGGAGCTCCCTTTAGGGGTGGTGTTTAGCACGCATGATGAGCACGTTGCCTTAGTCAACAAGTCGGGAGATATTGTTTGGCGTAGGGAGGTCGACGGTGTTGTGGCAAACCAAGGTCATTTTAACGTGTCTGATGGAGTGTTGAGCTTCAGTGTGAGCAAGCTTGATGGAACCGGGCGGCTTTGTTCATTAGATGTTAATACGGGTAATAACTTTAAGTGCATCGCTACCGAGTCACCTGCCATTGCCAAACCCTTTATGCTCGATGTGGCGAGCAGCAGCTTCGCTAGCAGAGAAAACCAAAGCGCCGCTAGTGGTACAGAGCCTACGCAAAAAGTTATTGCTGTTGTAGATATGAATGGTCGGCTATATCTGGCAGACAAAGACACCCTGAACGTTAAACATTCAGCCTTACTGCCCGCAGAGGTCAGACAGCAGAAGATCACTGCCAATATTGCAGCGGAATATGGCACTTCGCGGTTTGTGATGCGGGTATCAAATAACCAGTATGCGGCATTGTCAATTAATCCACCCGATGATGGCTGTCACAACTTATCAACTTGCACCCGCTCTGTGATGTCGGTGTTTGGAATGGAAGACGACGAGCCCGCGGAGCCTGTCATAAAACTGGAGTGGTTCAAGGAGGTTGCGCGATGAAGAAGTTACTTCTAATAGGTTTGTTATTTGGGGGTATGGCTCAGGCCAATGCCGATGCAACGGTTCCTAAAGCTGATGAGTTGGAAGGGGTTACGGGTACCAACTATCTGGAAAACCAAGGGGTTACCTTACAGTCGTTATACAGCGAACGACCATGTGATGTCCATGGAGCAGGGCTGGATCAGCCTTCACAGCTCACTCCTCAGGGAGGATGTGGCGGTGGTGGAGGTGGCCTAGTCGCAACCGTACCGTATATCTCTTGTGATATCAAAGCTCCAATTACACTGTTCCGAAATGAGGAAGCGCGTGTTCGTTTTCATTCGGATGCGTGGAATATTGTCAGGCAAATGAGAGGTAAAGAACCTATCTATTGGAGTAAATTGTCAATAGGATTCAATGGTCAGGAAATAAAGACAAGTATACGTACTGCAACCAGAGCGAGCGTGATCTCTAATGCCGTTATTTTGCCGCCACGGACCGGTACATTCACAGCTTATATGAAACACACCATTTCTAAATGGAACAATGGCAGTTGGGAGTACAAACAGACGGATACCTGCGAGCGGAAAGTGACTGTTATAGAGCGCACTCGACCCGTGATCTCCCGGGTCATCCCAACGAATAACCCGCATAACGTATATCAGGGTGACGTGGTAAACATAAAGTTCACTGCGACAGACGCTGCTAATGACATCGCGTCATTCACCTATAAAATTGGCAACTCAACTCATGCGTGTCAGTCAAAGACCTCTTGTGAGGTTAAATATACAGCGCCCTCTGACTGGACAGGGACACAGGCTATTGTGTTTAGTGCTACAGATGCACATGGGTTGACTGGTTCATCGAGCATATATATCAGAACGTTGGAGAGAAACACGGCCCCTGTAGTCTCTCTTTCTGCCGCAAGTAACATTGTTAACCAAAATAGTGAGGCATCTTTTACGCTCACAGCAAAAGACAATGACAATGTTTCAGGCAACAAGCTGAGTAAATTGGTTTTCTGTGCCGCTAATAGCTGTTCAGATATCCCCTTCAAAGACACAAATATCTGTAGCCTGAGTGGCAAACAATATACCTGTAACATTAAAAGAACTGTCGAAAACAACACTAAATTCACAGCCTATGCAAAAGACGGTGGCAACCTGGAGTCCGAGCAAAAAAGCGTTGATATCACGGTGAATGTTAAACCTCACGTTGCAATTAAGGTGCAACCAGGTAGTCATGTTTTTGCCGGGGAAGCATTCACTGTTTACCTGGAAACTCAGTCAAATGACATCAAGTACGCCAGAATTTGTAAAATAGCACGTGGTGACGTAAATACCGATGTACCGCGTGATTGTGCTTTGGATAATAATGGCAATTTGAACCGGCACATAAGCTACAAAACCTGTACGAATGTTACCAGTGGCTGTAGTTGGGCACTCACTGCACCCGAGCATCAGGATACGAGCACATATTATGCTTACATCGAAGATACCATGGGGCTGGCCGATGCAGATAAAATAATGATTGTCACTCGCCCGCCATATGGTATTCGGGTTGGGTCGGGCGTAAGTCAAAATGTTCCTTTCGGAGGAAATGTCAATTTTAGAATTGTGCTCGGTGGATTTAGTAGCACCGCACACACGTTAACGCACCTGCAACTTAAGACGAATGAAGTCGCTCAATCCTACCAGTTTAATGTTGGAGGAAAGACCTACCACGTTGCAAGCGATGGGCTTCTGTCTTCGCCGCTGGCGCTGCCGACAGTGCACGACAATGCGACTGGCGGCACCATAACAGTTAATGCCAGTTGGTCTGCAAGCCTGACCGGAGATGTGGGGCTACGTCTGTATGGGCGTACCAGCAAAGGTAAAACTTCCACGTCAGAACTGTTCTCTACGCGTGTGATACCGCCTGCCCCTGAGGCTGTTTCATCCGTTTCTCTGGATCCAAAGAGTCAAGGAGCTTATCTGGCATCAACAACCCCAGCTGAGTATGCAACGGGATATCGCTGGCGTGAGTATGTGAAGACGCCGGGTAGCGGCACCTTTACCCTTCGTAATGAGTTTCCCCAAGGTGCAACCGTTCTCAATAACACCTATAGCTACGGTTATAGTGATCATGGTTCAAAAGTCAAAGTTTGTGTTGTGGCATACAATGCGCAGGGAGATAGCGGTGAAACCTGCAGTGTTGAGCGCACCGTTGACAACCCAGAGCCGACCCCGAATAAGCCGTTATTCAGCAGTGCTTTTGGATTTGGCTTTTCAGCACCTTATGATGTCACCTGGCAGGCTAATTCAGATGCGCATACTGTGCGTTATATCTTGTATGGCTGGGCGGGAACGGCCGCTCATAAGCCAGCTTCTCCCGTAAAGCTATATGATGGGGCTGCAAATCATTTCAGAATGAATCAGCCGGAGCTTGGGCAATACACCTACCAGATAGCCGCATGTAATTCACATGGGACCTGTGTGGATGGAGCATATCAAACGGTTAGTCACAACAGGGCACTGATCTCCAATGTAACTCGCACAGGTTATTGCAAAACCAGGAACTGCCTTGAGGTCCAGGGGAGTGGCCTGAGCACTGAAGCTGGTCGTTTCAGTATTAGGGCTAAACTTGATGCCACAGTATTCAGTTACAGCGCAACTACGGCGCAGCGCCTGGATAATTATACGCTGGCGATAAACGTGAACGAGTCTGTAATAAGCAACTTTGAAGCTGGCGGCCTGACACTCAGTGCGACTAATGGGGTGAAAAGTGAATTTACACAGCTCTTCCATACTCATGCTGATACACCTAATTCCTCTACGGCTCTCATTGATAATCCCATTGTGACTTCTCGCTCTGGGCGTACCTACACAACGCAGTCAGACAAATTGATTGCGCTGGGTGATGATTATTGGGAGTTTAAAGCGGGTGGCACAGTGACGACGCCTGCACTATTGGATCACGAACAGTCTCCAAATGTTTTTAAAGACACTTTGTATATTGGCTCCAGCGATCACTCTGCCTATGCGGTGAATCACGCAGGTCAGCAAATATGGCAAATGCAAACGCGGGGTCCAATTGAAGCAACTCCCTTAGTATCGAGGGAAGGTGACTTATACATTGGCTCTACAGACAAAGCGCTGTACTCTGTTGACGCCGAGTCTGGGGCGGTGTTGTGGAGCTATGAATTCCCTTACCCTGTAAAAGAGCAGGTAACGCTGGTCGGTGAGGATGTTTATGTCACCATTGAGGCCGATAAGCAGGATCCTAGTGATATTGGCTCTACCATTGTATATGTACTAGACAGAGAAACCATTGGTTTAAATGCACTGCGCTGGGACGATATTGATGGCACTGCGACCTCTAAACTTCGAGAACTACTAGAAGGGTCATCCGTTGGCTGGCAACCCAATGAAAGTCATAGTGGTGTTCAAACCTTAACCCGGCTTTTTTATATTCTGTTTAAGCGTGCGCCGAGCAAAGAAGAACTCACCTTCATGGCGTTTGCGTATAGCAATCAGATCCCGCTGAAGGAAATTATTAATGCGCTTCTGACCAGTGAACACCTGATTGCTGAACTTCCTGGTACGTTGACCAGTCAGCAGTTTGTTGACTTAATGCTTTCCAGGTTTTTCCCGGCTGGCGCACCACAAATTATAGCAGGCAAGACTGTAGCTCAGTGGGCCGCTTACTTGTCACAGGGCGGTAAAAGAGCAGACCTGATCGAAAAGTGGGTTACAACGGCTCAGGTAACAAACAGGCTAACCCCTTTTACACACAGCGTATTGTACTATTTTTATGGCCATTGCTTAGCGGATTCTGATTGTGATCAGAACAAAGTGGCAGACAGTGATCTGGATGGTGTGAGTGACTACATTGAAATTCATGTCGGCTCAGATCCGCAGGATCCAGCAGACGGCATTCGCAAGCCTTATTTGGTTAAATCAGACAATAACCTAGCTGGCTCATTTAATCTGTCGCTAGACAACTTCAACAACAAGCTTACTTATCAGCTGTTTGAGCAAACTTCACCTGATAATCAACGCAAAGAGTTTAAGCTTGATAAACAACAGGTAGCATTGACACGACCAAACGGTATCTATACTTACCAGGCTCAGGGGTGTTTCTCTGCCACCATTGAGGGGCAAGAATATACAGCTTGTACTGCGCTATCTGACAGTGTCACCGTTCATATCACTGACAGCCTTCAGGAGAGCAATGCCGATCCGATAAAACCTGAGGACAAAAGATATGCGATTGCTGATTACCATAGGGTTAGCGACTACCAGTTAAAGCAGTCAGTCCTGCTTTCCAGTACGCCTGGCAACTTTAGGGTGAACGAAAGCGGTGCAGCGACCTACCAGGTGCCTATTGCACTACCGGCTGGTATTGCTGGTAATACCCCAGAAGTGAGCTTGGGATATAGCTCGCAGGCGCCGGAGTCATTGTTGGGTATGGGTTGGTCACTTAATGCAACATCCAGTATTTCACGATGTCGTCAGACCTATGCACAAGATGGACAGTTCAGGGCTTTGAGCTTTGACGAGCACAGCCGTTTTTGTCTGGACGGGCAGCGACTGATCCTACAATCCGGTGAGCAAGGGCAGACAGGGGCTGAGTACGTCACGGAAATTAGAGATTTCAGTGAGATCAAAATTGTTAGTCATCCTGAATCGGGTTTAAAGGCTTTCCGTGTGCGGGGTAAAGATGGCAGTACCAGATACTATGGTGGCACAGAAGACTCACTCGGGCATCTCGATCCGTATGATAAAACTTCCCCTGTGATCAGTTGGATGCTCAGCAGTGTATATGACAATGTCAGTCATTCAGAGACAGGGATCCGCGATAGAGATGGAAAAACTGCAATTAAGTACACGTATGGCACACTTGAAAATGCAACTGCCGACACCAGTACCGATGTGGTTTTACACCACATTGAATACAGCGGTAATAAGGTTGTGTTTGACTACCAAAGTGGTCCGGTGCGCAATGCCTCGTATATCCAAGGCTTCCTGCAACGGCAGTCGGCTGAGCTGACTGCAATTAAAGTGAGAAATCATGAAGGTACGCTGCTGAGGCAATATAAACTTGCATTTGAGCGCGATCGGAATAATCAGGTCAGACAGCTGAAAGAAGTCAAAGAATGTACTTCATCCGGTACATGTCGTCGACCTATCGTGTTTGATTATGAAGCACGCAATAATAACCTTAGTTTTGCAGCAAGTGACGTATTGGCGTGGCAAAGTAAGGTAGGTCACACCTTTGTCGATGTACTGGGAGATGGAAAGCCGGCACTGGCAACGCTTTCTCGCAGCATCATTGATGATAAGGTTTACAACTTGTGTCTGGATTCTGAGCGGGTAGGCCATGTGTGTACCAGTATTCGTCGCAGCCATCGTGCAGAGTATGTGCCTATGGCCGTAGTAGATTACGACCAGGACGGTAAGCAGTCTCTGTGGGTGAACATTAAGGACGACTACACAAGCGAGACAGACACCTACTGGCGTGAGTACTACTATGAGCATGGCGCGATTAAGTGGCGCTCATTACCTCTGACTAAATCCATCCACAGTGGTGGCGGCGGCGGCGGCGGTGATGACTTTTTATTCGGCAATGATCCTGCACTGACTAGCAGCGCCAGTTTTGATTTTTCTCGATCAGATGAATACATGACCGATATTCGCCTGGCCGATGTCAATGGCGATGGACATGCGGACATCATCCACAAGCGCGGTGACAAATCCAAAGACTTTTATGTCAGATACTGGAGCACGAGTACGCAGCGTTTTCTTGCCAGAAAGCGCATTACAGATGGTGCTAATCAGATAGTGGTACCAAACACCGAGGACTCGTATAGTTTTGGCTCTGAATCATTCGAGCGCGTGATCCATCAAAAACTGGACAACAACGCTTACCACACACTGGACTTCAACTTTGATGGCCTGAGTGACTTATTGTCTATGGTATGTTTTGGCAAGTGTGATGATGTAGAAGATATTGATGGTTTTGTATTGTATCTGAATAGCAATCATTCCAATTCAACCGGGAGCACTTACTTTGAGCAGGCAGTTATGCGCAAAGTGCGGGCCAAGCACCTGATGCCGATAGATTTTAACGGCGACGGCTTAGTGGACCTGATTTATTACGATATCACACGCAAGTACTGGCAGCTTGAGATCAACACTTCTTCGACCAGTGCAAGTGATAAGGATGTACTCAATGTGAGCTTTACCAAAGTTCATGAGGTTTACGACAATAAAGGTGAAGTTCGCCCGCTGGCAGCTGACCTGGACCGGAATGGTCGAGTGGAGTTGTACTTTAAGCAGCGCAGCAGCACCAGCTGGCAGCGCTATGACTGGGATCCGGCCGCACTTACCTTTGAACGAACCGATCACACGCTCGAACTGCCAGAGTTTGACCCCAAAGAGGGAGAAGGGGTTTACTTTGCTGATTACGATTTTGATGGTATTACCGACTTAATCCATCATGGTAGTGAAGGCTTGCAGGTTAAGCTTAACCACTTTGAACGTTTTCAGCAGGGCCTGCTAACGTCTGTGACACAGGGCTTTGGTATAACGACGTCGATAGAATATGGCCTGATGAACGACACCAACCTGTACACTAAAGAGGCTGGTGATTCAGACTTGCCTGAATCGAGGTTATCAATTCAAACTCTGGTTGGGGCGATGCCCTTGGTAAGAAAAGTCACAACCGATGCCCCCACCATGTCGACGCCTGACAACAAAGTCAGTGTGAATTATCACTATGGGGGTAACCGTGTCCAGTTTGGTGGACGAGGCTCACTGGGCTTTGCGAATTTAACAACGAGTACTGAAAAAGACGGCAGTATTTTTACTACCACGACTCAGTACAACCAGGGTTTTCCTTTTGTAGGTATGCCACGTGCCACAATTAAGTACGTTAATGATACGCTGATTAGCTACTCATCTAACACTTATTATCACAGCACACCTGCGCTTACAGGCGTGAAAAGTTATCAGGTGTACAACGATAGCGTGAGTGAGTGCCAGGCAGAGATGGATAATAACGACGCTGGCGAATGGAGTATTGCTCAGTTCCGTTGTAGCACCACTAAGACGGTTCAAGATATATTTGGCAACGCAAAATCGATCTCCAATACCACTTATTTGCTCGCCGATAGCGCTGAAGCAACCGCGTTTGTTGAATCTCAAGATAAGTCGCCTTACGCGTCGAAACAGCTGGAGAGTGTGGTAACCTCCAGTAACTTTGGCACTGTATCAGAGCAAAAGCTAGGCCGCTTACAGTGGACGGAAGTGACAACCACTCAGGGTCACAATAGTCAGGAAGAGAGCCTGACAAAACGCTCTGAATTTGCATATTACAGTTCGGAACCGTTAAAAGGCATGTTAAAGCACGAAAAAATCGTGTTACCAGAGCAATATAAAGATACGAATGAAGCGTGCACAATAGAAACCACCACCACGCATGAATATGATGGTTTTGGCAACAAAACCAAAGTGTCGACAGCGCCGACATTGAGCAGCGGCAATGCGCTGGGGTGTAAAGATTACCCTGCACGCGTATCAATCACCAATTACGATGCGCAAGGGCGCTACGTAACTTCAACTGAAAACGGTGTATTTACCGAGCAAACCATAGTGTCGGTGAACAGTTTTGGGCAGCCCCGCCATGTGAAAGACAGTAATGGCGTGTCGACATATTTCTATTATGACGCTTTGGGTGCGCTGGTGGGCAAATACAATGCCACTGGCAGCCAGAGTAAGACGCTCAGGGTTGGGTGTGGTACCAATGATCAAGGGTATTGTGCTTACAGTGAACAAAAGTATGTGAACAACACTCTGGTGGGCACGCAGTTTATTGATAAGTTTGGTCGACCTTATAAAACCATTAAATACGATGTGCTTGGTAAGGGCGTTGAAAGTATCCAAAGTTACGACGCCCACGGTCGCGTGCTGATGTCATCAACGGGTAACCTTAAACCTACAGTGCACAGCTACAATGAGTTTGACCAGCTACACATGACGGACGACCAAAACGCAGGGATTAAAACCACCTACTCGCGTGATGGCAATGTGGCTACAGTCACTCTCAGTGGCGACCTGCCTGGCGGCATACAGAAAAATAAGTCCATTTACGATGACTTTGGTCGTGTGGTGCAGGTGGACGATGCGCAAGGTAACACGCTTACTTATACTTACGACATAAGCGGTAATCGCCTGACGGTTCAGTCCAGTGCTGACAACAACCAGATAGTATCGAAAATTGAGTACGACTATCTGGGTCGTAAAACCAAAATGATCGACAAAGACTCCGGTACATGGGAATATCAGTACAACGCCTATGGTGAGCTGGTGTGGCAAAAAGATGCTCGGGGCGTTATCACAGAGGTTTCTTATGATCAGCTTGGCCGCCGCATATCATCTTCTGTCACCGGTGAGCTAACCAGTGAGTTTGTCTACAGCACGGCCAAGCCACATCAGCTTGAATATGAGCAAATAGGGCAGTGGCGTAAATCCTACTATTATGACGGTTTTGGTCGTGCAATCGGTGCTGTCACCGATCTTGAAAGCGCACTCAATTGTACCGACCACGTTATGCTGATGCCCGGTATCAATGATTTACGGATTAAGGATACCGAGACGGCTCAAGAGCTCAGGGATCCAATCAGCAGTAGCTGCGTGATCCAGCAAACCATTTACGATGGCTATGGTCGCGCTGTGCAGCAGTTTGACGATTACCGCCGCCTGGCCAATGGGGACTATGTTGATGCACGCGGTACCCGGACTGTGTTCCAACAAGGGCGGCCCGTCGCCCGGGTTGAGGCACGTGAAGGTGAATATGGCCGTACTTACTACCGTGTGGCCGCAACCAACGCGCTTGGTCAGGTCACTCGTTATGTCAAAGGTGGCCAGACTATGACCATCGCCTATGATGAGCGAGGCCGGTTGACTAATAAGAGTGCCAGCAATGCCGCAATTATGGCCGAGGCGTATACGTTTGACGGACTGGGCAATCTGACCAGCAAACAAACGGGATACGACAACCAATCCCTGACTTATACTTATGACACGCTCAACAGGCTGCAGGAAGTCACTCACGGCACAAATGTAACGCATGACTATGACTACGATGCTAATGGTAATCTGATCCTTAAAGACGGTTGGGTGCAGGAGTATGGCAAGGCAGGTAAACCGCTTCACGCCATTGCCAGTCGCAGCAGAGTTAACCCGGTGACCAGCCAGTATGAGCAAGAAACCTTCGGGTATGATGCCAATGGTAATCAGACCAGCGTTGACAAAAATGGCAGTCGCTATCGTGACGTTGTATACAGCGGCAGAAATAAAGCAATCCGTATCAGCGCTAATGGTGAAACCGTTACATTTAAATACGATGCCAATAATCGCCGCTATAAACGCACGGACAATGAACAAACTGTTTATTATGTGGGCGCACTGGAGCTGACAACACCTAAGTCGGGTGAGCACACAGCCATCAAGCGATATGTTGGCAATGATGTGATCCAGACCTATAACGCACAAGGTCAGGGCAACCTTAAGTGGTTATTCACCAACTATCAGGGCTCGATAGTTGCGATCACCAACAGCAAGTTTGAACTGCTCAAGCGGTTTAAATATGACGCCTTTGGTAAACAAAGTGAAGTGTTTGGCTCAGACACCGAGCGGCAGATAAACTTCGCTGAAAGCGCAACGCTACTTGGCCACTTGTTTGGTAACGTGCGCGGTTACACAGGTCATGAGTCGTTAAAATTGGGCGATGATAATCGGGTTATTCATATGAATGGTCGCCTGTACGACTCAGGCACCGGCCGCTTTATGCAGGCGGATCCGGTGGTGCAGGTACCCACGAACTTGCAAAACTATAACCGATATAGCTATGTGCTGAATAATCCGATGTCATATACGGACCCGAGTGGATATTTCTTTAAGAAGCTATTTAAAGGGATTAAAAAGTATTGGCGGGTCATTGCGGCGGCTGCAATTACGTACTTTACCGCAGGTGCTGCATCTGGCTGGGCTACAAGCTGGGCTGTAAGCATGGGAATGACGACTTCAGTTACTATCGCTGGAGCTTCTAGCTTAATGTTATCTACAGCCGGTAGTATCTTCGTAGGGGCAGTCTCCGGTGCAATTGCAGGTGCCATAGGTGGTTATGTGGCAACTGGTTCAGGTAAAGGTGCATGGAAAGGTGCTTTGTCCGGTGCAGTGTTTGGTGGTATTGGTAAAGCTATGTTTGCTGCTGAAATTGTAAACCCAGTCGCTCAGATGGGTATTCACGGTGTTGCTGGTGGTATTTTAGCTGACGTGCAGGGGGGTAATTTTGGGCATGGATTTGTATCTGCGGGTATCATGAAAGGTGTGGGTAAGTTTACTCAACAGCTTCAGAATGGCTATGCTGCTACAGTCGTTCAAGCAGTTGCTGGTGGTACCTTGTCAAAGGTGACTGGTGGAAAGTTTGCAAATGGTGCTACGACTGCAGCTATACAGTTTGTGGTTAATGAGTTGCAGAACATGAAGCATAAGTTCTCGTTTACCAAAGGAAAATCACCAGCAAACTACTTTAATGATAATTATAAAGAAGCAGAGATAAAAGTTGGGCAGAGAAGTAAAATTGCAAATGTAAGTATTGAAGGTAAAAAGATAACTTATGACCAACCTATTGGGGTGAGAACTCCACTGATGGTTTCTGTAGATAATCAAGGAGGGGTGGAAGCGTCGGTAGGTTATGGTGTTAATATTAATGATCTCAATGGTGCTGGAGCTAAGGCTTTTTTAAATAATCAGGGTAGCGTAGGTGTTGAAGCTGCTGTGAATATAAATGGTACGGAGAGTTACATTCAAGTGGAAAGCTCTTTATATAATAATGTGATGGTGCATTTAAATTCTTTGGCAGAGGCTATGTTTTTGCAGTCACAGTCCCCAATGAGGAGGTAGGTTGTGAAATTAATAATGTTGTTCTTTATTTTTTTTAGTTTTTCTTTGAAAGCCGAATTGACTTTGGAGGATGTTGAAGTTGATATTTTTAGAGAAGGGAAATTAAAGCAAGATGACGTAATGGACTTGTTGTTGTCAGACTCTCATGAGGACGAGAATTTATCTAACTACTTATTATCTTTAGTATATGGTTATGGACTTTATGGTGTAGAGAAAAATATTGAAAAGTCAGAATCTTACTTTTTGCCCTTGTTAGATTTGAAGTATAGAGATATTTTCTTTGTGGCTGGCACTTTTTGGTCTAACTCCAGTAATCCAGAAAAGTTTAAAAAAGGAGTGGTGTTGCTAGAGAGAGCTGCTGAGGAAGGGGATCTGGATGCATTATATAATCTATACTCTTTGTATGATCATGGGCGTTATAGTAACAAGAATAAACTTGGGGATATTCTGGCCAGAAACTATAATAAAGGGAGTAAGGAAATCGCACTGCAATACGGTAAGGTGATGATGGATGTGCTTATTGAGAAGCAAGATAAAATTAGAATGCTAAAAGTTTTGGATAATTTGAGCAGAATCAGCTTTAAAGGGCATGAAGGAGAGTACTATTATGTATTGGCCGGGTTTTATGGTTATTCGAATACACCGCTATACGATGAAGAAAAAAGAGATTACTACCTAATGCTCTCTTATGAAAATGGGTATGATGCTGCAGAAAAGTTATTGAAAGGAATGGGGATGCTACCAATTTTACCTGTTGATAAGTAAATTTAATAGATCCCGAATTCAACTCTGAAGTGCCAAGAATTAAGATGACATATATGGACGCTCCAGCGATGTCAGCGAGTAGGCCTGCGAGATAGCGAGTTGTCGTTATCTCGTTTGTTTTGTATCCGCTTTGCCATGCATGGTGTTTAGTCCAGTCTGCTATAAATGTGTTGCTCTGACAAGCAAAAACACCCAACTTAATCTGTTTTCGTTACGTGTATGGGAGCGGGAAAAATACGGACATCCTGCGTTATCCCTAGTGATTCAAGACGCCGAGCATAAATTAGGGAGCCGTTTTTTCCGAGCATATCGTGTAGGATGGAGGCATCACACATGGTGTTGTTATCAGGTTTGTATTTGGCGAAATCAATTGGATAAAACAATGCTGTTTTTGTCCAGTATATTGATTTTAAAGATAAATGCTTGGGTCTCAGGACGTGCGTTATAATCTCACTAAACACTGGAGTCTAAATGTTAAATTTAAAATTTTATTTGGTATCACTATTCATTTTTGTTGTTTCCTCAGCTGTAGCTGAAGAGGTAACGCCTACAGCGGTTGGCTGTGATACTGATTCAGGTATTTGTTTTGTTAAGCTAAAAGAACCATTTTCAAGTGGAACTTGTCCGAACAAGAGCCAACTGCGTATGGATCCCACTAAACCGGGCACCGAAGGACAGTTTTCTGTCGCTTTAGCCGCATTTATGGCGGGGAAAAAATTAGAAGTTGGCTCCGTTCGTTGTTTTCATGATTTCGTAGAGCCTTCAACGTTATATGTTATTCAATGAAGCTGCGCAGACACCCCGCGTTGTCTGTATCTGCTTTAGGTTCTATACGTGAGAGTACCGAGTCGTACAATGTAGATGATGCTGTAGGTGACTTTGCGCTTGAAATCGATACTATCGCTGAAAACAGTATTGAAATTGGCGCTATGATTACGGAGTTAAATGGTAAAGCTGTTACAGGTGAACTACAAACGCAATTTGAATCTGAAAGTGTTAGCCTGTCTGTTGTTTCCGGTGCAGTCGCTGATGTACACTCCCATAGCTCGTCTTTTTATCGTTTACTGAGCCCATCAGATATCCAGCAGACCACACGTAACACTTATATGACAGCGAGTGGCAGAATGATGGCTAAATCAGCACAACGACTACTAAGGTGCTTGTTACAAAAAGAAGTAAGGTAAGGCACCTACTACTAAATTTGATAAAGAAGCCATTTAGTTAGCTGAAAGGTTGGTTTCTTGTTGTTGTTAATGTGAATTTAAAGTTTTTTTAATGTTCCTTTTTAGGTATCATTGTACCGATAACTCTCAATAGGACATTATAATAATGAAATTCTCTACACTTGCACTCTCTGCTTTTTTCGTCACTTTCGCAGGACAGGCGGCGGCAAGCTGCAACAAATACAGCTGTGAAGGCGTGTCGAATGTCGTATTTTCTTCTGTGGTTGCGAATACAACGCAGGTAAAAGTGAAATTCCCTCAGGGCACCAATGCCACTTTGGCATGTAACCTTGACCAAGATGAAGCGGCGGCACTGAATAAAACCAGTGAGAATTACCGTAATATGCAGTCTATGCTACTCACTGCGGTTGCTGCTAACTTGCCCGTTAAGCTTACTTTTAATCAGGCCTCAGCCAGCTGCCAAATCGATGCAGTTGAAGTGAAGGTGGTTGAATAACATCACCGGCTTAATTGTCGATACGGCTATACCTATCTGCTCAATTCAGAGTACTGCATTCAGGCATTTGTGCGTAAGACTCGGTTAGTCTTTTTATAACACTGGTCATGGCTCAGGCGAGAAAAGTGCGCACTTTGTTCGCGCTAATTGCAGGGCGGCTTCAAATTGAATGTGTGCCAGTGCAGACAGGTATCAACGCGAGATAAAAATAAAAATCAAAGTGAGCAAACATGTTTAAGTACAAAGGAACTCTGGCCTTGATGCTAGGGGCTTTTAGTGTGTCGGGACAGGCCAGTCCGGTCACCCCCAGCAGTGATGTCTGGGGAGACAGCAACGGCCATCTCTATTATCAGCAGCCTGTTAAACAGGTGACCACGGCGGACGACGCCCCGGTCAGTATTCGTGTCCACAACGCCATGCCTTATGTGCGAGTGGTAGAAACGGCAAACGGATACAGACTGGAATATCTGTCAAAAAAAGATTTTACGGCACTGCGCAACGAACTGGATGTGATCGGTAAGCGTCTGCGCAGCGATTTTGACGGAGATGGTCAGCCCGATATTCTGATGCAGTCCGACCTTGGACATGAATTGCTCATTTCAAATGGCCAGGTGCGCCCTTACCGTATTGGCATTGACCTGCGTGACATCGGTACACAGATGCAGGTACGCGATGTGAACTATGATTTTCGTAGTGACTTTGTTAACCCGTCAGCCGAGCTGGTGCATTATGCTCAGGCGACGGGTCTGAGTTCGGCCATTAACACCAACGATTATGTGGGCTCACTGCCGGCAGAGAGTAACGTGTCACCCAGTGGTGAGTTTACTTATTCCATTCCCATCACAACGGGCGAATCAACGGGCGGACTGAAGCCATCAGTGTCGCTCAGTTATGCGTCTAACCCCAACAATGGTCATGTGGGCGTGGGGTTTGCGATTGGCGGGCTCAGTGCCATTACCCGCTGTGAGCAGAACATGGAAACCGACGGCAAGGCCGGGGCGGTCAACTTTGACACCAATGACCGCTTTTGTCTGGACGGTCAGCGCCTGATTGTGAAATCCGGTCAGACTTATGGTGCCAACAACACGGAATACCGTACCCGTCAGAACAGTGGTCAAAAAATCATTGCCCATACTTCCAGCACCAGCACAGGCCCGTATGCCTTCACGGTGACGGACGTAGAAGGCAATAAATATACCTATGGTAAGTACAGCAGCACCTCGGACGCTTTGATTAACGCAAGTCAGGGTAAGGCATTTACCTGGGCATTGAAGCGTGTTGAGGATGCCTCGGGCAACTACTATACGTATCACTACACCAAGGTCAGTGGCAGCCTGGAATATTACCCAACGGCGGTGAAGTACTCAGGCCACGGCACGGGCGGCACCCGCAATGAAATTCGCTTTATCTGGGAAGACCGTGTCGATAAGCACAAAGTTTCTTATCTGAAAGGAAACAAGGTTGGCCTGACCAAACGTCTGAAGCAAATCGATTCCTATTACTCAGGAAACCTGCTGCGTAAGTATAAGCTGACGTACAGCTATATCGGCACTGGCGTCACACAAAGTGCGCTGCAAAAAGTGCAGGCCTGCTCGTCGGACAACAGCTGTCTGTCACCCACTGTATTTAACTGGAAGACGCGCGGCAGCATTCGTCTGGGGTCAGACATTGGTCGTGATTACTCCAGAAACAGCCGTTATAAAGCGCACCAGTTTATGGACTTCAATGGGGATGGCCTGACGGATATCGCTTATGTGCGTAATGACCGCGGCAGCTCGTCAGATCATTTATACATGATCCCGAACACGGGCAGCGGGTTTGGCGATGAGCGCCGTTTTCATGATATTGCCACGAAAACTTTCCGCAAAACCTGGAAAGTGATTGACTATGACAAGGATGGCAAAGACGACATCCTGTATATGAAGGGCAGCAGCCAGTACTGGCAACTGATGCGTCATACGTCAGCAATGAACTTCACGTTTACACAACTGACCGGGATCAGTAAGCCGAGTTCGGACGACAACACGCGCTTTTTAGATATAGACGCGGATGGTTATCCGGAGCTGCTGCACTTTGTGGGCAACAAGCTGTCTTATCAGAAAGGCACCAAAAATGGCCTGGCCAGTGGGGCTGCAAAAGCGCTGAAGTTTAACTTGTCGGCCCCAAGTGGCTCAACGGCGACCATGATGTCGTATGATAAAGAAGACAACACCTTTCAGGCGATGGACTTTAATGGCGACGGTCGTGCTGATTTCTTAGCAAAAGTGCGAGTCAGTACCTATTACGATGATATTGATCCTCCATGTAGAAGGCCGCCATTTTGTGAAGATCCGAGGGGGATTGAACCGACGCCAATGGCGACCAGTAGCAGCCGTTTGACGGCGTCTTCAAGCCTGGCAGACCGATTTGGTGGCAAGGTGGAGCGCCTGAGCGGTGGTACAGTCGCTTCCAGCAGTGAGTCAGCGCCCATTACACCGGTTGATATGAGTCAGCTTAATCCGGTGAATATGGTGGGGGGCCCGGCAGCCACAGCATTATTGCAGGCGGAAAAGCAGGCGCAGCAGCAGGCCGCGCAGATGCAGTCGTTGAGCCGGACATCAGGCCCCATTACCACTCAGGGCTATCGTAACAGTTATTACTGGAAAATCCTGGTTTCAACCGGGAATGACACTTTCACAGAGCTTTATTCTTTAGGCAGTACCAGCTCGTATAAAGACATCCAGGCGGTTGAGCTCAATGGCGACGGTCTGGCAGATATTCTGTACCGTAACAGCAACAATGACTGGTATGCACGGATCAACACAGGCACAGGGTTTGCTGGCGGGATTAAGTTATTTAACTATGACAAGCCAAGCCTGAAAGTGTTTGATATCAATGGTGACGGGATCCCCGAGGTATACCGGGAAGATCATGGTGACCATTTTTACTTCTACAATGGAACAAACTTCACGTATCGCAAACTGACCACCCATGGGTCGAACTATGATTTTACGACCTTTATGGATGTCACCGGTGACGGTGCAGCGGACAAGTTGGTATTTCAGGGGCGTATGGGTCTGTATCAGAACTCGGATGCACCGACCAACCTGATCACATCGGTACGCGACGGGTTTGGTGCGTATACGACGGTGTCGTACTCGACGCTGAATAATCGCAATATCTATACACCACACAGCGATGCCCGCACCAAGAGCTGGGGCAATGGCCGTGTAACGGACATGAAGTCAGGAGCACGGGTTGTGAGTGCACTGATTAAAAATGGCGACACCATTAAATACAAGTACCATGGTGCGAAGGCGCAGGTGGGCCGTGGTATGCTGGGCTTCCGTCAGATAGAAGTAGAAAGCGTTAATGGCGGCACAAAGATAGTCACGACGTATCGTCAGGATGGCGACTATCGGGGTAGTCCGGAGCGGGTTCAGACGTATGTGCGTTATGGCAGTGATACGTCTTCCGGTGGTGGTTCAGGTGGCGGCTCTGGCGGTGGCTCAGGTGGCGGGCCTGTTGACCCGTGTGAAGTATTCCCTGAGACCTGTAACTGTCGCTGGGAAGCAGACCGAGCCTGTGAGTTACCAAGAATTGCGCCGATAGAGACATTCAGTGCAGCAGAAGGCTTTAATGGTGCGCTGGCGTCACCGGTACGTGCGGACAGCGCCCAGTTTGCGACTATGAGTACGGCGTCTGTCAACACCAGCATCTGGCGTCTGAAATCAGATATGACGTCGAGTTATGGTCGCAAGCAGGAAACAAGCTTTGTGACCGCCAACAGCACGAAACCTTACCTGGTGTATCCATCGACCACGATCACTAAAACTTATAATACGGATGTTAGCAGCCTGACGCTCATATCAACCAAAACCAAAACGGTGTCCTCAGTGGACCGTTTTGGTAATCCACTGAAGCAAAGTAGTGTGGTTGATACGAAAAACGGCTATGCGAAAACAGAGACAACAAATACTTATAGTGACAGCTACTATGGTGGCCGACTCACTAAAACGGTGGAAACCAAGCGTTATCTGAACCGTCTGAACGGCACAAATAAAGGGAACTATCAGAACACCCATACTTCCACTTTTGCGTATGACAGCAAAGGGCGATTGATCAAGTCTAACGCTGACAACGGAGCTGTCATAAATTATACCCTCAATGGATATGGGCTAGTTAGCAAGAAAACAGTCTCTAAATCAGGTTTGCCGACTAAAACGGTAGAAACTTTTTACGACAGTAACTATCGCCTGGTGACCGGTGAGAAAAACAGTCTGGGGCATCGCAGCACCATCGGATATGACAGCCTGGGTCGCAAGTCTTACACCCAGTCCACCAATGGTCAGCGTACTTACTATACTTACAATAAACTAGGTCGTCTGACAGGAGAGATTTCGACCCCGGCGAATAATACCAGTAAAAGCAGCTCGGTTGCGCTGAGCAGTAGTCAGAGTAAATACTGGTGCACCAGTGGCTGTGTCAGTGGCGCTGCCTATTACGAGGAAAATGTCTCGGAAAGTGGCCCAACCAGCCGACAGTATTTTGATAAGTACGGTCGTGTGCTGCGTGAGTCCAGTATGTCTCTGAGCGGCACATTTATCAATGTTGACTATGTGTACGATACAAAAGGGCGTAAGTACAAAGAGTCCATGCCGTATTTCCACGGTGGTACACCACTTTGGAATGTGTATAAATACGATAAGCAAAACCGGGTTGTGCAGGTCACTAAGGCCGATGGCTCTATCTGGAAAACCGAGTACAACGGTGAAAGTGTCACAACGATTAACCCGTCAAACCAGAAGCATACTCAGCTGAAAAATACGATGGGCTTGCTGGTCAAAGTCACAGATGCAAACAGCAAGTCAGCTTACTACGAGTATGATGAAAAGGGTAAGACGCGTCTTTTGACTGATCCTAAGGGCAATAAAATTCAGGTCAGTTTTGATAAGTATGGCAATAAAACCCGGGTTATCGATCCTGACAAGGGGACCATCAATTACAGCTATAATGCCTACCATCAGTTAACGCGCGAGTCAGATAGCAATGGTAATGTGATCACCTATCAGTACGATGTGCTGGGTCGGACGACAGAGGTGCAGCGCAAGCGAAATGGCACTAAGCTTGAGCACCATGTGGTCTACACATATGATTCTGGTGGTTACGCCAAGGGGAAAGTGTCAAGCTCCATAGATAAGGTCAGCGGCTTTACTGAGCGCTTTTATTACGATGCCTTTGGTCGCACCCGTGAAAAACACACGGTGATTGATGGCAGCACCTATAAGGAAATCTGGACGTATAACAACGCCGGTCAGCTATCTAAGGAAACGGATGCCTCGGGCAAGTCAGTGACGTATCACTATAATGCCCACAAGCACCTGAGTTACCTTAAAGACTTGCAGACTAACAGTACGGTCTGGCAGGCCACGGCGAGTGATGCCTTTGGTAATATCACCACTGAGAAGCTGGGCAGTCGTATTACCCGCACTAAAGTGTTTGATGAGAACACAGGCTTACTGACCAGTCTGAAGTCAACGGGTAACGGCACGTTACAGAACTGGACTTACAACTGGAGTAAGCTGGGCAACCTGAATTATCGTCAGGACCATACAATTGGTAAAAAAGAAACCTTTGGGTACGACAGCCTGAACCGGGTCACGAGCAGCGCGATTTCAGGGGGACCGAGCACCACCATCAACTACGATGAGCTGGGTAACATCACCTATAAAACGGGGGTGGGTCACTATCATTATCAGTCGAGTCGTCCGCATGCGGTGACCAAGGTTACGGGTGACAGAGCCAATACCTACCAGTACGATACGGCGGGTAATATGGTGAAAGACAACGCCCGTGAGCTGGTGTACAACACCTTCCATAAGCCGGTTTATATCAAAAAAGATGACTACTGGATGGAGTTTGCCTACTCAGGTTCGGGTAAGCGTTATAAGCGTACGGAGTTTGGCGGTGAAAAAGGCCTGCTGCTACCTCTCCTCCATGAGGACATCACGACCTTTATTCCAATCGCACAGGAAACCCGTTATGTGGGCAATGTGGAGTTCATTCGCTATGGCGGTCAGAGTACCTGGGTGAGCAAGCGCTATATTGCAGGCAAGGTGTTGATCACCACAGTGAACAACCAGGCGACCACACGCTTTATGCTGGACGACCATCTGGGTTCAACACATGTGATTGCGGATGCCAGTGGTAAGAAAGAGCAGGTGATGAGCTTTGATGTGTTTGGAGCACGCCGAAATGCAACCACCTGGGCGAGAGACTATAGCGACCAGAATAAGTTCACCAGCAAACTGACGTTACGAGGTTATACGGGTCATGAGCAAATGGATGAAGTGGGCCTGGTGCACATGGGCGGGCGTATTTACGACCCAATCCTGGGGCGCTTCTTACAGGCAGACCCTATGGTACAGGCGCCGGAGAATATTCAGAACCTGAACCGTTATTCGTATGTGGTAAATAACCCGCTGAATAAAACAGACCCCAGTGGTTATATCTTTGCGACGATAGCAATTTGGGCACTGAATGCGGCAATCACTCAAGGGATTATTACGGGTGTGACGGCGACTGTGCTCAGCGGGTTGCTGACAGCCTACTCATATTATGGTTACGCAAAGCTGGCGGTGGGTATTATCCAGGCAGCCAATCAGGGCGGTACGGCACTGGCGAACTTTGCGGGTGGCTGGGCCAAAGGGTTTGCAAAAGGTCAGGCAGTAACCTGTATGCTGAATATGGCCGCAGGTGGTGGTTGTGTTGACGGTCTTGAAACAAAGCAGCAGGGGAGTGCTGACACGGATGGTAATCCGAACCCACCAAAGCAAAGAGAGAATGAACAAACAACTGAAGTGAAAGAAACTCGCTCTGCGTCGTCTACTGGACCTGTAAA
Source organism: Pseudoalteromonas rubra (assembly GCF_004212645.1). Taxonomy (GTDB): domain Bacteria; phylum Pseudomonadota; class Gammaproteobacteria; order Enterobacterales; family Alteromonadaceae; genus Pseudoalteromonas; species Pseudoalteromonas rubra_G. The sequence continues at coordinate 3,950 of NZ_PPUZ01000039.1, read as the reverse complement.
AGATCTAACGGAAGAGCAAGTAAACGACATTAATAAAACTCTGTCGGATTTGCAGTCTAAACTCGACAAGAAAAATAATTCTGGTGGCTTTAACACGGCAGAAGAAGTGGCTGAGTGGTTCCATGATAATGTCCACCCGCTCTCCGAAAAATACGATATGGAAATCGGCGCCGAGATATTTAAAAATGACATGGTTTACAATCCCAAGCTAGGACAAGTCGAAACTAAATTCTATGGTGGTTCTATAGTGACTGATTTTATGCATGACTCAGTGACTGTAAGTAATTCGACATTTGGTAACTTTAAACCAGTCTCTGACTGGCATTCTCATGGGTTTTCAAATGTCGGTTTTACAGCTGGGGCTGACACTTCAACAGTTACAAGTGGTAGTATGAGTTCCGTCTTTCTGAGCCGAGGACCTTCGGGCGGAGATGTTTCATTGTGGTCTTACAAGACTGGTGGTACGACAACTAAATTATGTGGTAATAAATGCAATTAACGATAATTCTTAAGGCACTTTGCCTAACCTTTTTACTGCTTGCTTGTGACTCAAGTGCTAGTAAGAACTATGGTAAAAAAGTAAGCTTTTTTGAACTGCTACCAAAGCCCTCTGTTTATGAAGGGCAGGTAATTTGGATTGAAGGTTATCTGTGGTTAGGCAAAGAGCATATGGGGAAAGGAAAGTTTGAACAAAAAGCTTACGTGTTTTACAACAAAGAAGCACTTGTGCACCGCCGTTTCTATGAAGCGGTAGAGTTAGAGTTTGAAGGTAATCAGTCCTTTGTGGAATATGCTAAATCTAATACTGAACGTTATGTTTATGCTGTGGGAACATTCAATGACATGAAACTGAGTAAACTGAATGTGCTGAAAATAAAATAAAGCACACTCAAACCAGAACAAGGACACTCTTCGAGTTCTTGTTCTGGTTTGTACTTCGGTGATGGAGCATTCCTGATACCTAAAGTAAGTTCCATTGGTTGTTTAAACTTGAATTCGTTGCAATTGGTCAATTTGGTTTAATGCATTTAAACAGAGCAGCCGACTTATCCGCTTGAGGACATTGAAGGTCCTTTAATCACCCAGGCAGTAAATAAGCCTGCACTGATAAACATAAACAAGCTGTAGATACTCGGTGCAATAGACATTACTTCATTTCCCAACAGACCTGTGGTCACCAGCAAAGCGAGCGTACCATTTTGCAGGCCAACCTCCAGAGTAATGGTGCGAGTCTGTGTAGTGCAGTGCAACAAAGTGTGCGCCACCACAAATCCGACGAGCATTGAAATCAGGTTTAAGGTGATAACTGAGGGCCCAGCCAGTACCAGATAGCTCACCAACTTATCGCCCAGTTTAAAACAGATGCTGATTATCACCAGAAGTAATACTGCGACTGAGAACCAGCTGGTATAGGGGCTGGCTGTTTTAGCAAAGCCGGGCCACCTGACATTAATCGCCATGCCAACCAAAACTGGCAGAACACCGACCACAATAAGCTGTAACCAGGCTTTAAAGATAGGAAACTCGATTAAGGTATTATTTTGGCCATAGTATCCGATTGCCCATGCGGCCAAAAATGGCAAACTAAATGGGGTGATAAATCCTATTACGGCAGTTAAAGACACCGACAGGCCTACATCTCCTTTGGCCAGGTATGAATAGAGGTTGGAGGTAGTTCCTCCCGGGCACAAAGCCAAAATAAATAAGCCAGTTGCCAGTTCCCCCGTTAACCCAGTGACTGCAATGACAGCCATTGCTAGCAAGGGAAGCAGGATCAACTGACACAGCGCGCCAATAAAAAAGCTCTTGGGCTGTAAATACACGCGCTGAAAGTCTGCTGGTTTCAGGCTGAGCCCCACGCCCGCCATAATAAATATCAGTGCGACAGGTAAGCCGATTTCAATTAATGCAGATGGCATGTCTTTGTCCTTGTTGCGCCCGGTTCGATTAATCTTAGCAAGCGTAACAGCACATGGTTACATTGATTTTTAAATCTTTGGCGTTGAGATATTTTGAAGTGAGGCAATGAGCCATTTTGAGCTTTGCTGGAAGCGGTTGGGGGTAGATATAGTAAAACGGCCAATCTGTTTTGCGCGAATTGGCCGTTTTTATACCGTCACTGGTGGGTGTTGCTTGTGTGTTTAACAACGCCACGGGTGCCGGGAAATATCATGTATATCGTTGCCGCCATGCAATTATTGAGACTCTTTAATCTCAAAACTGTAAATGGCTGCACCTTTTAGGAGCGAGGTATCGGTATATATGTTACCCACGTTCCCTTTTTGAAATTCCTGCCTGAGCGCGTCAAATTCACCCGAAAAGTTCAGAGCGGCCACATCCAGGTTTATCTCAATCCCCTCAACTGTAGTGATATTGGTATTTACACTGGTACCAAATTCGAAGTCGGGAATGACTGCCTTAGGTTTACTCATGACTTCCCATCGGACATTACCATTGACAGTGTCTTCCCACAGCAAGGTAATGGCGACCATGTTAACTCGCGGATCCACGCCCGAAAAATCATAGTCGAACAGGTTGCCACTGTTTTGCTCTGCCATAGACTGGGCAAATTGCTCAAATGCATTTTGAAAAGCGCTGTTGAAGAGCAAAGGCTCAGTGATGACTGGCTGACCGTCATCAGCAATGGTGTTTATAGCTGCCGATGAAGTGTACATATCAAAGCCCGGCAAAACGGTATGCTCAGTAATTGAGTTGTATGCATAGCTGGTGGTAGCAAGATCTGGGAAGATAAACTTATGTCGCAGGTAACGTTTTGTAATAATCTGAGTGCTGAGTTCCTCACTGTCATTGAATGATCTCAGAAATACACGGGATTTAGGGTAATTTTCGTTTGAGAATGGTAAAGCAGCAATATTTACCCTTACACCCTGGCTATTAAAGGCGTCATCGGTCAGTTCAAGCGGGCCGTCTCCTTCGAGATTAAACAAACCGCCACGCACATCACTGTAGTCTTCATTACTGATATGCAATATGGTGTTTTTACTTTCGGCACACAGCTCGACCGTTTTAGGATCGCGTAACGATATCTCCTCACTCACAAGGCCGCTGATATAGTAGTCTGGCTGACTGGCAGAAAGCGCGCTCAGATCTACGTTTTTCATTGCACAGTCACAGCTTGGCTTCAGGTCAAACTCAATGGTGCCATAATCCGTGTTGGTAACATCCAGCAGGGTATAAAGCTGTGTATCCAGTATCTGGCCACCAATAGCCTTGGTAACTAAAGAAACGTGATGTGTGTTTTCTGGTAGTGCTTGAGCGAGTTTGCCGTCTTCACCCGTTTTGGCACTGGCAATAACCTGGCCGCTGGCACTGTGGAAAATAACATCAGCAACAGTAGGGTTAGGTACAGCGCTGCAGTCGTTGATGAGTGTGGCTGCTACCGAAAACACGGGAGTTGGTTTTTCTGGCTCAGGCTTGGAAGTAGTAGTTGTGGTTTGTTGTTCTTTACTTGTAACTGGTTTATCGTTTGATGAACCACCACATGCACTGAGTGCCAGTGCGGCACTGGTAGCCAAACAGAGTGCTTTAAACTTCATATTTTCTCCAATTTATAAATAGTTATATCCGTACATATTAAAGCCAACAGCATTCTAACAGAGAGTGATGTCACTGTCTTGTGTACAAAAGGGCCAATGTGTGTTCGAAGTCGCTGGTTTATTTTTAAATGTAAGTGAAGGCAGAGCATGAAGCATGTGAAACAAAACAGACGGATTGCTATAAAAGCGCGATCTTCATTGCTTTTAACATTCGCCGCATGCACCCGTGTTCACACAAGTTATGCTTTGCTCAGGTGTTGTTGCACGGCCTACCGAGAGGTAATTACGTATTCATACCAATTTCACTGAATACCTGTTCAATTTGAAGGAGCAAATATGACGCTAACTGTGTTAAAAATTTCTCATTTAGAATAACTAAATAGCAAAATTTTT
>NZ_PPUZ01000038.1:0-32139 GCF_004212645.1 Pseudoalteromonas rubra | reverse complement strand
AATATGACGCTAACAGCGTTAAAAATTTCTCATTTAGAACAACTAAATAGCAAAATTTTTGCCTTGTTATCGACGATATTTTCTCGCCTCAAAATAGCACACTTAATTAAGCTAATTGGTATAATTGTTTTTATTTGGTTAACTCGGTGTATCGAGTTGTATTAAAAGTTAGGTTTAATTGAACAGAAGTCAAACGAATTGAATAAAAAATTTCACCTGGTCGGATATGTGGTATATTTAATTCTTAGTGCAAGCATTGGTGGAAGTAATTATTCTTCTTATTTCAGGGCTGGGTATGGGTACTTTATGCTAAAGAGGGTGTATTAAAGATCGAACACTAAAAGTGCGCGTTATTTATTACGCGCTTTGTCGCGTGAATAAACGTATCAAAGGGATGAGCAGGCTCAAAGCAGTGAGGCCCTGTTGAGGGCCTCTGACAGGTAGGTAAGTTAGCTGCCGAATTCGGCCTGGTGAAGTTGGATCACTTCATTGAGTACCACAGTGGTGGCGCGTTTGAAGAAATTGAAGTCGGTCGCTGTTGCACTGGTGTAGGCACCCATCATGCGGGTGATCACCAGATCGCCATCTTCCAGTTTAGGCAGTTCAACGGCATCACAGATCACGTCTATGCTGTCGCAGGTTGGCCCCGCCAGTACGCTTGGATAAACCTCATCAGCCGTCTTCAGAGTGCGTAGCGGATAGCATGCCATGTCGAACATCAGCCCACTGAAAGAGCCATAAATTCCATCGTCCAGATAATACCAGGTGCGGCCTTCACGCTGTGCCTGACCCATTACCGAGGCAACGCAGGTCATCGCACCGGCAACAATAAAGCGACCAGGTTCAGCAATACGCTGCACCGTCTCTGGCAGCTGTGCCAGTGCCGCATTGATTGGCGCACAAAAAGCACGAATATCCACCTGATTGCTCGCGTACGATACCGGAAAACCACCACCAATATCCAGGCAGCTCAGTGCAGGCAAGCCTTCGGCCACTACGTCGTCCATCAGCTGTTTGCACGCCTGAATAGCCGCGACATATTTGTCGGCATTGGCGGTTTGTGAACCAACATGGAACGACAGACCTTTAACCCGAATACCCCATTGCTGCGCCTGACGGATCAGGTTCATTGCATCGGCCGGACTGCAACCGAATTTCTTCGACAGGTCGGCGTACGCCTCACTGTTACGAAAACTCAGTCGGATCAGCACTTCAGCTTGCTCGGCAAACTCGCGAAACTTTGCCAGCTCGTTGAGGTTGTCGACCACAAACACCTGACAGCCATATTCCAGTGCATCAGCAATGTCACTGCGACGCTTGATTGGGTGCGTATGAATGGTGCACTCAGCCGGAACGCCCTGCTCACGCACCAGTGCCACTTCACCGCTGGTTGCCAAATCAAAACAGGCACCCAGTTGCAATAAAGTACGCACTACAGCCGGATGTGGTAAAGGCTTAAGGGCGTAGTGCAAACGCACGCCGGGTAGTGCTTCGGCAAGGGCCAGGTATTGGTCACGCACCTGCTCACAGTCAAGCATCAGTAACGGTGAGCCGTACTGGGCAACTAAATCGGTAACAAGGGTAGCGTCAATAGCAAAATTTTGTACTTGAGGCTGAATAGGCATAGCGACTCCAAATAGTATCAGCGAATAACGACCTGCAGGCTCTATATGTGAACGGTGCTTGTTTGTGGTGCACGCGCTCACCCCTTCAGATCTTGAGCAAAGCGACTCAGGTTTTGACGACGCATCAGCGTATTACCTTTACCCGAATCAGTTACAGATCCTGGATAGTTGCTCTATCGCCTTGCCACGGGGTGACCACATCATGACTGGCTCATTGACCCGTCATGCTAAACACACCACCGCGATGTACTCGGATTGGCTATCTTCAGAAAACACGCAAATAGTAGGGCGCATGGTGCTGCAGTGCAAGCCCCAGTTCAACGAGAAATTTTGTTGCTGAGTGACAAATTTACTTGTCGTAGATCAAGCTTTGTCGGTATGGAAAATTGCGAATAAAGTGACTCAGGTGAAGTTTCATTATTTTTTGAACAGAATAAAACAGGGTCTCTTAGGAGCAGCTTTTGAAACCCTGATCAATGCTTATGATGGCGATGCGCATGATTCTTATACTTATGATTAAATTGGATATTTTTGAGTTTTAAACAAGTAAACCTACTTGTTTTTGAAATTTGTCCGGCACGAATTTCTCTTGCTATGGTGACCTCAGTTGGCCAGTAAGGGTCAGGCATGACAGTCAATCTGTTGACCCGCGCTGCACAGTTTAACCATTAACATTTTTTATTCGTTACTTTCTAAAAGGACATAACCATGAGAACCTTATCTTTGTCATTTGCTGCAGTCGCTTTGTTCAGTGCATTTGGTAGCCAGGCTACGGCTTATCAAAACGTGTTTGATACTGATGGATACGAGCGTTTGACTAACTACACCTCAGGTCCGGTAAGCTCAGCATTGCTAACCGGTGAGTTTGCGCACAACTTTGAAGCGCAACTGATCCTGCGTGGTGAAGGTGCTTACTGTGAATCTGCAAATCTATATTCTGCGAATGATGGCCGCCATATTGTTAATCTGGGTGTGAAGACGATTGCGGATCGCAATACAGTTGAAATGGGCGTGGCTATTCCTGAAGCGACACTGACCGAAAAGAAAGTTCTGCATGCCAGCTGTTATGATGCGGCGGGGGAGTGGTACAAGGTGCTGGTTAATGTGCCGGGTGCCCCCATCGTTGATTGGCAAATCGAGTTAACGCCAGCGGGTGACTTCGTGAATCAGCCATACTCATACGGCTATCACACGGCTTACCACATTAGCAGCCGTCTGGTGATTGATAACCAGAACAACGATGCTCGTTGCAGCATTGTTGCAGATCGGGGTGTGTCTTTGGGCCTTTTCCATGGCGAAGACCGCAAAGGACCTTTCCATTCAGACGTATTTACGCTGGACACAGTCGTTGACAACAAAGCCAAGCACCCGGTGTTGTATCAAATCCTGGAGTGTGAAAACGCAGTAGGTAAAACCATGGCGGTGAAAGTCTTTAATCTGACAGATCCAAACAGCATCTACACCTATGAAGATCAGCTGATTGTAAAATAATACCACTTTGCTCCCCCCAATGAGCAAATATAAAAATGGACAGGTATAAAACGGACTTGAATTGCGAACCTCACGCCGGGCTCAACTGAACTCGGCGTTTTTGTGCGTCTGGCGACGTTGCCAGTAAGGTGAGTCGGGCCAGCGCCGCTCCTGTGCGTAATAATGTGCGCGATGGTTCAGATAATGTTGCCAGACAGATTTGATCTGTGCCTGATGCAGGCGGGTTACTTCAATGGCGGCGTCGGCATCGCTCAGGCCATACTCCTCAAGACCATTGGCCAGTTGCATGGCGGTTGCCATGGCATTAAACATGCCCTGCGACGATAACGGGTCGAAACTACAGGCGGCATCACCCAGTGTAGCCCAGCGGTGTCCGGCAGACTGCGTCAGACAGGTACTATTGGCAGATACCACACCATGGAGCTGCATGGTGCCCGACTGCTCAATGCCTTGTGGTAATAATGCCCTTAATCCAGGTTGTGTGCGTGCCAGGCGGCAAAACTGAGCTAAATCGTGTTGCAGGCCTTTGTTGAGCAAATCACTGTCGGTTTGCAGTGCCAGTACCCGGCGCTGCGCTGGAAGCCTTGCGCTATACCACCATCCTTGCTCGCTTGCTTCGATACAGGCCAGTTGGTTTTTGATGCTACAATCCAGGCTTGCCCAAAGGGCAATTTGTTTGTCCAGTACAGTGCGCTTGAGCCCCAATTTAGTGGCAAATGCGCTGTGGCGTCCGGTGGCATCAATCACAAAGTGGCAGGGGATAGCGATGCTGTGCTGAGCGGCCTGGGTTTGCGCTGCCAGATACAGCAACCAGCCGTCGCTGCCAGGCTGGGCGTCCAGTAACCTGGCGGGCCAGAGGGTTTCGATGCCGTGTGCGATTACTTGCTCGCGCAACCAGTTTTCAAACCCGGCCCGGTTGAGTTGCCAGCCCAGACCATCGGGATTACTGAGGTTGTCGTTAATTAGGCTTTGCTCGCTCCCCCAGCGGCTTTGAATGCCATAGTGTGGTATATGCAAATCCTGGCGCTGCTCAAAGTCCTTGAGCAGGTTTAAATTTCGCAGTATGCGCGCCGCAGCCGGTGGCAGGCATTCACCTACTTTGTCGGGACACGCTGATTGTTTGTCAATCAATACGACCTGAAAGTGGCGGCTGAGCGCCAGGGCGGCGATACAGCCTGCCACCCCGGCGCCAATGATCGCAATCTGACAATGTTTTACCTGTGTCATTGCGTATGGCCTTATTTTAAGTCCTTGGGAAAGTTTGCCGCAAAGCGACTGACTTTTTCGATCACCCCAAGATCCACCCGAGAGCGCGAAGTCGCCATGACAGGCCTTGCTGCATCCTGGCCATCCGGGCTGGGCACCAGGTTCGCAGCCAGCTGCGCAACAGTCTGAAGCTTGTTGTCGGCTTGTGCTTTGGCAGCCGCCTTGCTCGCCTTTTTAGACAGGTGATCGTCAGCGGTGATCCCAACCTGCATGGCCGCTGGCAGATCGACACTATCGGTTGCCCCCGGTCGGCCCTGTACCACAGCCAGTTTATCGAAATTGGCGATCATGCTGTTGATCTGCGCGGTATAGGTGGCCGGTTGACCATATAACGGCAGGGCATCGAGCCAGTCGCTGCGATAGTTGAATGCCTCAATGCGGGTCTGCGGGTCCAGTGCCGGGTTGATGGCTTCTTCATAGCGTGCCACATTGAGAATATTATTCGGTACCCGCGCTGGCCAGAAAGTGGGCAGGTAGGGGTCGTAATCGGGCGTGTAGCCATCGCGGCAGCTAGCGGTATCTGTCTGCCAGGGGATCGCCATCCAGCGGGTGATGCCACCGGCCACCTGACCTCCGAGGATCGGCCCTTGTGCCAGGGTAATGGTGTCGGCGTTTATCTGCGCACCATAGTACGTGGTGTCTTTACTGATCCCTTTATCGGCATGTTTAATTCGAAACGGTGCCATATACATACCGGCCGTACGCATTGGCCAGGTCATTTCACAGCCCGGATGAAAGGCATCAGCCAGACAGAAATCCAGAGCGCCACGGGTCAGCATATCCGGTTGCTCCGCCACAGGCACTTTATCTATGTCGTCGGGCTCAGCGGCATGCGGACAAATAGCCGGGTCTACATAGTCGGCAGTAAAGTCTCCTTCAACCCACTGATCCAGAAAGGACAATTGTAGCGCAGACAGGGTGGAGTGCTGACGCTCAGATCCCGTTGGTGGAATAGACAGGGCATCACCATACAGCCAGGGCCACAGCTGCGCGGCTTGTGCACCGGGTTGACCATAGCGGCGGAAATTATTCGACAGCGTACGGCGCAGCTCTTTATATGCCGCAGACGGGTTGCCCAGTTTTGCTTTCCATTCTTCACTGGTGTAGTTAAAGGGCGCTTTAAAACCAAACCCAGCGGCATACCCGGCGTTCACCCACTGTAAGTCGGTCATGCGCTCGAAAATAGGCAAAATATCGTGTTTAAAAGACGGGCGCGCCGGGCGAGTCAGCATGCCGGCATTGACGGCGACTGAACGCATCAGATCCCACATGGTACGCACGGATTTTTGCATTGGCGCATAATCCGGTGGGGCACACACCACCCAGGCCGGGTCGACCTGTAATTTTACGCCTTCATATTCTACCTCGGCGGTCACCGGGCCATCGGAAATATCGTCGTGCCAGCCCTGGTTATTAGCAAAAGTAATGGCGATGTCGCCATTGATGTTGCGCGATACCCCATTGCCGCCAAGCACAATCAGGCGGCCCTGCTCGTCAGACTTAAGCTCACCCAGATAGACTTCTTCGCCCATAAACTCGCCCTGGAATTGCGGGCCATCTTCCACTTCGGGTTTGTTCAGCTTGTGGGTGCCACCATCAATCAGTAAGCGGTTGCGATCAGCAACATTATTGTTACGCAGCAGGCTGGGCGGTGCATCGGCCGCTTCCGGTACATCCAGTGCCAGCTGAAACTCGTACCAGGACGACTTCTGGTTGGCCAGGTGTACCTGCCAGCTGATCTTGGCGTTATCCATCGTCAGTTCTTTTACAGGCTTACCTGCCGCGTTAAATCCATAAATTCGAAACTCAGCCGCCTGGCGCTTAAGCAGACCGTCGCCATCCCGGTAGGCGTCTTTTTCCAGTCGAGGCTTAGGGTTTGGCACTTGTGGACCAATAAAGTACTCCTGACTGCTGCCTACCCGCATGATGCCAATGGGTGGATAAATCCCGGCACGCACAATACACTCGCTGTCCTCGTCACTGTTACCTGTAAACTTTGGGTCGATGGCATCGGGTTCGTTCATCTGCTGGCCGTTGGCCTGATGACGGGTATTGGCGCTGGCCTGATACACAACTTTTCGGGCCTGAGCTATGGAGCCCAGTGGTTCATTATCAGCCAGGGTGCGCCAGATATTGAAGGCCAGATTACGACCAAACTCGGCCTGGCCGATGGCACAAATATCTTGTTGTGGCAGTGTGAGGGTGGCAACCGGCTCGAAGGGCGCTTCTTTTTCTGACCAGGCGACCATGGCATTGTCGATGGGGAAGTCTTTCTCGGAGGCATTGGGTGGACGCCGTTGGATCTCAAAGACAAACTTGGCTTCACCCTGACGCAGGCGAATTTGTAAGTCCTCCGCCAGGTAGTCATTGCCTTGTGCAGGCGAGCCCCGGTAGGTATCGAGCGGACGAATACGATATTTAACGACATTCTGCTCACCCAGTTTAAACGGCAGGATTGCCCAGTAGTGGGTGCTCAGGCAGCTGGCCTCAGGTTTGGTCATGTCATCCAGTACGTCGGCGGTTTTTGGGTGTTTGGCCAGATAGGCAGGGTAGTCGCGGTCGATAACGCCGGCGGTGGTAAAGGCACACATTTGAGCGGCATCGCGAACAAAAAAGCGGTCGATGTTCTGCATGATAAAGTCGACATTGTCGCTGTCACCCAGCAACTTTTTACCTTTCACACCAAATAGTTTGATCCCGACCCCTAAAGTGGTATGCAGATCTGGGCTATTCGGCGTGGTATCGCTGGAAAAGCGCAACACGCAGTCATAACTGGCCGGTTTTGCAAACACACCGGCCTGTAAACACTTATCCAGTTTGCTGTGAACCTCAAACTGGCCGTAGACGATACCATGTTGCTTGCGAAAGACGGCCCGTTCAGCAGGTTTCTGTCCGCGTTCAATACGGGTTTTTTGCCCCATCTCAACAAACATTTCTTTCAGGCGCTGAGTGGCCAGTTCAATGTTCTGGTAGTCATCCCGTGTCCAGCACTTCACCTCATTGGCTGTTGGGGCATTATCTATGTTCTTTTTCAGGTACTTGGGGTTGACCAGTTGACCTTGTTGTTGCTTATTACGTTTTTTCTTATCGCTCATAACGGTTTCCGCTTATCAATGTTTCCTTGTCAGGTAACTGCAATGACGTATGAGTCACTCATGGATTATTCATTGACTACACAGTGAATAACGCATGCGTCGTTTACCTGTCCCGACCGGGCAGTGTTTTTATGCTGCCCACTGTGAGTATAGCGGGGGCTGCGCCAATCGGTATCTGGATAGACTCTAGATGCAAAGGCAGGGCATGACTATTACAGGAGGTTACGCGAAGCGGAGGCTAGTGAGGAAAAACCCGCAAGCCGGGTTTTTCCTGTGGGGTCAGGCAAAGGTCTGCACCTTGACCCTGAACTCGGGCGGTGCAATGGCTGGCTCTGGATGCAGCTCCTCTGACAACTGTTCGAAGATCAGCTGCTGACCTTGCAGTGCACTGATGAGATCTGAGGTAAAATTCAGTGCAAATGCCGAGGCGATACACTTATGTGTGCCCCAGCCAAAGGGCATGTAAGGTGCATCTGCGGTGGCATTTTCCCAGCGCGGCGGGTAAAAACGCTCGGGTTGTGCCCAGTTATCCGGATGCCGGTGCAACACGTAGGGGCAGACAGTGACCGTATCGCTTTGTTTGATGTTTAGTTCACCCAAGGTGTGTGCTTTACTCGGGGTTCTTGGCAGGTTCCAGGCCACAGGCCAGAGCCTTAATGCTTCTTTAACAATCCAGGGGGCCGGATGCAGCACGCCGCCTTCTTTGGCACAAAAATACAAAGACCAGGCCAGGGTAAACGCCATTGAACTGTTAATGGCAAAAAAGAAAGACAAGAAGATCTGTGCCAGCGCTTTGGGCGATTCATTGTCCGGGCTGCATGCCAGCAGAATGTCTATCACGTCGCGGTTAGTGCCCTGATAAGGGGGCTGCTGGCGGCGTGCTTTAAACACCGCGCGCAGAGCCCGGTGAACACGCAATCGTATAAAGGCGCGGCGCCACCCCGAGCCATGGGTTTTCTGCCCGCTGTACAGCGAGTGTCTCAGCACTTTATCAAGGTGTTTACGCAGCTGAGGGCTACGCTGGCTGTCGACCAGAAAGTCGTAAAATGTACAGTACATAAGATCATTGGCGCTATCTGGCCAGCTCAGGCCCTGGCCGACCTGGTCGCGAAATGTCTCAATAATCTGGCTCCGGCGTTGCTCATAATAGCGTTTAAGGCTGAGGATGGCATCTTTACCTATGGCAATTTGCGCATCCCGGGTCGAAAACATTGCGCCATCGACGTTAAAGAAGTCGGATTGCTCAACATAGTTGCCATCCGGGTTACCCATCGCCTGCTTCGCGGAGTCAAAGTCGGTCACGTAATAATTGTCCTGCTCAAACTCTATGTGCGCGGGACAATGGGACAGGGCCTGATCAAGCGCCTGAAAAGGCTTGTCGAATTTGTCGTCGGTATCTTCTAATCTCATGCCTGTTTCTCGCTTATGGTGCCCTCAAACCCGGCAACGGAAGGAATATTCATATTTTCAAATGCCAGCGCCGAAGGATGAGTGAGTGTGATATCCAGTTCGTTCAGCAACAGCTGGCAGAGGATGGCGAGCTGATTGGTGCCCAGTTGCGCACCTATACAGCTGCGTGGGTTCCAGCCGAACGGCACAAACGTGTTGGGCTGCACACTGGCCTGTTGCCAGCGCAGCGGGTTGAACACATGCGGTTCGGGCCAGTATTGCTCATTGCGGTGCACAAAGTAACTACTATTAAAGAAGGTATCGCCTGTCTGTACGGTGAGTTTGCCGACGCTGAACGGGCAGCGGGCCTCACGAAATACAATGGGGACACTCCACATACGCAGTGCTTCTTTGATAAACCAGTGCAACTGAGGGGTCTGCTTAAAGGGCAGAGCAGGCACCTCGTCTGGTGCTTTCTTGAGTTCATCGCGGAGGGTTTGCTGCCACTGCTCAGATCGTAGCAACTGCGCCGCCATGCAACTGGCAACGGCGCCGGGTGGGCCGGAAATGGCCGTGACTAAGGTCATCATGGCATCCAGGGCGCGGTCCATGCCCAGCGCCGGATAGTCGTCGACCACGCTTTGTAAAAGGTCGAGTTTGCGCTCAGTGCTGTTGCGGCGTTTGCGAATGGCCCGGCGGATCACCTGGGCTGCGCGCAGGTTATACCACAGCAGCGGGTATTGCCTGAGTCGGGTGTGGGTTTCGGGTTTCAGCAGCACCTTGATCTGTGCGCGCATGTGGCGGGTTATCAATGCCCGTTGTTGCTTTGTCAGATCGCAGATCATCACATCCACCACACAAAAGGCAATGCATTCCTGGATCAGTAAATCCAGGTTAACCACCTTACCTGGCTGGCTCAGCAAGTGGCTTTTCATTGATTGCCTGACGCGGCGCAGGTAGTCCTGAGAATCCATTTGTTTCAGGAGCTTGAGCCAGCCACTGCGAACATGCTGCCAGCTCATTGCACTTTGGTTGTCGTCTTGTACGCCAAACAAGGATTCTGGCAAGGTCATGTCGGCAAAGTTTAACTGATTTGCCAGCCGGGCACTGTTTGGATTAAAAAAGGCATAGCTCTGGCCGTCAACCTGATAGTCTTCTTTTCCCTTACTGCAATCTTCTCTCATTGCCGTAATGTCAGGGCGCTCTTTGGGTATCATCATTATTATTGTTCGCTCTGTGGGTTGTTACTGAGAAGGGATGTGGGGGATACAGCCCATGGGTTAAGTCATGGGCTGAAGAGCGCAATTAAATGTTGTTATACAACTTCCACAGGTAGCGCTTTGATTGAGTGGCGGTGCGCAGACCTAGTGCGCGCATGACTTTTGTTTTAAGTGCTTTCATAGTAAAACTCCTTCTAAATTGTGATGAGTCAGACAATATCAATCAGATATTGTTGTACATGATCCAGAAATAACGCTTGGACTTAGCGGGTGAAGTGGCACGAACGCCCAGTGCACGAAGCACCTTAGTTTTCAGTGTTTTCATAACTAATTCCTTCTTGTTGAACGGTTAGATGTTGTTGTAGTGATGCCAGTGATACTTCGCTGAAGTGGCAGGCTTTGCACTGCGAACGCCGAGTGCACGTAGTAGCTTTGCTTTAATCGTTTTCATAACGAATTCCTTTTAACTTGTTGATCAGATGCTGCTGTAGTTAGGCCATTGATACTTCGCAGAAGTGGCGGGCTTTGCACTGCGAACGCCGAGTGCACGTAGTAGCTTTGCTTTAATCGTTTTCATAACTAATTCCTTCTATTATTTGTTGTTGCGAGTTTTAATTCGCTCTTCCAAACTATTAACGAATTGTGAAATTGTCAAGAACGTTTTTTGAACAAATGATGGGGTTTGAGTCAAACGTCTGATAATTTGGGATGAGTTTACAAGGCATCTTTTAACTCATTCTGGGCGTCTTCGCCTGCTGCTGATACATTTAGAACGGTATGAATTTATCCTGATCTTGAAGTAACTCTGCATAATTTATAACTTGGTTATTTACTCTGTTTCTCTCGTTTTTATCGGGGTTGTTTGCGAAAGACTAAATTTCTTTGACTGCTTTTATCAGACTTACCGCGCCTTTAAACTTCGCTTCGCTGCAGCTGGTAAGTCTAAGTCCTACGGATTTACACCATTAAGATAACAAACATGTTGCATAAAAATTCTTCTGATAGGTGTTAACTAAGCGAAGTTTATGCTAACAGAAATCGTCAAAGAGGGGGGCGCTCCCCAATATTGCGCCTCGGATTTCAGTAGCTCAGTCATTTTTGTCATGTTCATATTGGGGTTAGGGTTAGCCAGCCATAAAGTGCCACCCACGGCTAATTGATTAGCAAGGTGTTTAAGTTGTTCAATGGGATGTGCTGCTGCGTACAGGCTATTTATAGAACAGATGGTTTTAAAGCCCTTGCCATTGCAATAGAGCTGCTCTGAAAAACCGAGTTGAGCATTGGCATTGGCAAAGCCTAGCTCGGCAATAGTCGCTTTTGCGCCCGCCACCATCAGGGGGCTTTGGTCTATTCCGTGGTACTCAATACTTTTGTTTTCAATAAACTTTAGCAGGTGAGCGGGACCACAACCTGAGTCCATCACTTGATCGTTTAGTTGATCAGCTATCTCCTGGTACAACTGCTGTTGTACACTCGTTACTACTTGGCTGAATGCACGTTGATAAGATCCCCAAGCTGAATCGCTTGTGTGCTTATCGCTTGAATGTATTTTCAACATTGAATTGTGTTGCTCAAACACTCTGACAGGGCTTCTGCGAAGAAAGCTCTGTGTACGAGGCGCAAGTTCCCTGCATTGCATACTAAATGCTGTAACAGGCACCTCAGTTCCGACGTCTACATCACAATTTCGTTTATGAATGGTTGCAGCCAGATAATGGATATAGAAGGTCTCATTTTTCGTTAGGATACCGTAAAGAGTTTCGAGTCCTAGTCTTTGAGCGGTATCAAATAAAACGCCATATAGTGTTTTGACATTGATACGGTTGATAGCCGCGAACTGACCGATAGTAGCAACTTGCCCATTTTCAAATTCTAAATGGTTAAAAAGGTGAGAGTAATTAATCTCGCTGGCACAATTATGCAGGGTTAATCCAAATACGGCTGTTAACTTGTTGTCAGTAAAACAACCAAAGAAGCGAATACGGTTGTCTCTGATACTGCTGACAGTCATAGTCGCTTTGGATAGTCGTTGCTCATATTGGCGATTGAGGAGCGCGATACCAAGTTGTATTTGCTCATCCGATATTAGTTCTTCGATATATATATTTTTGCCTGACATCATTATTTCCTTAACTATGATGCGCGCTGGCTGCGCTTATTTAATGTGGGTTGAAACAGAGCTTTGAACTAAGATTAAAGATATTTAGAGTCAGGTACAAATGTGATATTGAGTTGCAAAAAGCAAAAAAGCCGCAAAAGTGCGGCTTTTATTTGGAGGGGTAATAACAAATTTACCGTTATTTTACTTCTTTACCCGCAGCTTGCTGATCAGCATGATAGCTGGAGCGCACAAACGGGCCACAGGCGGCGTGGCTGAAGCCAATTTCGTCGGCGTACTCTTTCAGTGCATCGAATTCCGCAGGTGGCACGTAGCGTTTTACCGGCAGGTGGTGCTTAGACGGTGCCAGGTATTGGCCAACGGTCAGCATGTCGACGTTGTGCTCACGCAAGTCGCGCAGTACTTCTTCGATTTCTGACATCTCTTCACCCAGACCAACCATCAGGCCAGACTTGGTTTTCACCTCAGGGTGCGCTTCTTTAAAGCGACGTAACAGTTCCAGTGACCACTTATAGTCGGCACCCGGGCGCGCCATTTTGTACAGGCGTGGTGCGGTTTCCAGGTTGTGGTTAAACACATCCGGTGGTGTCTCGGTTAAGATCTCCAGTGCGCGGTCCATTCGGCCACGGAAGTCCGGTACCAGGATCTCGATGGTAATGCCCGGGTTGTGCTTGCGAATTTCGCGAATACAGTCGGCAAAGTGCTGGGCACCACCGTCACGCAGGTCATCACGGTCAACCGAGGTGATCACCACGTATTTCAGCTTCATGTCTTTGATGGTCAGTGCCAGCTTTTCTGGCTCTGCGGCATCTGGCTTGAGCGGACGACCGTGTGCCACGTCACAGAATGGGCAACGACGGGTACAGATGGCACCCAAGATCATAAAGGTGGCAGTACCGTGGTTAAAACACTCAGACAGGTTAGGGCATGAGGCTTCTTCACAGACGGAGTGCAGGCCGTGCTTGCGCATTGCCTGTTTAATGCCATCAATACGCTCGCTGGATTTTGGCAGACGGATCTTCAGCCAGTCCGGCTTGCGGAGCATTTCATCGCGCTCGGTTGGCATTACTTTAACCGGGATCAACGCCATTTTTTCTGCGTCGCGGAGCTTTACCCCTGGCTCAATTTTCACTGGTTTACTCATTCGTTTTCAAACCCCTGGGTGTGTATAACCTGCTCGGCCGCGAGGCGCTTGAGCATGTGTTCTACCAGGCCATTGCCCGCCTCAGTAAGCGTAGCAGGGCCATTAAGTTGACTGGTTTGCACCATTTCCATGCCGGCATAGCCGCACGGGTTGATGCGTAAAAATGGACTCATATCCATGTTGACGTTCAGCGCCAGACCATGAAACGAGCAACCCCGACGAACCCGCAGCCCCAAAGAGGCAATTTTGGCATCACTGACATAAACGCCGGGCGCATCCGGTTTGGCATAGGCTTCAATGCCATGATCTTTAAGCATGTCGATGATGGTTTCTTCAAGCCAGGTAACCAGCTCGCGGACCCCAATCTTGAGCCGACGCAGGTTAAACAGTACATACATCATCTGCTGGCCCGGACCATGATAGGTAACCTGGCCACCTCTATCGACTTTGACGACCGGAATATCACCGGGGGCCAACAGGTGTTCGGCTTTACCGGCCTGGCCCTGAGTAAAGACCGGCTCGTGTTCTACCAGCCAGATCTCATCCGGGCTGTTATCATCACGGGTGTCGGTAAACGACTGCATTTTTTGCCAGATTGGCTCATACGCCTGGCGGCCCAGCTGACGAACTATGATACTGCGGTTGCTCATATCTGGTTTGCGCCTTATAGCACGTATCGAACGTCTGGCAGTGAACCTATCTCAGTGTAGATCTGCTCAATGTGCTCTTTTGACGTCACAGTGGCAACCAGGGTGACGGATTCATAGTTGCCTTTGCTGCTTGGTTTGGTTTTAGGTGCATAGTCACCGGGTGCCAAAGTTTGCATTTTTGCGACAACCTGATCGGTCAGGTTGACGTTCGCCAGACCCATAATCTTGAAGGTAAACGGGCAAGGGAACTCTAAGTACTCGTCAAACTTAGTATTTTTTACAGGTGTTACCACAACGGTATCCTCACTACTTGGCTGGGCCTGAACAGACCCTGGCACACTACATATCTTGGCGGGCATTCTAGCATTTTTGTGGCAAAAAAAAACGCCTCCGGTGGGAGGCGTACTGGTTTATAAACCCACTAAAACCGGGGTTATTGCATGATCTGTAAACGTAAGTAGTCGTAAATCTTGCTGAAGAAGCTGCCTTCCTCGATTTCTTCCAGCGTGACCAGCGGGTACTGAGCAATGTCTTCGCCTTCCAGCTGCAAGAACAAAGTACCGACCTTGCTGCCTTTCGCCAGAGGCGCTTCAAGGGTTTTATCCAGCTCGAAGTGGGCCTTCAGGTTTTTACGCTGACCACGTGGAATGGTGATCGGTGTGTCCTCGGCAATACCCAGTGATACAGTTTCCTTGTTACCCATCCAGATCCGTTGGTCGGCAAAGCTGTCGCCTGCTTTATAAGGGGTAATGGTTTCGAAGAAGCGAAAGCCATAGTTCAGGAGCTTTTTACTCTCTACTTTACGAGCACGTTCACTGGCTGTGCCCATGACCACGGCTATCAGACGCATGTCGCCTTTGGTGGCTGAAGTTACTAGGCTGTAGCCGGCTTCTGAGGTGTGACCGGTTTTAATGCCGTCGACGTCCAGGCTGGCATCCCACAGCAGGGAGTTACGGTTGTACTGCTTAATGCCATTAAAGGTGAACGACTTCTCTTTGTAGATGGCATACTCGTCCGGTACATCACGAATAAGCGCAGCCCCCAGAGTCGCCATGTCTCTTGGGGTGGTGTAATGCTCATCGGTATCCAGGCCATGACTGTTTACAAAATGGGTGTTGGTCATCCCCAGTTTCTCGCCATGGGCATTCATCAGATCGGCAAAGGCACTTTCGCTGCCGGCGATATGCTCTGCCAGCGCAACACAGGCGTCATTACCCGATTGAATGATTACACCGCGGTTAAGGTCTTCAACACTGACCTGTTTACCCACTTCGATAAACATCTTGGAAGATTCCGGGAAATTCTTCGCCCAGGCCTTTTCACTGATGGTGACCATGTCGTCGTTAGAAATGTTACCGGCCAGTAGCTCGGTACCAATCACATAGCTGGTCATCATTTTGGTTAAGCTCGCCGGGGCCAGTTTGGTGTCCGGGTTGCCTTCTGCAATCACCTTACCGGTTGTAAAATCCACCAGGAAATAGCCCTTGGCGCTGACCTGAGGTGGTGAAGGCAAGATCTGTGCACTGGCCGAAAACAGGGTGAACGAACACACGGCACCCACTAAGTGTTTAATAAATTTAGGTTTGAAAACTGTCATTATGCTCGCTTTTTGGTTGTTGATCGGCATGTTTAAATGTCATTACTGAATATTTTAAAGTTCATGTTCTGTGTAAAGCAAGAAGGCGCGATTAAATTCACCCTGGCGCAAGGTTTCTAAGAGTTTCTGCGCGGTATTATCATCGGTGATCGGGCCAAGTCTTAGCTTGTATAAATTGTCCTCAAAGGCAATGGGTGTGCCAAGCTGAAATTGCTGCGACAAGGTGCTGGCCAGCGCCTGTACATTTTCAATGTTACTGGCGGCGGCAACCTGCACATAGGTTAGCCTGGGCGTATCGCGCGCTATGGTAAGGGCTTCTATCTTAACCTGTGCTGTACCCTGGCGATGAAAGCCCAGTTTATAGGCGGCGGCATAAGATAAGTCAATCAGGCGGTCATCGTGAAAGGGTCCACGATCGTTGACCCTGACAATGGCGCTTTTGCCATTTTCGACATTGGTGACGCGCACAAAGCTTGGCAGCGGCAGTGTTTTGTGTGCGGCGGTCATATCAAACATGTTGAACACCTCGCCATTAGAGGTGTAGTAGCCATGGAATTTATGTCCATACCAGGATGCAGTGCCTTGCGCCTGATACCCTTTTTCATCTGACATGGGCGTATACCGTTTGCCCAGTACCTCATAGGGGCGACCTGCGCTAACACTTTTGGCTTCACTGGTCACCAGTGCGTCCTGCATCTCCAGCTCAGTGGGCGCGCGCAACGGGGCTTTATCCTGCTTCACATGATAGCGACTGCTACAGGCGCTTAATACTACAACAAAGCCCAGGAGTGCAGCTTGTTTAAACGTCCTCTTAATCACTTCAATAACATCCTCTTATCTGTGGCTATCGACATAATAATGCCAAACCCGGCCATCAGGGTCACCATAGAGGTGCCGCCATAGCTTATCAACGGCAGTGGCACCCCAACGACAGGGAGCAGGCCCGAGACCATGCCGATATTAACAAAAATATATACGAAAAAGGTCAGTGTTAATGCGCCGGCCAGCAGTTTACTGAAGGCATCCTGCGCGTTTACGGCAACGTACAGCCCCCGGCCAATAATAAACAAATACAGGCTCAGTAAAATCACCACACCGGTGAGCCCGAATTCTTCACTTAACACGGAAAAAATGAAGTCAGTATGACGCTCGGGCAAAAACTCCAGTTGCGACTGGGTGCCCTGCAGCCAGCCTTTACCCTCAATGCCACCAGAGCCGATGGCGATTTTTGATTGTATGATGTGATAGCCAGAGCCAAGCGGGTCGCTTTCTGGATCTAAAAAGGTCAGGACCCGTTGTTTTTGATAAGCGTGCATACCAAAGTGCCACAGCGCAAAGCCACCGGGCACGGCGAGCAGCATGCCGGAGCCTATCAGTTTCCAGCTCAACCCGCCGAGAAACAGCACAAATATCCCTGAGCTGGCGATAAGGATAGAGGTGCCCAGGTCGGGTTGCTCCTTAATGAGCAAAGTTGGCACCAGCACAATCGCAAAGCCAACGATAATGTGGATAAAGCGCGGCGGCATATGGTGTCGACCAATGTACCAGGCAACCATCATGGGCACGGCAACTTTCATGATCTCGGATGGCTGAAAACGGGTAATACCCAGATCCAGCCAGCGCTGCGCGCCTTTGCTGCTGACCCCGACAAACAGTACGGCAATCAGCATCAGCAGGCCAACGGTGTACATGGGAAACACCAGCCTTTTTAAGGTATTGGGAGACAGCTGGGCTACCAACAGCATGGCCGCAAAGGCGGCAAACATACGTTTGCTGTGGCGCACCACCATGTCCATATCCTGACCACTGGCACTGTAGACTATGGTGATACTGCCAACCATCATCGCCAGCATGGCAAGCAGCAGTGGCAGGTCGATGTGCAGTCGTTGCCAGATGGTGCGTTGTTGATTCAACGGACTCATTGTCCCTCCGTGTCACTGGGGTAAGTGGCAAAATAATAGTCCATCAGTTGCCTGGCGATGGGGGCTGCTATGGATGAACCTGCTCCCTGGTTCTCTACCACAATGGCGACCACAATACGCGGGTCGTTATAAGGAGCGAAACCAGTGTAAATGGCATTATCTCTGTGCCGCTCCTGCAATTTTTCGGCGTCGTACTCTTCACCCTGGGCAATACTGACGATTTGTGCGGTACCGGTTTTACCGGCCGGATCATAGGTTGCCCCTTTGAATGCTTTGTGGGCCGTGCCGGTGGTTTTATACACTGTGTTGTGCATGGCCTCCAGGGCTATACGCCAGTGATCCGGGTTTTTTAGTACCACGGGCGGCTTTTCATCGGTGTACATTTGCGTGACTTCATTGTCATGGCGGGCAACCTGAGCCATGTGAGGTGGCCGGTGCGCGCCTTTGTTTACCAAAATAGACACCGCATTGGCAATCTGAATAGGGGTCGCCGTCCAGTAACCCTGCCCAATGCCGACGGAAATGGTGTCGCCGGGCCACCAGTTTTCTCTGAAGCGCTGGCGCTTCCAGTCTGTGGTGGGCATGATGGCACTGGTTTCTTCATGGATGTCTATGCCTGAGAGGTCACCAAAACCAAACTGGCTCATAAAGTTACTGATCTTGGTAATGCCAAGCTGATAAGCGGTATGGTAAAAATAGGTGTCGCAGGACTCTTCAATGGCTTTGTATACATCCACGTGGCCATGTCCCCAGCGCTTCCAGTCACGCCAGCGGTGATCGACGTTGGGGATCTGAAAAAAACCCGGATCCCAGAGTTTGGTTTGCTCTGTGACCAGCTCCTCTTCCAGCGCCAGGATAGCCAGATGGGGCTTAACCGTAGATGCCGGCGCATAGCGGCCCTGGGTGACGCGGTTGATCAGCGGCCTGTCGGGGTTGAGTAATTCACGGTAGTCCTTGCTGCTGATCCCATGGACAAACAGGTTTGGGTCATAGCTGGGGTTGGAGTACATGGCCAGCACGCCGCCGTCTTTGGGGTCGAGCACCACAATGGCTCCGCGCACGCCTTCGAGCGCTTTTTGGGCTATTTGTTGCAGGCCGATGTCCATGGTCAGGACCAGATCTTCACCGGGCTGCGGTGGCTCAACGCCCAAAGTGCGAATGATCCGGCCACGGTTGTTGACCTCAACGCGCTGTGAGCCGACCACGCCGTGCAGGCGTGACTCATAAAACTTTTCTATGCCCAGTTTGCCGATATCCCGGGTTGCGCGATAGTTGCTGGCATTACCCTCAGACTCCAGCTCGGCCAGTTCTTTTTTATTCAGCTTGGCAACATAACCCAGCGCATGGGTAAGGGTATCGCCGTAGGGGTAGTAACGCGCCAGCCGCGCCTCAATACTGAAACCCGGAAATTTATGCTGGTTGACTGAAAAGGTGGCCACCTCTTGTTCGTTCAATCGGCCTTTGAGGATCTGGCTTTTAAATCGACGGTTGTGACGAATGTCTTTGCGAAATTCTTCGACCTGCTGGTCGCTGATGTCGATAAGGGCACGCACCCGGGTTAGCGCGGTTTCCAGGTCGTCTACGTCCTCAGGGATCACTTCCAGATTATAAACCGGACGGTTTTCAGCCAGGATAATGCCATTGCGGTCATAGATTAGCCCCCGGTTAGGGGCGACCGGAATGACTTTAATACGGTTATCGTTAGAGCGGGTCTGATAGGTCTCGTGCTCAGTGACTTGTAACTTGTAGACATTGTGCAGCAAAATGCCTATCAGGGTCACCACGAAGACAAAGCCAATAAAGGCGCGACGCGCAAACAAGTTTGCTTCTGCGCTGTGGTCGCGGATCGTCGGCCTGTGATTGAGCATAATGGTGACTATTCCCTGTGATAAGGATGGTTGTTATTTAAACTCCAGCCACGATACAGGCTTTCTGCCACCACAATGCGCACCAGCGGGTGGGGGAGTGTCAGGTTAGACAATGACCATTTTTGCTCGGAAGCTGCGATACACTCCGGCGCCAGACCTTCAGGTCCGCCTATCAGCAAGCTGACATCACGGCCATCCAGTTGCCACTTTTCCATGTTGCTGGCCAGCTGGTGGGTGTCCCAGGGTTTGCCTGTGACTTCCAGTGTGACAATGCGATTGCCTTTGGGAATAGCGGCCAGGGTTTTTTCCCCTTCCTGCTGCAAAATGCGTTTGATATCGGCGTTTTTGCCCCGCTTGCCGGCGGATATCTCAATCAGCTCCAGCGGCATATCTTTGGGGAAACGCCGCTGGTATTCCTGGAAGCCGGTTTCAACCCAGCCAGGCATTTTGGTGCCGACTGCAATGAGCTGGATCTTCACATTAACCCCAGAGTTTTTCTAGGTCGTAGAAGTCACGGGTCTGATCCTGCATGACATGCACTACCACGTCACCCAAATCAACCAACACCCATTCACCCGTATCCTGACCTTCATGCCCTAATGGTGTTTCACCTGCATGGCGGGCTTCTTTGGCGACATGATCGGCAATGGATTGCACATGGCGCTTGGAATTACCAGAGCAGATAACCATATAATCGGTGACGGAAGAGGTATTTCTTACATCAAGGTGAACAATATCGCGGGCTTTCATGTCGTCGACTTTGTCTAATGCAAAATCTAGTAGTTGTTTTGAATCCAAATCTCTGTCTCTTTGCTACAAATAAGCGGCAATTGTAACACGGTTAGCAGGGGGAAACTCAAGTCTGTGTATCCACTGCGCGCCGGGTTACGGGCTGTCGCTACTGCTTAGGTACAATTGGTGTGCCTGAATATACTCTAGGACTGTCTTATTCAGCCAAGGTTCAACAGCTTGGCGGTGTTTTATCGCGTTTCTGATGGTACTGGACGCAGCCTCAAAGGGCTGACCCGGCAAAAAATAACACAGGCCACCGGGTTGGGTGCTCAGCGTTTGGGTGTCTGTGCAGCGCGCGCGTGCCAGATACGCCTGCAAAGCCTCGGATGGGGCAAACGTATCGCCTGGTCGTTGATAGACCACGATATGGCACAGCGCCACAATATCCTGCCAGCGATACCATTTATCCAGGCTGTTAAAAGAGTCCATGCCCATTAAAAAGACCAGCGCCTGATCCGGATACTCAGCTTTCAGCTCCTGCAGGGTAAGCAAAGAGTACGAAGGGGTATCGCGCTCCAGCTCCCGGTGGTCAATGCTGAATCTGGGCTCATGGGCAATGGCCAGTTGCAGCATCGCCAGTCTGTCTGAGGTGCTGATGGCCGGGCCCTGCTTATGCACCGGTACGGCATTGGGAATAAAGCGCAGCTCAGACAGGCCAAGCGTATCCACACACTGAGTGGCCATATTGATATGACCCAGGTGGATAGGGTCAAAGGTGCCGCCAAACAGCGCTATCATGCCAGCTCCTCGTAGGGCAGGGCAAAAGGCAGCGACTGGCAAAAGCTCAGCGCTATGTGCGCCAGCGCCTGATACGGCGCGACCAGAATGTTGCGCTTATAGGCCGAATCGAACTCAGCCAGCAGGACCAACAATTGTTCCAGCTGTGTGGTGTTGAGCCGGTCCAGCGCCTGCTGGGTGTTCTGTTGCTGATTTTTCCAGACATTGTGCTTTTTAAACGCATCCTGTGTGGGCGTGCCCGATTGGATCAGCTGTTTAAGGTTAAGCAATAGCTGAGCCTGATTGTGCAGCGTCCAGGCAATACTGGCGGGCTCGACATTATCGTGTGCCAGCTTGTTGAGCACCTTGATAAGTGTTTTCGGGTTACCTCGCAGCAAACCGTCGTTCAGGTCAAAGATGTCGAATTTGGCCTGATTGAGCAGCCCGCTGAGCAGCTTTTCCTGATCGATTGGCGCACTTTTATAGAGTAACGAGAGCTTCTCCAGCTCCTGATGCGTAGCCAGCAGGTTGCCTTCGGTTGCCTGTAGCAGGCTGCGTTTGGCATCATTATTCAGGTTGAGTTTTAGCCGCTTACATTCATCATCGAGCCAGCGTTGCAGATGGTAGCCGGTCAGCGCGTAGCAGGGCACAAACAGGCCTTGCTTATCCAGCGCCTTAAACCAGGCACTGCGCTGAATATCCTGCGAGGCTTTGGCGCCTTTGAGGATTAAAATCACATCCGGGTTCGGGTTTGCCGCCAGCTCTTTTAAAATGTTCACGCCCTGGGTGGGCGGTTTCTGCTGGTTAAGGTCGAACTCAATCAGCGTCTGAGCGCTGAACAGCGACATACTATTGTACTGATTGACCAGCTCCAGCCAGTCAAAGCCGGGCAGTAAGCTGAACTTAATCACTTCATCAAATCCCTGGCGCTTGGCTGCCTGGCGCACGGCGCTGACGCACTGGGCTTCCTGGAAAGGCTCTTCACCAAAGATCAGATAAAATGGTTGCAGGCCCTGTTTAAGCTGGCCTGCTAATTGATTGGCATAACAACGCATTAGAGTTGAGACAATTCACGGATAATACGGCGGCTGGCAAGCTGACGTAGCTCGCCGAGGATGATCTCCCGCTCCTGAGATTTGCCCAGGGCGTTGTCCGGGTCATCCTGGTAGTTGCGGTACAGTTCAAATTCCTGCTCGACGGGTTCAAAACCCGGACGAGTGAGACGATAGCGTACGCTGTAGGCCAGCTCGTATTGTGCCACCTGACCATTTTTAAACAGGCTCAGCGTCTGACGCTCAAGCGAGTCCCGGTACAGGTGCAGTTCAACCGCGTCTTGGCCATTGCCGAGCTTTGGCGAGGGCAGCAGCTGGACCTGAGCACGTTTAAGCTCTTGCTTGAGACTCATAAACAGCGCCGACTTACTGTCGGTGCCACTGAGGTGAAGTGCCCTGAGGTCGTCTGGCAGGTAGGAGGCTTTCTTCAGCTGAAAGCCACAGCCGGACAGCGCCACACAGGTAAACAACGCCAGCATAAAACCCTGCCAGCGTCGCATCATACTGAATAATGGGGTATTCAGCAGGGTAGCCATTAGTTGGCTACCACATTGAACAGTTTACCCGGTACGTAGATTTTCTTACGTATGGTTTTACCCTCGGTAAACTTCAGTACGTTCTCATCGGCAAACGCCAGCGCTTCAATTTGCTCCTGGGTCGCGTCCGCTGCCACAGTCAGCTTAGTGCGCAGCTTACCATTGACCTGAACCACGATCAGTTTTTCGTCTTCAACCAAAGCACTCGCGTCAACCTGTGGCCAGCGTGCATCTAAGATGTCGCCTTGTTTACCAAGTTGTTCCCACAGCTCATGAGACAGGTGCGGCGTGATTGGCGCCAGCATGATGATCATGGCTTCCAGCGCTTCGTTGGCCAGTGCGATATCTTGCGTGTCTTTCAGCGGCGCTTTGGCCAGCTTGTTTGACAGCTCCATGATAGCGGCAATGGCGGTATTGAAGGTCTGGCGACGCTCAACATCATCGGTTACTTTCGCGATGGTCTTGTGGATCTCACGGCGCAATGTCTTCTGAGCGCTGCTCAGTGCGTTCAAGTCCAGCTCGGCAGTACCGGCGGCTTTTACATCGACAGCAAATTTCCAGACCCGACGTAAGAAACGGTGCGCGCCTTCTACGCCCGAATCAGACCATTCCAGCGTTTGCTCTGGTGGTGCAGTAAACATCATAAACAAGCGCACGGTGTCGGCACCGTACTGCTTAATAACGATCTGCGGGTCGATACCGTTGTTCTTTGACTTAGACATCTTGCTCATGCCCGCAGAGAATACCGGCTCGCCGTCGTCTTTGTGCCACGCCTTAGTGATGCGGCCTTTGTCGTCGGTCTCGGTTTCTACGTCGGTAGGTGAGATCCAGATATCACCGCCTTTTTCATCTTTGCGGTAGTAAGTCTCTGCCAGTACCATGCCCTGACACAGCAGGCGCTCGAATGGTTCGCTGGAATTAACCAGGCCAAAATCGCGCAGCAGTTTGTGGAAGAAACGCGCATACAACAGGTGCAGGATAGCGTGCTCAATACCACCAATGTACTGGTTAACCGGCAGCCAGTAGTTTGCCGCGCCCGGCTCTAACATGCCTTCATCGTAACGCGGACTACAGTAACGTGCGTAGTACCAGGATGACTCCATAAAGGTGTCAAAGGTATCCGTTTCGTGGAAAACCTGCTCGCCGTTAACGGTTGCTTTGGCCCACTCAGGATCGGATTTGATTGGCGAGGTTACGCCATCCATTACCACGTCTTCTGGCAGGCGGACTGGTAACATGTCTTCGCTCGCTGCCAGCTCACTGCCGTCTGCTTTGTTCAGCATTGGAATTGGAGAACCCCAGTAACGCTGACGGCTCACACCCCAGTCGCGCAGGCGGAAGTTGACTTTGCGCTTACCAGCATTGATGCTTTCCAGCTTGTCGGCAATGGCATTGAAGGCACCTTCAAAGTCCAGGCCATCAAACTCACCTGAGTTGATTAACACGCCTTTTTCAGTAAATGCGGCTTCATCCAGGTTTGCTTCTAGTTCGCTGTCGGCAGCCGGGGCAATCACTTGCTTGATTTCCAAACCGTAAGCGCTGGCAAATTCGTAGTCACGCTGGTCGTGACCCGGTACGGCCATAACGGCGCCTGAGCCGTAATCCATCAGTACAAAGTTAGCAACCCAGATTGGCACCTGTTTACCGGTAAGCGGGTGGATAGCGTAAAAACCAGTCGCGATGCCTTTTTTGTCCATGGTAGCCATGTCGGCTTCGGCGACTTTGGTGTTTTTACACTCTTCAACAAACGCGGCAATGTCGGCGTTGTTTTTTGCCGCTTCCTGAGCAATAGGGTGACCCGCAGCAACAGCCACGTAAGTCACACCCATAAAGGTATCCGGGCGAGTCGTGTAAACAGTAAATTGCTCGTCGTTATCAGCGCGTTTGAAGTCGATCTCCAGACCTTCTGAACGACCGATCCAGTTACGCTGCATGGTTTTCACCTGCTCAGGCCAGTGCTCAAGCTGGTCCAGGTCGTCCAGCAGCTCCTGCGCGTAGTCAGTGATCTTAATAAACCACTGTGGAATTTCTTTTTGCTCAACGATAGCACCTGAACGCCAGCCACGGCCGTCAATCACCTGCTCGTTGGCCAGTACCGTCTGGTCAACCGGGTCCCAGTTTACCGTTGACATTTTTTTGTAGACCAGGCCCTTTTCGTACAATTTAGTGAAGAACCATTGTTCCCACTTGTAGTAATCCGGGTGACAGGTCGCGATTTCACGGTCCCAGTCGTAGCCAAAACCAAGCAGCTTTAACTGGTTGCGCATGTAATCGATGTTCTCGTAAGTCCACTTAGCCGGCGCTGTGTTGTTCTTGATTGCGGCATTTTCCGCAGGCAGGCCAAATGCGTCCCAACCCATAGGTTGCATCACGTTTTTGCCCTGGAGTCGTTGGAAACGCGAGACCACATCACCTATGGTGTAGTTACGAACGTGACCCATGTGGAGACGACCACTTGGGTAAGGGAACATAGACAGACAGTAGTATTTTTCTTTTGATTCGTCTTCAACTACTTTGAAGCTGTTGTTTTGTTCCCAATGGGACTGAACTTTGGGTTCGATTTCTTGCGGGTTGTATTGCTCTTGCATTGACGTTTCCAGACTTCTTGCAAACTAATTAGAAAATTGCCGATAGCATACCCGAAAAAACGCGCTGATCACAGCGCTTCAAAGCGGAATTATCAGCGTAAATTGGCGTTGTGGTGGTGATTTGTTTCAGGACTGTGACGTCAGCTGAACTATACTGAGACAAAGGCAGAGTAAATACCTTGCAAAATAGCCTGAGTCGGGAGGTAAACATGGCAGATTACAAACGCTGGCTGGATGACTTTTCAGTGTGGCTGAAAGACGTCAAAGAGCATGAGCTTAAAAAGCTGGTCAAAGAGTTTATGGACGCGCAGGAGGCGGTGAAGCAGCTGTCCAAAGATAAACTGGCCGATTATCGCTATTATCTCAAACGCGACCTGGCTCATCTGAGTGAACACAAGGACCATTATGACGATGTGGCCTGGGAGGAGCTTAAGGCCAGTGTGATGTACGAACTGGCTCAACTGGAGGATCGCACGCAGCTTGAATGGCAGGCATTAGTACAAGACTTTCAACACGATGGCATCTACAAACAAGGGGAATGGATAGCATTGGGGCAATTAGTGTGTAAAAATTGCGGCCATAAAACGAATGTCTATTATGCGTTGGAAATTCCGTCGTGCAGCGAATGTGGGCACGGTGAGTTTGCTCGTAAGGCACTTACCCCTTAATCACAGCCCCGTGTGCAAGTGTCGCGCGGCCGGCCAAGAGAAAGAAGTTAGGAATGACGAAAACCATTAAGCCTTTGAGCAGCGAACAGCTGGCTCCGAGTGTGTCTTTGCCACACATCTCCACCTGCATGCAAAACCCCTATCCGGATCCTTTGCCTTTTATCGGCCAGAACCGGGCGCAAAGTGCGCTCGACTTTGCGCTGGGCATGGAGCTGCCGGGTTACAACGTGTTTGTCATGGGCGAAGCGGCAACCGGGCGCTTTACTATGGTCAAAGACAAGCTCGAAGCACACTGCAAAACCCGCCCAACTCCCAAAGAGTGGTTGTATGTTAATAATTACGACGACCACAGAGAGCCGATTGCTCTGTTTATGCAGGCGGGCGAGAGCAAAGTACTGGCCGATGACATTGATTCCTTCTTAGATGAAGTGGTGGATACGTTTCCTGCGGCATTTGATAACCCGGGTTATCAGCGCAAGAAAAAGTCGCTCGACAGAGACTTTGACAATAAATACAACGCCGCCCTGAGTGCGGTGGAAGAGCTGGCCGCGAAGAAAAGCGTTGCCATGATGGAAGAAAAAGGGGTGGTGAGTTTTGCCCCTGTGGTGGATGGCAAAGCGCTTGATGATGCCGAATTTATGGCGCTGGAAGAAGCCGTTCAGGAACACTTTTTTGATGCCATTGAAAAGCTCGAAGACTGCCTGATTGAAGCACTGATTGAGTTGCCACGCTGGAAGCGCGAATCATCAGAGAAACTGCGCGAGCTGAAAAAAACCACCATAGAGCTGGCGACCAAGCCATTGCTCAAAGCGCTGGAACATAAGTATGCCAGCCACATTGGGGTGATCCGTTATCTTAAAGATTTGCGAGTGGAAATTGTCGATGCCGTACTCGACTGGCTGGACGACGACAGTGCCGCAGGAGACGAAAATAAAGATGACTTTGATGCCAAGGGCATGCTGAGTGATTTCTTTGCCCCGAATATTCTGGTGGAGTTCAAAGAAGGTCAGGCGGCGCCTGTGGTGTACGAGCCGAACCCGACCTTTGGCAACATTTTTGGCAAAATTGAGTATGCCAATGCGCACGGCACCCTGATCACCAGTTACCGCTCTATTCAGCCGGGGGCACTGCACCGTGCCAACGGTGGTTACCTGATCATGGATGCCGACAAAGTACTGGCCAATGCACAGGTCTGGGACGGGCTCAAATTGTCTTTAAAGACCCATCAGATTAAAAACGATTTGCCTTATCAGGACAGCTCGGTCGGCAGCAGCTTTACCCTTAAACCTCAGCTGATCCCGCTGGATGTGAAGATCATCCTGCTGGGCTCGCGTGACTTGTATTACACCATAGGGGAATACGACGAAGAGTTTGGCGAGCTGTTCAGAGTGTTGGCTGATTTTGACTACTATCTGCCCGACAGTGACCGCCTGCAATATCAGTTTGTCACTAAAGTGCAGGAGTACTGTGAACAGACACTCAAGTGCACCTTAACTGGCGAGGCACTGGCGCGTTTGCTGAAGTTCAGTTATCGCCAGGCTGAACATCAGAACAAACTCTCGGCACGTTTTGCCGATGTACTTGAGCTGGTGGCAGAGGCGAGTTATTACGCCAAGCAGGATGGGCTCAGCGAAATCGACGCGCCGCATATCGACGAAGCCATAGTCGGTAAGCAATATCGCACCGGCCAGCTCAGTGAGAACATGCTCAGTGACATTGAAGAAGGCCATACTTTGATCGCCACAGAAGGTGAGGCAGTTGGTAAAGTGAACGGTCTGACGGTACTGCACATTGGCGATACCGCCTTTGGTACGCCGGCGCGGATCACCGCGACTGTGTATGCCGGTGCCGATGGGGTGATAGACGTGGAGCGTGAAGCCGAGTTAGGTAAGTCGATCCACTCTAAAGGCGTTATGCTGCTGACCGGTTACCTCGGTAATAAATATGCACAAAACTTTAGCCTGACGCTGAGCGCCAATATTGCCATTGAACAAAGTTATGGCTTTATTGACGGTGACAGCGCGTCGCTGGCGGAGCTGTGTGGTCTTATTTCTGCCATAACTCAGCTGCCTATCGACCAGTCACTGGCGCTGACGGGCTCCATTAACCAGCACGGTGAAGTGCAGGCCGTCGGTGGCGTGAATGAAAAAATTGAAGGCTTCTTTAAGCTGTGTAAAATGCGCGGCCTGACAGGGCGTCAGGGCGTGATCATTCCTCGCTCGAACCTGATCAACCTGGTACTGGATGACGAAGTGCTGGCGGCGGCTCAGCAAGGTCGCTTCCATATTTTCGCGGTGGCAACAGTCGACGAGGCGCTGTCTTTGCTGATGCAGCGTGAAGCCGGGGCGCTTATCAATGGCGAGTATCCACAGCAGAGTATCAATGCGTTGGCACTGGCGCGTTTGCAGCAAATTGCCGATGTGGTGAATGGCGACGATAAAGACGCCGAAGGCGAAGCGCCAAACGAGCAAGAGAAAGATCATTCATAATTTAGGTAGTCATTATGTCAACAACCAATATTATCCTTGTGCTGGTCATCGTCGTGCTGGGCTGGCTGATTTTTAAAAACGGTAAACAGCAAAAGCAGGCGGCGGCAGGTAACCGCATAGAAGCGGCAGAGTTTCTGGCGCAAAACGCGCAAAAGAGTGGAGTAACAACAACCGACTCTGGTTTGCAATATGAAGTGTTAAACAAAGGCGACGGGACTGAGCATCCGAGCGCAACAGACAAAGTCACGGTACATTACCATGGCACTTTACTGGATGGCTCGGTGTTCGACAGCTCCGTGGTACGCGGTGAGTCTATCAGTTTTGGCCTGAATCAGGTCATACCGGGCTGGACTGAGGGCGTTCAGCTGATGACCGTGGGTGATAAGTTTCGCTTTTTCATCGGCCCGGATCTGGGCTACGGAGACAGGGCGGCCGGGAAAATTGCACCGGGCTCGTTGTTGATATTTGAAGTTGAGTTACTCGCCATAGCAGGCAAGTAATACCAATTTCACTTAATGCCTGTTCAATTTGAAGGAGCAAATATGGCGCTAACGGCGTTGAAAACTTCTCATTTAGAATAACTAAATAGCAAAGTTTTCGCCTGGTTATCGACCCTATTTTCTCGCCTCAAAATAGAACACTTAATTAAGCAAATTGGTATAAAAAAAGGCCGATAAGGCCTTTTTTTATGCATATATTTTATCGCGGCTTTTACGCCCAGCCGTCGTAGCGCTTGCGCCGTGACAACACCAGGGTGAGTACCACGCCAATTAAAATGCCTGCGATACCAATGCCACCACCATAGCTCAGCAGCATATGTTGCTCTGTTTGCGCTTTATTCAGGCTTGCCTGTACCTGCGCCTCAAGGGCTTGTTCCAGTTCGGCGATGTTATTTTTGAGCGCTGTGTTGTCTTGCTGTAGCTGCAAGTTGGCCTGCTCAAGTTGTGGAATGCGGCTTTGTAAAGTATTGAGCTGGGCATTGTTATCACTCAGTGCCTGATTAGCGCTTTCCAGTCGCTGACGTAACCCCGGTTCAGAGGTGACAAATTGACTCTGGACCCAGCCTTCGCGGTCTTTGTCATCTTTTATCTGAATAAAGTCGTCCTGCTCCGTGTTTAGGATAGTGATCGGAGTTCCGGCTTCGACCGAACCCAGGATGCGATAATTCTTACCCGGTCCGGTGTGCATGAAGAGGTATAAGTCGTCGACAATGTAGCCGTTATTGTCGGTTGCTGACTGCGCCTGTGCAGGCTCATTTTGCAGCTCGGTTTGCTCCGCCATTGCACTCAGTGAGAGCACAGACAGCAGCAGCGGCAAAGCGATATTTTTCAGCATTCGCAGGCCTTAAATATTGATATCGTTATAAAGTTACCAAAATAGTAGGGATTTCCCGAGGCAAAGGCAAGGGGCAGGTTTTGCGGATAACGCACAAACGAGCGAATTTTAACTTGAACTGTGGCTAAATCCGCGCACTGAAGTGTGCACATGTTTACACCTGTAATTGAACAAACCGGCTGGCATTGGTGGTGATTATGCGCTAATAATTACTAAAAGGTTTGCAAAGTGCGGACCCTTTGTATATTTTGGGGGTTCGAAAATTACATAGGTAAATCACACCCCTGATGGACACTGAGATAGAACTGAAATTTTTGGTTTCAGACAATGAAGTTCCGCTGATCCCAGCCCTTATTACCCAGTTTGCGAAAAAAGTCAGCAATAAACCTGCTAAAAATCTGAAAAATGCTTATTTCGATACGCCCAGCCGTGAGCTGCGTGCATTCGATATTGGTTTGCGCACGCGTTGCAATGATGACGACTGCGAGCAGACCATTAAGCTAGCCGGTGAGGTGGTTGGGGGATTACATCAGCGTCCTGAGTACAATTTGCCCCTTCAGGGCAGTCGCCCCGATATTCACGCTTTTGACTCGAGTATCTGGCCAATGGGTGTGCAGCTGGAGTCGATAGCCAGTAACTTATATCCGATTTTTAGTACCAATTTTATTCGTCGTACTTGGCTGATTGAAACCGAAGCTGGCAGCGAAATTGAAGTGGTACTCGATAAAGGCGAGATCAGTGCACAGGGGATTGTAGAACCCATTTCAGAGCTCGAAATTGAACTGATCGAAGGTGACAAAGACGATTTGTTTTTGCTCGCCGATCATTTGCTACAGCACATTGGCTTGCGCCTGGGACTATATTCCAAGGCGGCAAGAGGCTACCGTATTGCCGACGATAAACCGCTTAAAGCCAATAAAACCCTGGGCGTGATCAAGTTACCCCGAGGCTGCACGCAAGAGCAGGCGCTGGTGGCCACCGTCAATCACGGTATTCAGTTTGTGCAAAAACATGAGCAGTGTTACCTGGATGCGCCAAGCCTGAAAACCCTGAAACGCCTGATAGACGGGGTTAGCCTGATCCGCCACGCCTTCTGGTTATTTGAGGAGTTTGTCGATAAATCGTCAACCGAGTTTCTGCGCAAAGAGCTAAAATGGCTGTTGTCTGAATTAGGCTGGGTAGAAAACGCCATTCATTTGAAAACCTATACGTCTAAGCGCCATGCTTACTATAAGCGGATCTCTAATGCGCCCGAGCTGGCTCAGGTGATTGCTGATATGAAAGACGTTCAGCCAACCGTAACCGACATTGAGGACTTATTCCACTGCTCGCGATATAACCGCCTGATTTTGGCGCTGACCCGCTGGTTGCTGGACAAATCCTGGCGTAAAAACTGGGATCAGAACGCCATTACCGCAGCACAAAGCCCGGTCGAGGCGCTTGCTAAGCGGGCTTATGATCACGACTGGAACAAATTAACCACTTTATTTCCGGCCGATCGTGCTATGACGGTGAAAGACTATCTGGAGTGTCGTCAGCCGCTGGAAAACATGCTGCTCAGTGGTCACTGCCTGGGTAAACTTTACGACAAAGAAACCCGTCGGGCGTTCAGAGCCCCCTGGGTTGACATTGTGTATGGCATTTATGAGCTGGAAACCTTGTTTTATCTTCGCCAGCTGTGCGAAGGCCAGCCAAATGAAGCGTTGCAGGGCATTTTAGTTTGGCTGCAACAAAAAGCCGATTTTCTCGTCAGTGCGATGGAGCAAAGTCGTCAGGCATCGTTAAACAGTGAACCTTACTGGTAATCTGCAACGTTTAACTTGCTTACTGTGGCTGGCAGGTTTTTCAGCGCCTGGCTACGCGGCACAGGCGCCCCAGCAGTGGCAACCCTGGCACCATTCTGATCTGTTTTCTGTCGCCTATCAAAAGCGCGCTGATCAGCCTTTGAGGATCCGAGTGACCGGACAGTGGCCTGGGATCAGTGCAAAATCGGTGATTAACCTGCTTAATGATGTCGATAGTGTCCCGCTATGGGTGAAGCATGTCAGCACCGTCACCATTTTATCCCGCCCTGCGCTAAACCAGACCCGAGTGTTGACGCATTTTGACTTACCCTGGCCGCTGCGCAAAAGGGATATGCTCACACATGCGTGTTTGCTGCAAGAGTCCACTACCAGTTATCTACTTAAGATACGCTCAATCGCTGAGCCTGCACCTGCGCCGGGTGTGATCCGTATTGAACCTGTGACTGTGCAATGGCGGCTGACGGAGCGAGACAATGCTGTTGAGATAGACTATCAAATATCGGCAGATTTACAGGGCGGTGCGCCGCAGTGGTTTGTCGACAAAGTGGCGCTGCGTAATACGCGCGCCTCGTTTAACGCGTTGCACGAACTGTTGCAGACACAAGGAGTGCGTGCCCAGCCCTGGGCGCTGATCCCCGGAAATACCTGCCCGTTCGAGTGATCATCACGTAATACCAATTTGCTTAATTAAGTGTTCTATCTTGAGGCGAGAAAATAGGGTCGATAACCAGGCAAAAATTTTGATATTTAGCAAATCTAAATGAGAAATTT
>NZ_PPUZ01000037.1:0-48513 GCF_004212645.1 Pseudoalteromonas rubra | reverse complement strand
ATTAAGTGAAATTGGTATTAAGCAACAGTGTAAAACGAAAATGCCAGCCCGGGTAAGGCTGGCACAACTTAATTGGTCTGTGAAATTGTCTGGATTACAGCTTATTATTTACCAGTGCATCCAATTCAGACAAAGAAGCCGCGATTTTTACGCCAGGCACGTTGGTACCAATCGTTGCCTCAAATGAACCTTCAACAGAAGAGCGGAACGAGGTAAATCCAATACGATAAACGCCGCGAACCAGTGCTTCGGTAGGGTTATTCATCGATGTGGTTTTACGCAGCAAAGAGTTGTAGCTTGCACCACTTGGGTTAGCTGGCAGCTCACTGCTGTCGTCATTACGGCCCAGGTTTTGTAAGACTTTGCCACCATCAGCAATGCTGTTGCTGTCGATGATGTTCATGCGGTCCAGGACAATATAAGTGTCGAAAAACTTATTGGCATCCTTGTCCATGCCTGGTTTAAAGTTTGCGTGAACAAAGTCTTCCTTACCTGGTGTTGCAACGGCAGGTGAAATCATAGAAACGCCAATTTCGTCGACCGCAGCAGGCACCCAGACATACAGATAGTAGGTATCTTTGCCTTTATACTTACCTTCTGGCACAACCGACTTATCTACATAACCGAAGTAGTTGCTGTAGTTGGCATAAGGCAACCGTGCTTCTATGCCAGCAACGCCTTCAGAGACAGAGCTTTTAAGATGTGGACCAGTACTCATACAGCCAGCAAGTGTTGTGAGTGCAATCAGAGGGAGGATCTTTCCGGATAACTTCATTTTCATTGTGTTGACTCCATGTCACCATTTTTAAATTCGCTCGAATTATAGGCGTGTACTGTGAAAAGTAAAACAATTTTTTACACATTTACCTGATGGCGGGTGAGTTAACGCCGTCTAACGAGCTAGCCAGCACAAAACATAACGTATTGATACGGCACAATAACACCTTTTTAGTTGATTGCATCTACCTTGCCACTAACGAACTAGTTTAAACTGTTGAATTTGGCGGTTGAGCTTGACTGACATGTCACTGAGTCTGGAAGCGTATTGCAGACTTTCTTCTGCGTCATTCAAAAACTGGCTGGAGGCACTTTGAATATTATCCGTATTTTGCCGTATGTCGTTTGTCATTGCCGATTGTTGCTCAGCTGCGGTAGCAATTTGTGAGGCCATTGCATTTATATCACTGATAAGGTTGGCTATTTCGCTAAAGCTACGAGAGGCATTGCTGGCGTCATCCACACTGGCTGAGGTCAGCTCATAGCACTGATTCATCGTCTCTACTGCCGAGTGAGAGGTAGATTGTAAGGTATTGATCATTGCTGAGATCTCTTCTGTGGAGGCATGGGTACGCTGCGACAGGACTCTGACTTCATCGGCCACCACAGCAAAACCCCGGCCCTGCTCACCGGCTCGGGCAGCTTCAATGGCAGCGTTTAACGCAAGCAAATTGGTTTGCTCCGAGATCCCCCGAATGGTGGCAACAATGGTGCTGATCTGCTGGCTGCTTTGCTCCAGCTGGTCCAGTACCTGGGTGGCATCCTTTACCCGGGATGACAGCGTGTCTATGGTTTGCTCAAACTTGCTGGCCAGAGTCTGGCCGGTGCGACTGTTATCAACCGCTTCACGCAATGCAGAGGCTGTCTGTTCGGCGTTACTGGCGATTTCTCCGGTTGCGGATGTCATTTGGTCGACAGCGGATGATATCTTAACAATTTCAGATTGTTGTTCCTGTGCAGCCTGGGCACTGCTTTGGGCTTGTCGCGTGGTATCTTCAGCTTGTTGTGTGAGGGTTTTTGCCGTGTTGGCAGTATCGAGCAAGGCATTGTTGAGCCGGTCAAAAAAACCATTAACAATGCGCGACAAGTTGGTTTCTTCCACCGTGTCTATACGGTCGGTTAAGTCACCGTCTGCGCCTTTTTGCACCAGGCCAATTACCTGATTAGAAGCGACAAATTTAATGTTGCCATCATGGATATAGTAAATGGCAATGGCAGCGCCTATCAGGGCAATCACAATATGGTACAGCAAGGGTGCGATCAGCCCCCAGTCGGTTTGATCTCCCCAGGAGAAGATAATAATTGGTGTGCCCCATAATTGTGCCCCAATGCTTTGGCAGTAGGTCATGGTGAGGTGGTGGGCAACGGTAACACCGATTAGGGCCACCAAGGGCATGACATCCCGGTAGCGGATCAGAATCGTAAAATTGAGAAAGAAAATAAAGTGACCTTCGCCCAGGCCGTTGGCTTGCTGTATGGTGATTGCCATCATCGCGGTTAACCCAACCGCCATAATTATGCGGGTTATGAATGCGCCCGGCATGGTTTTGTAAGCTGCCAGGCAAATACCAAGCACGGCACCGCCACCTAAGATCCCGAGCATAAAGTAGCCGTTTTGCCAGGGGGTTAACAGCGCCACCATAAAATAAAACGCCAGCAGGGTCATCAGTACTACTTTGTCCGCGCGTTTAAAGTCCTCATCAAACCTGGCTTTCATATAGTCGCTGAGTTTATCGTCATAACAAATTAGCAGGTTTTTAAGCATGATGTGCCTCTTTAATAAAGCTCGTCTTGTAGCGTTTTAAAATCAAAGGTCTCAGGATTGTAAGCCTTAACTATGCGCCATTGTTGTTGTGACCTTGCAAGCAGATAGGTACGCCCCTGGTGCCTGATCTGCTCGCCATCTTGTTGAATATTCAAGCCAAAATCCCGGCTCAGCTGAGCCAGAGATTCCGCTTTGGCATGAACGCCAGAAAAAGCATTGTGATAGGAGTGGGCATGTGCCTGCGCTTGTTGTGTTGAGCTATTCTCGTCTATATCAACAAACACCACCTGCGGCCACTGACTTTGCCGTGTTGTATTGTCTAATAGACTTTTTAAAATCAGCAGGGTAGTAGGGCAAACACCACCGCAATGACTAAAGCCAAAAAACACCACCGCCTTATTGCTACCCGAGTGCTCTAAAAAGGGCGCTTCTACTTGGCGGTTGCTTTCCAGCGGTACAAACGGCAGCCCAAAAATAATCCCCAGCAGCAGGCAAAGCAACAACACCATAAACGATGATTTCAGCATAGTGATATTAACAACAAGGCCTTGATCTGTGAGTCATTACTAAACTGTAGACTGCAAAGGAGAAACTAGCAATTTGGGTTGCTTTATTCCTATCGTTATACGTTTGTTTGCTTTTTAACTCTAGTCAACCGTAAGTAACTCTGAAAAGAGATAATGTTAGGCAGGTGATCCGAGCCGTATTGTTGTCCAGCGAATATGAGCAGCAAATGACCGTTGGCTATGATGACAAAAGAAACCAAGTTTTTTTACACCTGACGGCCAGCAAGCGCACCAGCTTGTTTATACAGTATCAAACATAAACATTCGCTTAAACAGGCGCAATAAAGCCACTCAATTGACCAAGTCAACGAAATGTTAGCTGTAAAAAAGAAGGGCATTGCTAAGAAGAGACTCAGCCAGCAGGCGAGCACATGTGTCAGATTAGCCAGCTTTGACTTCGGCCCTTTTCTCGGTACCCGGCTTGTATTTTTGGTAACAGCGTCATCGTGGGAAAAGGTATCCTTATTCCCTCTAAGTCATTGTTATAAGTTTATAGTTGCAAAAAAAAGGCGCAAAGCAGAACAGTCTTAAAGTTTGTGCAAATAAAAATAAATCTCATTTATATTGTTTTTTCAATAATATGCCAATACCATATTGCCGCTTTTACATCATTATTATTCTAAATCCAGCAAGGATAACCATGTTAAAAACTACTCTCAGTATGGTAGCGTTGGCTGTTAGCGCAGCAGCCATTGCAGACGATACCAATGTTAAAGATCTTCAAGCTGCAGATATGGAGCATATCGTGGTCTCGGGCAGTCGTGTGTTTGAAAGCATCGATGAAGTGCCTGCCTCCATTACAATTATTAATCAAAAACAAATTGAAGATCATTTAAAAGTAAATCCAGAATTACAAAGCTTGTTATCTCAAATTGTTCCTGGTCTTGCTCCGGATACGGGTAGTTCAAGCAATACAGGGCAATCGTTGCGTGGACGTGCGCCACTGGTAATGATTGATGGTGTACCTCAGTCTACACCACTACGGAACGGCTCCTTGGGTATAAAAACACTCGATCCAAGTGCCATCGCCCGTATAGAAGTGATCAAAGGGGCAACCTCAATTTATGGTAATGGTGCTTCAGGTGGGATCATTAACTACATCACCAAGCAGGCCAAAAGCGATGGTAAACCAGAAGGTGAAATTAGCCTGTCTAGCCGCTTTAGTGCGGTAAAGCTTGCAGAGAGTGCCGGTGCCCGAGTTGCGGGCGCGATTAATGGCCGCGTTGACCAGTTTAGTTATTTAGTCACGGCAAGCTATGAAGAAAATGGTGTTCAGCGTGATTCCCAAGGCGATATTCTGGGTTTACAGTATGGTCTGTCGGATACCGTGACAGAAAACTACTTTACTAAGCTTGGCTATGACTTCAATGAAGACAAGCAACTGCAATTTAGCTATAACTTCTATAGTTCACAGCAAAAAACGGACCTGGGTGATGTGTTTGGCAACATCAATTTAGGTGAAAAATCTTACGCTATTCACGTGCCCCCAGCTCAGCAGAAACAAGGGAAGCCACAAGGTCCAGAAGGCAACGAGAACATTACAGTCAAGTACACCGATTTTGAGATCTTTGCTAATACACAAATGACGCTAGATGCGTATATACAAGACATTGAGAACGTGTTCTTCTTCTCGCCAAGCTTAGCAAACCCTGATGAAGGGTACACTGGCGGTCAATCTGTCATCCGCTCTGAAAAAAAGGGCGCGCGTGCGACATTTAATACCTTGGTTGATTTTGACAATGTCCAGGCTACCTTCATCTATGGTATCGATGCGTTGAACGATGTGACCTCACAGCCACTTGTTGATGGTCGTATCTGGGTGCCAGAAATGGATATGGAAAGCATCGCAGGTTACCTACAGACCAAGTGGATTGTTGCCGATGACTTAGTGTTAAAAGCGGGAGTGAGACAAGAAAGTATTGATCTTGCGGTAGCTGATTACCAAACACTAAAACTTTGTCGTTCAGCGGATCAGTGCTCTGTGCCACTCAACGTGAAAGGTGACACTATTGACTATGA
Source organism: Pseudoalteromonas rubra (assembly GCF_004212645.1). Lineage (GTDB taxonomy): Bacteria > Pseudomonadota > Gammaproteobacteria > Enterobacterales > Alteromonadaceae > Pseudoalteromonas > Pseudoalteromonas rubra_G. Next base: position 43,386 of record NZ_PPUZ01000037.1, on the reverse strand, counting down.
CGCCACAACTTACAATGTGGGTGTTAAATATAACGCAAACGAAAAGTTCAGCCCATTCGCCAGTTATTCGCAAGGGTCTGATATCTCCGATATTGGCCGTCTGCTGCGCAGTGCAACGGTAGAAGACATTGGTCAAATTCAAACAGAAGCATCGATTGTTGATAACTACGAAATCGGTTTTAACTCTCAATTTGAGACGTTACGATTTGAATTTGCGGCATATAGAAGTACGTCTGAGTTTGGCACAACGAATAAATTCAATGAAGTAACCGGAGTGTATGAGCCTGTTCGAGCACCACAAAAAATATGGGGCTACGAAGCACTTGTCGATTACAAGATCAACGAAACGCTAAAACTCATTGCGACATATAGCTATGTAGAGGGTAAAGATACCGAAGCCGATACTTATCTTGGTTCAAGGCAAATTAGTCCACCAAAGCTTACGGCAAACCTAAACTGGCAACCGGTTGATGCGTTATCAATGACGCTGAGCTGGTTACATGTGGGCGACCGTAAACGTTTTGAGCGGAATGATAAAGGTAACTATGTTGGAGATCAGGGTCCAATTGACAGCTATAACGTGGTTAACTTCAGTGGTCAATATCAATTCGACCAAAGCTGGCAAGGGTTTGTTGGTATTGAGAACTTATTTAACTCAGACTACTTCCCAGCTCGCGCACAAGCCTACACGTACGGTGGCTACAATATTAAAGGTCTTGGTACAACGGCAACTGTTGGCGTGAAATACCGCTTCTAATACAACGACACGTGGGTTTGCTGGTCACCAAGTTCAGTAAATTCTAACACAATAAAGGTGTATCAGGGCTGATACTAAACCTAATCTCACAGTAGTTTGCGTTGTATCATTTTCATAGAAAAAGGCTTGCCAATCTGGCAAGCCTTTTGTCTTTTTATACCATAAAAAGCAGAAGCTTATTTATTCTGCTCTTTCACCGCTTTTAATTTAGCGGCATGGTCAATTTCATACGCTGGCATGTCTTTGTTGCCGTGGATCAGGTAGTTATCCATCCAGCGCATTAAGCGCAGGCTGTAGTCATACTGCGCAGCAACTTTACGGTTACCGTGACCTTCGCCCGGGTAGTAAACCAGACGTACGTCTTTGTCTTGTACCTTCATATAGCGGTACAGTTCCATAGACTGGGCCGGGTGAACACGCGGGTCGTCTTTACCATGCATGATCAACAGTGGGGTTTTCGACTGGCCAGCCCAGTAAATTGGGCTGCGCTCAAGGTACCACTGCCATTTTTGCCACGGGTAGGAGCGGGCATGTACCAGGAACATTTCGTTTGAAATATCGGTCGTACCAAACTTAGACAGCTGGTTGGTTACACCCACAAACATCACACTGGCTGCAAAGTGTTCGGTCAATTTAGTTGCGCCCCAGGCAGAAGCGTAACCACCGTAAGAGCCACCGGTGATACCAACGCGCTTGGTGTCAACCAGGCCCATGTTAACCAGGTACTCTTTCATGTCGACCAGATCGTCAAACTCTTTGCCGGCATAATCGCTCTGACCCAGTTTAGAGTAATCCACGCCTTTGCCCGTTGAACCGCGATAGTTCGGGTAGAACACCGCATAGCCACGTGCTGCACCCATCTGACCTGGATCTGAGTAGCTGGTCAGCCAGCCGTTTCTGTCATGGCTTTCAGGACCACCGTGTACCGCCATGATCAGAGGGTAACGTTTGCCTTCCTGATAATCCAGTGGGTAGATAAGCACACCACCAATCTCAACGCCGTCACGGGCTTTGAAGCTAATCGCTTCTTGTTTCGCCAGACGCTTGTCGTTCAACCAGGGGTTTGAATCGGTTAAGCGGGTTGGCTTTTTAGAGCGCACCATAAACACTTCACTTGGGTGTTTCGGGCTTTCTGCTCGTACGCCAATGGTTTTGTCAGAATCAGATACTGACAGGCTGTGCGCAATAAACTTGCCTTCTTTAACCAGCTTTTTGTATTTGCTTGAGCCTACTTTAACCTGACCAATGAAAGTCTCAACGCCCACATCGGCAATAAAGTTCAGTACGTTTTTACGGTTTGACCACTCAAAGTCTTTGAAGTGACCCATAAAGTTCGGGATCCACTCTTCTACTTTACCGGTTTTGGCATTGGCCAGATACAAACGTCCCTTAGCCGGGTCGTGTTTGTCTTCGGCGCCTAAAATGGCAATGTATTTACCATCGTGTGAGAATTCCGCCTCACCAAGCTTACCTTCGGTTTTAAACGAGGTGGTGATTTTTTGCGTTGCCACATCCATCACATGCCACTGAGACTTCATATACTGATCATCAATCAGCGCTGTTGGCTGGGTTTTTACTAATAATTTGCTGGCATCGTCAGACCAGTTGATATCGCTAACATAACCCTCAACAGGTACCACGGCAGGCGTCAGCGGTTTGTTGGTCTGTGCCAGGTCGACCAAATGTAGCTGCTTGTTTTTCAGGCCCAGCTCATATACTTCTGCCATAAAGCCAAGCTTTTTAAGCTCTTTTTCGCTTGCATCTTTGGCTGGCATAGCCAGGATAGCAACCTGCTTACCGTTCGGGCTCAGGCGATACTTGCTGATAGAGGTGCCTTTCAGCGACAGTACTTTTTGTGCTTCACCGCCATCGACTGCGATGCGGTAAAGTGACGTGAATTTGTCTTCTTTTTTCTTGGCCGTGAAGTAAATGAACTTGCCGTCTGCTGACCATTCAATCTTACCTACGTTGATTTTACCTGTGATGAAAGGCACTTCATTGCCTTCGTCATCAACAACATACAGTTCGCTGTAGTTTTTACCGTTGCTGTCTACGTACAGCTCACGGGGTACTGAGCGACGAAATGCCACCGATTCGCCATCCGGGCTCACTGCTGTTTGAATAACGCGTTGAATAGTAGGAATATCTTCAACTGTGATTGTATCTTTTGCCGATGCGGCAAAGGTGCTGGCACTGGCAAGGCCAATGGCAAGCGCGAGCGAGGTTTTTATTAGTTTCATAAATGTTCTCTGGATTACACTTTTTTATAAACTAGACCGCAGGGTGTAGTGCTAGTGAGCAACATTTTACGTTAGCATAGGCTGAAAACTAGTGTTTGCGATTAACCGTCAGCTTTATGGGATAAATAATTGCGACATATCAATTAAATGACATATTTTAATGCACAGGAGTTACTATGTCAGAATCACAGCCGCACCCTTTGGATACCAAAATACCCCCACTGGTTGTTTTATTGCTACATATGCTCTTGAGCTGGGGCCTGGTTCAGGTAGCCGGGCATGTCACTGTGTCTGAGCCGCTTAAAATTGGCGGGACACTGGTGCTGAGCGCGATTGGTATTATCGTTGCTCTGGCGGGAGTTTGGGCGTTTCGCCGCCATAATACCAGTGTTGATCCGGTGCATGTCGATAAAGCATCGACGTTGGTAACTGGCGGCATCTATCACTTTACCCGCAATCCTATGTATGTCGGATTTCTGTGCTTATTGATTGCACAAAACTGGTATCTGGGATCACCAGCAGGTGCGCTCGCTGTACTGAGCTTTATCGCTTATATGACTCGTTTTCAGATAAAGCCGGAAGAGCGGTTTTTACTCAAAACCTATGGACAGGCCTATCGAGACTTTCTGAGTACAACTCGTCGCTGGATTTAGGCCTTTGCTTTGTTTTGGGCAGCCCTAACTGTGCGCTCATATCCCCTGCACTTTACCTCCTGTCGATAATTTCTACACTTAGGGTAAGAGTAGGTCAGCGATTCGGGAAAGTACGTGTAATTATGCCAGATGCTCAGAGTACTAAAGCGCGTGTTTTTAAGCGGATCACTGATGTGTTTACCGTGCTTATATTTATGAGCACACCTGTATGCTTTGCAATATCAAGCCAGGTACTTGAGCTGGTTAGCAGTGAGGGGCCTCCTCATACCATTAACCACCCAGAGCGCAGTGGCATAGATCTGGATATTACCAAAGCCGTACTGGCACAGCTTGGATACGCAGTGCGCCTGGAGTTTGTGGCGCTGGGGCGCGCTGAAAAGTTGGTACGTACGGGGCAGTATGATCTCATGGCCCCAATTTTTTCGACGCAAGACAGCAAGAGCTTTTATATCAGTGAACCCATTGTCATTTACAAGCCTATGGTGTTTTCGTTGGCCAGGAGGAACCTGACACCTCAGTCTATTGGCGCGCTGGCGGACCATTCCGTGATCACTTTTCAGGGCGCGCCCGGATACTTTGGTGCGGCATTCAGAAAGATGTCTGAGCAGGCTGTTTACAGGGAGTCTCCCGATATGTCCGTGATCCCGCAAATGCTGGTAAAGTCGCGCTATGATTTTGCGGTGCTTGATCAGTATATTTTCTATTACTTCTATCGGCTCAAAGACAAGCGACGACCACTGACGCTGTTCCGTCATCATTACTTGATCCCCCCCGTACCTGCGAGCGTAGCGTTTAAGGATAAATCACTCAGGGACAGTTTTAATCGCGCGCTGGTGCAGTTTAAGCACAGTGCTCAGTATCAGCAGATCATTGAAGCTTATTTAGGGCAAGTTGAAAAGGAAATGTTTGCAGATAAGGGCAGGGGTGTCTCCTGGCAAAACCAGGAGACCGGTAAAATCACAGACTTTTCTTCGGTGGCAGTGCCACATTGGCAAAGATAAGACCAGCAATTAACGACATAAAAATTAAAAAGGTTTGCTGGCCAATGTGATCGGCAGCAACAAAGCTTTGGCCTTCTATTAGAGAATTCAGACCAATATAGGTTTTTGACCCGGGCACCAGCACGATCAAGCCCTGCATGGCGACAATCGAAGCCGGCGCGTTAACGGTCCGGTTAAACACGTTACTAAACACGCCGACGGCAAATGCTCCGACAAAGGTGCCCAGCGAATAATCCAGATAGACCGCCGAGCCAATACTGGCGGCGTAGGCGATAAAGCCCGATGCAATTGACCAGCTGGCGTGTTTGAGCTTAGTGCGGAAAATCACAATCAGGCTGCTACACAGCAGCAAAATTGCCATCCAGGCTGTCCATTTGGGAAGCGGATCGGGTTGCACATAATCGCTCTGTCCAAACAGGAAAAAGCCAATACTGATCCCCAAAAAAGCACCAAAATACAGCTTAAACAGCAACATAATGGCATCCATCACCCGCGCTGTGCCCGACACCAGATGGCGTGCAGAGAGCTCTGCAAACCCCAGTGCTAATGCCAGCCCCGGTATAAAAACAATGATGGCCGACAACACCACCAGGCGAATATTGACCATAGGATCAAGGTACGACGAAATCGCACAGGCTGCCAGCGCAGAAACGATGGCCACTACCGGCTCCAGCATATGGGTGACCCGCTTTGAGCGCGTAGACCACAGCACAAAGATAAAGACCAGGATAGATAACACCGCAGACCACAGCACATCATTCCAGCTGGTTCCCATTAACATGGCAAACGCGCCACCCGACACCGCAAATGCGATACCCGTCAGTAAACGGCCATATGGGTCCTTTGCCTGGGCAATGGCATCCAGGTTTTGATCAGCCTGCTCTATGCTGAGTTCACCTGCCAGCATGCGATTTACCACATCATCGGTATCGGCAAGGGATCCCAAGTTGTGATCGCCGGGCTCTACGCGGGCAACATGGGTGTATTCATCCTCATGTCCTTCTGTCCAGATCACAAATGTGACCGACGTCGGAGACATAACAAAGGACGACTTAAGGCCCAGGTGGGTGGCAACTTCCATCAGATGGGCTTCCAGGCGATAAGCCGGGGTTCCGTATTGATGAAGCATTTTGCCTAATTTAACAATAAACTTGCGTTTTTGTGTAAAGGTGGCTGAATTCAACGGCGTGTAACCTAATTATAAGTAAAAATCGACAGCAACTTTGCAGTATGGAAGCTAACAGCTTGTTTCGCCTCCACACTCAGTTTAGGCAATAACCTAAATTGCCGCGAATTCTAACCACTTTTCACGCAAATTCAACGCATTTTATTTGCATTTTTTGCTTCAATCCATTGTGACATATATTGGGTACTGCGAAGTGTGTGGTGTCGTAACATGCTGCCGGTAAAATTGGCGCGCCTGTGCGCAGTTAAATTATTCAGTGTATCGCTAATCTTTTGTTTTAGTTGAACCTCCAGGGCGCGCTTGTCATAACGAGCCTGGAGCAACGCCAGCCCGTTTTGCTGGGCCTGTTGATAGCGCGCTTCACCCTGATATAAAGCTACGGCTTCAGCCGCAAAGGTATGCGGGCAGTCGCTTATCGCGCCATGCCAGGGTAAATCGCCGTGCATGCCTTCTGCACCGATCTTTGTGGTTACACACGGGGTTTGTGTGATCATGGCTTCGAGCAGCTTGCCTTTAATCCCGGCACCAAAGCGCAGCGGCGCCAGACACACTCTACTTTGTGCCATCACGCTCAGTGCATCTTTTGCCCAGCCTTTGATTAAAAAGCCCGTTTTAGGGTTATGCAGCGCGGTCGCTTTGGGTGGCGGGTAAGAGCCATAAATATGCAGTTGCGCATCCGGTAGTTGCTTGCGGATCATCGGCCAGATCTGTTGCAGATAGAGTACCGCGTCCCAGTTAGGGGCGTGGCGAAAGTTACCTATGGTCATAAAGTGCTGACGGGCTTGATAATCTGGTAGCTCGCCATTGATTGCCTCCAGGTCCACCATAAATGGCAAGTGATGCAGCAAATCTTCGCACACGCCAAAGTGAGATGTCAGTAACTGATGTTCATAGTCAGAAATAATCAGAGACAGGTCGCAGCGCAGAATGGCGGCGATTTCGCGTTTGGCTAAGTCACTGTCCAGTAAGTTATCCAGTGTAAAAGCTTGCTGTGCTCTATGCGCGTCATGGCGTGCATTACGCAGGCATTGCAAATCTTCTGTATCGAGAATTTTGAGCGCGTCGGGCGCAAACTTATCGACCCGCCAGCCAAATTGCTCTTCCATCATAAAGCGGTCATACATCACGATATCGGGCTTGAGCCGAGTGATATAGTCGTCAAAGCTGCTGCAATTGAGCGTGATGGGTGTGCAGGTGATCTGCTCCTGGCTTAAATCAGCCATATGCTCGGTTTGCTGGGCCGGGCTGGCAAATTCAACCTGCCAGTTCTGAGCGCGGAAAAAGCGCAGTAAGGACATCATATGACTGCCGGCGGCCGAGGAATTCGGCTCCGGCCAGACATAACCAATTACTAAAACTTGTGTCATTTAAATGGAAGATTCTCTGAGTTGCAGCGATACATCCACCAGGGTGCGTACCGCAGGTTGCGATTTATTCATAATTTCTGCCAGTGCCTGACAGGTACGTTTGCCTATGTCATCGGCGTCGATGCGCACAGAAGACAAGGCAGGTTTCATCAATCTGGAGTCGGCCAGGTCATCGAACCCGACCACTTTGATGTCTTTGCCCGGTACCAGTCCATGTTCGCGCATCGCTTCCATCACCCCATACGCGATGACATCACTAAAGCAGACCACGGCCTGAGTCTCCGGCGCCTGGGCATACAAGGTACTAAATGCCTCGCGGCCGCCCTGGCGATTAGTTTGCGCCGCAATTTCCGGCATAGGCTGAGTCATATTGCGTAGCGCCAGCGCACTGCGAAAGCCTCCCAGGCGCTCGTGGTAATCCGAGATGTCAGGTGTTCCCCCCAAAAACGCCAGTCGCTCTAACCCCTGGTCGAGCAAATGCAGCGTGGCCAGGTGGGTGCCTTTTTGGTTATCGGGCAGAATACAGGGCGCATTGCTGTAGGGGATTTCCCGCATGATGTTGATCACCGGAAAGCCCGAGTCAATCAGCTGGTTGACCCATTCCATGGTGGTGCCCGGTGCGGGCACCATCACAAAGGCGCTAACATTGTACTCTTTTAATGTGTTGACGACTTGCAGCTGACGCGTCAGGTCTTCACTGGTATTAACCAGCATAGGCACCAGGCCTAACGCATAAATATGTTTCTCAAGGCCCACTGCCAGTTGGGCGGAATAAGGGTTAGTCAGGTCGTTGATCACCAAAGCGACCAGATTGGAGCGTTTACTGCGCAGCGCAGCGGCATCGCGGTTGTAGACATATCCCAGTTTGTCGATGGCGGCGAGCACCTTTTCCCGGCTTTTATCACTGACTTTGTCTGAATGGGTGAGTACCAAAGAGACGGTGGACTTTGACACCTGCGCTTCTCTGGCGACATCGAATATGGTCACTTTGTCTGGCTTTTTATTGTTGTTCATAATGGCCTGAATAGCTGATCAAACGGTTGACGAACGCTTAGTTTACCGTAACTTTGCGCCCGGTTGCACCTTAATCCCGATCAACACTAATTCATAACCGGTTTGAGGTGCAGAATTACCCCTCAAAGTGTTAGAAAACGTTTATTCATAACAACTAAATATAAAATATTCTGCCTTGTTATCTGGGAAGTTTTCTCGCCTCAGCGCTGGCGACTAAAATTATGTAGATTGCTATTAAACTAGTGCACATTTAAGGGATTTCGTTATATCATGAGAGGTTAAGATACGAATTCAAGGGTAGAAAAGTGGTGAATAAGAGCCCGGCTTTGCTGTTTTTTTTAGCTTGTTGTATGTGGGTCAATGCTGCGTTGGCGTCAGGTGGTTATCAGGTGCCCAGAGAAGAAATTGCGCAACTCGTTGATGTAGCGCCTATGCCCGAAGTGTTGCTCAATGAGCAGCATGTCTGGATGGCTTTGCTGACCAAGCAAAAAAAGACCGAGCAGGCGAGCGAGTCGGGTGTGCGTTACGGCGATTTACACTTTAATCCTACCACCTTTATGCGCCTGGGCCTGACAACCTATTCGGGCCTGAGTTTTAAACATGTGGCAACCGGCGCTGAGGTTGCAGTAAACGACCTGCCCCCGGGCAAAGTCTTTGCCCCGCGCTGGAGTGCCGATGGCCGCTATTTGGCTTTTATTCTGCTTAACGAGCAGGATGGCCGCTTATGGGTGTACGACATCAAGCAGCGTGAGCTGCGCGCAGTGTCGCGTTTTCCGCTTAACGGCGTCACTAGTGAAGTCCCTTATCATTGGCTGCCCGACAGCTTTGCGCTGGTGATCAACAGTGCTGTCAATCATACCGGAGAGCAGCCACAAGCCGCCCAACAGTCGCATTTGATTGGGCCGGTGGTGGCGCAATCACATGGCGCACTGAACCTGGTGAGTCAAACGGCTGAATCACTCTCGACGCAAGCCTTTGCACATTATGCGCAGGGGCAGTTGATCAAAGTGCCGCTGCAGGGGCGACCAACGGCCATTGGCGGGCCGGCTTATTTTCATCATTTTTCGCCCTCACCGGACGCCACTAATCTGTTGGTTGCAATGGCCATGCTTGAAGCACCGCAGCAGTCACAAACGGTCCAGCGAACACTGGCAGATCACCCCAGTGTCTGGCAAGTCTGGGGCATGACTGGATTTGCCTTGTATGAGTTATACCGGCCTGTGGTGCAGCCAGTATTGTCTGCGCCTCAAACGGAAGAACAAAACGTACTGGCTGCCATCTCACAGCCCAGCGCTGCACCAATGCGCAGTCACTTTCAGTGGCGAGCAGACAAAGGGGCTACTGTGGTTTGGGTACAAGCAGGTGATAGTGAGCACGACTATGGTTTGTACCATATTGCATCACCCTTTAAACGAGAGCCGCGCTTGTTTATGGCCTTGCAGGAGCCTTTTGTTGCGATGCAATGGGGCGACTCAAACATCGCCTTGCTGACCACGGCAGAAAACGAACGCTTCTGGCGCACGTCGGTGATCAATCCACTGGCGCCGCAACGTAATCCGCTGGAAGTAACCCGGTATAAAGTGTCGGATGCAAACTCAGAGCAGTGGCTGACAACTCGCAATGATCTCGGTGCACAGGTTGTAAAGGTGGTGGGCAGCCGCTACTTGTTTATTCGCGGTACTGAACGAGCGCAAGGCGAGGATCTGCCGTTTCTGGACCGGTTTGACGCCAGAACGAACACCCGCACCCGACTATGGCAATCTCAGGCCCCGTATTTTGAACAGTTCGTTGCACTGCTGGACGATGAGGGCATGCGTTTCATTACGCTCAGACAGTCTAAACAGGAGCAGCCGAATTACTTTGTGCATGACAGGACCTTCAGTTCCGTCGAGCAGATCACACATTTCAGGCATCCCTATCCGGCTTTGCGGGGGTTGTCTCGCGAAGTGCTGAGCTTCGATAGCGGGGATGGCACACAAAGGTCAGGTACGCTGTATCTGCCGGTCAATTATGACCCCAGCTTAGGCCGTATACCTGTGTTGATGTGGGTGAAATCACCCGAACAGAGCACGCAGGCATTTCGTTCTCCTCATTACTTTGTGCCGCTGGATCATTTTGGCCCCTTGCCACATCTGGCACAGGGCTATGCCGTATTTGAAGTGGATGGCTTTACCTTGCCAGGTGAGCAGGGCATCCCTGCAGAGCTCAGAACGCAATGGCAGTCAATCGCCAAAGGCGCTGTGGCAGTGCTTGCACAACAGGGGATTGCGGATGTCAGTAAAGTGGCCATTGGTGGTCACGGCGCGGGTGCAACCATTGTGGTGGACTTACTGGCCAATACGGACTTGTTTGTGACTGGTATTGCACGCAGTGGCACCTATAACTTCACGCTGGCGCCGTTTATGTTTGAGCAGCGCATTGGGACTTTATGGCAAGACCCGCAAGCTTATCTGACGAGCTCACCGCTGGCTTATGCTGCGAATGTTGCTGGCTCAGTGTTATTGATCCACGGTTATCAGGACCGTCAGCCGGGTAGTTTTGCGGTGCAAAGTGAACGCCTGTTCAGCGCATTAAATGACTTGGGTAAACGAGCGCGTCTGGTGCTGCTGCCCGAAAGCGATCACCAGTATAGTAATCAGCAGGATGTATTGCATATGTTGTGGGAGCAGCAAATTTGGTTGCAACGCCACTTTGATCCATTGCCACTGATCGAAGAGATTAACCAGGTACCAGAAGCGTTGCGGTTTGAATTAGTGCCAGAGCCTGCCACGCCCTGGCCGATGTAAAAGGAATAATGCGTGAATAATCCATGGAATAATTCGTGGAATAATTCGTGGAGTAATCCGTGGAGTAATCCGTGGAGTAATCCATTAAATAATCAGTGAATTATTCCTTTGCAGACATTGAACTGCCCAGTGATGCGGCGATCACCATAAAGATCGCCAGCCACTGCCAGGCGCTCAGCAATTCACCTAAGATCATCAAACCGGCCAGCGCAGCGATGGCGGGCTCCATGCTCATCATAATGCTAAAGCCCTGAGCGGGCATTTTCTTTAGCGCGACCATTTCCAGGCTGTATGGCAATGCACTGGATAATAAACCAATGGCGATACCCAAGGGGATCAACGACCAGTCAAGCAGCGCAGCGCCTTGCGATACCACGCCAACCGGCACCACCGCAACAGCAGCGACACTCATACCGATCGCAACGGTCGTGCCACCAGAGCCATGGCCACCACTTTTTTTGCCAAACAGAATATAGCCAGCCCAACAGGCACCAGCGGTCAGCGCAAGCACCACGCCTATCGGGTCCAGGCCATCTACTTCGCCCATTTGTGGTAGCAGCAATAAAATGCCGGCCAATGCCAGCGCGACCCAGAGGTAATCTCGTTTACGCCGGGACGAAAATAACGCCACAGCCAGCGGTCCGGTAAACTCCAGTGCGACGCCAATCCCGAGCGGAATACGCTCTATCGCATAATAAAAAGTCAGATTCATAATACCCAGGCTGAGGCCGTACAAAATGACCGGGCGCCAGTTTTTGGGTAGGTGTCGCCAGGGTCGAAACACCAGGCATAAGATCAGGGCCGAGAACCCCAAGCGATAAGCGGTTGTGCCCTCAGGACCAACATGCGGGAATAGCTGTTTGGCAATCGAAGCGCCAGACTGAATGGTGACCATTGCCAGTAACAAGCACGCGATGGCATACAGAAAGCTTTTGTTTAAAACATGCATCGAGAAGTCTCGTCATAAATGAAGGCCGCCAGTCTACTTATCAAACTGACACTGCTCAATAGCTTTGTATACATTATTCCATGATTTTCGATATTGCGGTAATTTAAGCGATTTTCATTTAAATTTTATTAGCATTGTGTATTAATTTTCTTTCAAGTTGCGGAATTAATTAACCTGCTTGTTGGCCGCATGAGCGCACCTGGATATTAACGGCATCTGCTTTTCGTTATATAATCTAATTCGTATGTAGGAGAGCAGTGCAGTGAAAAGTATCTATGTGAGTGCAGAAAACTCAGATCTGGTGTGGTTAGTTGTTTCATTACTGAAACATCACAATCCGAACATCCGGGTGTGTCATGGCTTAACCGCCAGCCAGCAATTAAGCCTTCAGGCCGAGCAAGCGCTTTCGGAGTTTGGCCTTGCTCACAACACAGAGAGTTGCCACAGTGAGCTGAGAGAGCCCCATTGCGACATGTGTATTCATATCGGCAACTCCGAAACCGCTGAGCAAGCCGCCAGCGCACACATGTGGCACATTGAGTTAGAGCAAGTGCTTGAACCTTTTAATCCGTATCGCAAGGCCTTGTACGAATTAAACTGTAAAGTACGTGCCCTTTTAGCTGAGTTCGAACAAGCCGACCCCATCACACCTATGACGTTTTACAAAGCCATGAGTGATGAGCTGAGGCTGAAAACTTTACTGCTAATTTTACAAGAGCAGGAGCTTTGTGTGTGTGAGTTAATGGTTGCGCTGGATGAGCCCAGCCAGCCCAAAGTATCCAGACATCTGGCACAGCTCAGAAAAGCGGGCATACTCACCGTGCGCAAGCAAAGCCAGTGGGTCTACTACGCATTAAATGCACAGTTGCCTTGCTGGATGCAGCAGGTGTTGCAGCGTACTTTGCTTGGCGAGCCTGACAGTATCGCACTGGAGCTGACAAGACTGGCTAAAATGGGAGATAGGCCTGCTCGTCAGCAAAGTTGCTGTGCTTAGTGTTGCTTCAGGTAGGCGAGCCAGTCTTGTTCATGCCTGTGCATCAAGGCGTGTTTTTTTGACCCCCAATGCGCCTGTTTGTCTTGCTCGCTCAGAAATGGACCTGCACGACACATGGCACAATGATTGTGGGTTAAATAGGGCGGCTGGTTGAGCGACTGGCGCAAACCTGTGTGTGGCTTTGCCGACCAGTAGTAGGTAATTCCGCTGGTGTCTTTTACGTGTTTATCTCTGTCGACATTGCGGATCCGATAGCCTTCAAACGCGTTAATGTTAAAATCAGACTGGCCCAGATACCGGTAATCCAGGCCAGTACACAAAGACCCTTCCAGATTCCATTCACAATAGGGCTTCACATCTTTCGAGGTGACCAGTGCGAGCATTGGGCCGTCGGGGGCCAGTGCAAAGCGATGGCTAAAATCAACAAAGTTGCGCAATAATCGCCGATTAAGCGTGTTGGTCGACAGTGTCTGCGCATCAAATGCCTGTTTGCTGGTAAACGCGGGGATCAAAGGAAACTGGAAGATCACAGCATCAAACTGGCGACCTGCCAGGGTCGCCCAGCTGCGCTGATTGTTGACGTCAAACTCTGTCAGTACTGGCACATTCTGCGCGCGCAACTCATCTAGCGCGTGCTGCTGGTACTTGCTTCTCAGCGTTACTTCATCGTCGTAGATACTGGCACATAAATGGCCAGGCTTTAGCTGTTTGTTCAGTGACAAAGAAAAGCTCAGATCACCATCGCCGACGGTTAATACGCGCCAGTCAGGCTCTATCAACATAACATTACTGTCCGGAAAAATAACAAAGGCGCGATGATAGCAGAAGCGCAGTAGGGGATAAACCAACGGATTATGTAAGGCCTCCCCTGCGTGGCTTAGTGGGTTATTTCATCCAGGAGTCTCAGCACATCGCGGCTGGCCTGCTCCATACGATTTAGCTCGCTAATGGCTTTTTGCTTTTCACCCGCGACAAACAGGGTCATAGCTTCGACACCCGCGCGATGGACCTCTTTGTGCGGGCCATCAATGCGATTGATAATACCCGACTTATTCAGCCCTTTACTCGCTTCGCCGCTGAGCCATTTACCCAAACGACAACTGGTGTGGTCGGCAAATTCAGTGATCCGCTTATTGCTGTTGCCGGCAATAACGCCATACACTTCACCTTTCCAAACCACATGATCGAGCTTGGCAGTCTGGACAAAGGTTTGTAATGAGGCCGAGACAATGGTCTTTTTCATCGAGCCGCAGCAGCTAACAATATTGCCGTACTCGTCATTAAGATGAGCAATGCTTGAAGACAGGTCGTTGTTGGAGTTTTGGATCACATTCACGCCATCAACCGTCAGCTGAGTGGTATCTATGATCTTTTTAACCAGATCTGACACTTCGTTGGCCGACTCATTGGTATTGTTCGCCAACGCGCGCACTTCATCAGCGACCACGCTAAAGCCTCTACCCGCTTCACCGGCACGGGCTGCTTCAATGGCTGCGTTCAGCGCCAGCAGGTTGGTCTGATCAGAGATCTTTGAAATCGTCGTCACAAAGGTATTGATGTTGTCGGCCATGTGCGACAGGCCCGAGATATTGTCTGTCATACTGGCCATATTGGTTGACAGACTCGACATGCCGGAGAGGATCTTTTCCAGCGAAGATTCGGAGGTTTCGAACGACGCACTGACCTGAGAAATGGAGCTGCTTTCTTCTTCTATCTGATGCAGGCTGCGCAGCACCGCGTCACGCACTTCATGAATTTGACCCAACCCGGACAGGGCACATTGCAGTAGCTGATTGTCTGTGTTGTCGTTTAATTGTTGTTGTGCTTCAACTAGCTCGCGCTGCATCGCGTGCTTTTCTGCCTCCAGTTGCTCGTAAGCCTGTCGTTGAGCGGCCAGCTCGGCTTTTAACTGCTGTATTTCCGATTGCTGGCTGTTATTGGCAAAAAAATTCTTTAACACTGAGGTTCCCTCGACTATCAAAACTGTCTGCAGCATAGCAGCGAAGCCACTAAAGTGCTAGATTTATGTAAATAAACAATGATCTACATAAAAAATAAGTAAAAAGCACTGAGTTTAATGTGGCTAAAATACGGGCAAAAAGTCACCCAAGTGACACTTGGTCATATTATCTGACGGACATACGAAGCGCCTTACTGGCCTTATTTTCGTACATGTCCAAATCGGCCTGGTGGAGCAGTACATCCGGGTCAATATTAGGGTCGGCTTTGGTTCTGCCAATGCTAACACCCACTCCGTACTCGAAGACTTCTTCCATCAATGCGGCGCGCAGCGCTTCTTCTTGTAAGCTGGTATCTTGAGCAAAGGCCACAAATTCGTCTCCGCCAATACGAAAACAGGCATCCGCGCTAAACTGTTTGCTCATCGCCTGTGCTACCGATTGCAGTATTTTATCGCCAATATGATGGCCATAGCAGTCATTAGCTTGTTTAAAATTATCTAAATCAAAGTAGTAGAGATAAGTACTGGACGCACATAAACGCTCAAACTGCTCAAAGCATGCCCGACGATTTCCAAGCTCCGTTAACTCGTCGTGCGATGCATCAAACTTAAGCTTTTGCTCCAGTTTATGGCGCTGTGCGATTTCATGGTTGAGTGCAGTGATGGTGTCGCGCTTTTGCTGAATAATGGTGTGCAGGCCATAACATACCAGCATAAAGCCCAGATGCTTTAGGGAAGTATCAAAGGTGTTGACGGATATAAACTCAATGGCCATCAGGTCATCAAACAGGTCTAAAATAAGCCCCACGCAGTAGGTGATCCAGGCATACAAGAGTAGCTGGTATTTTAGGTGGGGCAGGCTGAGCACAAGTACATGCAGTGCCACGGCAAGCCAGATAAACTCTTCTATGGTTCCCGCGTATTGAACCGGGTTCTGTAACAGGATCACAATTGCACACGCCGTTGCCAGCCAGATCAGAGCAAGTAATAATTTTTGACGCATACGTGACCCTCCGTAATCCCTTTAGTTATAGCAGGTTTTACTGGGGCTGTGGCTTACAGTACTCATCCGGCTAGTTCGACGGCCTGGGCAATCATAAATAAATGACTTACAAAGACAACAGACGTAAGCGTAAAACGCATTTTTTGATAGTCCTGATGGGCTTCATGCCATGTTTTTGCGCTGCGTTCAAACACTAACACCAGCCAGTAAGCGACTGCCAGGTAGGTTAATAGAATCACCTGTGAAACCAGCGCCAGTAAAGGGAAGGGAATAATCACCAAAATAGCCACTACGGCGCGTTGCTGCGATTGCTCTCCCGGTCGCCACAGAGTGCCGGCCAGAAAAGCCAGTACACCCAGGCTGTAGTAGCTAAAGGCGTCGATCACAGCTGAAGAGCTGCCCACCATTAAAGTAAGTGCGACACAGAGTAAAAAAGGAATAAAGCCAATGTAGGCCAGCATGATATGGTTGAGGTAAGAATGCATTCAGGTCTCTTAAAAGTTTGTTCTGGCTAATGTTTTAATTATATCTGATATACGCATAAACTTTGCCAAAGTTTCATCAATTTTTTGGATTACAGTAATTCAAACAATCTGTTTTAATAAAAATCCAATCCCCCCTATCTTAGTAATCACACAGACGACAGGGCTGATACAAAATCAGACCCGCACTTTTTAACCTGAAAACTGAGAGAGAAAAATATGACTACCTCTTTGATTAACACCAAAATCCAACCTTTTAATGCCACTGCTTTCCATCATGGTGAATTTGTTGACGTGAGTGAAAAAGACCTGCTTGGCAAATGGTCTATCGTCTTTTTCTATCCAGCGGATTTCACTTTTGTTTGCCCCACTGAGCTTGGCGACCTGGCTGACCATTATGCCCAGCTGCAAGAAATGGGCGTAGAGGTATATTCGGTGTCTACAGACACCCACTTTACACACAAAGCCTGGCATGATGCCTCTGAAACCATCAAGAAGATTCAATTCCCAATGATTGGTGACCCGACAGGTAAAATCACCCGTAACTTCGGTGTAATGATTGAAGAAGAAGGTCTGGCGCTGCGCGGTACTTTCGTGATTAACCCTGAAGGTGAAATCAAAGTGGTTGAAACCCACGACCTGGGCATTGGCCGCAGTGCAAAAGAGTTGGTTCGTAAGGTACAGGCCGCTCAGTACATTGCCTCACACGATGGTGAAGTATGCCCGGCTTCGTGGCAGCCTGGTGAAGAAACACTGGCTCCGTCTTTAGACTTAGTTGGTAAATTGTAATAAGGCATTGTGTTCGGGCCTGGCTGGCCCGAACCATCACTTTCCCTGCAAGCTCGCCCATCTGAGGGTCGAATCAATCGGTTTATTGGCGTAAATTTCGAGGATGTACAGAATGTTAGATAAGCAAATTAAAAGTCAGTTGCAACAGCACTTTGCGGCGCTGACCGATCCTATAGAGCTGATCCTGGCGCTAGACGACAGTGCTAAATCAGCTGAGGTGGCGTCGCTGGCGGAGGAATTGGCATCGCTCAGCGACTTGATCACCCTAGGTCAGGCTCAAAATAGTGAGCGCACCCCCAGCATGACGGTTTACTCACCAAAGCGAGATACCCGGATAGAGTTTGCAGGCGTACCGATGGGACATGAGTTTACCAGCCTGGTATTGGCGTTGCTGCACAGCGGAGGACACGCCGCCAAAGTATCTGAGCAGGAACTAAATGTGATCCGCTCACTGCAAAACGAGTTGAATTTTGAAATTTATATTTCACTGAGCTGTCAAACATGTCCGCAGGTTGTACAGGCGCTTAACCTGATGGCCGCGCACAACCCCAAAGTGAAAACCACTATGATAGACGGCGCGCTTTTCCCGGATGAAGTTGCGCAGCGTAACGTGTTAGCGGTGCCCAGTGTTTACCTAAACGGTGAACTATTCAGTCAGGGCGCAATCACTTTGAGTGACGTACTTGCTAAGCTGGATAGCACGCTCAGCGAGCAACAGGCCGAGTTATTGGCGCAAAAATCTGAATTTGATGTGTTGGTTGTTGGTGGGGGCCCGGCGGGCGCAGCGGCTGCCATTTATGCAGCGCGAAAGGGCCTTAATATCGGCGTTGTGGCCGAGCGCTTTGGCGGTCAGGTTGCCGATACTATGAGCATCGAGAACTTTATTTCCGTCTCAGCCACCGAAGGGCCAAAGCTGGTTGCCCAGTTAGAAGAGCACGTTAACGACTATCAGGTTGACGTGATGAAAAACCAGCGCGCAAGCGCTTTGACTCAGGGCGACAACCTTGAGCTGACGCTGGAAAATGGCGCAACCCTTAAAGCCAAATCTCTGGTTATCGCAACGGGCGCGCGCTGGCGCACCATGAATGTGCCCGGAGAGCAGCAGTACAAGGGTCGCGGCGTTGCTTATTGCCCACATTGCGATGGTCCTTTATTTAAAGGGAAATCCGTTGCGGTCATCGGCGGTGGTAACTCGGGTATTGAAGCGGCCATCGATCTGGCGAACCTGGTTGAGCATGTTACCGTGCTGGAGTTTGCCGACTCACTGAAAGCCGATGAAGTGTTAATTAAGAAGGCACACAGCCTGAACAATGTGACTATCATTACACATGCGCAAACAACCGAAGTATTGGGCGATGGAAATAAAGTGACGGGCCTGACCTACATTGACAGACAAAGCAATCAGCAACACCAGCTTGAGCTTGCGGGGATCTTTGTACAGATAGGTCTAATCCCCAACACTGAGTGGCTCGAAGGCAGCGGCATTGCATTAACGCCATTTGGCGAAATTGCCATAGATGCCAAAGGCGCAACCAGTATACCCGGCGTATTTGCTGCCGGAGACGTGACAACTGAGCCCTATAAACAAATTATTATCGCCATGGGCGGTGGTGCAACGGCCAGCCTGGGTGCATTTGATTATTTGATCAGGCATCAATCAACAGAGGCCGAGCAGGCAGCCTGATAAATTAGGGTTACGCACTGGATTACACCCAAGCCTGTACTCATCTGAGTACAGTTAAGCCGCAACCGGTTTTGCACTGGTTGCGGCTTTTTTGTCTTTGCGTTTTGTACCTTTGTTGTTTGACTATACTTGCGTGTGTACTTCTATGTGCTGATGATGGGTCACTTTGATTATTGGGCTTGCGCAGGTAGAACGGTATGCAGTAAAAGTGAGCACAGCACCCGAAGAACACGGTGATACGGCCAGGCAAATGGCTGTCTGTATCAGTCTGCATACGTAAATAAGGCTGCAACAATGAAAACCTCAATCGCGTCTGGTGCCGCGCGAAATACCTTAGGTCTGGTTTTTTGCTCGTCACTGTTGTTTGCGCTGGCTGGTTGTGGAGTTGACTCTCCCAGTGCAACGACTACCAATACTCCTCCTACTCAATCTGATCCACCACCAGCAGATCCGCCTGCTAGCAAAGGGTATAAAGTTGAACTGACTTCGACTCAGCCGATATCGGCATATGAATTGAAACTAAACTTTAGCGTTGCCCCCAATGAAGGGTCGCTGTCCACCAGCAACAGCTTTATTGTATCCGACGGAACTTTGGTTGCCCTGGGGCCGGTATCCGCCGAGCAGGGTAAGTCATTGCACTTTGGTGCGCTTACCTATGGCAATAGCACAGGGTTTAGCGGCTCAGCAGAAGTGCTGAGATTTGAAGTCAATGCTGACTCAGATACCGCACCGACGGTGTCCAGCAGCAAAACACTTTGCATGAATCGACTTGCGCAACAGGTGAGTTGCAGTATTTCGGTCAGCGAACAGTGAGGGCGCGATGATGAAATATTTAATGATAACAGCGCTGCTGAGTTTACTGAGCGTGTCTGCACTGGCTCAGGAAGGGTCCACCGCAGGCGCAAACTACGATAAATCACTGGCACGACCTGTGCCTGTGCAACAAGCTGCGGCTGTGGGTATGACGCCCATTACCTTTAGTGAATTCCCAATTAATACCCCAATCACCGACCAATATGCCGACAGAGGTATTATCTTTGGTGGTGATGCGCCATTTATTACATCAGACAGTGCCAATCCAACCACCCCGGTATTAACTGGCTCACCCAGGTTTAATGGCGCGATTGAAGGGCGCTTTGTAGACCCGCAAACCGGCGAGCCGACTACGGTTAACAGCTTTTCCCTGGACGGCGGATATTTTGATAATTTAAGCTCTACCCGGCTGCAGTGGTTTAACCCTGAAGGCCAGTTGATCAGAGAAGTCCTGGACTCACAATTTGGTATAGAACACTTTGCGATTCGCGATGAAAACATCGCGTCTTTTCGCATTGAAATCATCGCGCAGGAAGATGCTGGCTATGCCATTGATAATGTAGCATTTAACCTTGTTGAAGCTGCGTTTGATCACACCTTTAATCTCGATAAGGTGATCCTCTCACCGGGGACGCTCACGGCAAATCAGTTTTCTATTTATTTTAAAGATTTGGAAGCGCTCAATGGTGCGGCGCTTACCGATGTATGTAACTATCAGTTTCATGCCGAAGATAGTAGCCAGAAAGTCACCGCTTTGAACTGTGACGTTAGCGCGGATAAAAAAACATTTAGAGTCGATTTTTCGTTAACTAAGGCCCCATATAACCTCAGTGGCGCGCAGGTGTCGGTGTGTAAAGAAGAGCAGTGCCAGAGCATTGACGACGTCAACAATCTGAACGTTTATACCACCGCATTTAATGTTGCGACGGACGGCTTCTCGTTTCAAAATGGTGACTGGAACCGCTTTATGTTAACCGAAGTCAAAGATGTTTCCCTGTCCTCTTTCTTATGCTGGAAGTTTGATAGGTGTACACCTGACCAGTTATCGTATCTTGGCTTTATGCGCAAAGTGGCGAGGTCTTTTGCCAGCTTTTTGGCACCGGCAAACCGGCGCAAAGCCTATGATGTGATTGGTTATTACCGGCTTGAAGATTATACCCAAGGCCTTAACAGGCTGGACCGGCGCTTTTTGGGGGTATGTCACGGGATGGCCGCGTCGGCGATTGCCAATTATAACAACGCCAGTGAGGGCGTTGCCTGGGGCACGAACATCGACGCCACACTGACGCGTGCTCAGATCATTTCAACCTTCCAAAGCCACTGGGACAACCGCAACAGCGAGTCGCCAAAGCCCTATGTGAAGGCGGTGGGCAGTTACGATGTTAAGTCGGATGCTGCGGATGCTTTTCATGGCCTGTCCAAAATTGGCTATTACTTTTTGTCTCAGTCTGCATTTAAGGGCAATGCCTGGATAGGATCACATCCGCGAACGATTTTCCCGGGCATCTCTGCTATGAATGCTTTTTACTCACCGCATTTTATGGAAAACAAAATTGCCAGCCTGCGCTTTTCCATCAACCGTCCGAAAGGGCGAGGTGGCCACTCCATTCTGGCGGCCGGGTTGATCCAGTACAACGATGTGTCTTTGTATATTACCCATGATAACAATTTCCCCGGTCAATACACTATGATGGAGTTCACCAATGCATTGACGTTGAGCCATTTTATATTCTCAGGCGCGCCCGCCAGCGACAGCGAGCGGTATGACCAGCATGGTGACTTTAAATTGACCAACTACTACAGTGCATCGAGTTATGCTCAGTTTGGTGCGTATACTGACCTGACCGATCAGCTGCGGATCTATGGCCAGCCGGGTGCCAGCGAGCGCGCTGCGGATGTACAAAACGCTGATGGGGATGATCCGGCTACTGTGGTGGAGCTGGAGCATCCACAGCATATCACCGTGCTGATAGCCGGTGGCAAATTAGTGAGTGTTAACAAGGTAAGCGACCAAAGTGCGGTTATCTTGTCGCCAATCCTTGATGAGCCA
This sequence comes from Pseudoalteromonas rubra, assembly GCF_004212645.1. Taxonomy (GTDB): domain Bacteria; phylum Pseudomonadota; class Gammaproteobacteria; order Enterobacterales; family Alteromonadaceae; genus Pseudoalteromonas; species Pseudoalteromonas rubra_G. The sequence continues at coordinate 21,658 of NZ_PPUZ01000037.1, read as the reverse complement.
GATCCCACACAGGCCTACTTGAAGAATTCGGAGCTGGTTACAGAGTTTATATTGCCCTTAACCGATACTTACGCCATTGCGGTTGAGAAATACCCTCAATACCCGGAAGTGGAGGTGTATGTCACCATTCCACAAACTAATGGCAAGGTCTTGGTCCTCAACTATGAAGATGTACTGACTCAGAGTGACGAAGACAGTGCCACAGTGCAGCTGACCGTAGGCCAGCAAAATGACAATGCCAATATCAGAATTAATGGCGTGGCGCAGGCACCGACGTATGCCGAGGAAAACAGTTTTGTAGTGGCACAGGTTTCAGCTCTGAAGGCCATCGTAAATGAGCGAGTTGTGTCCTTGAGCTGGCAAAACCCGTCGGGCAGTAATCTTAAGGAAGTGGTGGTCACCAGAACTGTCAACGACTTACCCACATCTATAGATGATGGAGTTAGGGTATTTGCCGGGCTTGACTCAGAGTATGTTGATAGTGCATCCGCAAACACGCGCTATTACTATAATGTTTACTCCATTGCTGATGACTCAACATCTGAACCCAACAGCATTTACGTAGATACGCATCAGGCAACCTTGCATGGCAAAGTAGCAGATGCCGATGACATGGGAATAGCGGGTGTTGAAGTGGTGCTAACCAACGGCGTTGGCCTGAGCCAGATAGAGGTAGCACGTCAGCTTACCGATGCCAGGGGCGTCTTTAGCTTTGCGAATCTCGCCAAAGGACTATACAAGCTTAGTTATAGTCATGCGTCTTATAGTTTTGAGGTATCTGATGAGGCGATTAATTTAACTGAGCCCAGTCAGCAGGTCAATCAGGTGGGGGTTGCCACCCCAGTACTGTTGATCAATGTTGAAAACGCGGTGGGTTCTGAACAACAAGTCAGTATAAATTGGTCGGGACTACATATCGCAGACACGGCAACTGTGGATATTGCCTATCAGGTCGGGGACCAAACAACGGAAATTGCCACTGGCATTGCATTCTCTCAGGGCCGTTACTTGTGGGACGTTTCTGCACCAGGTAATACATCGGTATCCGTGCAAATTATGCTGAGTGACGACAAAACGGTCATAAGTGAACAGCAGGTCTTTGTTTTAAAAGAGGTCAGTCCGTTTGACTTTAGTGGCGATAGCATCCTCTCTGCCGATGATGTCAGTGCAATTGTAACCGGGTGGTCTGCCACAACAGGGGATAGTCAGTTTGACCCGCGTTTTGACCTCAATCAGGATGGCGAGATAGACCTGAAAGACATTATGCAGGTGGTGGCTGCCTTAAATCAGGAATAATCCATGGAATAATCATTAGGTAACTTTTTGTAACCGTGAGGGCTGATTCAGGCCAGACAGTATGTTTGGCCTGAATCGACATTTAGATTAATTGTTACAATTGAGATACTGTATTGGTGGCGGTTTTAATGCAAGATATCGACTTAAACTCGTCCATCAGTTTACCGAATGATCTATGTCCGATATTTACTTTGCCGATTACCGTTTCAATCTGCCTGACATGGCACTATATCAAAATGGCTATCGTGTGCCCCTTAAACCCCGGCAATCCCGCCTGCTTCACCTGTTACTCACCCGTCACAAGGAAATAATCAGTAAAACTCAAATTTTGGATGAAGTCTGGGGTGATACTGTGGTGTCGGAGCAGGTTATTTTTCAGACCATGAGTCAGCTCAGAGCCCTACTTGGCGACAGTGCCATACAAACTTATGCCCGCCTCGGGTATCAATGGCAGTGGCCCATTTCAGATACACCGTTGCAAACAAAACGCTCAAACAAACAGAGTGTTTCGCGCTGGTGGGCAGCGGCATTACTGGTCGTTGGTGCAACCTGTGTTGTGCTGTTTGAGATGAACTCTGTAGATACAAGAGCCGCAGGGCCAGAAATCTCGATACTGACCACCGAACAATCACCCAACCCGAATGATGCTTTTTCGGATATTGCCGCTGAGGCCATTTCCATGTCTCAGCTGTCTCTTGCACAGCACACTGTGACGCAGATGAGCAAGGAGCAGATGTTTGAAACTCCTAAGCGCTTATGGTCACAGTCAGAGGAAGGCAGTACACAGTGGCAGCTGTGGGGCACTGTTTACTCACAGCCAGAGGGGAGCTTTATACATTACGGTGTGACCCGGCCGGGTCGTGTTTGGCAAGGTTATGTTTATTCGGCAAAGCCCGGGGATCTGGCAATGCGCTTTGCTGAGCGCCTGAGCGCGCTTGCACAGTTGGGTGTATTTGCAGATAAATGGACAGGGCAGGACGACCTCGCGCTCCTGACATTGAGCCGCCACGCACCGGATGAGCCTGAAATTATTCTGAAAGCGGGGCGTCACTATATCACACAGGCGCAACCCGATCTGGCGATAACTTACCTGAACCGGCTGATAGAAGAATATACTGATTACCAGTACAAACCTTATATTGCGCTCGCTCACTGGCATAAGGGCAAAATATTCAAAATGCGTGGCCAGCATGCGCTGGCGACATCAAGCCTGGGCCGGATGCGAGATGTGCTGGTCGATACTCAGCTGCCAGCGCTGCAACATACATACGTAACGACCTTGGCCTGGCTGAGTCTGGAGCTGGGCAACTGGGCGCAAATGAATGCCGTGCTCGAAGAGGCAATTGCTCAGGCCAAAATACAAGGTCGAGCATTACAATGGTTCGAGCTTCATATCTTGTATTCTATTTTGGCCAGTAAAACGGGTCAGACAGAAAAACAATATCAGCATCTCAGTCTGGCTCAGTCCGTGCTGATTGGTTATGCGCTGGACAACAGCAATCGGGCCCATGTCTTGTATCTTTTTGCCTTGTTTAGTGACAGCGATACAGATGCTACGTCCTATTTAAAACAGCTTATTGCGCTGCCACGCACGGGCAGAAATTACTGGGTACAGGATGACGCATTGGTGCGTCTGGTTGACTATGCACTGAAGCTGCAAGATTTTAATGAGGCGCATGCTTTGCTTCCCTCAAAGGGACTCACCCCCAGGCAACTGTTGCTTAGGGCTAAAATTCATTTGGCACAGAGTCAGCCTGAGCGTGCCATACCCGTGCTCAAAGAAGCTTTTAAACTGGCACAACAGCACTTTGATGGCCAAAGTGCACTGCAAGCTGCTTTGCAACTCTACCGTTTGCCTGTGAGCAGCATTGAACAAAAGCGCTACTACCTGGCGTTTCTGCGGGCCAATACGGGTGATGACTGGCTGCGCCACCAGCAAATTTCGCAGCGAGAGCTGGCAACGCTTTGACCTTGAGCCCGCTGCGTAAACTTCAAAATCAGCGTATGAGTGTCATGGCGCAGGCGCTGATGTTGGTACGAATTGTAGCCAGTCTATCGCAAACCAATGCTGGCCAAGCGCCCGTATTTCCAACGGGGCGTCGGAGGCAATCAGGGTTGCAGGTACTTTCACTAAATGCATTGCGTTAGACGGTGTGTTCTCTATTTGGGCAACCAGATGGTGCCCTTGCCAGAACTCTATACGAGCTGAGTCATCCGCCCTCAGTTTTACCTGTAATTCGGCGTTTTGTGGTTCGCTGTTGGTAAAACGATAGCTACTCCATGGCACCAGTAACGGCTTATCGCCTGTTGGATAATGAAGCGGATTCTCGCTAAATGCCAGGCTTTGCCCGCGCGACTGCGTTGGAGCAAGAAGGTAGGTGTTATCCTCAGCAAAATAATGCTCAGCTTCAATGCGTTGCCCTACCTTGAATGTTGGGTGCGACCCGGTTGCTATTGGCTGACTGAAGGGGCCCTGGCCTGCTGAAGTTAAGGCCGCGACAGTGTAACTTGCTTGGCCACCGCCTGGGAGCTGATCAACAAACTGGCCGCTTTTCAGGTCGTCGCCAATGCGTTGGAACTTTCGGCTCAGCGCTCCTTGCGGATCTAAGTAGCTGCGGTTAACGGCATATTGAACGGATTGATCTTCAATTTCTTGCCAGCTGATAGTGACACGGTTGTTTTTATCTCGTGAAGCGCGCACGCCTGTGGGCGCTTGCGGGATCTGCTGAAGCCGTTGGTGCGCTTTTCTGGCAAGATGCTGTGCATCAGCGACCGCTTGGGCAAACTGCGAATCAAACGGTGTTTCCTTTGTCCCGGCTGGTTGATCCAATACCAGACGAAACCCTTCAATACTGCCATAAAAATCTGCCGCTATGGTATCTGGGTTGAATACCCCGCGAGTCTGCCAGTGCCAACCTTCACCGGCTACATGATACTGTGCACATTGCTGGGGTTTTTCCTGATCCCAGCTATGACAACTTTGCAGAAGCTCTTTTACATTACCCAGCATATCGTGCAGGCCAAATGCATTGGGACGGTACATCCCAATAACAGTATGATACACGGCGCCGTCGTTGCATCGTGCACTGGACTTGTAGCGGTGCTGATGGTCAATTTGCATCCCAGCCAGGTTGGCCAGGTCCTCGGTATTTTCGTATTTACAGATCTGCGTTTGTTGCCTGTCCCCGCCAAACGGGAGGCGGTTTTTTGTCCCGGCTGATGCTGCAAGTTGCCACTCTTTTTGTGTTGGCAAGCGGTAGGGTTTGCCCGTTTGTTCAGCCAGCCACTGAGTATATGCGAGGGCGCCTGACATGCCGACACAAACGACAGGGCGATAGGGGTTTGCAACTAATTCCGGGTCGTCCCAGTTACCCGGAGAATCAGGGTCTGGCCAGCGAGTTGATGTAAACAGCATGCACTTTTTGGGCACCTGATACTGAGTGGCTGCCACAAAGCGCGAAAATTCTGCAACCGTGACTTCATATTTGCCCATTTGTAAGTCTATTTGTTGTGTCTCATCTTGAATGGCAACCAGCGCTGGCTCTATAGGCGTGCCTGGCACCTGAGCCACTGTCGTACTGAGTAACATTAAACTAACTGGTAAATTCATAATCATCTCCTCTCAAAGTATGCCGCGACACTATCAGCTGGCGAGGAGTGAGGTCTTATTATACTTCTGATAGTGTGGTTGTGAGAAGTTGGATAGATTATATAAGCATTAAAATCAATTAATTAAGTGAAGGTGGAGATAAAATAAAACCTCCCCCATCACTTGCGATGACGGTTGTCTGTGAGCAAATATGTGACTTGGAGATACTCACATCTTTGTCAAGCGTTACGGTTTTATAGTACTGTAGTTAGCCCCAGATAACGCAATCCGGGCGATTGTCTTTAAATGTCCAGCAAGCGTTAATTGAGTTGCAGAAATTGGTTTTTGGGCAGTTAGGCAGTCCGGTTAGCGCGCCGCCACCAACCTGAGGGGTTTGCTGTGGTGCCAGTGTGTTACCTTGCGACAGCGACTTAATTTTCTTCTTGTTTAATGTGAGTTTCATGCTCATTTCCTTTGTAGTGAGAAAAGCCCAGCCGGGCTTAGTCTTATTTCCCCTGACTTGCCGAACATGCGGTAAAAGTCAGAGTCGTTTCAGTCAATCCACTAAGATTAAGCAGGTTGACGCTATTTCTGTTTGTCCGTTGTGCTTGCCTGGGAAGGGGCTTCACGCCAGGAAAACTCGCCATAAAAGGTGGTGCAGTTCATTGTTACCTGCTCGGCATTTGCGAGATAAAGCTGATTGGTATCGGACTGTGGGTAGGTAAAGTAGTCGCTACACTGAGCGCTCTGACCTGGACCTATCACGACCTGGCTACCGGCCTTGAGTGTGCAACGTACCAGCATGTCCAGTGGTGAATATTTGGGGCAAATATTGAGCTCCGTCCGGTACTGTGCAACCAGGCCTGTTGGTTTTTCCAGTGACCACCATTTGCCGAACTTAGAGCCTTCGTAAGTGCTGTTCCAGGCGCGCCAGATAGTAAAGTCACGGGTAACCTTGTAGCTGCGCGCATTACAAAGTCCACCCTGGCCACTGGCAGCAACCACGTCTTCGGGCAGGCTCTGCGCAGGAAGTACTTCCAGGTCCGGGTGTTCAACAACTGTTAACGGGCAACTTGATGTTGCATTGACCTGCGCGGGCGGTGCTGAAGGCGGAGTCTGACTACAGCCGGCGAGTGCGGCCAAGAAGGCGGCAATAACACAGCGAGCCGGGATAAGTTTATTCATTTTGTTAATCTTATTGTTAATTTTTAATCACTATATTGTGTTTTAACTCAGAATAAAAGAGAGGGATTTAGTTGCATCTCATTATTTTGTTTTAGAATAAACATAACGGGTGTATCAGTTTGTGTGAAAACTCACCTGGGCTGGCCATTTGGTTGCCGGACTGGTTTAGAAAAATTCAATTTAGCTGGCTTGTAGAGTTATCAATTAAACACTAGGTTTACTTTTTTAACAAAAAAGGAACTGGTTATGTGTCGCTTAATACTTATCTTACTGGGGCTGACTATCAGCCTCAGTGTTTTTGCCACGGTTTTACCTGCCACGCACCACGCGCTGGTCTATGAGGGCCGGGTACATAAAAACTATCAACAAGGCAGTGTGGAGTTTAACTGGCCCGGAACGGCCATTCATACTCAGCTGGTGGGAAAGTCTATTGCGATCAATCTGCAAGGTTATGGCGACCAATTTGATGTGCTGGTCGATGGTCAGTTGCATCGCAAGATTGTGACCGCGTCGACGGGAGAGGCCGAGCGTTTTGTGTTATTCGAACAGGCCGAGCCGGGCCGTGTGCTTATCGAAGTGGTCAAACGCTGGGAGCATTATCAGTCACGCAGCAAGCTGCTGCATGTTGAGGTTGATGGCCGGTTGGAAGGGGTGTGGGAAACGCAGCCGCATATTCTATTTATTGGCGACTCAATCAGTGCAGGGTTTGGCAGTGAGTCGACCAAACGTCAATGTGACTGGCAGGAAATTGTCGACTCCAGCAATGCCAGGCTGGCGTTTCCGTATATAGCAGCACAACACTTGAACAGCACATTTACGCAGGTGTCGTATTCCGGACTGGGCTTGATCCGTAACTGGAATGGCAACCAGACGCACCATACCTTAGTGGATTATGTTGACCAGCTTTCGGCGCTGTACGGGGATAACCTGGCTTATCAGGAGCGCTTTCCTCAGCTTATTGTACTTGAGTTTGGCACCAACGATTTTAGTACAGATCCGCAACCTCACGAACCCTGGCAAAATATAGAAGAAGTTAAACTGGCCTGGGAAGAGGCCATGGTTGAGTTCGTCCGCTCATTGCGCAGTCGCTATCCCGATGTGGCCATTGTGGTCATGCCTCGCCCGGCGTATCCCTATGATTTTATTATTCCTGCCACCGATACGGCGTTGCGTCAGCTTGCCAGCGAGGGCATAGAAGAGGTGTATGCCAACACCTTTATATCGCCGCTGGAAGGCTGCATTTGGCACCCAACTGCACAGGAGCATCAGCATATAGCCAGCGAACTGGTGGCGTTTATTAAACAGCATAATCTGCTTTAATTGGTGGGCTTTTGGGGCGCAAAAGTCGTTTTTCTTCAATTCTCAGGTTGCGGTTGCGGGTAGTCTGATGGTCATTCACTAGATAACAGGAAATGACCATGAAAAGAGCCAATTATTTACAATGCGCCCCAAAGTTGATGCAACACCTATTCACTCAGGAGCAGTTACTGAATGAAGAAATCACCCGTAATCTGGATATTAAGCTCTGGGAGCTGGTGAAGCTCAGAGCGTCTCAGTTAAACCAGTGTGGCTATTGTATTGCCATGCACAGCCGTCAGGCGATGGAACTGGGCGAATGCCCCAAGCGGATCATTGCACTCAACGCCTGGCGCGACATGTCGGGCTTTACCACTAAGGAGCGATTAGCGCTGGCTTTGTGCGAGCAATTGACAAACGCCCAGCCGATTGAGGATACTTTGTATACACAGTTGTCTGACGTGTTCAGTGATGATGCCCTGGTGACCTTAACGGTAGCCATTAATGCCATCAATGCCTGGAACCGCGTTGTTAAAATGTTTAAACCTGAACCAGATGCATAATGAGTTAACTTTACAGCGCCATCAACCGGATGGCCATACAGGACGATACGTGCAGGCCGTGTGGTTTGCACGTGCTGCGCAAGCGGGTACTCGCTGGTTGCCCTGCGATGGTGCCCAGGGGATCTTGTTTGTGCTCAAAGGCGAGCTGATGCTGGATGGACAAAAGATAGCCGCACCTTTTCATATTCAGGCCCCTGCAAAACAATCTGTAGAGCTAAGTTATAGTGCCGGCGCTGAGTTTGCCGGGATCCGACTGTTCCCGGCAAGGTTTAAAGCGCTACGCGAGGCCGTCTCCCCCTTGCTGGCGCCATCTGGTTTGTCTGAACTGGCTGAGCAGCTCAGGCAAACGCCCAAAATCAGTACGCTTGAGCAGTGGCTCGAGGATTTTTCTGCTTTAGCGCCCGATCCTAGCTACGAGTTGCAACACACGTATCAGCTGATCAATAAACTGATGCAGTTGAACCCGCTTGAGGATGCTTATCGCACTATACCACTGTGTATGCGCCAGTTAGAGCGGCAGGTCAAAGCGCAGTCAGAGCTGACGCCCAAATACCTGGCTCGCATTTATCGGATCCGCAATGCACAACAGCAGCTCAGGGATAACCCTTTGACAAATCTGGCACAATTGGCGCTGGCCTGCGGCTTTTCCGATCAAGCCCACCTCACCCGGGAGTTTAAACAGATTTTGCGGATCACGCCGGGTAAATATGTCCGCCAATTATTTGCCTGAATAGCAATTTTTCTGTTGCCAGCAACACGGATTGGGCGTATATATCGCGCTCGAATTCTATTTTACCGTCAGGTGTGTAATTGGACCTTATATGGGTTTTTTTGCTCATTGTTATGAGCGCTGTGTTTGCTTTGTGCGAAATCTCACTGGCTGCGGCACGTAAAGTTAAATTGCAAAGCAGGCTGGATCTTGGCGATCTCCGTGCCAAAAAAGTGATGTATTTGCAGGCCAATGCACATCAGTTTTTTGCCGCCGTTCAGGTTGTGCTGAACGCGCTGGCCATTGTGGCTGGTATGATTGGCGAGTCGGTATTTACGCCCTACCTCTATCAGGCATCACAAGTGGTTACCGGCCTGTTTGTGGCCGATGTAAGCCAATACCATGCCGTTTTGCTGCAAGTTTCTACCGTACTGTCGTTTTTACTGATCACCGCGATGTTTGTGTTGTTTGCCGACTTGCTGCCCAAACGGGTTGCTATGGTGATCCCCGAATCAATCGCAATGCGCTTTATCAGTCTGATGCTGGCAAGCGTCTGGTTGTTTAAACCTGTGATCTGGTTGTTTAACCTGATGGCAGATGTGATTATCCGTGCATTTAAATTACCCAATCAGCGCGATGAGTTGATCACCCGGGACGACCTGTTTGCGGTGGTTGACCAAAGTGCAGAGCAGGGCGAGCTGGGGGCACATGAGCACAATATTATCGGTAATGTGCTGGATTTAGATCAGACCAGCATTACCCAGGCGATGATCAATCGCGATGCCGTTGAGTGGCTGAATATCCATGATGATGAAAAAGCGCTGGCTAAACAAATTCAAAGCCGCAGTTTTCAGCAGTATTTACTCTGTGATGCTAGCCTGGATCAGGTGATTGCGGCCGTGGAGGCCAAGCAGCTGTTAAGCAATCTGATTGCTGGCCGATCCCTGCTTGATGCCCAGCAGGAGGCTTTTTTACAGCCGGTTATTCTGCTCGATACGCTGAGCTTGTCGGATGCACTGAACGCGCTAAAAGCACATCCTTGCAATACTGCGGTGGTGATCAACGAGTTTGCCACTGTCGTGGGCATGGTAACTTTGTCCAGCATCTTGAACTTTATTGCGCTTAAAGACAGCGAAGCGATAGAGGCCCAGTTTCGGCAAAAAGATGCCTCGCGCTGGCTGGTGCAGGGCGATATGTCGATGAAAGACTTTCAGTTGTCGGTGGTCGAACATGAGTTTATGCCCGTTGACTCAATAGAGACACTTGCGGGATATCTGATCCATCACTGCCGACATTTTCCGCATCAGGGCGAAACGATAGAAATTGAGGGCTTTACCTTTAAAGTGATGGAGATACAGGGCCTGGCCATCAAGCAAATTGAAGTGAGCCGCGGTTAAATTGTGCGCGGATGCCAATCGCGATTAGCATCCGCGATTGGCATCCGCAAACCTCAAGTACACCCCTGTTTTCAAGGTGCACCCTTTGCCAAATCAAAGTATCAAACTGCATACCCGTCGGGCACTGTCACTCGCTTTACAAGCCTGCATCTGTCTTCTAGAGTTTTGAATAACCGTAAATTTTAGCGGAGCCGGCAGATTTGACCTGGCTCCTAATCGAGTTGTCAGTGCAATTATCAACGCCTTCTTTATTGCTTATGGCTGGTGCCGGGGTGGTTGCCTCCGCGCTGGCTTTGGTGTTTTTGTGGCTGGCCAACCGAGACGTTAAAGCCACGTTGTACTGGGCACTGTCGCCAATCTGTCTGGCGCTCTGTATGATCCTGTTTGGCGTGCAAAACGAGCTGCCACTGAATTTACGCTATCTGTTGCCAAACTTGTTCGGTCAGGCCGCTCTAATTCTGGTGCTGATTGGTTGCTACCATGCCTGTGAACAAGCCGTACCGCTGCGCCAAATAGTGTGCTATTACGGGGCATTTTTACTCATCCATTGTATTTTTACTTATGTCGTTTCAAATTACGCGTCGCGACTCATCTTAGGCATGATCACGCTCACCATCACCTCAGGCTGGATCTGGGCTTGTCTGTACCGCTTTGGTCGGCCCCGTTATTCCGTGTCGCTGGTTCTGATCAGTCTGAGCCTGGGGTTTCTCAGCTTTTTTGCCTTAGCTAAGGCGTTTGATGTTTTGTCAGACCCCGCGGTCAGCAGTCTTCAGCAAGATCACACGTTAAAGGCGCAGTTATTTGTGGTTTCCCTGTTTATGAGTCAGCTGGTGTTTAACTTTGCCTTTGCGATTATGACCGGGGAATATCGTAATGCCAAAAACCGTGAAATCCAGCAGCAGTTGATAGAATCGAATCAGGCACTGCAACAGGAAAAGCAGCGCGCCGAGCAGCACTCCAAAATGAAGTCTGAGTTTTTGGCCAATATGAGCCATGAGATCCGCACACCTATCAATGGCGTGATTGGGTGCCTGAATTTATTGCTTAGTCACGACCTGGAAGCACAGCAGAAACAATACGCCAAACTGGCGGATGCCAGCGCCCACTCGTTACTGGGTGTGATCAACGACATTCTGGATTTTTCTAAAATTGAGTCGGGCAAACTGGAGATAAGCCCGGACTCGGTTGACCTCTATGAGCTGGTGGATTCGGTGGCCAAGTCGTTTGCTATCACGTTAGATCAAAAGCAGCTCACATTACTGGTAGATTGCCACGCTCTGAAGCATCGTTTTGTCCGCCTTGATCCGATCAGAACCCGCCAGATCCTCACCAACTTACTGAGTAACGCCGTCAAATTCACCGACTCCGGCACGCTTCAGCTTAATTTGGCCTGTGATGAAGTTGCAGTATCAGCCTCTCGCGAGGCTATCACCATATTACAGTGCGATGTCATTGATTCGGGGATTGGCATTCCACCAGAGGCCAGGCACAAGCTGTTTAGCTCATTCAGTCAATGCGATGCGTCGACAACCCGTAAATATGGCGGCACCGGCCTGGGGCTCGCCATTGCCAAGCAGCTGTGTAAGCTGATGCACGGGGATATTGAGTTAGTTGATAGCACAGAGCCCGGTGCTCACTTTCGCTTTCATTTTCAGGTCGAAGCACAAAAAGGCGGGCTGTGGGGCAGGGACATAGCGCCGAGTGATGCTCGTATTGCGGTGTTATCACAGCACCCCAGGCTGACACAAGTATTGTGCCAGCAGCTCGAAGCGTTGGGGTGTCAGGCGCAGGTGCTGATGTTACCGCTGGCAGGTGAGATAAGCCACGATGTGTTGGTTTTGGATATGACCGAGCCTGCGTATCAGGAGAAACAGCTCGAGGCGCTCAGGGCCTTATCGGGGAGTCGAAAAATACTCGCTATTTGTAATATGCAATGTGAGATACAGCGTGAAACGGTATTTGCTCAGCATCAGATCACTGTGGTTTACCCGCCGGTTACGGCAAAAGATCTGGTGCAAATGTTTTCAGAGCAATGCGGCTCTAAGCTGCCAGAGCCTGCAAAAACTGAATCGCCTTTACGGGGCGTACGCGTGCTACTGGCAGAAGATAACCCAATTAATCAGGTGGTTGCCAGTAAAATGCTGGCAGCCTGGGAAGTGGAGGTACAACTGGCCGAGTCGGGTCAGCAAGCCGTAGACATGCTGAAGGCCATGCCGGAGCATGCCTTGCCCGATTTGGTCCTGATGGATTGTCAGATGCCTGTGATGGATGGTTATGAAGCAACCCGGCATATCCGTAGCAGCCCTGAGCTGGAGGCTTGTCGCGATTTGCCTATTATCGCGCTGACTGCCAACGCCATGCAGGGGGAGCGGACAACTTGCCTGGCCTGCGGTATGAGTGGCTATGTCAGCAAGCCCATTCAGGCCGAGGTGTTACAAGCTGAAATGCTCAAAATGCTGGTGGATAAAGCCGCAGGCCAAACGCAATAGACGCCCGACACATAACTATCAGGTTAGATAGCGCCGCCGCTTTTTACCCATTGTTTGCCTGGTTACTTAGCTCTTTTGGTAAAACTATCGTAAACACCGTGCCTTCACCGGGTTGACTGGACAAGGCGATACTGCCATTTAAACGGCTCTCTACCAGTTTTTTCACTATGTACAGGCCAAGACCACTGCCGCCTGCGCCAACGCGGGTTGTGTAGTACTTATCAAATACTTTACTGGTTTGCTCACACGAAATGCCTTTGCCATTGTCTTTAATGTTCAGCGTGACTTTATCATCCTGATGATCGACCTGAATATCTATGGTGCCTGCTGTTTGCTCTTCAAACGCGTGGATCAGCGCGTTATTGATCAGGTTAATTAGCACCTGAGATAAAGCGCCGGTATCCGATACTATGTGCAAGGTTTGTGGGCAGTTAATGGAAACTGTGTGTGGGGTACGTTTTAATTTAGGGGTCAAAACATACTGGATATTGTGCAAATAGTCGTGCAAGTTACACTCTGAGATGGTGCCACTGAACTCGCCGACTACGATGTTCTTAAAGCTGTCGATCAGGTGCATCACATTATCCATGCTGGAGAGCACAATCTCACAACTTTGGGCGGTGTTATCAATAAAGGTTTGCAGATCCTGTTTTGCCAGCGTTTGCTTTTGCACTTTCTGGGCAAGTTCTTGCTGCTTTTCATTCAGGTGTGACACCGCGGTGCGCACCACACTCAAGGGGGTGCCCAGCTCATGGGTTAGCTCACCAACCAGCTCGCCAATGTGGCTAAAGTGTTGTGAGGTTTCCAGTTGCTGCTCTTTGAGTTTAGAGAGTTTTTCCAGCTCCAGCGTTTTGTCTCTGAGGGTCGAGATCAGCTCGTCGCGCAAATTAATCAGGGCTTGCAGTTGCAGGTGGGTCGATACCCGGGCCAGTAATTCTTCCTGACGGATGGGTTTTGTAACGTAGTCGACCGCGCCCACGCTAAAGGCTTCTACAATGTCGCTTAATTCGCTTTTGCCGGTCACAAAGATAACCGGGACCTCTTTGACCTTACCCAGGGACTTGAGCCGTCGGCAGGTTTCAAAGCCGTCTATGCCAGGCATCATCACATCAAGTAAGATCAGGTGCGGCAGAAAAATGGTGGCAATGTTTATGGCTTCTTTGCCCGATGTGGCAAAGGCCACCTCGTAGCCTTCCGGCTCTAAAAAGTTAGTCAGCAATTCAAGGTTTTCAGCCTTGTCATCAACAATTAAAATTCTGCAATTGTTCAGTGAAACCGGATCGTCATCCATCTTGCACCTCGTCGAGCGCTGCAATAAAGCCTGTCATGTCAAACCTACTTATAAATTTAGCCAAGTATTGGGTAAGCTGCCTGTTATTTGGCTGCTGAGCGTCAATTTCTTTCAGGGTTTGCTTAATGCGCGAGCTGTTATTCACCTGAGCAAAGCGTATTAGTTGTGCTTTTTGCTCAGCGGGCAGCGAATAGTCGGCCAATATGAGCTCAGCAGCAGGCTCATCGCCCGATACTTCGGCGCCTTCCAGCTCGGTGTGCTCAAAATGGTCGGGGAAAAACGACAGCAGGGAGTCAAAGATCTGCGCTATGGTGTAGGGCTTGCCAATAAACTGGTCAAAGCCAATGCTCAGGTAATGTTGTACCTCGTGGTGCAGGCTGAATGCCGAAATGGCTACACACTTTAGCTCCGACAGGCCAAGCTCTTTACGAATAATCACAACGGCTTCATCGCCGCGCATAACGGGCATGAGTAAATCCAAAAATACAATGTCAAAGCTGTTTTGCTGGATCACCTCAATGGCCTGTTTGCCATCTTCTGCGTAGTCTACCTCAATACCACATGCGGCCAGTGTCTGGCCCAGTATTTCCCGGTTATAAGCAACATCGTCAACACATAGCGCGCGCAGTTGCTTGTCGCTGCGTACTTTCAGCTGTTGTAATGTCTGGCGCTGATTGCTGTTTGCCTCAACCTCGGCTTCGGGCAGTGGCAAAGTAAAACAAAAAGTGCTGCCTTTGCCAGGCTCCGACTGCACATTCAGTTTGCCGCCCATCATTTCAACTTGCTTGGATGAAATACACAAACCCAGCCCGGTGCCGCCTTTTTCGACCCCGGCGCTGCCCTGGGTAAAGCTGTTAAACAGATTTTCGAGATCTTCCGGTAAAATGCCGGGCCCGGTGTCTTGCACCTCAAAGCGGTGTAAGCCGGGGGAGGGCTGTGAATAGCTCAGCGTAATGGTGCCCTTGTCTGTAAACTTCACGGCATTGCCAAGTAAATTGATAAGCACCTGACGCAGTTTACCCTGATCGCCATGCACCCCGGTTGGTGCTTTGAGCGCGCTGTTTAATTGCCAGGTAAGTTGCTTTTGCTCGCACTTGAGTTTGAACATACTGCCCAGGTCTTCAAGCAGTCCATTGAGCTCAAAATCGACCGGGTTCAGTTTGCTTGAACCGGCCTCGATTTTTGAAATATCCAGCACATCATTGATGATATCCAGCAGGTGGTTTCCGGCTCGGATAATTTTATTCATGGTGGTTTTGTGGCCTGAGTTCAAACCGCTGTCGCGCTCCAGCAGCTGGGCAAAGCCAAGCACAGCATTCAGCGGCGTGCGTATTTCGTGGCTCATATTCGATAAAAACATGCTTTTAGCCAGGTTGGCTTGCTCGGCCCGTTCTCTGGCGGCCTGTAGCTCTGCGGTGCGCTCTGCCACCTGGCTTTCGAGTGCAATATTGTTATTACTGAGGCGCTCCTGCAGCTGAGTATTGCGCCAGGCAATGCCTAAGTTATGGGCCAGGTTTAACAGCAGTTGCGCCTCTTGCTCTTCTATTGGGTTGGCGTAACAGGCAATTGCAAAAACCGGGGTGCCGTCGCTTTTATCGCCCAGAAACAGCATGGCGTAGTTATCCAGCACCACACTGCGCTCTGCGTGGGCACGCTCGTGCGCGTTATACTGAGCTATAAATTGTGTCTGGATGGGGGCCGGGATATCTAAACTAACCGCTTCTTGTGGCAGGATCTGCTCAAAGTGCTCGCTGTCGCGCTCAAGTGAGACGATAAAAACGCTCATTGGCGCCGGTTCAAACTGCTGACTTAACGGCAGCGTTTCTGTCAGGCTCTGAAACACCCTGAGTTCAAATTCAACCAGCTCGGAGTCGCTCAGCAAAGCGTTGGTGCAGGTGATGATTTTGTCTAACCCGGACTGCACTTGCTGGGTTTTATCCAGATGCTGGTAGGTGCGCAGCGCAACCAGTACTGAGGCTTTTAGTTTACTGCTGGTCAGCTCCGTTTTGGTTTTGTAGTCGTTAACATCGTATTCCCGGGTAATGTCGGACTCCGGCGCCATACCCGGCTGGCCGGTGCGTAATATGATCCGTACCTTATGATTTTGCGCCTCTTCACGCACGTATTTCGCAAAGTCCAGGCCTGCTTCGGCGGTTTCCATGACAACATCAAGTAAAATCAGCGCAATATCGTCGTGTTCAGCCAGCACTTGTTGTGCCTGAGTGCCACTGTAGGCATTCAAAAAGGTCACGCCGCGG
This sequence comes from Pseudoalteromonas rubra, assembly GCF_004212645.1. Classification (GTDB taxonomy): domain Bacteria; phylum Pseudomonadota; class Gammaproteobacteria; order Enterobacterales; family Alteromonadaceae; genus Pseudoalteromonas; species Pseudoalteromonas rubra_G. Next base: position 5,585 of record NZ_PPUZ01000037.1, on the reverse strand, counting down.
CCATCCAGCTCCATTTGTTCCAGTACCAGCCTGGAAATTTGGTGGATGTCTTCTTCATCATCAACCAACAGAATTTTCCAGGGGGGCAGAGTGGGTGACTCATCGGGCTCATCATCAGAGCCAAACAGGAGCGCGTCATCGTCGAACATAGTGCATCTCACTTCACGTACTGAACTTACAGTGTAGTGAATGATCAATAAAAACGACCACTGATTGGCGCATTTATCAGGGCCGTGGCACCCTGAATGCAAGCATTTGGAGGCTTACAAAAGCGGCTAGGGCAGCGAGGCTTCCATAGGCTGATAAACCAGGCCGCCAGACTCGGCAATCTCTCCGGCGAGCTCAAAACCATACTTTTGATAAGCCCCCACCGATGGCAGCGAAGCCGAAACCGTAACGCTCTGCTCCGTGGCCAGCTCAAATGCGGCATTAATAAGCGCTTTGCCAACGCCCTGATGTTGCTGAGCAGGAGTAACAAACAACATGGCAATATGACGACCCGCCTTTAGCTCAAGCATACCAACAGGCTTGCCTGCATTTTCAGCCACCAAAACTTGATTATCCTCCGCCAGCCGCGCCGCAATCGCAGCAGGAGCGGCAATAGCCTTAAAAGTATCCCGACCAGCTGCTGGCAAGGTATCGGCCAGGGCACTATCAAATGATGCCATACAAATCTGGCTGAGAATCTCTAAATCCTTTTGTTCTGCGGGTCTTACGTGCATGTTATTCCTTGTTTTAGGTGGTGGAGTTTATCGGTGTAATGATGGTTTGTTTGGTCAGTGGTGCTCGGTGTGGTCGCCAGTTCGGCTGATTCTGAGGTGTATATTAACACCGCTATTCAGGTGGTTGGATTTGGTATGGCACTACAGGGTCACTTTTCACCTAGTTTTAGAACGGCATTGTTGATTCATCCATGAAGCGCCAACCTGTTCGGCCATCCAGGGCCTCACCTTCGAGCCTGAAAAAGCGGTGCTTTTTCCGGGCGGCTCTCAGCCTCTAAAGTCGGGGTCATTTCAACAAACAGTTCGACAACGGCATCGTTGATTCATCCATGAAGCGCTAAGTAGTGCGTTCGCCAGAATCGGCCGTCCAGGGCCTGTTTTACTATTTTGCTTTTACTGCAAAATACCAAAACTGGCTTACGGCGTCCTGCCTCCAGTGTTCAAATCATGCAAAAAGCGGTGCTTTTTAAAACGCATGATTTTCACTCATCGAGCCTGAAAAAGCGATGCTTTTTCCGGGCGGCTCTCAGCCTCTAAAGTCGGGGCCACCGGTACCCAAGACAGAGCAATTGCCCTTAAAACCAACCGTCTCAATCCCCTCTAAAGTCGGGGCAACCGGTACGAAAAAGATTGTTACATGTTTTGCACGGGTTTGTCTCAATCCCCTCTAAAGTCGGGGCTTCCGGTACTATTTGCTCTTATAATAGTCATTATAGTTTCTACTCGTCTCAATCCCCTCTAAAGTCGGGGTCACTGGTACGAAAGGGAATTCTCCATAGGAGAGCATACTGTGTCGTCTCAATCCCCTCTAAAGTCGGGGTCACTGGTACTATAGCGGATCGAGGCCGCGTCGTACAAGGGCTGTAGGGGGTAAAAATGTCGATGTCCTGTCGGCTGTTCCCAAAACGGCTGACTTACTGACATTTTAACCCTTCTTAAACCAGTAAAAGGTATAAAATTCAACGGCATGCAATCTAAGCTACTGACAAAGTGCGATTTTGACTTTGGCGGTGTGTCGTAACATATTGATTTATTTGTATAAATAAAAAGATATACCACTTGCTATGTAAAAATACACTTTTGCACAGCATATTGATTGGAAATGGAGTTTTAGGCTGGTTTCACAAAAAAGTGCGAGGTCTGAACGCAAGGGTTTTCACACGATGACCCCTCTCACTATAAAATATTTAATAAAATGCTCTTGCAGACACAAAACGAACTCTTTTCTCTTGTTAGCAATATGTTTTTATTGTTAAATTCCGCTATCCATCCTACAGGGAGATAGCTATAGGAATGAAAAACAATAACGCATCAAGGACAAGAAAAGTTGAGAACTTTAGGCTCCAGGTTCAGCGTTCTATCCGTCTAATAAGGCAAGAGCTAGGGCTGTCCCAGGAAGAGCTGGCCAGGAAGCTTGGTATAAACCAAGCCACGATCTCGAATTATGAATCAGGAAAAACTGAGATGACTATTTCTCAAATGTTTGAATTTTACCTTGTCTGTGGCAAAGATCTATCGATAAGTAACATAAAAAACATACTCTCAGACGACAGCAAAGACCTTACACCAGAAAACAAAGATTCAGGAGAATAATAAATGGACTATTTATATATAATTGTAGACTACTCGCCAATCTTCGTTATTTTGTATGGTCTTTACATGACTTGGCGGTTTGAAACCGCTAGGTGGTTCTTGCTTACACTAGGGTGTGTTGAACTCGTTGACGAATTGTTAATAAGCGTTGCGTTGAATTGGCAAGTACATTACTATGCTTATGCGGCGGCGATGAACTTAGCTTTCCTCTTGCCAATCATGTACAGACAGAAGATTGCTTATTGGCTTTACGAACGCTCAGGCCATGATTTTTTTAATAATGTTGTAAACAAACACTATATTTCTTTGCAAGAGCTTTCTGTATTGCTGGTCCTTGCCGCTGTAGCAACAATCAATGTTGTAACTTGGTGCGAAGTTTTGCTGTACAAATACAAGTTTGTTTCTAACGCGCCAATTAAGCTATACGTGCGAGACAATACAGTGGCCATTTTGCATTTGCTGTACATAGCCGCTCTGGTCAGGTACGTATTGAAAGCCGAATTCAGAGAAGGATGTTTAACCAATGAGAAAGAAATTACTCCCTGAAAAGTTGCTGTCAAAAGTGGTTGGTGGTGCCGGTGGCGGGTCACAATCACCATCTCTACCAACTGTGGCACAGTTTGCTCCGACGATTACGAGACCAACTCAACAGCCATAACTAGCTGTTTCTTTAACCGAAATCGCTTGTCCTTGCCGCTGTAGAAATAATCAATCTTGTAACCTGGTGCGAAGTTTTTCTGTACAAGTTTGTTTCTAACGCGCCAATTAAGCTTTACGTGCGAGACAATACAGTGGCCATTTTGCACTTGTTGTACATAGTTGCTCTGGTCAGGTACGTATTGAAAGCCGAATTCAGAGAAGGATGTTTAACCAATGAGAAAGAAATTACGCCCTGAAAAAGTGTTAGCTAAAATAGTAGGTGGTGTTGGTGGAGGAGCAAGCTCGCCATCGCTGCCAGCTGTGGCCCACTTTGCCCCGACGATTACAAGACCAACTCAACAGCCATAACGGACTGTTTCTTTGACCGAAATTTGATCATACCTGCATGCATGGGCAAATTTCGGTTACAACTTAAAAAGTAACACAAAGATCCCAACCTCTGAATTTCAAATTCAAGTGGTCAATATTGCTATGGCGCTACATCCTTATCTTTGGAACTGATTACGAACAAAGACGGTGTATGTTTGGCGCACAAGCTTTGCGCTGAGTGTCTTTTGACTTACTTAATAAAGTGGAGGGTAGCACGCGTTGTCGTTAAGTCGTGTGTGAAATCAACTGAATAAATCAGAGGTATTACAATGCGTGCGTCCCATTGTATCAACTACCGTAAGGGGATTTCAATTCCTTTTTCGTTAATAACCTTTCAATAGATTCAGAAGACGAAATATCCCAATCAATAAACCAGTTTTGCTTTGAAATCTGATCTACTATTTCATCAATATCACCTTCATTAAGTTTGCATATTCTGGATAATGCTCTATCAGCTATTTGGGCTTTCATCTTACGAGTCAAATATGGGCATGATAATGAGTCAAAGAAAATATGGATAAGTTCAGAATCATTTTTAACTGTAAAGTATTCTCTGTTGAACTTTTCTAAAATACAGTTGACAACCTTTGTTCTAGTTGAAGAGTACGCCCTCTTGTCCTGAACATAAAATAAGCTAGTCATTAGGCTAAAGTAATTGGTCTTATCCTTAATATCTAAATTTACAATCGTTTCTAGAACGTCTTTAGATAATTGATAGCTAATATCAATATCTCTTATTGCGATTAGCAAGTTCAAGCACTCAATGTCTCTCATTGTATTTTTATTTATGGATGATTTTATAGCAAGGTAAGATTCGTCATATATTTTTTTCTTAATTATTTCAGAATTATATTTCCCTAGAGAGTTGGCGATTTTATTGATAATGATTATTATCTGAGAAATTAGGTACGTGCTCCTAACCCTGAAGTCCATAGAATAAACAAAGAAAGAAAGCTCTATTATAATCAGTAGAAAGTTTGTCATTCTTTCGCATTGATTTTTATCATCTTTGAAATCTGAAATATGTTCTTCTATTTCAGATACCTTAACCCTAGCGAGAGTAAAGTAGTAGCCAGTGATACTTGAATACGAAATTCCATTGTTAAATACAATGCATTTGATATCCGTTATCAATTGGTTTGATATTTGATAGTATCTATTCATGGGGCTGATAACTCCCATGATCTTTTTTTCTTTATCTATACGGTCGAATTTATTAAATATGTTCTGTATTAGGTGTTTGTATTGTTGTTTGGCGATGGTTACGCCTGTAATGAAAGGGACACCAAAAGATTGGTTTTTTGACTCATTGCAATATAGTTTGTAATTCTCTAACTCTTCCGTTATGGTTCTATATACTAATTGTCGGACATGCTCATTATTGTGAAATAAAAAGTAATCATCCACATACCTTTTAACAACATAATCTTTATTTTCAAATAGTTTGTGCTCGATTTCCAGTTTGTTTTTTACTTCACAATCTATAGATTGCAATAGAATCTCAGAAAAAATCCTGGAAAACTCTGGTCCAACAACAATACCATGGTGCTCGCCAAGGTTTGCATCTGTCATTAAGCGCTCAAACAAGTTTTCAAAACTATGGTGATTTTTTGATTTGATATAACTTTCTAATTCTCGAATGGATTTTGAAAGCTGAAATGTAGATATTGAGGGGAAGCATTTAGCGATATCAAACTTGAACAACTTATTAAACTTTTTCTCAATCCTGTGGAATTGGTAAGAGTCATAGAATTTATATAGAAAGCCAACATCTTTGTATTCAAAGAAAGTGCTAGCATAAACGGGATCAATATCCCCATCAATTGCTGCGCCTTCGTCTTTAAACTTTTCAGAGGGGTCAAAATCTGAAGAATCAGTTTTAGCATAGTATGAATCAGCTATCTTTGAGGGGTACCTAAGAGAAAAGCTACTTCTGTTACACAAGTGTGTAATCAATTGATTGTAATCTCTATATAGGTTACAAACTTTGAGCTGTATGGCTGGATGAGGAAGATACAAAGTTCTCTCAGAGTTAGAGTCCTTTGTTATTTTATACATCAAAGGTCGTGTTTCAGAGTTATTTTTAAATAAAATGTCATGTAGTATATGATTAGCGCTGAATGTTCGAGACTTTACTGAAATCTTGTAGAATCCTTCATTTGTTAAGATAAACGGTACTTCATAAGGAAGTACGTCGGTTAGTAAAACTCTATGGAAGTCTCTTTGTACTGGTCAAGTCCA